>DATBYF010000137.1:0-116968 GCA_036513895.1 Candidatus Acidiferrales bacterium | reverse complement strand
TAAAAGTGCGGGTGATTAAAACGAATGAAGATTTGATGATTGTGCGGCATGTGGCGGCTTTGATTTGATGGGTGTGGTCATCGTTGCGCTGGGTTTCGGGAGGCGGGAGCCTCCCGGCTCTGAAAAAAAATGCGAGCTATGACGATATTTTCATCGACCCTTAATGTCGGCGGTTTATTCTTGGGCAGATTTCGCGAGGAAACTTATACAATCAGCTGCGAATCGGCGTGGCAGAACTCTTCCGCGGCTGAAGCCGGAGATCGGGGCGCGGATTTTTTCGGAGCGCTAAAGCGCTCCTCCCCCGCATAAATGCGGGGGCTGCCACCTGGCCGCACATCTTATGAAAGCAGGAGATGGCATGCTGGAATTTGACGCTAGTTTATCGACTGTGGTCGAGGTCAGCAAGAAATCGCAGCGGGGGCAAGAGCGGGCTGCTGGGTCAACGGACGCTGCGGCCGCTGCGGCCGAGAAGGCTAAGGGGCCGCTTTCGGCTGAGTTATTGGGCAAAATGCAGCGCTACTGGTCGGCGGCCAATTATCTCGTCGTCGGGCAAATCTATCTGCAAGATAATCCGCTGCTGCGCGAGCCGCTCAAAAAAGAGCACATCAAGCCGCGTTTGCTGGGGCACTGGGGAACATCCGCCGGGCAGAATTTCATCTATGTCCATTTGAACCGGCTGATCCGGGAAACAAACGCAGACATCATTTACATATCGGGACCGGGGCACGGTGGTCCAACGCTGAACGCGTGCGCTTACCTTGAAGGAACTTATACCGATGTGCATCCTGAAATCACTCAGGACATCCACGGCATGCGGCTGCTATTCCGATCTTTTTCAACGCCCGGAGGCATTCCGAGTCACTGCGGACCGCACACGCCGAACTCCATGCATGAGGGAGGCGAACTTGGCTATTCACTTGTGCATGCTTTTGGAGCGGCGTTCGACAATCCTGATTTAATCGTGGCTTGCGTGATCGGGGATGGCGAGGCGGAAACCTGTCCGCTGGAAGGAAGCTGGAAGGGAATCAAGTTTCTGAATCCCGCGCGCGACGGAGCCGTGCTGCCGATTCTGCATTTGAATGGTTACAAAATTTCAGGGCCTACCGTGATGGCGCGCACCAGCGACGAAGAACTGATCGAGCTCTACAAGGGCATGGGCTATGCGCCGGAATTTGTCGAGGGCGACGATCCTGAAATCGTGCACCAACTCTTGGCGGGCGCGCTCGATCGTGCCTACGCAGGCATACGAGACATTCAAAAACAATTTCGATCAGACAAAGCGCAAAAAAATGGCGATCAGCTCCGCCAACCGTGGCCAATGATTATCCTGCGCACGCCGAAGGGCTGGACATGCCCGAACGAAGTGGATGGTCTGCCGATCGAAGGCACTTTTCGCGCCCATCAAGTACCGCTTTCCACCGTTCTCGAAAATCCGGAACACCTAAAATTACTCGAGGCGTGGATGCGTGAGTATTCTCCGGAGGAGTTGTTTGACAAAGACGGAACGCTAATCCCTGAGCTGGCCGCACTGGCGCCCGACGGAGAGCAGCGCATGGGCGCAAATCCGCACGTCAACGGCGGCCGGTTGCTGAAAGCGCTCGATCTGCCCGACTTCGCTCAATACGCATTGGGTATTCCCGGGCCCGGCGAGGTAGTAGCGGAAGCTCCGCGCAAACTCGGTGAGTATTTTCGTGACGTCATCAAACAAAATCCGGAAAATTTCCGCTTATTCTGCCCGGATGAAACGAATTCGAATCGGCTGAATTCGGTGTTTGACGCGACCGACCGTTGCACGATGGAGCCTATCGTATCCATTGATGACCACTTAGCGCCCGACGGCCGGGTGATGGAAGTGCTCAGCGAACATCTCTGTGAAGGCTGGCTCGAAGGATATCTCCTAACCGGCAGACATGGCGTGTGGTCATCTTACGAAGCGTTCGCGCAGGTCGTGGATTCGATGGTGACGCAGCACGCGAAGTGGATGGAGCAGTGTCTCGAATTTCCGTGGCGCAGGCCGATCGGCTCGCTGAATGTGTTTCTCACCAGCCACGCCTGGCGCAACGATCACAATGGTTTCAGCCACCAGGCGCCGGGGTTTGTGGACAACGCGCTGCAACGGCGCAGCGAGGTGGCTCGGATCTACTATCCGCCGGATGCAAACTGTTTGTTGAATGTGATGGATCACTGCCTGCGCAGCCGCAACTACGTCAACGTGGTGACATGCGGAAAACAACCGCAGTTGCAATGGCTCACGTTTGACGAAGCGCTGACGCACTGCTCGCAGGGAGCATCCATCTGGAAATTTGCCACGAATGATGGAGGAACGGAGCCGGACATCGTCCTCGCGTGCGCCGGAGACGTGCCAACCATGGAAGCCTGCGCGACTTCTTGGCTGCTACAGAAGCATGTGCCCGGAATCAAAGTGCGAGTCGTGAATGTGGTGGATCTGAACTCGCTGATGAGCCCGGACGACCATCCGCACGGCATGGATAATATTTCGTTCGATGCGCTGTTCACGCGGAATGTGGATGTGGTGTTTGCATTCCATGGCTATCGCTGGCTGATTCACAGCATGGTGCACGGACGTTCGAACGAAGCGCGATTTCACGTGCGGGGATTCAACGACGAGGGTACGACGACGACTCCGTTCGATATGGTGGTGCTCAACAAGATGAGCCGCTTCCATCTTGCGGTTGACGCGCTGAAGCATGTGCCGCGGTTGCGTTCGCAGGCTTCGGATGCGATTGATATGTTCAACCGGAAATTGTTCGAGCACCACACTTACATCCGGCAACATTTTGAAGATATGCCGGAGATTCGGAATTGGAGATGGACGAAAGATTTCAGTGAGCCCGACGCTCCGCCCCCGCTGGCGAAGGGGCAGCCGCGGGGGCAGACGTTTACGGATAATTGAGCGGGCTTATTGCGGAATGCGGATCTCCGGGGAGCGATCAAGGCGCGAATAGGTTGGGGTCGAGGAGTTCCCGGAGGCGGGAGCCTCCGGGCTCTGATGGGATTGGGAAGCGCGTCTGGAGTAAAGGCGAAGAGCCGGCGAGAGGCCGGCGTTACAAGAGAGAAAGCACGAATTCCGCGGCTGAAGCCGAGTTTGAGTCAGAGAATCTTTCGCTGGACTGAAGTCCAGCTCCCTCTGCTGAAGCAGAGGGCGGCCACCAAAAGGCATCCAGGACATTGCGCCACGAGCAGGACCTTTCACTACATTGGCGAGAGGATTTGATCACGGTCGCGATTGGGCGGTGGCGTCTGTTTCGGTGGCGGTGGTGTGATCCATGCGGCCGAAAATCGAATGCGAGCCGCCGATGAATTCACGCGCGATATTTACTCCGACAAATTCCAACAACGTGTAGCTGCCCATGCGCAAACCGTCTTTTGCGCTGTAGCGATTTGGGTACCAGCCGTAAACTGCGGTCATCGAGCCAGCATAGGGCGCGATTAGCGCGGGGAACGAGAGCCAGAGATGCCCGTCTTCGCCACGCCGTGCGGTAACCGTCGAAATTGCCGCGTGACCCAATCGCGGAAATATTCCTTTACAGTCGCAGCGGTAATACAGTGTGTCTTCGCGGAATACTTCCGCTAAGGCGTAGCGCGTCGTCGTCGTTGCCAGCCCGATGCCGAAATCCGATCCGACACGCTCGCCATACGCTCCGGTGCCTTGTCCCCACTCTGGTGGCGTCTTGTCGGCCTGATCAATTCCGCCGAGGATTCCCGCGCTGACGATTGCGTAAGGGCCGAAGCCATCGAAGAAATAATTCTTCAGCTTGGTCTTTTCCGAAGGGCGCGTGTAGGTCAGCTCGAGCTGTGGAGAAATCGTGCTGGTCGAATTGGTCGAAGGCAAAACCGCGCCGGTGAACGCAGGCTTTGCATCGGCGTCAGACTGCGCGATAGCCGGCGGCGCAAGTATCGCCAAGCCCGCGAGTATGGTAAGGGCGGCTACGGATAGAGACACGAATCGATGCGGGTGCGACTTCATGACGAATTTCTCCTTGTCTAGATTCGCGAATCGAAATGGCTGTAGCTGCAAGCCAGAAAGGGGCTGAGACGCTCACGAGAAGTAATAGCAGAAGGACATTTGAGTGGTCTGTGCCAAACAGAACACAATTTCTTGAGCAGCACTAAAATGGATTGTGAATCGCTGAGTTCGCGCCGGCTCAGACTCAATTCAGCGCGCTCCGAGCTGCGCAGAATCTATTCTTTCTTGGCGGTCGACTGTTGCGATTGTCGGAATGCTTCCTGCGCCAACTGATAAGCCTTGTTGGAATGTTCCAAGGCTTGCCGGGAAAACTCGTGGCCGGTCTGATGATCGCCTTTGCTGTGGTGCGTGGCGGCAACGCGATGCGCGTGGGCGGCGAGCTCGTGGAATTCGGCGGCGCGTTGGTGCGAATCGTTTGGCATGTGATTATGAAAATCTAGCGGTTCGTCGTGGGTTGAGGGGTTATGCGAGCGACCGTTGGGTTGGCCGCTATCGTTTTTGGTTTCTCCTGCTTTGGTTTCTTCTTTTCGCGTTTGCCTACGTTTTTGTTTCCCATGCCCGCATGTTGGCATAGCTCTGGGCGGCCTGCAAGCCCTTCCATTAGACTGCGGCAGCTCGCTTAAAATGCGGTTTTTAGTCGAGTGGGCAATCTTTGGATGAGAGAAGAAACCGTGGACGAATTTAATGACTCCAATAGCTGGCACTGAAAGTAAATCTGAAATTTCCGGCGAGGTGGAAATATGCGCGCATTTGCAGTGCGAAAGTTTGGGGAATCTCCCGCGATACTCGATCTGCCAATTCCAAGCGCCGACGGCGGTTTCCTCATACGTGTGAAATATGCGGGGGTGAATCCGATTGATTACAAGCTCGTCGAGAGACTGGCTGCGAAATCGACATTTCCGTTCGTGCTGGGGGCGGACTTTGCGGGCATCGTTGAGCGCGTGCCTCCGGGCGAGACTGATTTCCGCGCGGGCGACCGCATATTCGGCATGGCGCGGACGCACGGCGCATACGCGGAATACACCGCGGTGAAACCGGGAGTGCCGACCGAACCGCTGGCGCACATTCCTGAAGGCGTAAGCGATGAACAGGCGGCGGCCTTGCCCATTGCGGGGATCACGGCGCTCAGAGCGCTCGATCTGCTGGAGGTCACTTCGGGGCAGAGCGTGGTTGTGATGGGTGCGACTGGCGGAGTCGGCGGATATGCGGTGCAGATGGCGCGCTCGCGAGGCGCTCATGTGCTCGCGACGGTGCGGGGCGATGCCGATGAAGCGCGGAGCCTGGGCGCCGATGAAGTGTACGACACTAAAAAAGGCGACGCTGTTAGCGCATTGCACGCGGCTCATCCGCAGGGTGTGGATGCAGTTCTTGATCTGGTGAACGGGCGAGATGCGATCGGGCGTGACGTGGAGTTTCTCAAAGTTGGGGGCAGCCTGGTGTCTACGATCTACGCCGCGGACGAAGCGTGGTTCGCTGAGCGGAAGATCAAGGCGCACAACCTGGTGGGGAATACCAATCCGTTGTCGTCGCCGCAAGGGCTGAACGATGTCGCGCGCATGCTATTGGAGGGGAAGATCACTGCGCGCGTTCGCGATACGGTTGAGCTCGACGGCACGGCACAGTTGCTGCAAAAGCTTCGCGACGGGGGCCTGCGAGGCAAGGCTTTGATACGGCTGTAGAGCGTGTGCGACGGCGTAAAAACTGAAGTGAGGTGGGCGCGCAAAGAACCGCAGAAATTCGGAGTGACGCTGGTGCTGACGTAGACCCACACTTGCTGCGCAAGGATGGAGCACACGAAAAGGCAAGAGGCATCGTGAGGGCCGTAGCTAATATATTTGTTTTGAAACTTTGTGCCGGCTGTAACGGTCTAATTTTAAGAGTAAAGTTACGACCATGCTAGCGCAGGAAGTTTAGACGAGGTTCAAAAATGAACACTTTCATAAATCACCCGAGTGCCCCGAAGCGGGGGAATCCGCGGTCTATATCGATCGAGCAAATGTTGGTTTTGGTGTTGTCGTTGGCTCTCATATTTGCGGGATGGCCTCAGACTCTTGTGGCCGCTCAAGATGCTCCTCAGGCGCCTGATCAGAACGCAGCTCCGGCCGCGCAAGCGCCTCCCTATGCGCAACAAACGCCAGAGCAGTTGCAGCAGCTAGTGGCGCCGATTGCGCTCTATCCGGATTCGCTGGTGGCGCAGATTTTGGCTGCCTCGACTTTTCCCGAACAGGTCGTGGAGGCCGACAGATGGGTGCAGGCGCATCCTGATTTGAAGGGTGACGCTTTGGCACAAGCAGTGGACCAGCAAAACTGGGATCCGAGCGTCAAGGCGCTGACCGCATTCCCGTCGGTTCTCGGAAACATGGACAAAAATCTTTCCTGGACGTCATCGCTGGGCGACGCCTATTACAACCAGCAACAGGACGTAATGAACGCCATACAGTTCATGCGCGGGAAAGCGGAACAAGCCGGGAATTTGAAGACCACGCCGCAACAAACCGTTCAGACGAACGGCTCGGCAATTGAGATTCAACCTGCGAATCCCGACGTCGTTTATGTCCCCGCATATGATCCATGGCTCGTGTACGGATATCCCGTAGGCCCGTGGCCAGGATGGTATCCGTACCCCGGAATCTGGTTCGGCGGCCCGTACCTTTCATTCGGGGTCGGATTTGGAATCGGATTCTTTGGCGGCTTCGGATGGGGATGGGGC
This sequence comes from Candidatus Acidiferrales bacterium, assembly GCA_036513895.1. Taxonomy (GTDB): domain Bacteria; phylum Acidobacteriota; class Terriglobia; order Acidiferrales; family UBA7541; genus Palsa-147. Next base: position 110,270 of record DATBYF010000137.1, on the reverse strand, counting down.
CACTGGGGATTTGATTGGCGGGGCGGATATCCCTTGTATAACCACGCCAGATATTTCTCCCGGAGCCCGACTTTCTACAATCGAGGCAATTTCTATCGGGCAGGCGTTCGTGGCGGCCCAGGTGCGCGACCTGGAAATATTGGCGCGCGCGGGGGAGTTTACAACCGGCCCGGCGCGGCGGCGCGGCCGTTCGGCGGTGATGCTCGCGCGGCGCGAGGATATGCTGCGCCTCGCGGCCAAGCAGGCGTCCGCTCTGGTGCTTTCAGCGGCTACGATCACGGCGGACAGACGCGCAGCTTTTCGTCGCGTGGAAGCGCCAGCTTTGGTGGAGGACATGCGGGTGGCGGCGGCGGGCACGGCGGCGGCGGGCATCACTAATTGGAACGGTGCTTGTTGGCGCGCGGGCAACCGCAATCCCTCACCTCATTCGGGAGGACAAACTGTCGGGTCGGCCCTAGCTTGAGGCTTAGAACTTGAATTGGAGACGAATATGAGATGTGTGAAAGTGAACTTCGACAAATTTTACTGCGGCGACATGTTTCATTGCGAAAAGATCGCTAAATTAACCGGGCTCGCGATCCTTCTGACGCTGGCTGCGACGTTTCCCGCCAGATCTTTGGCCCAACAACGCGGGCAGAAAACATTCCCATCGGCGGAAGCCGCCAGCCAAGCGCTGGTTACAGCCGCGCAGAATAACGACGAAAAAGGAATGCTCGATATTCTTGGCCCAGAGGGAAAGCAAATCGTCTCGTCTGGCGATGACACCGAAGATGCCCAAAATCGGGCTAATTTCGCCGCGAAATACCAGGAGATGCACCGGCTGGTAAGAGAGCCGGACGGCACCACCACGCTCTACATTGGCGCCGAAAATTGGCCCACGCCCATCCCCATCGCGAACAAAGGCAATAACTGGTATTTCGACACCGAGGCGGGCAAGAAAGAAGTTCTGTACCGTCGCGTGGGGAAAAATGAAATGTCGGCGATTCGCGTTTGCGAGGAACTGGTAGCGGCGGAAAAGGAATACTACTCCACGCAGCATAACGAGTACGCGCAGAAGATTTTCAGCGACGACGGCCAGCACGATGGCCTTTATTGGAAAGTAGCTGACGGCGGCTCGCCCAGTCCGATCGGCCCGCTAGTCGCGTCAGCCGTTGCGGAAGGCTACGTGAAAGGTCAAAACGGTCCTCCGACTCCCTATCGCGGTTATTACTTTCACATCGTGACTGCGCAGGGAAAGAATGCGCCGGGCGGGGCGAAGAGTTACATCGTCAACGGCAAAATGACGGACGGATTCGCATTCGTCGCGTATCCCGCGGAATACAGATCGTCCGGCGTGATGACATTCATAGTCGACGCGGATGGAATTGTGTACCAGAAGGATCTGGGCAAGAAGACCGAAATCGAAGCCAAGGGCATGAGGGAATATAACCCGAACGCGAGTTGGCAAAAGGCTGAGGACGAGCAAGAAGCGACTGCAACGGAGAAGTAAATCAAATCTCGCCGATGGTAATTGCGTGAAAGCGAAGATGCCGGGCTGAGGCCCGGCGCTACAAGTGCTGGCGGTGCGAGTTCGCCTTATGGAAACGTAGAGCCCTGGCTTTCGTACGAACTGCAGATCCCTCACTTTGTTCGGGATGACAACGTACTCTCACACAGAGTCTATTTCCCGCGCACGCACCGTCAGCGCGAGAGCTCCTAGCGCCAAAATTACCGGGTAGCACACCATTACGTAGCGTGGCTCGACGGTCTGCAGTTGCGTCAAAAGCGCGGTGCGCACCGCAATGAAGGCAATCAGCAACACCATCGCCGGATTTTTGCGGCAACGCCACGCACCTACTATCGCGAGCGCCAGATAAACACAGTTCAAAATTAGGTAACCGAGCGTCACGTCGAAATCGGCCGGATTGCCTCGCCATCTTTCTCCAGGCGGTGAAAGTTTCCCCGAATAGGGAAGCAATTCAATCCGCGGCGTAAACCAAATCATCCAGGCTCGATACAGAGGAATTAAGAAATACGTCCGCAAGGGATGGCGTGCGGTGCGCTCTCGCGCCAGCAATGCAAATTCGTGATCGAGTACGGGCGACATGTTCAAGTCGCTGTTGTAGCGGTTCAAGAGCGATTCGACGCGGGCGCGTTCCGCGGCAGAATCGAAAGCCGAGGCTGGCAGCGTCTCGATGCGGATCGGTGCTTTCTCGAGCTTCCAAGTTACCAAATACGCCTCGCCAAACTGGACCATCCACGTTCGCGTCCATTCGTAGAAACCGAGCGGAATGTAATCGCCTTTGGTTTCCGCATAGCGCGGCGCGAGAAATTCGATTCGTCCGAGCGTGATCGCATTCCGCGCGGCCCACGGCGCCAACGCAAATAGCAGCCCCACCAGCATCCAAGAAATCGCCAGCGCTAACTTCGACCAATCTGCGCGGCGCCACCATCGAGCAATCAATGCAAACGCAGCCGCCACCAAAAGCAGCGGCGCTTCAGGCCGCACGAGAGTGCCAATTCCAATGATCAATCCACCAACGAGCCACAACCGAGTCCGATAAAGCAGCGCGGCCCTGTCGAGTGACTGCACAGGAACGTCAATAGAAGGATCGTCGAGCAGACGGACGAAGTAGAGCAGTGCCAGCGTGGTCAGGAACGTAGCGAGAACTTCAGTCAGAACGATCGCGCTGTAATTTGCAGTGAACGGGCAGAGAGCCGCCATCCAAAGCGCAACAGTCGCTGCAAGAGTTCGTCTCGAGGCAGGCGCGAGGCGAGCCGCGATCCCAGCCGCGAGTACGCACGTCGCCAAATCAATGACGGCCTGCACGATCATCACGGATTTATCGGATCGCCCAAACAGGGCGTAAATCGCGGCGAGAAACGCCGGATACCCGGGCATCCGCATATTCACTGGAATCAATTGCCCGCGAACGAACAGCCCGTACACGCCGTGATACAGCCAGTTCTGCGCCAAATCTTCGTAAAACTTCGTGTCGCCCGAATAAGGTGCAAATTTGAAGATGAAAAACAGGCGCAACGCCAACCCAATTAATAGAGCGGCGGTCAAGTGAATCCAGGAGACTGGAAGAAAATTGTGGGCGTTCTGTGTAGAGGAGTAATCCGTCGAAGCAGATTTCGCGGCCAAAGGTTTAGGGAAGCAAGATTACCCGGTCGCTTTCGGCCTCGCAAGCTCGGCAGTCTGGCAGGTCATCAATGTCGGATTCCGCGACGGCACCGCTGCCCAAGAAGGCATTTTGTCGCGCGTACGCAGAATGACGTACGCGAGAACAAATGAGACTCCGATTGGGGATATAACTGCGCCCATTAGCATTCCTGCATCATGGGAGCATTCAGCCGCCCGGGCTGTGCTGTTCAGCACACCCGAGAGTGAATACGCCCGAGACTTCTCTTTGGGCAAGTAAAAATGAAATTGCAGTTATGTCCGTTTCAGCACAGCTATTCACCTCCTACCGTCATAGCATGTGCTTCTGTGCAAGAGGGCAAATAGCCCGACGCAAACGCGACCTTCACACCGTACAAGACAGAACTAAAAGTTCCGCTTCATTCGGCCGCCAAAATTCGGGCAACTCTCACAGGAAAAACGCAGGATCTTGGGATAAGTCGAGATTCAACCTGCGAAAAGAGGAGTTAGACAGACAATGCCTTTGCTCAACATCGTGATGGTTTTGATCGTGGTGGGCGTACTGCTCTGGCTTGTCAATCGCTTCATTCCTATGCAGGGAACGATAAAGTCAATCCTGAATGGGGTCGTAGTGATTGCCGTAGTCCTGTGGCTTTTAAACATTTTTGGATTTCTTCATTCTTTGTCCCGAATACGCGTCGGGGCTTGAGTGAACGCACTCTAGAAGTTTCACTGCGCCAGTCGCCACAAACGGCTGGCGCATCAATTCACAGCCATGGAGGCAATATTCATGAGAGCACTCGGAGTGATCAGCACAAGCGCACTTTTCTTGCTTCTGGGAACGGCTCTTCCGACGTTCGCACAGGACGAGCACCACGAACCTGAAGCCAAGCCGGCTCAGCACGAAGAACCGGCCAAGCCAGCGCAACAGGAAGAAAAAGCCAAGCCAGCGCAGCATGAAGAACAGGCGAAGCCGGAAAAGCAGGCAGCACAAGCCAAGCCGGCGCAGCGAGAGAAACAGGCCACGCCTGAAAAACAGCCTGCACAGGCTAAGACTGAAAAACAGCCTGCGGCCAAGCCAGCAAAGCAGGAAGCGGCTTCCAGGCCCGCAGGGCAGCAACACCCTCAGCGAACCGCGGCTGAAGTACAGCGCCAGCATGCAGTCCCGGCATTGAGGCTCAGCGTGAGGGGCAGCGGCCGCATACCTGACGATCGCTTCCGCGCCAACTTCGGCGAAAGTCACGTGTTCGTCATTCGCGAACCAGTGATGGTGGACGGATACTCGCGCTTCCAATACGGCGGATTTTGGTTCGGATTTGTGAATCCGTGGCCCGAGGAATGGTATTACACCGACAACGTTTACGTGGATTACGTCGACGGTGGATACTACCTTTACAATCCATATTATCCAGGCGCTCGCGTCTCAATTAGCGTCGTAATGTAAATCGTTTCACGCGCCAATCTCAGGGGCGGCTCGACAAGTTAAGTCGGGTCGCCCAGTTGTCAACTTTCATCAATGGCAAGTCCGAACGGCAAGTCCGACGGGCGAGCAGTTTGAAGCAAGCAGTCCCGAGGTGAGAAATGGACGAATCCAAACGACAAGCAGTCCAGTTCCTCGAAAAAGAGATCAAGACCTACAAGGCCTTGGCCCTGTTTCTGTCCAAAGAAGGCGTCAAAGAACAACTGAAAGTAGCGAACAAACAAACTCTGATAGATCCCACGTACTACAAAGAAAGAATGAAAGAAGCAAAACGAATTGTCAGCGAGCTTCGAAAACCAAATTAGTTCCAATGCTAAAATGTGTGCCGAAGTGGACAGTTAATCGCAGCTAACCCGTCTATTATCGTCCTGTGCGGGGAAACAGCAGAGCTGCTTCACAGCACATTGCAAGTGCGCCAGCCTGATCCTCTCGATTGAAATCCTGCACGCGCGAATAGTTGGAGGTCCGAAAGGATGCGGGGCCACTCCGTTTGTTTTCGGCAAACGCGACGGTTCTCATCGGGATCACTTGGGATCATACAGGCGCGAAAAAGCTGTTCTTAGACCCGAGATAACGAAAAAGACGCGAGATAACGAAAAATGAAACCAATATCAATAGCTGGAATTCTTCTCATCGTTTTCGGCGCTTTGGCGCTTGCGTATCAGGGATTTACTTACACCCATCGAGAACGCGTCCTTGATGTCGGACCGATTCACGCCACGAAGGATACGCAGGAACACATTCCGATTCCGCCGATACTCGGCGGCGTGGCGTTCGTCGCAGGGGTAGTCCTGCTTGTGTCAGGTGGGAAGCGATCGGCTTAGCAGCCGGATCGATTTGAGGATTGGTTGGCGAGGATCGAACCGCCACAACAAAGTTTGCGGAATGGTCTAACGTCCGCATCAGCACTTCTGATCTGGGAGGTCAGCGAATGTTACGCAAGATCGCAGTCAGTTTTAGCTTGCTGTTTTTTGCCGTCGCGCTTTATGCGGCGAACAAGGAACTGGAACGCTTGGAAAATTGCGGCGTTGTAATGCAGGAGATCGTAAATGTGCCCGACAACATTCCACAGCCTCTGCTGGACAAGGCTGAATGCATCATCGTTTTCCCGTCGGTTCTCAAGGCGGCGTTCGTTGTAGGCGGAAGCTACGGCCGCGGCGCGATGGTTTGCCGCACCGGCAAGGACTTTAGAGGATCATGGGGTTCTCCTGCGATGTATGCGCTGGAAGGCGGCAGTGTCGGATTCCAGATTGGCGGAGAAGCCACGGATCTCGTGTTACTCGTCATGAACGATCGCGGCGCATCTTCGATTCTGAGCAGCAAGGTGAAGCTCGGCGGCGATGCTTCCGTCGCGGCAGGACCAGTCGGGCGTGATGCTTCCGCGGACACAGATGCCTATATGCGCGCGGAAGTTCTTAGCTACTCGCGTTCGCGCGGACTATTTGCGGGCATTTCACTCGAGGGCGCGTCACTTCGTCCCGACAATGATGCCAGTGCGGATGTCTACGGCGCGCCAGTCACAGCAAGAGAAATCGTAATGGGCGGAAAGATTGTTCTTCCGAAGTCGGGCCGCCTTCTAGTTTCCGTTCTAGAGAAGCATTCGCCGCGGAATGATTCGGCGAGGCATGCAGCGAGCAACTAAGTAATCAGTTGAATGAATGTGTCTGCGTTTTGTGCGGCGTGGGGGTTCGATGAGTCCTGATTCGACGAACTCCCACACCGCGCGGTATCCCAGAGCTAGCCCCGGAATCGCGAGACTCCGGCCGATCTGATGAATGGCGCTAAGAGAATAAATGCGAAAAACAATATCTTCGGGAACGGTCTTTATCAAGGAAGGCACAGCACTGCCGGAAAATATCAAAGTTGAAACGGAGCGATTTTCGGCCGGCTGGACGCTGATTAAGTACCCCGACGGGTATGGACTGAGCCGCGCAATTCTCCACGCGGGCTGGACGTTCTTTTGCCTTTCGAGTGAAATCAGCGCTACCACTTTCGGCTTCGATGAAGAAGGCACTGAGCGAAAAGCAATCCGCAAAATCCTGGAGGGCGCGAAATCGAAGAATTTCAACTCTCTGGAGATCGTGCGAATTGCATCGAAACGTTTTCTGGGTCTGTTTTACAGTACCGTCCAAGCCCGATCGCGTCATGTAAAGAAAAGCACCTACCTTCTCCGCAACGAGGCTGACCCAAACGCGGATAAAAGAAAAATGCCAGAAATGTCCGACTCGTCTCCCCAGCCCGCGAATGGAAACGAATTGCCTCTCGAAGCAGTGCCCAGGCCATCGTAGCGCCGGCATTTTGCCGGCTGTTTTGATTTAGATCTTACGGCGATTTCGGCTAATTCTGCCGGAGCCCGAGAGATCTTGGAATCATGAAACAAATTTAACGGAGGTAAAAAATATGGCTCCAAATATCACCCCTCTCCATGACCGCGTACTCGTACGCCGGCTTGCAGAGAAAGAAACCGCGCGAGGCGGAATCATCATTCCCGACACCGCGAAAGAGAAGCCCCACGAAGGCGAAGTGATCGCCGTCGGTGCAGGCAAGATCGAGAAAGGCCGTCGTATTCCTCTCGATGTAAAGGTCGGCGACCGGATTCTATTCGGAAAATATACAGGCAACGATATTGACGTGGACGGACAGGAATATTTGATCCTCCGCGAAGAGGAAATCCTGGCGAAAGTCAGCGGAATCGCAAAAGCCGCGTCCGGCAAAAAGTAGATTTCACCCGGCCCGAAGATTTCGGGCGGGGAAAAGAGTTGAATCACCCGGGGAGGGTGAGCGTTAATGGCAAAACAAATTGTAACTGGTGCGGATTCACGTCAGGCGATTTTGCGCGGCATCAACATTCTTGCTGACGCTGTGAAGATCACGCTCGGCCCGAAGGGGCGCAACGTGGTAATTGATAAGAAGTTCGGCTCGCCCGTCATCACCAAGGATGGCGTGACTGTGGCGAAGGAAATCGATCTGAAAGACCCGCTCGAGAATCTCGGCGCGCAGATGGTGAAGGAGGTCGCTTCAAAGACTTCCGACGTCGCGGGCGACGGCACTACTACCGCGACCGTGCTCGCGCAGGCTATTTTCCGCGAAGGTGTGCGCACCGTGGCTGCGGGCGCAAGCCCGATGGCGCTCAAGCGCGGCATCGAGAAGGCCGTAGAAGCCGCCGTGCAGGAAATCAAGAGGCTTTCCCGCGACGTCAAGGGCGACATGATCGCGCAGGTAGGCACCATCAGCGCCAATACCGACAAGCAAGTCGGCAACATCATCGCCGAAGCTATGAAAAAAGTCGGTAAAGATGGCGTCATCACCGTCGAAGAATCCAAAACCATGGAAACAACTCTGGAGGTCGTCGAGGGCATGCAATTCGACCGCGGCTACCTATCACCATATTTCGCCACGGATCCGGAACGCATGGAGTGCGTGCTTGAAGATGTCCGGATACTGATTCACGAAAAGAAGATCAGCTCGTTGAAGGATCTGCTGCCGTTGCTCGAGCAGACGGCCAAGATCAACAAGCCACTTCTGATCATTTCCGAAGATCTTGAGGGCGAAGCTCTGGCAACGCTGGTGGTAAATAAGATTCGCGGCACGCTGCACTGCGCGGCGGTGAAGGCTCCGGGATTCGGCGATCGCCGCAAGGCCATGCTCGAGGACATCGCCGTTCTCACCGGTGGCAAGGCCATCACGGAGGACCTCGGCATTAAGCTCGAAAACGTGACCCTCGAAGAGCTTGGCAGCGCCAAAAAGGTCACCATCACCAAGGACAACACGACGATCATCGCGGGCGCCGGCAAGCCGACAGAAGTCGAAGGTCGAATTAAGCAGCTCCGGGCACAGATCGAAGAAACTACGTCAGACTACGACAAAGAAAAGCTGCAGGAGCGTTTGGCGAAACTGGTCGGCGGCGTAGCAATCATCAAAGTGGGCGCGGCAACGGAGACCGAGTTGAAGGAGAAAAAGGCTCGCGTCGAAGACGCCATGCACGCCACGCGCGCGGCGGTTGAGGAAGGCATCGTAGCGGGCGGCGGCACGGCCCTTTTGCGCTGCGTGCCAGTTCTCGAAAAGCTGAAGCTCCACGACGATGAAGCCATCGGCGTCAATATCGTCAAGCGAGCCCTCGAAGAACCCCTTCGTCAGATTGCCTTGAACGCCGGTCACGAAGGCGCGTTGGTTGTTGGCCGGGTGCGCGAATCGAAGGAAGAGAACTTCGGTTTTAACGCGGAAACGGGGGAGTTCGGGGACATGATAAAAGCGGGAATCATTGACCCGGCCAAAGTTACGCGGCTTGCGCTTCAGAATGCCGCGTCGATCGTTTCGTTGATGCTGACTACGGAAGTGCTGATAGCCGACAGAAAGGAAGAAGGAGAGTTGGTCGGCGCGGGTGCGGGCCACGGCGGTGGTATGGGAGAGGGTTACTAAGTACTTTTCGGTCGCCTTTTTTGGTTGTTCGCTGTGCTGCTATGTATCGCTAAATCAGCGTGATACGTCTTGTCCTTGGGGAATTGGATTGGCCGGTTACGAAGACGAGAAGAAAGGAACGCCAGGCTCCGAATGTCGTCGTCAAAGAATGCCTCTCAAACACATAGCCCGACATTTAACGAAGTGCCGGGCGATGTGCAAAAGAATGTGCCGAGCGCAGTCGCGGATGAAGTAGCCGCCGGTGATTCAAGTAATCAGCTGGAGATGGACCTCAAAATTTCCCGTAACAATGTTGGCTTGGACTACCTTGTCGCGCCCGATAAGGCTGCTATTTCATGGCCAAGTCATCCGCGGCCAATGCTGCCGAAGCGCGTCGCGATCATCGGGAATTATCTTCCGCGGAAATGTGGAATCGCGACCTTCACGACGGACCTTTGTGACGCAATTTGCGCGGAATACAACGAGACGAATCTGTTAGTCATTCCTGTTAACGATGTCGAAGAAGGTTACAAGTACCCCCGGCGGATCCGATTCGAGCTTTCGCAAGACGATCTGGCGTCGTACCGCCAGGCCGCGGATTTTTTGAATTTCAGCAACATTGATTTGGTTTGCCTGCAACACGAATACGGAATTTTCGGCGGGCCAGCCGGCTCTCACATTCTGGAACTGCTGCGTCGGCTTCAGATGCCTGTGGTCACGACGTTGCATACGGTGCTGCGCGAGCCGAACGCGGACCAGCGCTCAGTGATGGAGGAAATCGCATCTTTGTCGGACCGGCTCATCGTTATGAGCCGTCAATCGGCGGAGATTTTGCATGAAGTTTTTCGCGTTCCGATGGCCAAGATCGATTTGATTCCGCACGGCATCCCCGATTTGCCTTTCACCGATCCAAATTTTTACAAGGATAGCTTTGGCACGGAAGGGAAGGATGTATTGCTGACGTTTGGCCTGCTCTCACCGAACAAGGGGATCGAAAACGTCATCAAGGCTTTGCCAAGCATTCTTTCGCGACACGGCAATGTTGTGTACATGATTTCCGGCGTCACGCATCCGCATATTCTGCGGCGCGAAGGCGAGAAATACAGGACGTACTTGCAGGACCTGGCGCGCGAACTCGGCGTTCAGGATAACGTAATCTTCTGGAATCGCTTCGTCAGCCCGAAGGAATTGGTCGAGTTAATCGGCTCCGCAGACATTTATATCACTCCCTACAAACACAAAGGACAAGTGGTATCAGGGACGCTGGCGTACGCGCTCAGCGCCGGCAAAGCGATCATCTCGACTCCTTACTTGCACGCGATGGAATTGCTTGCTGACGAGCGCGGTTCGCTAGTGCCGTTTGATGATCCCGAAGCAATTGCGGCAAAAGCGAGCGAGCTGCTGGATAACGGAACAGGGCGGCACGCCATGCGCAAGCGTGCTTACTTGTATACGCGAGACATGGTTTGGGACCGCGTGGCGCAGCAATACATGGGAAGCTTCGAGCGCGTGTACAACGAACGACTGCGAAAACCGCGTGCTACATTCTCGGCCAGAAACACGGCCAAGAATCTCGACCGTCTTCCAGCTATAAAACTCGACCATCTATATCGCATGACGGACCAGACAGGGATTGTGGAGCATGCGATCTTCAGCGTGCCGAATTATCCGGAAGGCTACTCGACCGACGACAACGCGCGGGCGCTCATCGTCGCGATCCTGCTCGAAGAATTCGAAAGCAGCACGGTGGCCGGCTCGCTCGATTTGGCGTCGCGCTATTTAGCTTTTTTGTGGCTGGCGTTCGATCCGAGCACGAAGAGATTTAGAAACTGCCTGAGTTACGACCGCCAGTGGCAGGAGTTGGAAGGATCGGAAGACAGCCATGGACGAGCATTGTGGGGCCTGGGGACTGTCGTTGGCAGAACCAAGGACGATGGGCTCAGAGGAGCCGCGGGACGATTGTTCGAGTTGGCTGTTCCCGCAGCCGTGGAATTTAAAAGTCCGCGTGCCTGCGCCTTTGCATTGCTGGGGCTGCATGAATATCTCGAATCATTTCCCGGGGATCGCGCTGCGCTTAATGCAGCAGATGCGCTAGCGAACCGGTTGCTGGACTCTTACCGCGCCAGCCGTTCGGATAATTGGAACTGGTTCGAAGACGAACTTGCGTACTCGAATGCTCGACTTCCGCAGGCGCTCATACGAGCGGGTACGCGCAACGGAAACGACGCAATGATTTCGGCCGGGCTTGAAGCATTGAACTGGCTGACGACCGTTCAGCGTTGCGAGAGAAAGGGCCATTTCGTTCCGATCGGATCGCACGGATTTTATTCGAAAAAAACGGAGAAAGCCCGATTCGACCAACAGCCCATCGAAGCATGTGCCAGTGTATCGGCATGCCTGGAGGCTTATCGTGCGACCGGAAAGAGCCAATGGCTGAAAGATGCGTGGACAGCGTTTAACTGGTTCCTCGGCGACAATGACTTGCAAATTGCGCTTTACGATCCCAGCACCGGCGGATGCCGGGACGGATTGCATCCGGACCGCGCCAATGAAAACCAAGGGGCAGAATCGACTCTGTCTTTTCTGATGGCGCTGCTCGAAATGCGCAAGCTGCCGGAACCGATCATCACGGACGTGGACTCCGACACGCAGCAAGTTCTAACTGTTGCACAATAAACTTCGAATCCTAAAAGGTATCTGAGGGGCCTCATGTTCTTGTGCTTGGAGCGTGTTTGAAAGAGACGATGACCCAATACGAATCCTTATTTTGCCGGCACTCCGCGAATCCGATCTTGTCCGCAAAAGATTGGCCCTATTTGATGAATAGCGTTTTCAATGCGGGCGCGACGCTTTTGCATGACGGCACCACGCTTCTGCTTTGCCGCGTGGAAGATCGGCGGGGCCTTTCCCACTTATGCGCGGCGCGGTCGAAAAATGGCGTTGATGGATGGCAGATTGATAAGGAGCCGACGCTACTGCCCGATCCTGAAAATTTCCCTGAAGAAATATGGGGAATCGAAGATCCGCGCATCACCTACGTGCCGGAGCTTGAGAAATATGCAGTGACCTACACGTCGTATTCGCGTGGCGGCCCCGGCGTCTCTTTGGCGATGACGAAGGACTTCCACTCGTTCGAGAGAATGGGCGTGATCATGTCGCCCGATGACAAAGATGCAGCTCTGCTGCCGAGAAGGATCAATGGATCCTGGGCGTTGATTCACCGGCCGATGACGCCTCTTGGGGCTCACATATGGGTCTCTTATTCTCCTGACTTACGAAATTGGGGAGTTCATACGCTGATGCTGGAGGCCCGCCGTGGCGCGTGGTGGGACGCGAATCGGATTGGAATGTCGCCGCCGCCGATTGAAACGCCGCGAGGCTGGCTGATGATCTACCACGGCGTCAGGAGAACGCCATCGAGTTCCATCTACCGGCTTGGCCTGGCGCTCTTTGATTTGGAGCAACCGGAAAAGTGCACTAACCGCGGAGATTCCTGGATGTTTGCGCCCGAAGCGGAATACGAGCGTCGCGGAGATGTTCAAGACGTTGTGTTTCCCTGCGGCTATACCGTGGGAGCGGATGGGGACAGCATCAATCTGTATTACGGCGCGGCCGACTCAAGCATTGCGTTGGCGCGCGGCAGCATTCGCCAGATGCTGAGCTGGCTGGATGCGAATGGCCATTCCGAACACTCGCATAATCGGCGTCACAGACAGACTTAGAGGTGCTGCGGGAATTGCGGCACGCGGAAAAGAAAGAGGGATCCCTCGCTGCGCTCGGAATGACGATTCGTCGTGATCCAGTTTTGCGATTTCCCCGCCGAACTCGTCTGCGACTTCTCAGCCGGCAGGGAACTAAGCGCTAATTTGAGTTGTGGTCGGGGCGCGGTGACGCCACGCGGCGAAGCCGTCCTTTACCAGACTGAAAATCGTATGCCGGTTTTCAGAAATCACTTTCAGCCACGGCAAGACGCCCATTTGAGGGAAGTAAATCCCGCGGAAACACATTCGTGCGACAAAAATATTTATGCGATAGCCCACGTCTTTTGGATCAACTGAATTGACAGCCTGTTCGATCGCCTTGGCACTGTAGGCGCGAGTCCATCCGTACCTCACCTCGTCGTGAGCCTGTGTAATCGTCATCTTCAGCGGCGTGTGGGCCATGGCGAATGGAATAAATTCCTGCCAGTGTTTTGGCCGCGTGAGCCGGCCTGCGGCTTCGAGCCGCTTGTAGAGCGGCGTGGCCGGCAAGGGTGTAAGCAATCCAAAGATGGGCAACCCAGGTGGCCAAGTGCGAATTTCCTGAAGCGTGCGTTCCGCGACCCCCGGCGTATCGTTGTCCATGCCGAAAATGAACGAAGTTATGGCGTAAACATTGCGGCGCGCGAGCCTCTCGAGCACCGCTGCATATTCTCCGGGCTTGTTGAATCCCTTGTTTACGCTGGCGAGGTTTGCAGGGTCGATGGACTCCATGCCGATGAAAACCCACTTGCCGCCCGCCGCAGCGATGAGATCAACGAGCTCCTCATCGCGCAACAGATTAGCGCTAATCTGCGCAATCCAGTGCAGCTGAGCGCCGGCAGCGATGATGTCGCGGAGCAAAGATTTCGTGCGTTTGATGTTGATGGCGAAATTATCGTCAATGAAGAAGACGGCGATTTGACCGCCTTCACTTTTTGCGCGCGCTTTCAACAGAAGAAGTTCATCGACCACACTCTTGTTTGTGCGAAAGCGGATGGAGTCGCCGAAAAATCCAGTCACGGTGCAAAACTCACATCCATAAGGGCAGCCGCGTCCTGATTCGACGGGAATAATGCGGAACGTCCCCCAACCACTGGGGGCGCGCTGGAGCAAGCGTTTCGCGAACTTTGGCACCAAATTGAACTGGTCGAGGTTAATCGTATCCCACGGAATTGCGGGGTATGGCTGAAGAGTAGGCTTGCGCTCTTGACCAAACTCATCCACAGGCGTGTAGAGGTCCTTGAGTTTGCCGTTCGCTGCATCCTCGACAATCCGTGGCCAGGTTTCATCAGCTTCGCCTAGCGCCACAGCATCGGCGTGGCGCGGACCGCCATTGCGCCCCAGAGCCTCGTCGGCTTCTTCTGTGACGTGTGGTCCGCCCATCACTACCGGCACGCCCACCGCGCGAATTGCGTCAGCCATGCGGTAAGCTTTTGCGATCATCCGGGTCATTGCGCCGATCCCGACAAGTCCGATATTTTTCTCACGAACAAATCGCGCAATTCCGGCTTCGTCCATCGGCTGAGCGTTGCCGTCGATGAGCAATACTTCGTGGCCTGCAGGCGTCAACGCCTGGAGCAAAAACATCCAGAGATGCGGCATGAAATTACGAGTGACGCCATTATCGGGGTTGTAGAGAAGAATTCGCATCAGTTGGTCCCGCCGCGCGGGAAATTAGGCAATGCCTTTCTTTTGGACTTGAAGCGCAGGGCCGCGTGGGCTCGGGAACCGTCATCAGTTGTCGCAGTAGCCCTACAGTACTAAATTGAACAGCAGGCAGCCGGAGGAAATCTGTTCGATATTGCACACTTTTTCGTTCCATGTGAGATATGTACTTTGGGATATATAACGATAAAGAATTTGCCGCATCCGCTCGAAACGGCACGCGGTAATTGCTAAATGAAACGTGGGCCTATCGAAGTCCCGTCGCGCGGGGTGTTCTTTTGGTCTCCACGGCCTCGACCGCTGAAAGCTTGCGGTCTATATGCGGCTCCGAGCGCGGGGCACCCGAATGCAACAAGCAGCGCTCGCCAACACTAACGCCGCACGTTGGGCAGGCAACCGCAAAGAGCTGTTTTGACGTCAAGTCGCTCATCCTCATTCAACTAGGATGAGGCTGTGGCAAGTGAAAAACTGTCCCATTTTGGACGCTATTAGACGGGATGCGACATTTCTGCGAGCGATCGGCGAAGATCCCTCGTGAACCCCAACCTCTTTCTCAATACGAGCCTAGCGCCTCGATCATCAAGTCCCAGAACTTGTCGAAGTCAAGTTTCGTGGCGACATTCGTGTTTGCCGGGCGGCCGGTGATTCCTTCCATGTCGCTAACCGTGGCGCCGTACGTATACATTCCTTTGAGCTCGACGACGACATTGACGAACTCGCACTTGACGATTTCCGGATTGATCACGCGGGCGACGGCACAGGCGTCATGAATCGGCGGCGCGTCGAAATGAAAGAACTTCTTGTAAGTTGAGGCGAAGAAATCAATGAGGCCGACAGCCATGCGCGCGACCTCGTTGTCTATCTTGCGAATTCGATCAACGACCTCGGGCGTGGCCTTCGCTTCATGGGTGAGATTGAGGCCGATCATCGTCACTGGCACGCCGGACCGAAAAACGATGTCAGCCGCTTCCGCGTCAATCCAGATGTTTGCTTCCGCCAACGGATTTACATTTCCGGTCGAATTCGTTCCGCCCATCAACACGATTTCTTCGATTTTCGGAATGATGGTCGGGTCTTTGCGCAGGGCGAGAGCGATATTAGTTAGCGGAGCGGTAGGAATCAGGGTGATTTTGTCGTTGGCATGGAGCAGGTCAATGATCAGGTCGGCGGCGTGGCGCTTGTCCACTGGAACGGTCGGTGGAGGAAAATTGTAGCCGTCCAGTCCAGTTACACCGTGAATGTATTCGCCGGTGCTCAACTCGCGCACGAGGGGACGGTCAGCTCCGGCGGCGAGAAGAGTCTTTCGAATTCCCGCAACCGTCATGACGTTTCGCGCGTTACGCGTGACTTTTTCGAGGGTCTGATTTCCTGCGACGGTCGTTACGGCCAGCAGATCAATGGCGGGATTGGCGTGTGCGAGAAGAAGCGCGAGGGTGTCGTCGTGGCCGGGATCGCAATCGAGAATCACTTTTTTCATGGGCTCTGTGTCCACTAGAAAGATTTTCAATAGAGTACGAGTTGCGGATTCAATCATGCAGTGAGGAGCGTGTCAAGAACGGTTGGCCTCGCGGAAATTGACCGGGGCGCGGGAATAAGGTTTGTCAGCGGTGAAATTCTCGTTTGACACGGATTGGGCGCGAAGGCATATTTGGCGCTCTTTCCGGGCCAATTTCGCGCTAAGTCGCGCTCTGACCAGGCGCGGTCTGACGGTTCATGATCGAGCGGCTCGGGCCCGAAGCAACTTCAATGCTTGGAATCGCAGT
Source organism: Candidatus Acidiferrales bacterium (assembly GCA_036513895.1). GTDB lineage: Bacteria > Acidobacteriota > Terriglobia > Acidiferrales > UBA7541 > Palsa-147. The sequence goes on along the minus strand of DATBYF010000137.1, from coordinate 94,100 downwards.
CATCCTCGCCGTTTGCTATCTGCTTTCCTCCAACCGGAAAGCCATACAGGTGCGGGTGATTTCATGGGGATTGGGGCTGCAATTTGTTCTTGCGGCATTTGTGATGCGCACCCGCGCTGGCTTCTGGCTCCTGGATCGAGCTTCGCGCGGGATTGTGTGGTTGCTGGGATTCTCGCGCGCGGGATCGCAATTTGTTTTTGGCAAGCTAGCCGATCCAGGCGGCGGACTCGGAGTGCTTTTTGCGTTTCAGATACTTCCCATCATTATTTTTATTGCCGCGCTGTTTTCGATTCTGTATTACCTGCGCGTAATTCCCGTCGTTGTCGGGCTCGGCGGAAAAATGATGTTCTGGCTGATGCGCACGAGCGGCGCGGAGTCGCTCGAGGTGGTTGCCAGCATCGTGATGGACCAAACGTCCGCGCCGCTGGTGATTCGGCCGTATCTCGATGGGCTGACGATGTCCGAGCTGATGACGATCATGACGGCGGGCATGGCGCATATTTCGGGCGCGATGCTGGGAGCTTACGTCCTGCTTGGAGCTGACGCGCGCCATTTGCTCACGGCGGTGGTGATGACCGCGCCGGGAACGATTCTCATCACGAAGATGTTGATTCCGGAAACTGGCGAGCCGACGACCGCCGGTAATGCTGACTTCGAGATACGCGAAGATTACATAAATATTCTCGATGCGATTTCGCGAGGCGTCACCGACGGCCTGCACCTCGCGCTTACTGTCGGCGCCATGCTCATCGCTTTCGTCGCTCTGATTGCCCTGAGCAATGGGATCCTAGGAACGATGCACACTTCGCTGCAGACGATTTTTGGTTATCTTCTTGCGCCGGCTGCTTGGATCATCGGCATTCCGTGGCACGACGCGCGCGCCGTTGGAAGCCTGATGGCGACGAAACTTGTGCTCAACGAGTTTCTCGCATTTGCCATGCTAGGGCCGCTTAAGGGACAAATTGCCGAGCGCTCCTACGCCATCGCGACGTATGCCATTTGCGGGTTTGCGAATTTCGGTTCGATTGGGATTCAGATTGGGGCGATCGGCGCGCTTGCTCCCAGCAGGAAGAAAGATTTGGCGCGGTTGGGATTTCGCGCGCTGTTGGCTGCGACGCTCGCGAATTATCTCTCGGCCGCGATTGCCGGCATTTTTATCCGTTGAGGTGATGTTCGCACGGCTTTGAGCACGGGCTCATAGGAAGCAATTCAACATGCAGGATGTCTTTTCAGCGCATCGCACGGATGATTCGATTCGTCTGGATGCCGCGCGCACGGCTGTTCTCGTCGTTGACATGCTGAATGACTTTTGCAAGGCGGGCGGCGCTATGGTGTTGCCGGGATGCGAACGGCTGTTTGCGCCGCAAATTTCCGTAATTTCTGCAGCTCGCGAGCGCGCGGTTCCCGTGATTTGGATTGCCGATTGCCACCGACAAGGCCTGCGGCGCGATCGCGAATGGCTGAAGCGTGCCCCGCACTGCGTTGAGGGCACCTGGGGCGCGGAAATCGTAGATGAGCTCGCACCGAAGAAAAACGAGATGCGGATCTTCAAGCATCGCTATTCGGGATTTTTCCAGACGGATCTCGATCTCGTACTGAAGGATTTGGCGTGCGACCAGCTGGTGATTTTTGGAGTGGTCACGAACATCTGCGTGCGTTCAACCGTCCACGACGCGTTCTTCAATGGATATACTGTGGTGGTGCCTCAGGATTGCTGCGCCGCAACAGGCCCGCGCGAGCAGGACTCCTCGCTCTACGATATCGCGACGCATTTTGGGATCGTCAGCGATGCCGCGTCTGTTGTCGGCGCCTTGATGACCGGAGCAGCCCTCGCAAACAAAGAGCTCGCTTAAGAGGCTGCTTGAGAGATTAGACACGCGAAGCACTCATGCGCGTTACCGATCTGACCGGGTGTGCATCTCAGATACATGACCTGCTTTTCCTCTGTTCGATGCTCGAAGGTGGCGTACGCTAGTCTCATGAAATCAGCACTTATTGCGATCTTCATTCTTTCGCTTTCCGCGCGGGCGAACGCCGACGTTTCGCCAGTGCAGTTCGAGAGTTCGGTGCCCTCGGTCGTGATCACCTATGCGGGGCAAGGAACTGATCCTTCCGTGGGCATTTACTACCGGTTCTCGCTCAGAAACAATTCCACTCACGGCGTCACTGGCTTCCATCTCTTCGAGGTGCCTGAATCGATTCAGAAGACGAACGGTACCTACGCCTGCGACACTTCTTGCACGGGCGTGGGGCTAAACGGTGATAGTGCCGATCCGATGATTAAGCCTGGCCAATCCTTCGATTTGCACGTGCCGCCGAAGGATGCGGCGCGATTGCCAACAATCTGGATCGATTCGGCCGTGTTTGACAATTACACCTACGAAGGCGACAAGAAGATCGCTTCGCGGCTGGGCCTCTCCCAAATCGCAACCCAAGCTGCTTTCGATCGTGTAAAGCCCCTACTCGACGGCATCTCGACGGATACCGCCAATTCAGACAGCGGGAAGGCTGTCGAGCTTCTATCGGAATTGAAGGCCATATCGGTGGAAGTTGAGCCCGAGATGATCCAGCGCTTCAATTATTGGTTCCCGAATACCGCCGACTGCAACCACGATTTCGATCGGATTATGCAAAACACGGCAGCCGCGGCCCTCCGCAGCATCGAAGGGCAACTCGAGACGTACATCGCTGGCGCTGACGGCACAGGAGCACCGTTTTCAGCTTGGCTCGCGTCCGTGAACAACTACATGCATAAGGGACATGTCGGCTGTGTTGGCTGTTCCGACCTGCCCAGTGCCGCATCTTCCGCACCTGCTGAATTTCAGCCGTGTCCGGCCGCGGGCGCGTCTTCCGCCAATCAGTTGCCAACAACGTCGAACCGATAGCCGACCGGGTGTTTTCAGGCTAGTCTTAGACGTAGCGCGACCGGCTGCACCCTCTCCAATTAGCTCACTCGCCAACTAAGCAGAACTTGCAGCCGGGGCGAAAGAAAATCATAGTTACACTTTTCCGTTAAAATCGTAAATAACTTTTTTTCATGCACTTAGCTCGTAGTACTCGGTGGCATTCCACGTGCTATCCTTAAGTCTGGGGCGACAGGTTTTCAGCGCAAATTTAAGTCACGCGCGACCGATCAGCGGATAGGGCGAACGCAATCGGGACTTTGAAACCGCAGTAACTAATCGGACTCTAACGGACATGAGCACGGCGAAACAAAACATCCAGCCAGCGCCGCGGCCCAAGTGGCGAGAGCGCCTTCAGGCGCTGAACAATATCCCGCCGCTGATGCGCATGGTGTGGCGAGCCGCACCGGCCACCGTTCTTCTCAGTGTGTTCTTCCGGGTTGTTGTGTCGCTGATCCCCCTTGCGATGTTGGCAGTCACGAAGCTCATCATCGATTCGATCGTCATCGTGTCGCAACATGGCCCTCTGCGGCCGCATTTCTGGTGGCTGGTAGGGTTGGAGTTCGCGCTCGCAAGTATTGGCACCGGCGTCGGCCGCGTGCTCGACTATTGCGATGTTGCGCTGGCCGAAAAGTACACCCGCTTCATCAGCACTGAAATCATGGAGCATGCCTCGCGGCTGGATCTTTCGACCTACGAAGATCCGATGTTCTACGACAAGATGGAGCGCGCCCGCGTGCAGGGCACTGACCGCCTGGCCATGATTCAATCAACCGGGCGCTTCGTTCAGCAGGCAATAACCACCGTCAGCTTGGCTGCAGGCATCTTCTTTTACTCGCCGTGGCTTCTGCTCGGCTTGGTCCTGTGCATTGTGCCGACATTTCTAGGCGAGACGCATTTTGCCTTTCTTGGATATTCGCTCAATTTTCAACAGACCCCTCACCGGCGTGAACTCGACTACTTGCGCGTCTTGGGCGGGAGCAAAGAAAGCGCGAAGGAACTGAAGCTGTTCGGCTTGGGGCCCTTTTTGGTAGGCCGTTACTCGACGATCTCGGGCGACCTGCAAAATCAGACTCTGGGCTTGGCAAAACGGCGGCTGGCTGTTGGATCGATTTTGGCGGTTCTTGGCACACTCGGCTATTACGGCGCCTATGCGTATGTCGTGTACGAGACGCTCATTGGCGCTCTCTCGATCGGTACATTGACGTTCCTCGCGGGCGCGATTGCGGGCGCGAGTTCCAATATCCAGCTGGTATTCTCCACATTTTCCAGCATCGCCGATCAAGCGCTCTTTCTCACCGATCTTTTGGATTTCTTCGCTCTCACTCCGAAAGTGCGTTCAAAGCCTAATGCGCTGCCTGTGCCTCGCCCGATTCTGCAGGGATTTGAATTCAAAAACGTTTCATTCGCTTATCCGGGTTCGAAGCGGATGATTCTGAAGAACATCAACTTCAAACTCCAGCCGTGTGAGCGCATCGCTCTCGTCGGCGAAAACGGCCAGGGCAAGACGACGATCGTCAAGCTGCTTACGCGGCTCTACGACGTCATCTCGGGGCAAATCCTACTGGATGGCGTGGATATTCGCGAATACGACCTCGAAGATTTGTGGAAAGAGACCAGCGTCATTTTCCAAGATTTCATGCGCTACGAGATGACAGCCTCGGACAACATCGCCATGGGCCGCATCGCGGATCGCGCCAATGCGGCGCGAATTCAAGAGGCAGCAGACAAGAGCTTAGCCGCGCCCATCATTCAAAGACTTCCGAAAGGTTTCGATCAGGTGCTCGGCTGCCGCTTCGACGGCGGCGTGGATCTTTCCGGCGGCGAATGGCAGCGTATGGCTTTGGCGCGGGCCTACCTGCGGGATGCGCAGTTGCTGATTCTTGACGAACCGACGGCCTCGCTCGATGCGCGTTCTGAGCACGATGTGTTCCGGCAATTCACCGAGCTGACTCAAGGGAAAATGGCATTGCTCATTTCTCACCGCTTCTCCACCGTGCGTATGGCGGATCGCATTCTCGTGATGGAAGACGGGCAAATCAGCGAAGAGGGCCCGCACGATGAGTTAATGAAGAACGGCGGGCACTACGCGGACATGTTCGAGTTACAGGCCACGAGTTACCGATGACGAGTTACCGATTAGAAGTCGAGGACAAATAGATGGGCGCCGCAGAACAAAATCCGCTGGCTTCAATTCAACCGGTTTCCTGGACGCCCGTTCCCACGGCTCCTACGGCAGAGCCGGACTCGAGCGAGCAGGCGCCTAGTGATTTGGCGCCAAGCAATTCGCCGCGCCGTGCGAAAGACGAAGAGATGCGCTTGCATGCACTCGCCGTCACGGAAGCGCGGAGCTGGAAACTCGGCGCGGTCGAGGCCGGAATCGGCGTTCTCGAAGAGCGTCGCTTGCTGATCGATCGTTCGTTGCGTAGCACGGTACAGTCCGTAAAAAAACTCGAGCGCGCCAAGATCAATCGTAGCGTCGGCGCGCGGTGGCTGCTCGACAATTCAAATTTGTTCCGGTTGTGCTTGCAGGAAGTGCGCGAATCGCTGGCATCCGCGGAAGAGCTGCCGCAAGTTGAAAACGCTCGTTCGCATCGGTTGCCGCGTGCGTTTGCTGCCGCGGAAGGCTACATGCTGGCGGCGAAATATGATTTCGACGGGCGAAAATTCGCGGCGTTCATAAACGGCGCTCAGGAAGCATCCTCACTGGGTTACGCGGAAATTGGATTGCTGAGAGCGTTTGCGCTGCTGGCTATTCTTGAGCGCGTCGAAGCGGTTGCGCTGACGATCGCGGCTGAAGCGAAATCGGGCGCTAACGATGCTACACCCGCCGATGAGAGTGCGCTGAAGGCGCTGCAAGCTTTGGTCCTCAGTCTGCGCACGATCGTTGACACCGACTGGCGCGAAATCTTCGAAGCAGTGAGCGCGACGGGCCGGATTCTGCGCGAGGATCCCGCAGGCGCGTACGAAGGAATGGATGCGGACGGCCGCGAAGCCTATTGCAAGATTGTAGCTTGCCTGAGCGCCCGGTCAAAGTGGAGCGAAGAGAAAATTGCCAGGAAGGCCGTGGCGCTCGCCCGCAATCCTGGTAGCGTCTCTGAGACACGCGCTCGAGAACGAAGATCGCACGTCGGATATTATCTCGTCAGCGATGGGCTCAAGACGCTCAAGAAAACCATCGGTTACCGGCCTACGATTGCGGAGCGCATGCAGGGAGTCATCCTGCGTTGGCCTGAGCTCTTCTATTTCCTGGGAATTGAAATCGTCACGCTAGCGCTGATGAACCAATTGATGTCCATACCGGCCGCCCGGCTAGCGGGACTTTTTGTTGTGGCGCTAATTTTGCTACCCGTCATCGAATGCGCGGTGAGCGCGGTGAATCTTCTGGCGACGCTCGTCGTGCGCCCGCAAAGATTGCCGCGCCTCGATTTCTCGGAAGGCATTCCGAATGGTTGCGCGACGATGGTTGCCGTGCCGATGTTGCTCATCAACGAAGAGCAGGTCGAGCGCGCTGCACGGGACCTCGAGATTCGTTTTCTTGGGAACCGCGATGCGAATCTCCACTTCGCGCTTCTCACCGATCTGCCGGACTCACCCACAAGGTTCGATGAACATGATTGTCTGACGGGCCTGTGCTCAGACCTGATTCGCGCGCTGAATGACAAGTACGCGCACGAAGGGAAAGGCACGTTCTTTCATTTCCATCGCCCGAGGACGTTCAACGCGGCGGAAGGCGTTTGGATGGGCTGGGAGCGCAAGCGCGGCAAAATTCTCGATTTCAATCAGCTGCTGCTCGAAAAGGGCGACAATTTTACGGAAAAAGTCGGGGATCTTTCGATCCTTTCGAGCATCAAGTACGTAATCACGCTTGATCTCGATACGCAGTTGCCGAGAGATGCGGCGCACAAGCTCGTGGGCGCGATCGCTCACCCGCTCAATCGCGCCGTCCTCAATACTTCCACAAATTTGGTCGCTGAAGGTTACGGCATTCTTCAGCCGCGCGTTGATATTTGCACGAAGTCAGCCGAGAAGTCGCGAATGTCTGCCATCCTCTCCGGCGAAACCGGCTTCGATGTTTACACCCGCGCGGTTTCCGACGTGTATCAGGATTTGTTTGGGGAAGGCTCGTTCACCGGCAAGGGAATTTACGAGGTTGCGACGTTCCAGCGAGTTCTGGAGAATCGCTTCCCGAGCAACGCGATCTTGAGCCATGACCTTATCGAGGGCGCCTACACGCGCGCGGGCCTGATCTCCGACGTCGAAGTAGTGGATGATTATCCTTCCCGGTTCAGCGCGTTCAGCAAACGCAAGCACCGTTGGGTGCGCGGCGACTGGCAGATTCTTTTGTGGATGTTTCCTCGCGTACCCGATGCCGATGGCCACATTGTCCGGAATCCTCTCAATGTGGTGTCGCGCTGGAAGATTCTGGATAATTTGCGCCGCAGCGTAACGGAGTTTGCGACTTTCGTGCTGCTCTTGTGCGGCTGGCTGGTTCTGCCGGGCAAAGCGCTCTATTGGACGCTGGCCACGCTCGCGATTGTCGCGCTTCCTACGTTCTTGCAAACGGCAATCTCAATTGTACAGGCGCGCCGCGCGCTCTTTTCGCCCGAATTTTGGTGGAACACAATTTCAGATCTCGTCAGTGCGAACCTGCGGCTATTTTTCCGCCTGACATTCCTGTGCCATCAGAGCCTCGTGACTGTTGATGCCGTGATTCGCACGATTGTGCGCATGAAGTTCACACATCAGCGAATGTTGAATTGGGAGACGGCGGCGGAAGCCGAAGTTGCGGCAACGAAAACATCTCCTGTCGAAATTTATTTGGATTGGACGCCTCTGATTTCGCTCGCGATCGCGGCACTCATCGCCGCAACCAGGCCGTACAACCTGCTGCTGGCCGCTCCGTTTCTGCTGCTCTGGGCTTCCTCACGGGCAATTGCGCGTTGGTTCGATAAGCCGCGGCGCTCGAAGCGCGGGAGTGGCATCGTTGCCGGGGACGAAGTGATGCTGCGCCAGACGGGGCTGCGAACCTGGCGCTTTTTTCGCGAGTTCAGCACTTCCGAAGAGAATTGGCTGATTCCCGATATCATCCAAGAGGATGCTCCGGGAATCGCGCATCGCATTTCGCCGACAAATTTTGGATTTCTGCTGACGTCGCGGCTGGCCGCCAACGATCTGGGCTTCACCACGTTGCCGGAATTTATTGCCGCCATCGGGCGAACCTTCGATACCTACCGTGAGATGCCGAAGCAAAACGGCCATCTTTACAATTGGTACGATACGCTAACGCTCGAGGCCGTCCCACCGCACTTCATCTCCACGGTGGATAGCGGCAACCTGGTTTGCTCGTTCTGGACGCTGAAGCACGGATGCCTGGACGCAAAGACGCGCAAAGTGTTCGATCCGTCGTTGTGGCGAGGCATACTCGATCACGTTGATCTGATAAGCGACATTCTGGTCCGCGCGAAAGAGCAAGAGCTCATCGACAAGCTCGAAACGCTCAAGAATCGCATGATGCCGCTCGAAGCTTCCGCTGCGAAATGGCTGGAGGCGTTGCCGGAAATCGAAGTCCAGGCAGCTTCGTTCGATGAAGCTGCGTTGAGCGCAAATTGTTCGGCTGAAATCAAATGGTGGGCGCAGGAATTGCACATGCGCGCGCGCAAGCTGGTGGAGCTGGCTTACGATTTTGCGCCGTGGTTTTCGCCCGTGTATGCAAAACTCCGCAGCGATTTTCCCATCCAGGATGGCATCGATCCCGGCGCGATGACTCTCGAATCGGCCCGCAACGTCATCCGCGGGCTCGACCAGAAACTTCGCTGGTTCGCTTCAGGCAACGATGTGCACACCGATTCGCAGGCCGCCATCACGCTTCTCCGCTCTGCGCTCGCCCGCTCGGCCAATTTGTGCGCGACGACGAGCATGAACCTCGATTACATCGCAGAGGATGTGGACGAATTTGTGGCCGCGATGGATTTCAAATTTCTCTATAACCCGTGGCGCAAGCTGCTTTCGATCGGATTTGACGCCGATGCCAATCGCTTGAACGAGGCGCATTACGACTTGCTGGCATCGGAAGCGCGAGCTGCGTCGTTCATAGCGATTGCGAAAAATGAAATTCCTCAGGAGAGCTGGTTCCGGCTGAGCCGCTCGCACACGATTTTCAAGAATACGCCCGTGATGCTTTCCTGGACCGGAACGATGTTCGAATACCTCCTGCCCGGCCTATGGATGAAGGCCTATCCCAACACGCTTCTCGACACGAACCAGCGGGCTGCGCTGCGATCGCAACAAAAATATGCGGCCTCGAAATCTATCCCGTGGGGAATTTCGGAATCGTCTTCGATCGCGAAAAATCCTGACGGGTTTTATCATTACCAGGCGTACGGCGTGCCGGGCTTGGCATTGAGTCACGACGATTCCGGCGATCTCGTTGTTTCCCCGTATTCGAGCTTCCTGGGCCTCTTGGCTGATGCCGCGAGTTCATTGAAAAATTTGCGCAAGCTCAAGAAGATGGGCTGGCTCGGCGCGTACGGCTTTTTCGAGTCCGGCCAGTTAATGGCGGGCCGGCCAGGCGCTCCGAAGCACTTCGAAGTTGTGCGCTGCTGGATGGCGCATCACCAGGGCATGAGCCTCACCACGGCTGCGAGTGTTCTCTGCCAGTCGTCGATGCAACGGCGATTTCACGCCGAGCCTATGGTGGGCGCGACAGAGCGAATCCTCCACGAACGGACGCCGCGTCTTCTCAAAGTGCGCCCGTCGGAAATCGCCGGCGCAGTTGCCTCTACACTGCTTGGGCACGGCCGTTTGGCATTGCAACGAGCGCAGTCGTGGGGTTCTCCATCCGCGGATTTAAGTGTGCCCGTGCAGCCGGCGAACTGACGACTCCAAAGTTCACCACCTCAAATAAATTTGTGCGACACTGTCCGCGCGTTTGAGGCGCAAAACATTGAGACGAGTCGTGCTTACCGCGGCGGTCGCGATTCTCGTTCTGTCGCTGTATTTCCCCGCATCACGCGCCCAGGAAAACACAAGCGTAGGTAGCGGCCAGCCGGAAACCATTGATGTGGATCCCAACGCGCCCTCCCATCCACTTCCACATTTTTGGGAGCAGATGTTCGGCTCGGGCCGCGCCATCCTTTCACTCCGCGATAGCTATCGCCGCGATCTCCGCGAAGTGAAGCAAGCCACAGACTTCGGGTACGTTCGCTTCCACGCCATTTTCAATGACGAGGTCGGCGTCTACGACGAGGATGCAAGCGGCGTCCCGGTCTACAACTTTTCTTACGTGGATCAGATTTACGATGGCCTGCTCGCGAATGGCGTGCGCCCCTTCGTGGAAATGAGCTTCATGCCGCAAAAGCTCGCGGCGCAACAAACTTTCCAATCTTTTTGGTATCACCCGATCGTCTCGCCGCCGAAAGACTGGGCGAAGTGGGGAGATTTGGTGTCGCATTTCACTCAGCATCTCGTCGATCGCTATGGCATCGACGAAGTTTCTCACTGGTACTTCGAAGTGTGGAACGAACCGAACCTTGATTTTTGGGCCGGCCAGCCAAAAGAACAAACTTATTACCAGCTATATGACACTGCCGTGAAAGCAGTAAAGAACGTCAACCCTTCGATCCGCGTTGGCGGTCCCGCAACCGCACAAGCCGCCTGGGCTGATCGCTTCATCCGTCACGTGGTTGATAGCGGCGTTCCCGCGGATTTCGTTTCGACGCATGTCTACGCCAATGATTTATCCACCGATATTTTCGGAACAAGTGAGGATATCCCGCGCGCCGACATGGTCTGCCGCGCGGCACAAAAAGTTCATGACCAGGTGAGGGCATCACCGCGTCCGTCCATGCCGATCATCTGGAGCGAATACAACGCCAGCTACAAGAACGAACCCGATGTCACCGATGCCGTTTTCATGGCTCCGTGGCTCGCGAACATGATTCGGGAATGCGACGGCCTTGCCGACATGTTTTCTTATTGGACGTTTTCGGATGTCTTCGAAGAGCAGGGCGTCGTAAAGCAGCCGTTTTACGGCGGCTTCGGCCTCATCGCCGAAGATGATCTGCCGAAGCCCGCGTTCAATGCATTCAAGCTGCTGCACAAGCTTGGCGATCAGCGCATACCGCTGGATTCGAAGTCGGCGCTTGTAACAAAGAGGAGTGACGGCTCACTCGTGATCGCCGTGTGGAATCTCTTCCCGCCAAGCGAAGCGGGACAGCCGAAAACCATCACCATCAATTTGAAGGATTCGAACCCGAACCGCCGTGTGCGCATATTTCGCGTGGATGCAACTCACGGCTCACTTTTGAGCGCTTACGCCGCCGTGGGCAGGCCCGTCAGCCCCACGCCAAAGCAAGCCGCAGAGCTGCGTCGCGCGGCTGAATTGCCGGCTCCTGAAGAAGGCACAATAACTGGCGGCAAAGTGACCATCGCACTTCCCGCTCAAGGACTCGCCGTACTCGAAATTCAGTGAGGCACTCCGGCTGAAGCGGGTCCGCCAGCGAGCGGAAGTTGATCTGCCTCGGTATTGGCGGGCGTTTGATAGGTTTTGAATCCCGCTCGATCCATTCCGCGTTGCGCCTCGGTATTTTTCATGAAAGTGTCCCACACGAATCCCGTGCGCGCATTTTCGGCCATCACCATCGTGATGCCCGTATCAATCCCGATGACGTCGCTGTCGTACCAATTCGTCAGCGGATTGAACGCATCCACAAATCCGTAGCGGCTCCGCGTTCCCACCGAGTAGAGGCGATTTATGGTCCGAAGAACGCGCATAACCGCCTTCGGCTGGAACGGCAGCGAGCCGGCGGTTGCGCAAGGCACGATGGTGCCGTCGATCGGGCCGGTCTTCGGCGGGCCGCCCCACACTTCATAGCCGCGCTCTGAGTCCGACGCCGTGATTCCCCAAAGATCGTCGCTATAGTCCGGAAATTGCTTGTTGAGGCTGATGCAGAATCTTCTGTGGGCGTCCGTTGCGATCACGGAGTTCTGAAAGTAGTCGCCATAGCGGTCGCGCTTGCCTCGGAAATCGAACCACGCTTGCGAATACTGATGCACAAAAATTGGCGCAAACGAACCGATAAAGCGGATGCCGTCGTATTCGAACATCGTTCGCTTCCACGCGTCCCAAGTCTCCGTTGGAAGCGCGTGCGTTGGCGAGCCGAGCCCCAGCAAATAAATCATCATCATCTCGCTGTAGCTATCCCAGCGATATTGAAGAAAACCAGTTTCCGGCGTCCAGCCGTGCGGCAGAACGCGAGTATCTTCCGAAAGCCAGTTCCAATCCACGCGCGCGAAGATTTCGTGTGCCAGCTCTTTGATTTCCGGATTCTGAAAGTGTCCGCTGCACGTGAGAACGCCGCAAAGCAGGATCGCCGTGTCAACCGACGACACTTCTGATTGCAGCAATCGCTCGCCGGTATTCACGTTCGCCCAGTGGTAGAAGAATCCTCGCTCTTGCGGCATTTTCTTGTAGAGGAAGTTGAGCGTCGTAAGCACTCGTTCGCGAGCTTCGCGCGTTGACACGTAGCCTCGCTTGTCGCCGATACAAAGTGCCGTGAGGCCGAATCCCGTCGCCGCGATGCTTCCCAATATGCGCGCGTCTGGCGCACGCACGTTGCAGCGGTCCTTCACGATGCCGGTCAGCGGATTTGTTTGTTCCCAGAAATATAAGAAATTCGCCCGTTCCAAATCTTCGAGGAATGCTTCTTCACCAACGCTCAGATCGGTGCGAGCCCGTGGCGCTGCTGGGCTGTCCGCTGAAGTTGTCAAGCCCTGGACGAGCGAAAATGCCCCGCCGGCCGCGAATGGCAGGCACACTCCCACGCGAGCCATGTCTTGAAGCAGACGGCGGCGCGAGAACCGGCTACGGTTCATAGGTCCCTATTCCCACGACTCCAGTGTAGTCCAGCCTCCACCTTATTAGATGCGGCGGAGAGTAATAGGTAAACAGGTGGGTACTGGTCCCAGGTGGCTGCGACACGCTGTAACCATGTGCATTTCGATGATTCAGCGGTCGATGATCGGGACAATTCCGGGGCCGCGAATTTACCCGAGAATCATAAATTCTCCGTCCGCAATCGAGATGACGGAAACCCTCGATCAACTTCCGCCGTAGCTCGACTGGTGGCTCGGATTCCATTTGGGCGGGAACGACTTGAACATTTTGTGCAGATCTTTATCGGCATGATCGCCTCCGCCACCTTTCGCAGAGTAAACTCCAACGGCGATGCCGCGCCAGACGACTCGATGTCTTTTGGCGTCGAATAGATCCACAATCACGGTGCCGGGTGAATAACGCTGGATGTCACTCGAACTCGTGTCGGATTGATCCCATCGGCGCCAGTTCCATCCTTGCAGTGTGCTATAGAATGCCTCGAGCGAGCGCTCTTTCTGGTTTGCGACGTTGGCGGCAACGCCGATATCTGCGCCGTCGGAGACTTGCTTCCATCCCTTCGCCGTCAGTTCTGAAGATACTGCGCGCATAATTTCGGCGCGGCTCTCGTCCTGTGGCCGCTGAATCCACATAAAAGTTTTGTATGAATCGAAATCGCCCGTAGGATCGTAATCTGACGTAATCTTTTGCGCCTGCGCCACGCCAGCTGTAAGTACAATAAGAATGAAGCCTATCCCCAACTTCACCATATGCATGCGTTTAAGCTCCTATGAATGTTTGAGCGATTCGCCTGGAGAATCGTTGCCTGGATTTTTGCTGCTCAGCGGGGTAAAACCAGTGTACGCTCAGCGGCTATTTTTGCCAAGATTAAAGCTCAAATTCGGCCGATGCGAGTTTTTTTGCTTGAGAATACTGACGATCTCGCCCACAGTTTCGATTCCAGAAAACATTGTCATCCGCAACGAAGTTAGGGATCTGCGGTTCGTATGAAAAAGGCTCTATTGAACAAATCTCGGCTCAAATTAGCGAAATTACTGCCACTTCTGTACCGCAATTGGCACTTGCAGCGCCGGGCTTCGGCCCGGCAGCCTTTGATCGTGGTGCGGGCATCTAGACTGCGTTCTTCTCGTGCCTCTATCGGGCCGCCAGGAGAACTCGAATGCCGCGCCGATGACCGGAGAAATGAATGAGTGACGATTCGCGCGAACGCGAATTGGGCGATGGCGAATTGGACGATCGTGAATTAGGAATGTTCCGCAAGATCACACGCCGGGATTTTCTGAACGGTGTTGCGGTCACCGTCGGCTCATCGCTTGTCCCGGGCGCGGGTTTGCTCGCTCAAAATAAGGGTCCCGATCGCTCGGCGCAGGATCCACTTCTCGAGCAGGGAATTACTCCTAGCGACCCGCGCTACGAGCCGCCCGCTCTCACCGGACTTCGCGGGAGTCATCCCGGCTCATTTGAAGTTGCGCACCAACTCCGCGACGGCGCGTTTTGGGATGCGTCCGCCAAGCCGGAGAGCACGGGCGAGTCCTACGATCTAGTAATCGTCGGTGGCGGGATCAGCGGCCTCGCCGCAGCTTACTTCTACCGCCGCCATGCCGGTCCGCACGCGCGGATTCTGATCCTCGAGAACCACGACGACTTCGGCGGCCACGCTCGTCGCAATGAATTTCAAGTCGGCGGTCGGCTACTCATCAGCAACGGCGGAACTCAATCCATCGAGAGTCCCGGCGAATACAGCGCGGTCGCCAAGCAGTTGCTGCGCGAGTTGGGAATTGACACGCAGCGCTTCTACAAAGATTACGACCGCGAACTCTACTCGCATCTCGACACGGCCTGCTTCTTTGATCGCGAGACTTTCGGCGACGATCGGCTTGTCACCGGCATGGGAAAGACGCCCTGGCCGGAATTCCTGGCCAAATCGCCACTATCGGAGCAAGCCCAGCGCGACATCGCCCGTGTCTACACAGAGAAAGTGGACTATCTGCCTGGATTGTCTCGCGAACAAAAGCGCCAGCGTCTCTCCAAAATCAGCTACGCGAACTTTCTCACCAAGCTCTGCAAACTTCATCCGGATGCGCTGCCTTTCTTCCAAACTTACCCGGCCGATCTTTTCGGCGTAGGAATTGACGCTGTCTCCGCACTCACGTGTTTCAATTCCTGGGATGACTATTTCTCGTTCACCTATCCCGGCTTTGACGGAATGGATTTGGGCGAGATGCCCGAATCAGAGCCGTATATTTTTCATTTTCCCGACGGCAATGCTTCGATCTCCCGCCTTCTCGTGCGATCGCTCGTTCCTGGCTCCGTTCCCGGTCACACGATGGAAGACGTGGTCACGGCGCGCGCCGATTACTCGCGCCTGGACGTGCCGGGTTCCAATATTCGGCTTCGATTAAACAGCACTGCCGTTCGCGCGAATCACGTTGGCGCGCCCGATTCCGCGAAGGAAGTCGAGATGGCGTACGCTCGCGCCGGAAAACTCCACACGGTCCGTGCGAGATCCTGCGTCCTCGCCTGCTACAACATGATGATTCCGTATTTGTGTCCCGAACTTCCCGGGCCGCAGAAGGAAGCGCTGCATCTCGGCGTCAAAGTTCCATACCTTTATACGCATGTTGCGATTCGGAATTGGCAAGCCTTCGAGAAGCTCGCAGTGCATCACATCGTTGCGCCAGCCAGCTATCACACTTACGTCGCGCTCGATTTCCCCGTCAGCATCGGCCAATACAAATTTCCGAGCCATCCGGACGAGCCGATGGTGCTCTTCATGCTGCGCTCGCCGTGCGCGCCGGGCCAGCCGCGGCGTGATCAGTATCGCTACGGCCGCGCCGAGCTTTACTCGACGCACTTCTCGGTGATCGAGCGCAAAATTCGGGATCAATTGCAGCGCATGCTTGGATCGGCGGGCTTCGATCCCGCGCGCGACATTGCCGCGATCACCGTGAATCGCTGGGCCCACGGTTATGCCTACGAATACGAATCGCTTTCCGACCCGCGCGTCCCCGGGAAGGAGCGTCCGTGCGTAATCGGCCGGCAGCCGTTCGGCAGAATTTCCATCGCCAATTCCGATGCGGCGGGCCACGCTTACACCGACGCCGCGATTGACCAGGCGCATCGCGCGGTGCAGGAAATCCTTAAGTTTGCTTAGTTCGACGGTTTCAGGGGTGGCGTGCCGTTGGTTCGATTGAGGGTAATATCGAGCGTAACGGGCTGGTTCTTGGTGACTCGAACATGCGGATAAAGCATGTATTCGAATCCGTCCTTGAAAAACGTCACATCGTATATTCCCGATGAAAGATGGGGCAGTGCAAACTCGCCGTCTGCGTTCGTGTCGGTGGTAATCACTACGTTTGATTTGGCTCGCATCGCTTTTACGTGCACCCCTGCTATCGCCGTTTTGTTGATGTCCCGGACGTGACCATGTATGCCGCTGGGCGCTGGTTCGTTGGCAGTGACCGAGGTTGCAAACGGAAGGGTGAGCGCGATTCCCGCGCATAGAAGCATCGCCAATAGCATTTGTGGATTCAACGCGCGTCGTCGGCCGTTAAGCCCAGGCATCATCCGTCTCACGCCGATAGTATACCCGCCCGTCCAAGTTAGCGTTTGTCGCCAAAATCAAAAGCACAATTTCGTAAGGTTTTCGCGCCCGAATCTCGCTGAATTTCCGAGACTTCCGTCGACCCTTACAGGCTGTGGATTTGCTTTTACTATTGCATCCATGATATAATGGTACTTTTTAATAATCTAAGAGTATGATTCTTGTATAGTTAACACGCTAAGCGCGCTCGAGTAACCCTCGATGGTCTCGAATTGGCCTCCGGGCCACGAGACGCTACGCGAATTTGCGGAGTCCAGTGCTCAACCTGGAAGCAATTTCTAATCGAGACTGGAAATTATTAGAAACGCTCGCAACTCTAACAAAACAATCACCGCGACCCACTTCTAATCGAGACAAATTAAGGGGGGCTAACGAAGATATTTTCGGACGATTAGAGCATTTTGAAACGCGAAGATGCCCGGCTGAAGCCGGCCGCACAAGTGCCAGAGCAGCAAGATTGCCGAGGGTTTAGAGATGCGGCTGGAGCGTTATTCATATCGGAGGGCGACCATTGGGTCGACTCGCGTGGCGCGGCGGGCTGGGATCCAGCATGCCAGCAGAGCGACGACGGACAGCAGAATTGCTACTGTGCAGTACGTGACTGGATCGCTCGTGCTGATGCCGGCTACGAGGTGCGTCATCGCGCGGGTCAGTGCCCATGACGCGGCAATTCCAATCGCGATGCCCCACATGACTAGCCGCACGCCGTGAAGCCAGACTAAATGCAAAATGTCACGCGCACTGGCACCAAGCGCCATTCTTATGCCGATTTCCCGCGTTCGCTGGGTTGCGGCAAACGAAACTACTCCATAAACGCCGACGACCGCGAGAATCAGGCCGATCGTGCCAAGCGCGGCGGCGAGCGTGGCCGCGAGTCGGAACGCAAAAAATCCGAACGCGCCCTGCAGCAATTGCTTCATTGTCTCGATGTTCACGATCGGGAGACCAGGAGTTACGCGAGCGATTTCGTCTTTGAGCGTTCCGGCCATGGATTCAGGTGTCAGGCGAGTGCGAACGTGCAGGGTGCGTTTCGACACAAAGTTCTGCGCGAGCGGAACGTAAAAGAACGGCTGCGCATCTTCGCCAATCGTTTGATATTTTCCATCGTTCGTGATGCCGACGACCTCCGCGAATTGGCCGGTTGCGCTATCCATGCTGAAACGTTTTCCGATGGCGTTTTCGTGCGGCCAGAAGCGATTGGACATGGTCTGGTTGATGATCGCGACATGCGGCGCAGATGCGTCGTCGGAATCCGTGAAGTCGCGGCCGCGGAGAAGGGCAATGCGCATCGTGTCGAAGTACGCGGGGTCAACGGAGTTGTAAAGCACACGCGGCAGTTGTTCTCCCAAAGCTGCCGGGTGGCCCTCGATTGCGACCGAAGCTTTACTCGGGAAACCGCCCATTGGCACGTACGACGCGAAACTCGCGGACTGCACTCCGGGCAGTTCCCGCACTCGGCGTTCGATCTGGCGATAAAAGGCGGTCGTTCGCGCCTCGTCGTACCCGAGCTGATGAGGGTCCATCGTGACGTTCAAAACATGATCTGGATCGAAGCCGAGATCGAAGCCCTGAACTTTTTGCAGGCTGCGAATGAAAAGTCCGGCGGTGACAAGCAGCACCAGCGAACCCGCAACCTGCGCGACGATCATAAAATTGCGCAGGCCAGCACGATGAATGTCAGATAAGCTGAGCGGCGCGCCGCCGTGCAGCACGATATTCACGTCAGCGGATGAAGCACGAATCGCAGGGAGCAATCCTACGGCAATCCCGGCAAATAGGACGCTTCCCATCGCAAAAATAAGCACGCGCCAATCGAGCGTAGCATCCAGCTGCAACGGAATATTCTGCAAGTGAATTGAGTTTGTCCAACGGTTGGCAGCCACGCCGATTGCGATTCCTGCACTACCGCCGAGAACTGCAAGAAGAAAGCTTTCGGTGAGCATCTGGCAGATCAATCGTCCGCGGCCGGCGCCCAATGCCGCGCGAGTTCCCATCTCGCGCTGCCTGGCCGAGCCGCGCGCGAGCAGGATATTTTCCACATTCAGGCATGCGAGCAATAATACGAATACGGCCAACACGAGAAACAATCCGGAAATGGCGACGAAAGAATTATTTGCGTAAGGAATCGGGCGTGCGGATTTTTCGGGGATCGCGCGGACCGTGAACCATTGATCCGCCGCCGGATATTGGCTGGCCAGCCGGGCGGTAACAACGTCGAGCGAACTTTGCGCCTCTCTCAGACTGATTCCAGGTTTCAGCCGCCCGAAGGCCAGAATCCGTCTCCGGTCGCGATTGCTCCAGAAAACGTTTACCGGCTCTTCGAGCGAAATCGCGCTCATCGGCAGATAGACATCCATCTCGAATATCGGAAACATGCCGTGGAATCGCGGTCGAGCGACGCCGATGATCGTCGCTGACTTGTCGTCGACGAGAATTCTTTGGCCTACAACGGCGGGATCGCCGTTAAATCGCCGCTGCCAATACGAATAGTCAAGGACCACAATCGGAGCCTCGCCAGGCGTTTCGCCTTCGCTCGCCAAAATAAGCCTGCCCAATGCGGGCTTCACAGCGAGCGCCGAGAAAAAGTTGTTCGAGACGTAGTTGACGAAGCACTGTTCCGATCGATCGTTGGCGGTGAGTTGCACCGAGCTGATGGCGAGTCCGAAAACATCAGAGAACGCGTCCGCCTGTCTGCGAAAATCCACGAATTCCGGATACGAGAATCCTGACGAACCGATGGGCGCGTTCTTTTGTTGGATGGCGAGGACTGTGATTTGCTCGGGCGAGGGAACCGGCAGCGGACGCAGCAGGAAACCGTCCACGATGCTGAAGATCGCAGTGTTGGCGCCGACGCCGAGAGCGAGTGCAATCACGACGACGGCAGTGACACCCGGTGATTTGAGCAGCATGCGAGTGCCGAAGCGGACATCCTGGATGAAATTCTGAATCCAGTTTACGCTGCGCGCGTCGCGGCAATTTTCTTTCGCTAGCTCTACATTGCCAAATTCACGCAGTGCGGCCTCCCAAGCCTGAAGCGGGTCCAGCCCTCGCGCGCGGTGATCCTCCGTTAGCCGATCGAGATGCTCCCGGATCTCTTCGTCTAGTTCCCGATCCGCTTGCCGCCGCCGGAAAAGCGACCGCAGCCGCAGGCCGATCAGACGAGTCCATTGGTTTAGCTTGGTCATGTTTTTGCGCTCTCGCCTGAGCGCGTCATTCGTATCTCAGGGCGACCATGGGATCGATTCTGGTGGCGCGGCGGGCTGGGATCCAGCAGGCGAGGGCGGCTACTGACACCAGCAGGCCTGACACTGTGACGAACGTAATCGGATCCGCGATGCCGACTCCGTAAAGGAGATGGGAGAAGCTCGAGAGCAGCCGTTCGAGGACTAGGCCCGCGAGCGCGCCGATCGCTACGCCGGAAAGTGTGAGGCTCAGACCTTGGCCGATTATCATGCGAAAGACGTCGCGTCTTTCTGCGCCCAGCGCCATGCGGATGCCTATCTCATGCACTCGCTGAGCAACGTAATAAGAAAGCACGCCGTAGATTCCGACCGACGCGAGCAGCAACGCGAGGGCCGCAAAGGCGCCAAGGAGAATCATCGGCAGGCGCTGCGAGGCCATTGATGCGAAAACGAGCTCCTGCATCGTTGCCACGCCGTAAACTGTCTGGTCGCCGTCTTCGCCGTAGACTGCGGCTCTGATCGCGGGCAGGAGAGTTTCGGCATCGAGCGGAGTGCGAACGGCGATGCTGAGCCGCTGATAAAATATTGACGCCCATTCATCTCGGAGCTGAGACAGCGAGGCATAAATTTGATTTTCGGTATAGGTGTCTCGTGAGTCGAGCGCCCATTGTTTCACATGGCCCACTACGCCGATTACGCGGACAGGACCCCAATGCGGAATTGTCATTGTCTGTCCGACCGGGTCGCGATCTGGGAAATACGCGCGGGCGAGGATGCTGTCTATGAGAATCACGGGTTGGGAGTCGACTGTGTCCTGCTCGGTGAAATAGCGGCCACGCAATAGCGGAATTTCCATCGTCTTAAGATAATCGGTGCCAGTCCAATAGAAGAGCGCGCGTGGCGCTTCTGAAACGTGTGCCGGTTGCTCCGGGCCAATCCAGAATGGGCCGATGTTGAGTTGCTGACTGAGCGGAACCAAGACGGTGAGATCGGCCGCCTGTACGCCAGGAATTTGGCGGATGCGCTCTAGCAGTTGCTTGTAGGCATTTCGCGTGCCAGCGGGAGTTTTCGTAAGCGCAGGTGAAAGGCCTACGCGAAATGTCAGGACGTGGTGAGCGTCGAAGCCGGGATTCACACCCCATAGTTTGCGGATTGTGCGGAAAAGCAAACCGGCGCCCATGAGCAACACCACAGCCATTCCTACTTGCACGATCACCAAGCTACTTTGAGCGCGATGACGTCCACTTGAAGTGCCGCCGCGGCCCGATTCTTTTAGTGAAATTTGGAGATCGGCATTTGAGCTTTTCACCGCGGGCGCCAAGCCAAACAGGATTCCAACTGCGATTGACGCGCCAAATGCGAATAAGAGGACAAAAAGATTTACGCTGATATTCTCGATGCGAGGCAAGTTCGCCGGCACGATTGCCATCACCAACTTGAGGCCCCATTTTGCAATTACCAAACCGATTACGCCTCCGAATATAGAAAGGAGGATGCTTTCCGTAAGCAGTTGGCTCACGATGCGCGCGCGACTCGCGCCGAGAGCGCAGCGAATCGCGAACTCCCGCGCTCGAGCCGTCGAGCGAGCCAGCAAGAGGCTTGCGATGTTCGCACAGGCAATCAGTAGGACGAGGCCTGCCGCTCCCAAGAGCATCAGGAGGGTGCCGCCGAGGTCGCCGACCAACATGTGCTTGAGCGGAGTGACGTCCGTTGCCAAGCCTTTATCTGCGTTGGGATACAAATGAGTGAGATTGTCCTCGATGGAAACCATCTCGGCTTGTGATTGAGTTAACGTTACGTTGGGTTTTAGGCGGGCAATGCAAAAAATCGGATGGATCGTGCGGTCGTAGAAGATCAGAGCATCGCCTTGGCCGAGAGGCGTGTACACATCCGCGTCGGAGTCGAAATGAAAGTCTTCTGGAACGACTCCTACGATGGTGTAGTCAACGCCGTCCAAAGTTACGGATTTACCAAGGATTTCAGGAGTGCCAGAAAAACGATTTCGCCAGAGGCGATTGCTGATTAGCGCGACTGGCGCCCCACTGCGTTGATCCTCTTGCGGCGAAAATTCACGGCCAAATTCCAGCGGCGCGCCGAGGGTGCTGAAAAAGCCGGAGGAAATATGTTTGCCGTGCAGGTGCTCGGGTGTTCCGGGGCGCGTCAAATCATAGTCGGACCAATCGAGCGCGGCCATTTGATCGAACGAACGAGCAGTACGCTGCCAATCGAGGAAATCGGGATACGAGGGATTGATATTTTTCTTGAGCGTCAGATTCTTGTTGAAGACTGCAACGAGGCGATCGGGCTGGCGGTAGGGAAGCGGGGCCAGAAGAACGCCCTGCACCACGCTGAAGATTGCCGTGTTGGCTCCGATTCCTAGCGCGAGAGTCAGCACAGCAACAGCGGTGAACCCGGGATTCTTGCGCAGCACACGTGCGCCGAAGCTGACATCCTGCGCGAAATTTTGGAGCCAGCTCATTTTGCGTGCGTCGCGGCAATTTTCTTTGGATTGCTGGACGCCGCCGAATTGGCGCAGGGCTGCTTCTTGCGCTTGGCGCGGCGCCATCCCTTTCGCGATGTTGGCATTTTTCAGATGTTCGAGATGCTCGCGAATTTCTTCGTCGAGCTCCTGGTCCAATTGCCGCCGCCGGAACAGTGACCGCAGCCGTAATGCGATCTTCTGAATTGTGCCTTCCGTTCCCATCTCCGCTCCTCACGGTTCGTGCTGCTTCACGCCAAGTTCGGTCTCACGCTTCGTTTAGTTTCACGACGCGCGAGATCGCCGCCGAAAGCCGCGCCCAGTTGCCGGCTTCTTGTTCGAGATGCTTCCGGCCCATCCGGGTGAGCGAATAGAATTTGGCGCGGCGATTGTTCTCCGTGGCTTTCCATTCGGCGCTGATCCATCCTTCTTGCTCGAGCTTGTGCAGAGCGGGGTAGAGCGAGCCGTCGCTGACCTGCAGAACGTCGCGCGAAACCTGCTTGAGTCGCTGGCTGATCGCATAGCCGTTCATCGGCTCGAGTGCGAGAATTTTCAGCAGCAGCAAATCCAACGTGCCTTGCACCAGATCGGGCGGCTTGCTCATGCTCTCTCCTCGGTTACCGAGAGATGCTACGCTTTTTTGTTTGTGCCTGCAAGATTTCGTCGCGCCGCCGTTGGAGTTCCTGTGTTCCGGCCGTTTCTCTTGACACGGTTTTTTACGCGGGGTACTCTCAGCCCGCTTTTGGACACGTAGTTGCGGGCCCCACATTTTGTAAAATTCAGGAGGATATTTTGAAATTGTTGAAGCTGACCACAGGTCTAGGTGTGTTATTGCTCGTTGCATTTTCCGCCGCGGCGCAATCTCAGCCCGGCACGATCTACGGAATTGAATTCCAGACGCCGAAAAACGGCATGGTGAAACAGTACGAAGACGGCAGAAAACAAAAGGTTGAATGGCACAAGCAGCAGAAAGATACCCAGCCTTTGCTCGTTTTCGAAACGCTCACTGGCGAACATACCGGAACGTATCTCGTAGGAAGATTCGGCCTGCACTGGGCCGATATGGATAACCCGCCGGTTACCGATGCGGCGGATCTTGAACAATATAGGAAGTCGGTCGCCGGAATGGTCGAGAAGCTAGAAGCTGCGTATTACGAGCTCTTGCCGAAAGTCAGTAATCCGAGCACGGACATGAATGGGAAGTTCACGGAAGTCATCACGTTTCACGTACGCTACGGAAGAGGCGATGATTTCCGCAGCGCGATAGCGCGGGTGCACGAGGCGCGCCAGAAGATGAATTCACCGTCGCACTATTCGTGGTATCGGCTGGTAAGCGGCGGGCCGGGCGGCACATACGTTCTCACCATTGACCATGCCAATTGGGCTGGGATGGCGGACGATCCGGCCGTAAAGCCGTTGCGCGACGATCTGCGCGCGGCGTTCGGTGAACAGGAAGCGACGTCAGTCATTGAGAGAATCAATAGCTCGATCGAGGGCACGTACAGCGAGCTCATCCAGTTCCGTCCGGACTTGAGCTACATTCCAGCGAAGTAGCAGCGGCGCTCTCGTTCGTGGTTGTAAAAAGAACTACATTCTGGTTAATTAGGAAAAGACAAAAGGCCGGTCCTTTAAGGGCCGGCTTTTTGTTTTTCGAAGCACAGCTCAAACCATTACGCTTGACGTAACGCGTAACGCTTGATATTGTTAGGTCTATGGTTGTCAGCTTCCGCGACAAGCGGACAAGAGACTTCGCCGCTGGCAAGCGGGTCAGAGCGTTTTCCGGATTTGAGCGCTCCGCTCGGCTGAAACTCGATCGTTTGGAAGCGGCAACATCGCTGAGGGACCTTGCCGCCTTGCCCGGCAATCGTTTTGAAGCGCTTAGTGGTGACCGCAAGCGTCAGTTCAGCATCCGCATTAACGATCGATGGCGGATTTCCTTCGAGTGGCTCAACCGGGCGCCGGGGCCGTCGAACGTGGAGATTGTTGACTATCATTAAGGAGAAAATCACCGTGGCACTCACCGCTATCCATCCGGGCGAACACCTCGCGGAAGAACTCGAAGCACTCGATATGAGCGCGGCCGAATTGGCGAGGAAGCTCCGCGTGCCCACGAATCGCGTGACGCAGATCCTGAACGGGACACGTTCCGTTACAGGCGATACCGCGCTGCGCCTCGCTCATTTTTTCGGTACGAGTGCACAGTTTTGGCTCAATCTGCAGAGTATTCATGATCTCCGCGTCGCGCAAGAAAAGGCGGGAAAATCCATCAAGTCGCTGCCCACGCTAAAACGCTCGGAGACTGTCAACGCATAATGGCCATGAAACGTAAAGAAACCGCTCAATCGAAGATGAATTACTCCTTCGGCGGGTCCTGAAACGATTCGGGAGGATCTAGCGAGCATTCTTTCCAGAAATCTTCATCGCTGATGTAGCCGGCACTGAGCTTCTTGAGGCTCATAAACGTTGCGGAGATTTGGCCGCCGTCGGCGGAATCGAAGACCACCACGACGCCGGCTACGGCCGCCGGGTCCGCCGAGATTTCGCGGTAGGCTTTCAAGAAAAGCGACTTCGCGTATTCGCGCTTTGCCTGCGGGGTGGTCGCTTGCTCAGCTGAATCAATCGGCGCGACCCAAATAATCTTCACTACTTTGTCTTTCAGCAATCCCCAAGTGCCGGCGAACGGACTGATATCTTCACGGCTGACGCGGAAAAGCGGCGCGGCGTCGGATTGGCCGGCGGATTTTTCAGCACCGTTCGCGAATCCGGAAGGCATTTCCAGTTGCGCCTGCCGAATCCAGCCTCGCGAAGGCCCCGAGATCTGAACGTGCACCCAGCCGCCAGGAGCATCGAGAATTGGGAATTCATCGCCTTCGTCGGCGGTCATTAACACTTCGGCGCTGGTCTGCGGCTTCGCGTAGATCGCCGTTCCGGATTTCTTCACCACGGAAATATCGTCCGGATGCGTTTGGTTCTGGCGGATTTGCTCGAGATTTTGTACCAGCGCCGTCAGATCCTGAAATTGTCGTTCAGTTGCTTCACGCTTCTGGCGGAGAGATTCGAGGCTCTCGCCCGCGAACGCGACGGACGATTTGCCATTCACGGGAACGGCAGGAGGAGAAGCCTTAGTGGCCGCGGACGCGCCTGTTGACGAAGGCGCGGTTGCTGGACCGGATACGGCAGCGGGCGCAGTCTTCACCGGCGCTGCCGTTTTGGAGGCTCCTGTGGAGCCGGCGCCCGGTTGCGGCGACGCTGCCGCCGATTTCGAGCCGAGCGCTTCCCCAAGGCTATCGAGAAAATCCGATTCTATGCGTCCGTTTGAACGCAGAGTGCGATAGCCCGCATGAGCTCCGCTCGGGTCGGCGTACCACGCTGTAATCTTCGCTGCAACTCGCACCGACGTACCACCGCCGGAATTAGCCGTCGAAACGATTTCGCATTTATAGAAGCCGCGGTCGTAATGGTCGAGCGGCTCAGTGGTATCAACGAAGCCGTCGAGTGTGGGCAACCGTCCTGACGTAGACGAGTGCAAATCGAGCAATGCTTTGTCCACGCGGGCCTTGGGTGCGCTGAAAACTTTCTCGGCTGGCGTCGCTTGCGCAAACGCGTGGCATGCGAAAAGCAGAACGAGCATGGAGGCTAGCAGGCAAGTAAGAATGGCCGCACCGCGGGAATTAGCCGGCCTCAAGGCAGAGGCTCCACAACTTCGCGGCTAATCCAACCGTGTGCGCCGTCAGTCGTTTCGATGCCGTACCAATGAGGCGTTACGATAAGGATCAGCAGTTCCGCATGCGCATCGAGACGCCGCATCACCGTGGCGCTGTGGAACGGCGCAGACTTCAGCTCGGTGCCAGGATCCTTCACGCGGACTTCAAGCTGATGCTGCAAATCGTGGTAGCGGGTTTGAAGACTCTGCAAGCCAGTTTCAGCCGACTGAAGCCGAGAGATTTCCAGTGCGCGTTGGTGCTCAGGAGAGGCATTCGCCGCCTCAATAGCTGCGCGGGCCTTAAGTCCTTCGGCATCTTTGCGTTTCTCGTACTCGATCGCGCGAATCTTGTCCTGTATCTCCCTGAATTCGCTGGTTTCGACGCTGCCGTCCGACTGGCACGCGCGGCCTCCGCTTTCGACGAACACGGCGTCGATTTGCAGTTTTGTATTCATGGCGCTGAGGCCTTCCACGACATATCTCACGGAAATCGTTCCCATATCGGCGCTGGCTTTGAAATGCTGCGGGGAGATGGCTTGGGTCCTGACCTTATAGAAGGCGTGGCCGCCACCTTGCCATTTGCCGAAGTAGGGAACCTCTAACGCGGGTGCTGCGCCGTCCAGGATTGGCTCGCGGGCGAAAACCTGAGTTCCGTGAATGATGCCGTCTTCCGCGATCGTGCGCACTGCCTGAAGCACTTCGCCCTCCGGCGCGGGCAATTCGATCAGGAGCGTGGAGTCCGATTTCTTTTGACCGCTCGCCACAGTACAAAGTGCAGAAGTCATTACAATTAAAAATATTGCGAGCGATATGGGACCATTCAACTGACCGCGATTTAACGGCATTGGCGGTGTTGACAGCGTGCTTCCGAATTGTTGCTCTGGCGGCATGATCGCGTTCCTAAGTGAACCTCGGCGTGAGAATTTTTATCTTAGAAGCTATTGCCACTGTCTTGAGGGCCCAAATGTATCAAGACGAATCTGCAAGGCGACGAGTTTCTGTGATCGCTAAATCGAACGACTCAGGAAGAGTGGCATGGCGACGAGGCACTTCGCAAGATATCTCATCTTGCCGTGACCTTCGGTCATCCATAAACGGTTCTGGTACCAACAATTTATGATGATTTCGATTAAAAAAATACTTGCAATCGAGAACTTGCGGCTGTAAGTTGCCTCCGGGTCGGCTGTTTTGAACACGGTTGCTCTCACGGGCGGGGGAATTTTTCCGTGCTTCACAAAAAAGGTTTCCACTTACTTTGTGGCTGCCACTCGAATTGGTCACACCACCACACCTGTTGCTCGTTTTGCTCCTTTCCATCTGACCAGCCCATTGCAAACGCTCTTCATTTGAGACAATACATTTCAGTTTCTTGGATCTCAGAGGAGGCAGCATGAAGTTGTTCCGAAAAGACACCTTGAATGTTCGCTGGTCGCTGATCAGCTCTTTCTTCGCCTTTGCGTTTCTGGTGATCGCCATGATTGTCGGCGACAGCCAGCCGGCTTACACGTTGCCGATTCACAAGATGAATGCTGTTCCGGCGTTTGCCCGTAAGTATGGTTTGCCATGCTCGGCCTGCCACACGGCGTGGCCGAAGCTGAATGACTTCGGCACCGCGTTCCGCGATCGCGGCTATCAGATCGGGAACGATCGCGACTCACCGATCTGGCAGAACCCAGCATACTTCCCAATGACGGCGCGGATCACGCCGCAATGGCACCTCGAACACACCACGAACCAACAACTGGATTCAATTCCAGGCGGTGGTGCCGGGAGCACGACGGTCGCAGGCAGTTTCACGCAGCACGGATTTGACCTGTCGGGCATGGATTTTTGGCTGGTGGGAACACTCTACAAGAACATTTCATTCTCCTTGCTCCCATCTTCGGATCCAACCGCAGTATGGCACTTCGAAAATGCGTTCGTCCGCTTTGACAACCTCAAGGGCAGTTCGTGGTTCAACCTGAAATTCGGACACTACGAGCTGAACGAGCTTATCTCTGAAAAGCGCTTCCTTTTCTTGTCCGGCAACGGCGGCTTATACCAGAGCTATCACTTCAACCCGCCGGGCGACTCGAATAACTTCGGTCTCGGAGACAACCAGTCAGGTATCGAGTTGATGGGGCATAACGCCAACAGCTATACACGCTACTCAATTTCACTTTTGAGCAGCAACGAAGGCGGCGTGAATTTCACGACGGATGTGGTGCCTGGCGCTCCACCGGCCGGTCGTACCTACGACGTTTTCGCGACCTTCGATCAAGCCTTTCCATTGGGCCATGACAGCATGGCCGCTTCCAGGATCCAAGGCTTCGTCTACGCCGGCCAGCGCCCGACGAATTACCAGACGTCCGGTGGCGCCCCGCTCGTGGGAATCGACAACGAGCCGTTCTATCGCGTCGGCGTCGCTGGCGATCTCTACATCGGAAAACTCAACATCATGCCGTTCTATATGCACGGTTACGACAACGTGTATCTGGGCACTTCGACGCCCTCGAGCGGCCCGAATTCGGTGCTTCCAACGGGTGCCCGCGGACCATCGTGGAATGCCGGATTCGTCGAGTTCGGTTACTACGTCAACCCCCAGTTCGTTGCTATTGGCCGCTACGAATTGGTTCGAATGCAAACGCAAGCACTGCCGACGAACGCCAGCAATTACGGAAATATCGACGCGTATTCAATCGGCTATCGGTGGTATCCAATCATGTTCAGTCGAGCAGGTCTCGCGTTCCACAACGAATACTCCATCACGAAGTCCACCGGCATCGTTCCTCTAAGCGGCGATGGTGTTGGTTTGGCGCCGGTTAACCAGACCGATGCCGTGTGGAGCAGCAGCCTGATGATCGGATTCGATTTTGACTTCTGAGAGATGAGGCCTCCAATGAGAACGAACAACGCAGTGGTGGCATTCTTCTCCGGCGTGGCTTTCGTTGCTGTTCTCGCCGCCGGAACTCCTTGCTTTGCGCAGATCGATCACAATATTACGCCCGTGACGACTACCGCGCAGAGCAAGGTAGGCAACATGACCGGGCACGCGTACGGAGTGGTAGATTCCGGCGCGCAAGTCTACCGGCGTTACTGCGTCGGCTGCCACGGGGCTGCGGGTGATGGCAACGGTGAAAACGCGCAATGGATCGATCCAAAACCGCGCGATTTTACCGCCGCCACGTTCAAATGCCGTTCCACTCCTACAGGGACTTTGCCGACCGACGAAGATTTATACGACTCGATTACCCGCGGTTTCGTGAATTCCAACATGCCTTCTTGGCGTCCGCTTACGCCTGAGCTGCGCGCGAATCTCGTAGCCATGGTGAAATCGTTCTCGCCAAGATGGCAGGCAGAAAAACCTGGAATGCCAATTCAAATCACCGCCGAAACGCCGGTGACCATCGAAAGCGTTCTGCATGGCCGCGAGCTTTTCCAGAAGATGGAGTGCTGGAAGTGCCACGGTCCGGCAGGCAAGGGAGATGGGCCGTCGGCGGGTACTTTGACCGACAGCAAGGACAATCCGATCAAGCCTTTCAATTTCGCTGCAGGGGATCGCTTCAAGTGCGGCGCGACGAACGCGGACCTGTATCGGGATTTCATGACCGGTTTGGATGGCACTCCGATGCCATCTTTCGCCGACGTCATCAAGCCTGAGGAAGCTTGGGATCTAGTCCATTTCCTGCGTACGTTGCAGCCGATGGAGACTAAAGAACGTGGTCTGTGGAAGTCCTACGCTGCCGCTCATAAAGCGGATATAAAACCGATCGGGCCTGACACCGGCGCGCAGTGATTCACCTACTGTAGTTCGACAAGGGGGTACTGGCATGAAGACAAAATATTTCGTGGCCTTGGCGCTTCTGGTTGCTGTGAGCTCGGGCTTGGTCATACTTGCGGCGCCGCCGGCCGGCAATGGCTCCATCACAGGCAAGGTTACGTACACAGGCACGCCTCCCAAGATGAAACCGATTGATATGTCGAAGGAGCCAACCTGCGCGAAGCAGCACGCAACTCCTGTTATGACGGAGAACGTAGTCACGGGTTCGGGCAATGTATTGGGCGATGTCGTCGTCTACATCTCGGCCGGCGCTCCCGAGACATCAGCGCCAAGCCAGATCGTCCGTTACGATCAGAAAGGCTGCCAATATCTTCCCCATGTACTGGCGATGCAGGCGAGCCAGCCGCTCGAGATCTATAACGACGACCAAACCTCTCACAACATCCATCCGCTCGCAAAAGTGAACCAGGAGTGGAACAAGTCGCAGCCTCCCGGCACGCCGCCGATTCAAGCCAAATACGAAAAACCAGAATTCATCCCGGTCAAGTGCAATATTCACCCGTGGATGCATGGCTATTTCGCGGTCTTGAACACTTCGCACTACTCCATAACTGGCGAGGACGGAAGTTTCAACATAAAGGACTTGCCAGCTGGCAAATACACGGTAACGGCGTGGCAAGAACAGTATGGCACTCAGAACCAAGAGGTAACGGTCGGGGCGGGCGAATCGAAGTCCATTACATTCTCGTTCAAAGTGCTGCCGTACTAAATCGCTCGGTTGGATAATCTTCAGCGGTTGCATGCTTTTGGGGCTGGTAGCCGCTGAAGCCTTTCAGTCACTCTCGAACGCCCTGAGGCGGATGAAATGGGCAAAGCGTTCGCGGTATTGCTGGCCGTCGTTGCGCTTGCGTCAGTCTATTTCTTTATAGCGCACACCTGGTGGATGCCAGTTGATATTTCCGCGCATGGCCCGGGTGTTGACCATCAGATTATCGAGACGATGCTTCTCACCGGAGTTCTTTTTCTCCTCTCGCAACTTGCCCTCGCCGGCTTCGTCTGGAAATTCGGCGGACCAGGGGAAGGACGACTGATCAAGTCATTTCCTGGCGGCGCCAAAGTTTTGGTCTTCGCAGTGTTCATCGTCGTCGGCATCGAAATCCTGACGTTATCTTTCTACGGTTCCAAAGTTTGGGCTGGGATGTTCTTCGCTCCACCTGCGCCCGGTTCGCTGCACATTGACGTTCAGGCTGAGCAATTCGCTTTTTATTTTCGTTATGCCGGACCGGACGGCCAATTCGGTGGGATCCACCCCGAGCTCATTAATGACGGAAATGGAAATTACTTCGGGCTCGATCCCGCGAACGATGTCGCGGCGCGCGACGACATCGTGGTTGGGTCTCTAACGATTCCCGTCAACCAGCCGATCCTGCTGACTCTTCACAGCAAGGACATGATTCATTCGTTCTTCGTCCCAGAGTTGCGAATTCAGACGGACATCGTGCCGGGCCTCGAAATTCCCATTCATTTCACGGCTATTCAGACGGGCAAGCACGAAATCGTGTGTACGCAGCTTTGCGGCCTGGGTCATTACAACATGAAGGCGTACATCGAGGTTTTGCCGCAGGACAAGTACGACGAATGGCTGAAGAGCCAATCGCAATAGGCCAATCGCCCCACTAGCGGCAAACGGATATGTAAGCGTCGCGATAGCTACGATCTGGCTGCACGGCGGTGGCACGCAGCCGGCAAATCGGAGCGAGGCAGGGACCATGGATCAGAGTCCAACGCAGCCTACTTCACCGCAACCTGGATCACCGACACCCGGTTCGGCGCAGGCGGCATCGGTGCACACCGAGGTGCATCATCACGCGCCTCCCCAAGGATTCATCTGGAAGTACGTCTTCAGCCTCGATCACAAGGTAATCGGAAAGCAGTACTACTTCCTTTCGTTGATAGCCGTCTTTACCGGCATGGTGCTTTCGTGGCTGATGCGCATTCACCTTGCGTGGCCCACGTTCGCGATTCCGCTACTCGATAAGCTTTCGCCGAATGGCGCGCCCGGCGGGGTCATCACTCCCGAATATTATCTTTCGCTGATGACGCTCCACGGGACGATTATGGTCTTCTTCGTTCTCACCACGGCTCCGCAAGCCGGCTTCGGCAATTACATACTTCCGATTCAGATCGGCGCCGAGGATATGGCTTTTCCCCGGCTGAACATGCTTTCATTCTGGGTCACCTTCGTTGCGTTTTGTCTCCTGGTTAGCTCGCTGTTTGTGAAGGATGGACCTCCGATCTCCGGATGGACGGCCTACGCGCCGCTCAGCGCGATCGGACCGGCGGGCGGGCCGGGCCTCGGTCTTGGCCAGGAGCTTTGGGGACTTTCAATCGGCACCTTTTGCATTGGGTCGCTTCTTGGGGCTCTGAATTTTATCGCCACCACGCTCGACCTTCGAGCTCGAGGCATGTCGCTGATGCGCATGCCTCTGACTGTGTGGGCTTGGCTGGTTACCGCGGTGCTGAGCCTTCTTTCTTTCGCGGTTTTGCTCACGGCGTGCGTTCTCCTGATCCTCGACCACGTCGGCGGCACCAGTTTCTTTATTCCCGGCGGCCTCGTTGTCAGCGATCAGGTGCAACCGCATTCCGGCGGATCGCCGCTGCTGTGGCAGCATTTGTTCTGGTTCTTTGGCCATCCCGAGGTTTACATCGCGATTCTCCCGGGCTTGGGCGTTATCTCCAACATTCTGGCGTGCACCGCTCGAAAGCCCTTCCTGGGCTATAAGGTCTTCGCGTATTGCATGATGGGCATTGGCTTCCTGAGTTTCGTGGTGTGGGGACATCACATGTTCCTAAGCGGAATGAGCCCCTACAGTGCGCTGACGTTTTCCGTCCCGACGCTGATTATCACCATGCCCGCGGCCATCGTGAGTCTTCTCATGGTCTGCACCCTTTACGGCGCAAAAATACGATTCACGTCGTTTGGGCTTTTTGCCATTGGCTTTATTTCGGTGTTCATCACGGGCGGAATGAGTGGGTTTTTTCTCGCGCAGCCTGCGATTGACACGTACTTGCACGCGGGTTACTTCGTCGTCGGCCACTTCCACATGGTGATGGGCGTCGCCGCGATCTTCGGTATGTTTGCCGGGACATATTTTTGGTTCCCAAAAATGTTTGGCCGCATGATGAACGAAACGCTGGGGAAAGTGCATTTCTGGCTGACCTTTATCGGTGTCTACTGCATTTTCATGCCCATGCATTATCTGGGCTTGGCTGCAAACATCCGCCGCTACTCAGCATTCGTTGACGACTATCTGATTCCATTGATTCCCGTGCACCAGTTCATCACCGTAGCGGCATTGCTCACCGGCGCCGCGCAATTGATATTTCTTTACAACCTCATTCACAGCATCTTTCGTGGGGAGCGCGCGCCCGCGAATCCTTGGGGCGCGACACAATTGGAATGGACAGTTCCGTCTCCGCCGCCGTTCGACAATTTCGGCGGCAAGCATCCCGTGGTTTATCACGGTGCTTATGAATATGGCGTGAAGGGCTCGACCGGTGATTTCGTGATGCAGGATTCGCCCGAGAAAATCGTCAGCTCGTAGGAAATGACGTCCTCGAAAATTCGATGACGGAGGCGCTGTGAGCGAACAGGATCTGCCCATACAGGATTCGGTTTGGTCGGGAGGAGATCTCCCCTACGCCGTACCTTCGAACAAGCTCGGGATGTGGCTGTTCCTGATTTCCGACTCGATTACGTTCGGCGCAATGCTGGTAGCCTACATTTTTCTTCGGGTCGGCAGTCCGTCGTGGCCCAGGCCGTTCCAGTTTTCGCCCAGCGTAATCAACGCAACCGTCATGACATTCGTTCTTCTCTCCAGCAGCGTCACCATGGTCGCGGCGGTTGAAGCGGCCAAGAATGGCCGAGTTGCGGCGGCTGTGCGCTGGCTTGGCGCAACCATGCTCGGCGGAATTATTTTCGACATTCTGCACATTCGTGAGTGGCTTGGCCTGATCCATGAGGGCGTCCGGCTTTTCTCGAACCCGTGGGGAACGCCCATTTTTGGCGCAACCTTCTTCGGTCTCACCGGCCTGCACATGACTCACGTCACCGTCGGCGTCATCTATCTCGCCTTCGTGGCCATTGGGTTCGGCCGCGGGAAATACAACGCTGACGATGTAGAAGTCAGCGGCCTATACTGGCACTTTGTCGATTTGGTTTGGATGTTCATCTTTCCGCTCGTCTATTTAATCTCGACCCGCGGCCACTAAAATCCGGCATTATTCGGCGACACGGAGCGAAGCGATGGATCACGAGGCGGCACAAGCAGGGAACTTCTCGAGGATGGGCTGGTTTCTGAAGGTTTGGGGCTGTCTGCTCGTTCTGACCGCCGGGGAAGTGTATTTGGCGTATGAGCAGTTGGAATTGCACCTGATGCTCGTGTTGTTGATGGGTATTTCGCTGATTAAGGCTGGCCTTATCGTGGCGTATTTCATGCATTTGCGATATGAGCGGCGCAGCCTTTTCCTTACCTTGGTGCCAGCTCTCGTTTTCGTGCTGGCTATGATGGTCTCGTTTCTGCCCGATAGCCTTCGGCTCCAAACCATGGGCCTGCACTGAAGAGCGCCGCAAGAGTAATTACGCTGGGGACAGATCGCAGTTGGGACTATGAGTATTTAGTTGGTCGAATATGTGGTACAAACGTGATGAGAGTCATGCATAAGTTCGCTCAATGCCGGTTTGTTGTTATCGCGATCGCATCAGTAGCATTGCTTCTGCTTCTCAGCCCGGTCACGTTGCACGCGCAAGGCTGCGCGATGTGTTATCAGAGCGCCGCATCCTCTGGTGCAAAACTAATCGCCGCCCTTAGGCACGGAATTCTCCTCCTGATGTTTCCGCCCCTGCTGATCTTCGCCGGCATTATCGGCTTGGCCTACCGCCGCCGAAACGACTTCGCCGAGTATCCCGAAGAATGCCCCGCAACTGACGCCGACGCCGCCGAAAACAACGAAATCGAAATTCACCTCTACGATTGAAGAGTGGGTTCCCGGCTGATGCTTGATCTACCGCCGCGCGTTACGTTAGGCGGCGCCCGTCTTGGCAAGATCGTGAGTGATTCTCCGCAATATCTCTTTAAGAACCGCTATAGGCTTTTTCAAAGGAGTCGACGCAGCTATCGCGCTCGACCGACACTTGTAGCGCCGGGCTTCACGTCCGGCAGCCTTTTCATCTCATGCTTGCAGGTCTGACTTCTTCCCATGGCGCGTCGAGGAAACCCAGAACAAAATCAAGCTCGCCGCCAGAATCACAAAAAAGACCCAAAGTTTTAGCGTGATAGCATAAGCGATTAGCGCCGCCGCGAATCCCCAGTACCACAATTCGGCCTTGAATCCCTCACTCCACTTGGCCTGGCTTCCCGCGGAAGCGATTCGTGGCCACGGCAAGGGCCACAGACGCGGCACAGCTTTGCGATATTCCGCAAACTGTTTCCCGCGGCTCGCCTGGAGTTCAGCTTCCTCGCGAAAAATCAGCCGGTAGCAAAACACCAGCATTGCCGCCAACGCCACCACGAATCCGAGCCGGCTCATCATCGAGCCCATCGCGATGATCATCATCACATTGGCCAAATAAAGGGGATTGCGCACGTAACGATACGGCCCATCGGCAACCAGCGACGCGGATTTCACCTCGGACGCGTAGACCACCGACGCCTGAAGGTACGACGAGGCCCATGTGCGGATGAACGCGGCCTTCACCAGCAATAAAGCCGCGAGCGCAAACAACAGTCGAGTGAGGAGATCTGCATTCAATTGCAGCTTCGGCGCCAGCCAGTTAGCTAGCGCGGCGGTCGAATTCTGCTGATCGAATGCATACAGAGGAAACGTGAAGCCAAATATCAGCCCGAAAACCATCGCTCGATTCGCAAATTCCCAATTCGTAGCTTTCACGCGAGGCAAAGTATCGCCGCCCGCGACGAATGTGAAGCCACATTCTCCAGGAGCTCCGCGTGGATCGCCGCGAATGTCATTTTTCTTATCCGCGCGTCCTGCTCACCGAATGTCGAAATCCCGCACAATCAACCGCGTATCCACCGTCACGTGCGGCGAAATCGCATGGAAGCCCCACACATGCACCCAAGCATTCCCCGTGCGCATCGTCAGAAACGATTTCATCACGCCAGCCGGAAAGAAAGTCAGAAACACCACAATCACCGACAGCAAGGAGTGTTCGACCGAGTCGTATCGCGTCCAGGCTTCGAACACGTGAATCGCCGGGTAGCTCGCAGCGCCCAGCAGGAACGCCGTCACCGGCGCCGTCAGCTTCGCGTACCTCGGCACCAATATTGAGTAAATAAAAATCATGACCGGCAGGTCCGTGCCGAAAAGATGAAGAACAAATGACATCAGCCCGCCAACGATTTGCTGGTGATGCGTCAGCTTCAAAAAATTACCGTCCAGCATGAAGTCCATGAAACACCCAATCGCCAGCACCGCAGCGATAACGATCACATCGCTCATCAAATTCGAAGATTTCAAATTCAGTTGCTGATTCGAGTAGCCGCGCATCCGGAACACAACATACGGAATCAGCCCAAGCAAAATCCCGTTGTACGCAACCCACGTATAGACTTCCGCCGGAGATTGCACGTGGGTCGCCCCTACCAGCGAGCCATTCAAATGCATCGCAATGCCCGCGCCAAAATAATGAAGCCCGACAAACTGCCCGACCACCAGCACAATCGCGCCATAGATCAACAATCCGAAAGTCTCGCGCAACGCGACGCTACGCTCCGGCGCCCGCGCCGCCAAATCCGGCAGCGGGCGACGCCGCGTAATCAGCGCGATCAGCCCGGCCTCGAGTACCAGAAATATCAGCGCAATCGAACTGAAGATCACCATCGGCACGGGCGCGCCGGGATGCGGGCCAATCGGCAGCGGCATGGTTCCATGGCACAGCACCACCGCAGCCACGCTGATCGCCACCCAAAGCGCCAGCGCAATTTGAAAGCTCCGCTGCCGAACAAAATAACCGAGCTTCGAACCGAATGAACTCACATCGTCCCCTTTCCTTGCGCGCGCCCCTCGTTGCCATCATGCACTTTCCTCCGCCAGTCGCCGCGAGTTAGCTTGAGACGCAGCTAATCCCGTCACCGTACTTTAGGCTAAGATAATCGCTAATGCGAAATACTCGCGTACTCCTCACCGCTCTCGGCGGCCCCGAAGTCCTCAGGTTAATCGACGACGACATCCGCGACCCCGTCGGCAGTGAAGTCCGCGTACAAATACTCGCATGCGGTGTCGCCTTCGCCGATATTCTGATGCGTCGCGGCATGTACCCCGACGTTCCCCCGCTCCCGTATTCTCCCGGGTACGATATCGTCGGCACGATCGAATCGATCGGTGCCAATGTCACCCAGTGGAAAGCCGGCGATCTCGTCACCGCGCTCTCGCGCACCGGCGGATATTCGCGCTTCATCATCCTCCCCGAATCCGAACTCGTCTCGGTCCCGGCCGGACTCGATCCCGTCGAAGCCGTCAGCCTCATCCTGAATTACACCACCGCGTATCAATTGATTTACCGCATCGCCAAGCTCCATCAAGGTGAGAGCGTCCTAATTCACGGAGCCGCCGGCGGCGTAGGAACAGCCGCGCTTCAACTCGGCTCGCTGGCCGGCCTCAAAATGTTCGGCACGGCGTCCAAGCCCAAGCATGAGGTCGTAGCTTCACTCGGCGGCATACCCATCGACTATCGAACGGAAGATTTCGTCAAGCGCGCCGCAGGGGTGAACGCCGTATTTGATCCAATAGGTGGGCGGAACTCGCTGCGCTCCTATCGCGCGCTCGGCAAAGGCGGTCGCTTCGTCGGCTACGGAA
Source organism: Candidatus Acidiferrales bacterium (assembly GCA_036513895.1). Lineage (GTDB taxonomy): Bacteria > Acidobacteriota > Terriglobia > Acidiferrales > UBA7541 > Palsa-147. The sequence continues at coordinate 56,699 of DATBYF010000137.1, read as the reverse complement.
TGTCCGCAGCCATCGAAGGGGGCCGGAAGCACACGATGCTGGCAGCCGCAAGCCTCGCGTGGCTCGGCATCGTGGGCCTCCTTCCCGGAAAATCCGCGCAGTGGTACAGCATCACAACCGAGAAGAAGAAACACCCCGATTGGTTCCGCCAGGATCTCTCGCGATTACTCGCGATGCTTCACTCGAAATCCATCAGCCCGGTGATCGCCGAGCGCCTGCCGTTACGCGACGCCCCGCGCGCTCACGAATTGCTTGAGCACTCTGGAATCAGCGGAAAGATCGTCCTAATGTGTCAGGAATAAGATTCGTCGATAGGTGATTGATGCCACTCAAAACTCCAAAATCCAAAGCCAATCGTAAACCTCCAAATCGCACGACCACGCTTCAGCGCGTAAAACGCATCGCCATCAACGCTTTCATAATCTTCCACCTTCTCGCCATCACTTGCTGGGCCATACCCAACAGCAGCCCGCTGATCCAAATCTCCAAAAATCTAATCCGCCCGTATTTCATCTGGTCGGGACTCTTTCAAAGTTGGGATATGTTCGCGCCAAATCCCAAGGCCGCGAACACCTACATGGAAGCAATCATTCTCTACAAAGATCGCTCCTCTCAACTCTGGTCTTTCCCGAGAATGGAGAACCTTTCCTTGACCCAGCGCTACATCAAAGAACGCTATCGCAAGTACGAAGACAATCTTCAAAACAACGACAACTCCGAACTGTGGCTCGATGCCGCCCGCCGCGTCGCGCGCCTGAATAGCGACGCCGCAAACCCCGCGCAAACGGTCCTGCTGGTGGTCAGATGGTCGGACATCATCATCCCTCGCACCGACGGCTCCTACGATCGAGCGCCTTGGGATGTGAATGTTTTTTACAGCTATCCCGTCAAGCCCGAGGACTTGAAGTGAAATTCAAGTCCCTGTCTGAAGCGTGGAATGAATTTTTCTTCACGCAGCAATCGCCAATTCCTATCGCATTATTTCGCATCATCTACGGCCTGTTGGTAATCGCAACTATTTTATTACTTCGGCCCGATTGGCTCGCCTGGTACGGCTCTCACGCGTGGGTCTCCCTCTCCACCATGCAAAAATTCGAACCCGGCATGCGCCTCAACGTCTTCGCAGTGATCCCGCGAAGCGATGCGTGGAGCAACGCGCTATTCTGGATCATTCTGGCCTCGGCGATATTCCTGACGATGGGATTCCTGACCCGCTTCAGCTCGATCGTCGTCTATCTTGGCCTCGCCTCAATCCAGCAAAGAAATCTATACATCACCCACGGCGGCGACGCCTTTCTGCGAGTGGCAGGCTTCTTCCTAATGTTCGCGCCAGCCGGCGCAGCAATTTCCGTTGATCGTCTGGTTAGGATTTGGCGGGGAAGGGAAGAGGCCGAAGTAAAGCCGCGCAGTCCCTGGGCGCAGCGCATGATTCAATTCGAATTGTCACTTCTCTATTTCGTTTCTTTCTGCTGGAAGATCCAGGGCGCGGCATGGATCAACGGAACCGCGCTTTACTACGCGTATCATCTCGATCAACTCCGCCGTTTTCCCGTTCCAGAGTGGTTCCTCCGACCGACAATACTCAAGCTGGCCACATGGTGGGCGCTGGTTTTGGAATTTTCTCTCGGCGTTCTAATTTGGATTAAGGATCTTCGGTACATCCTCTTGGCTATCGGAATATTTTTCCATCTCTGTCTTGAATATTCTCTAAACACGCCGATGTTCCAGTGGGATGTCCTCTCCGCATATATTCTATTCGTCTATCCCGCCGACCTCGATCGCGCCTGGAATTGGATAAGGAGCCGCATAGCCCCACATCTCGGCGAGCCCGTCACCGTGATCTGCGATGCCAACTCCGAGCGCGCCCGCAGAATCGCCAACGTCCTCCGCGCACTCGACATCTTTCGTCGCCTCTCGCTCACCGATCTACGCGCCGCTCAATCTGAATACGAGATTCCTCTGGCACTAAATCGCGACCGCCTTCTGGTCGTAACCCCGTCGGGCCCGCGTCAAGGTCGCGACGCACTCCAATCTCTAGCGCGCGTCATCCCGCTCCTATGGCCCCTCGCTCTCTTCTCATTCCTCCGCCCAAGCCCACCCACCGCCCGGCGGCCCGTGTAACGTCCCAATCCCGCCCCCTGGCAGGATGAGACGTGAGGCTCTTAAAGCCGATCGCATGCGCAAAACAAAGAACGCGCGGCTGTGGTTGGGGCGAAGTCGTATTAGTGGAAATGCTCGACGAGCATGATGTCGCTGGTCGACTCGTCAACTTGAGAATAGATTATCCAGCGGCCGTCGGGCGAAGCCGACAGCCCGCCGATCCAGGAACGCAGATCCTTGTCCACATCGGCGACGGGGCTAATGCGTTTCGACGCGAAATCGAAAAAGCGAATCGAATGGGGCGCATCGGCGGGCACGAAGTAGATGCCCTTGGCGACGACTGTCCAAAGATAGGCGTCCTTTACCTGAGGCATGCCGGGCAGAGCAGATTCTTCACCCGGATGATCCGGAGAGACCACCTTGAGGACTGGGGTGCTCAATTTGTCCGCGAAGATCACCAGTTTCCTATCAAATGTTTCGAGAGGCCCTGTCGCCGGCGACTTTGAAAGCGCGATCGCGGGGCCTCCAGTTGCCGGACAGCGGTAGAGTTTTTGACCGTCCGCAACGCCTGACAAAAAATAAATCCACTTGCCGTCATGAGACCAGCTGGGCTCAGAAGCTTCAATTGTGTTGGTGGCGAGCTTGCGCGCAACCAGTTCAGAAATGTCCGCGATATAAACTTCAGTTATGCCGGAGACGCGGGAATCGAAGGCGATCTTTTGGCTGTCAGGGGACCAATGCGGCGTGCCGGTCAGCGGATAGCCGAAATTGGAAACTTGGACCAGATTCGTTCCGTCAGCATCGCTAATCCAAATTTCGCGATCGCCGTTGCGGATGGACTCGAAAGCAACATGCTTTCCGTCGGGGGAATACTGCGGATTGTTTTGTTCGCGGGTCGAAGCAATGAGCTTTACGGCCGGAGCGTCCGGGTGGAATAAGTCTTTTCGCCAAATGTTGACGTTGTCGGAACCCCGGGTATACGCGAGCTTATCACCCTTGCTCGATAACTGAGCCCAACTGGCATCCTCACCGAACGGCAGTTTTTGTAAAGTGCCGTCTGCGAGCGTGACTTCGAAGAGTTCTCCTCCATTCCCGCGATCCTGCGCGAGGATCATCTTTTTCTTCGTACCGGGTTCCCAGGTGATCCCGTCAGGCCAGCCGGCGAATTTGGTGACCAAGTTTGCGTTGCCACCGTTAATGTCCGAGAGATACAGGCCGTAACTGCCATACGAGTAGACACAGACATAAGCGAGCCGGCTGTCCTCCGGAGAAAAAGCAGGCAGCCCGTCATGGCTGCATTCAGGCTGGTGGTGGAACTTAGTGGTCTCAAAGGTCGTCGCTGAAAGCACATCGAGCCTTACATTGCCGGAGACCGCGTCAACGTCAGCGAATGCGATCCACTTGTTGTCCGCTGACCAACTGATCGGTGCGAAGGCATCGTAGGGCAAATGAGTGGCTCTCAGCTTCCTTTCTGGTCCGCCCAGAACAGGGACTACGTACAAGCCGGAGTCACCGTTTGAACCGCGGTGGAACGCTATCTGAGTGCCATCGGGAGACCATGCGGGGCTCAGCCATTCAGACGGATGTTTCGTAAGACGCAGGAGTTTTTCACTTCCAATTAGTTTTACATAGAGATCGAACCCTTTGAGCCCACCGGCAGGATCGCCATTCCACGCGAATGCGATTTCCGAGCCGTCGGGGGAGAAAGTGGGAGCGGTCTCGATTCCTGGATAGGATGTGAACGGAACGGGGGTGAGTGCCAATGCCTCGACGCGAGGCCGGGACCGGAGGTACATGAATATTAGTGCCAATGCGAAAGCTGCGCTGGCAAAAATCCCTGCCCCAAACTCCAGCCAGTTCAGACTACGATTTGTCCCGATCCCCGGCGCCGCTTGCGATGCGGCGACAGCGCTGGCCATTACCACCTCAGAGCTACTGGAAACACCCGGGGCGCTAAGCGGCTGCGTAATCGTGCCGATGAAACGGTATCCGCGGCGGGGAAGGGTCTCGATGAGTTGTGGGCGTTCAGCGGAATCTCCGAGAACTTCACGCAATCTGTTGACGGCCGCGTTTAATCCATGCTCAAAATCTACAAACGTGTCTGAAGGCCACAGGGCTTTGCGCAGTTCCTCTCGAGTTGCCAACTCTCCGGGCCGTTGCAGCAACATCTGCAAAATTTGAAAAGATTGGCCTGGCAGACGAAGCCTCACGCCATGTTTTCTTAGTTCCCGCGTCCGCAAGTCCGCTGTAAAGGCGCCGAAGCAGACTGGCGAGTTTGTAAGTTGATCTTCCGACAAACGGACACTCCTACCGGCGGAGAATACCATAGCACGGCGTCTATTAAGGCTGTGCCCAGTCCTGGGCTCATTCTTAAGTACTGTGTTACGAGTTGTTTAGCGTGTGACCTAGATTTGATGGCAATCCGATAGCGTACGCATTGAGATAGGATCGCAAATCGGCCACACAGGGAGCACCCGTTGGAGGTGCTCCTTGAAACGAGCTGGATGGGTTTCGATGGCGTCGCAGTTTTTTCTGCTGGCAAGCTTGCCACAAGCTTTGGTTTCTTCCTCGCCAAGGGGTGAGGCGCCTCAATCGTTTGTTTGCAACACGGGCTATACACTTCAGAAGTGCACTACGGACATGGCTGTTCTCCGGAAGGCGCTAGCCAAATATCCCGCGGCGCGACTCGGGCGATGGACCTGGATCCTTGTGCTGTCAAAAGACTGGAAAGCGATTGTGACGCCTAGGGGGCTCGACCCGGACAGCCCGGCATTCACGTACTACGCGAAAAAGGAGACGTTTATCGAAGAAGCTCTCGTGACGAACGTACCAGGCCGGGACCAGGAACTTAATGCACGCTGGCACATGAGCCTCGATCATCTTCTGGATCTCGCTCTGGCCCACGAACTCGGGCACTGTCTCTGTAACGACAAAAGCGAGGAATTAGCCAATCGAGTAGCAGAAGAACTGATTGAAGGTAGGACTCCCTCTTGCGAGACTCTTGAGATTGGAATTAGAGTCGCACAAATAAAACGACCGCGATGATACATGAGCGCCAATTCCACGATCTCAAGGCGCGAGGCTCGCGCGTTTCCGCTCCCCAGGCCAGACCGCCATTCGCCTCTAGTGCGTGAACGCCACCGTCAATCCCGTCGTCAAAATCAAATCATTCGACTTCGTGCCCGGAATCGGATTGCTCAAATACCGATCGCTCGCCGTCGTTTGCCAGCCAAGCCACTTGCTGATTTTCGTCGTAACGGCCATATCGAACGCCAACCGGTACTGTCCTTCGAGCGAATCCGATAGCTCCGGGTAAACCAGCATCTGTTCTGTGAGCACCGTGGACTTGCCAAATTTATGCATGAAATCTTCGCCCAGCGTCAGGCCCGCAATGTTCCGGTCCATGCCCGTCGAATACGCTTCCCGCGTGTAGTTTGCGCCCGCCAGAAAATCGAGTGTTGTGGCGTCGCTGTTGATCGCCTTGAAGCCGAGTCCCAGCGTATAGATCGATCGCAGATCGAGATCCTGGGGCGAGTTGTACTCGAAATCGCCGCTTCCAAAAACGAAAGCCCGCGAAGTAATGTTGCGGTCGTAGCGCGCGCCGCCGCGAACATCGTCGGCTGTAACGCTCGACACGCCCGCAACGCTGCTCTGCGCGTAGATCGAGCTCGCATAAGCCGACAATTTGTCGCGCAGAGTTGTCCTCACCGACGTGAATCCGATCGAGAGGTTCGTCGTGTCGCTATTGCCGCGCGCCAGCGCAAACCCAACGTTCGCGCCTACATTCCAATCCTGGAGCAATCCGGGATGCAGCGTATGTTCGTACGCGGCCTGCTCGCTTTCCGAGCGCAGCACAGTCACGTTCGAAATCGGCACGTGTACGCTGCCCGCATCCGTCGTAGCCACCACCAGATCCGCTCCCTGTGTCGTGACCGTTCCACTCACGACCTGCTTGGCCGGCGTCACAATATAAAGCGGCTTGTCCGTCGCCAGCTCTTGCACTTTCGTCCAATCAATGTTGAGGTCGCCAGCGAAATCGGTCATCAGCGTAAGCACCTTGCCGTCCGATTTCACAATAGTTCCCGTCAAATGGTCGCCGTTCTTAAGGATCACCGTATCCGCGCGAGCCACAAACGCAGCGCACAACACCGCAGCGACGCCAAAAAATATTTTCTTCATCGCAATTCCTCCTGTAGCTCACGCCCGCCCTGGGCCCCAAGGGGCTTCGAACGGGTCCCCATCCCGCCCCCCGGCGGGATGAGACGTGAGGCATCCCCTATCGCCTCACCAATCCCCGTGTTCTCAAATGAAAACGCGGCAAAAGAAATCCCGTTCGCCGCGCATGTTCCTCGAACGCCATGCCAAACGCCCCCGCCAGCACGCGCTCTTCTTTCCTGGCCTTGATCGCATACGTCGTGAACAGCAACACAAACGCAACCACTCCTCGCCACTCCCCGATCGCAAGCGCCGTCCCCGCAACCCCAAGCAACACTCCCGAATAAATCGGATGCCGGATAAAGGCATAAGGTCCAGTGCGAATCAGTTCGTGGTCTTCCTTAATCACAACTTTGTCGCTCCAATTGCGCCCTAAGCAAATTCGAGCCCACACCGTCAGGGAGACGCCCACCGCCGTGATGATCACGCCGATCGTCCGTACCGCAACAGTGTCGGGCACAAAACGCCACGCCAACGGCCCGATTCGCAGCCAGTCGGTAAGGAGCAGAGTGAACGTAGTGCCCAAAATCAAAAAGCGCAGCGCTCGAAACGAGTGAGCCTCAGGCGTCTTCGTTGCGCCCGATTGCCTCGCGCTAATCACCCAATACAATCCCAGCGCGCTCCAGATGTAATCAACAATGCGAGCTGCCGTTAGAACCATCACCGCTTCCTTCAATCCTCAATTCGCGTCATAAGCGCCACAAAGCAGGCCAAAAAAAGAAGGACCGGCCGTCAGCAGCCGGTCCGTCTAAATTTAGAACCTCATATTTCAGAAGCTAGAACTAGAAATTAAAAACAATGCCGCCATGAACCACGGGGCTCACCTGGCTCACTTCGAAGAAGTTCGATCCGAGCGCGTCGGCTCCAACACGCAGCGAAACCCACGTACTAACCCTGTAGTCAATGCCGCCCCCCGCTTCCCACCCGAGTGACTGCTGCCCGCCGTAAAGCGTTTGTGGATGCAGATGAGTGTTGCCGAGCAGTCCATGTATCCAGGGCTGCAGCCTGTTCGATGTATTAAAGCGCACGTGGGCCCCGCCGCCTGCAAATGCCAGTTTCGCGTTGGCGTTGCCGCCGCCCCAGCCACCGAGCAATTGCCCTTCGAGGCCGATGTCCCTCCAGAAAAACCACGTGAGAGATCCCACAAATCCGTTCAAATTATAATTGAGGTTCGGCGCTGCTTCAGCATGAGTCCAGGCGTATTCGATGCCCGCTTCGAACCGGGTAGGCCCTTCGAAAATGGTGCTGGTAATTGTGCCATCGCCGTTGCCGCTTGGCAGCGGTGGCGCGAGGCTTGGAGATGCGCTCGCGATTGCCGAAGTCGCGGGGTGAATTTGGGCATTGGCTCCCACAGATGCGATCATGCTGATCGCCAATATCAAAAGAAATCGTCGCACGGGATTCGCCCTCCCAAGTAAGATTTGCCGCCGGTCAGTGCGCCTCTATTTGAACCGAATTGAGGCTCCAATGTCCACCAAACAATAAAGATGCCGGAAATAACGTAAAGGTGTCAATTCATCCCAATTAACTTGAAGAATCAGCGTCTTGCGCGTGGACGCGCCGCTTGAAACGTCGCCGCCATAGATTATTTCGTGTCAGAGAGATGTGCCAATCTGCACCAAAACCCCGACGAATCGCTGCCCTGACAGGGTGTTTGGGAGAAGGGTGCATTTTCGGATACCAACTCTTGCGGACCCCTTGCAACAGCGTTATCGTGATTGAGGTATGGCGACTCCCGTAAAGAAGGCGAAAGCGCGTGGCTACGTTCGCCGCAGCAAAAGATTCCCCCTCCATATCCCCGTTGTGGTGTATGGGCGCACGCCTGACGATCAGCCGTTCCGCGACCACACTACTACTCTGAATGTTGACGCGCATGGCGCGCGCATCTCTGTGACGGCCGATCTCGAGAAGGGTCAGCGAATTCTCGTCGTCAACAGCTTCACGCAGGAAGAGCGCGAGTGCCGCGTGGTCCACGTCTGGCAGAAGCAGGCTGGCCGCTCGAAAATCGGAATTGAATTTCTCAAGCCCTCAGGGAATTTTTGGCACGTGTACGCTGCAAAAGTTGAATCCAAGCTCCAGCCCGTGCACGCCGATTAATCGAATTCTTCGCCACCCGCATCCATAGCAAGTCCGCCGCAGGAATTTCTCGATGAGTTGTCTCGTTGCTTCACTCTTTCAACCTTATTTAAATTCGCGTCGCCTTCTTCAGTCCCATCGCGCAATTCATGAAGATTTTTCCGTATGCGCGCGGACAAATTCGCCGATCTGATCGATGGCTTGCTGCGCTTCCGGCAAGTACGACGCGAACACATGCCAGACGTGCGGCATGTCGTCGAAAACTTTGAGCGTCACATCCACGCCTGCAGTTTTCGCGCGCTGCTCGAGCCTGTAAGCGTCGTCGAGGAGCGTCTCTTCCGTTCCCACTTGGATGAGCAGAGGCGGGAGATCCTTCAAGTCGGCGAACAGCGGAGAGGCGAGGGGGTTGCCCGGATGTCCTCCTGCAAGGTACAGCGCCGCTTCCGCCAGCAGCGATTCGCGCGTGCACAGCGGATCTACAGCAGCTTTCGTCTCCATCGTGCCGCCGGTGCATTCGAGATCAATCCACGGTGAAATGCAAACGGCGCACGCGGGCAGCGGCACGCCAGTATCGCGAAGCGAGAGGAGCGTGGCGAGCGTGAGGCCGCCGCCGGCCGAATCACCAACGATGGCAATATTCGAACGCTTGATTCCTTGCGCGAGAATGAAATTGTAGGCAGCGACCGCATCCTCGACGGCGGCGGGGAAGGGATTCTCGGGGGCGAGGCGGTAGTCGAGCACGAGAGTTCGCGCGGCTGCGGCGCGGGCGATGCGCGATGTCATTTCGCGATACGCCTGGGGCGAGCCGAGCACATACGCGCCGCCGTGAAGGAAGAGCACGGCGCGATCGGCGTTCGCGCCGGGAGTGGTGAGCCAGTCGGCGGAAGCTTTCCCTATGGTTACGTGTTCGACGCTGACGTCGGCGGGGGCGGGGAATTGCGCGAAAAATTTCTCGACGTTTGCGCGCGCCTGCGGGATTGTCTCGTAAGGCTGCGATACCAGGTCGCGCCACTGCGCGATGGCACGTGCGGCTTCCTCGCGCGGCACTAGATTTTCTTCTCCGCTGATTTATCCAGCTGAATCAACAGGACGGAAAGCAGTTTATTTTCATCTGGCGGACTTTCGCTTTTTCGCAGCGCGGGGCGCAGGCGGTAGAAAAGAAAAATCAAAACGACAACGATGATGATAATCAGCCGAATGATTTGAAATTTGTTGTTTGGATTCACTGGTTCGAGTCCGAGTTATTTTGTGGCCAGCAAAGTTTTGGCGTGCGCGAGTTCCGGGCGATTCGAATACGCGCCGCCATCGCAATTTTTCAGGAGCTGCGAGTAGTAGCCGGCGGCTTGCTGCGGTTTGCCGGCTAGTTCGGCAGCGCGCGCGGCACCGTAAAGGCCGTCGAAGCGATTCGGGGATTCCTTCAGATTTTTCTCGTACTCGATGAGGGCATCCGAGGCGCGATTCATTTCGAGCAGCATGTCGGCGAGCATTTCGCGCGCGGGCATCAATGCGGTTTCCGGAGCGTCGGCGTCTTCCTGATCGGCGGCGGCGCGCATCTCGCGGACTGCGTCATCTTTTTTACCGGCTGCGTAATCGTTCCACGCTGTTGCTTCCTGGCGCTCGACGGAAACTTCACCGGGCTTCGGCGAGCGGTAAACGCCGTTGCCATCGTCCACGGATTTGTAATTCTCGAACGCTTTGCTCGCGGTTGCCGCGTCACCGAGTCGAGCGGCGCCAATCGTTTGCGCCCAGTAGGTATCAATGCGGTCGCGCGGCTTCAGGATTGCAGGAACGGGAAGAGCAGCGGCGTGCGCCCAATCGTGAAGTTCGAGGTAGTAGCGCGCGGTGAAGAAGGTTTTGACGTCGGCGAGAGTTTCAGGGTCCGCGTCGGGGACTGTGTCCAAATTTTCCGTGACCTGCCAGGCGTCTTTCTCGCGTCCGATTTGCAGATAGGCGTACTGCAAATAATCCATGGGATGAAATTCGTAGTGGGCTTCGGCTTGGTGCGCGAGGATTTCGCGATTGGCGGCGGCGGCAGCGGCCGAATTTGAGGTGATAGATTCCTGCCAGAGTCCGAGGCGCGAAAAAATGTGCGACGGCATGTGAATCGCGTGAGATGAGCCGGGCGCGATTTCCGCATAGCGGCGGGCGGCGTCGAGCGCGAGCGGAGCGAGTTCCGGGCGATCGGCTGAATGAATTAAATAATGCGCGGCGCCGGGATGATCCGGATTCGCGGCATAAAGTTTATTCAGTACGGCGATGGCTTTGCGGCGATTGGCGTAATTTTTGTCGTCGGGTGGATCCCAGGTGAGCAGCGAGAGCGCGTAGAACGCGGCGACTTCGGTGTCATCCGGATATTTCTCGTACATTTTCCCCATCGCGTCGGAGTAGCGATGGGTGCGCGTGTCGTGGTCGAGTTTTTTATTGGTGTTGTAGAAAAGCAGCGCGGCGTTGATGAAATCGGTTTCGCGTTCGGTGCGCGCTTTGATTTTCAGCGCCTGCTCGAGATCCTTGTGGCCTTCTTTCAGGATGTTTGCTTTCGGTTTGTCCCACAGCTGGTGATAGAGGGCCATCGCTTCGCCCCAGTGGGCCATGGCGCAATTCCTGTCGGAAGTGGCGATGTCCTTGAAGGCGTTTTCGGAGGCGGTGTATTGGAAGGAGTGCAGGAGAGCGACGGCGTGCTCGAAGGATTTCTGGGCGTCAGGAGAGCACGAAGTGGGGAAGATGACGGTGCCGAGTTTTTCGTTGTCGCCGTGGTGGTGGTGCTCTTCGGTTTCCTGGGCCGAAAGCGGGGACGGGCAAAGTTGAAAGATTAGGAGTGCAAGACAACAGAGAATCAGGGTTGCGCGATTTGGCATCGGGGCACCTCGCCGGTAGGCGAGTTTATGCGGGTGGGAGGATTCGGTCAATCGGGTTGGGGGATCAGTGACCCGTTCAGCCGCCGTCGCGGGTTCAGGGCAGGCCGGTGGGATGGGATGCTGAGACCCTTCAATTTTGTCTCGATTAGAAGTGGGTGGTGGTGATTGTTTTCTTGGAGTTGCGGGCGTTTCTAATAATTTCGAGTCTCGATTAGAAATGAGTGATTTGGCCGTTTCGTTTCGGTCCCCGATGTCAAAGTCGGCGGTGAATTTTTGGCTCGGATGTTGAAGGTAAGGCCGCGGGCAGGATGCCCTCCGCAGATCAGGGCAGGCCCGCGCCCCGAGGGACCGTGCCGTTTTGTATCGAGTAGGAATTGACCTCGGTGAGTCTTTTCTAGGAGTTGCGAGGAATTCTAATAAATTGTTGTATCGAGTAGAAATGCGGTGAGTTCCGAAATGGGAAAAAAGTGAATGAGAAGTGGCGAGATCCGCGAGCGGTGGCCCCGGGGCTGTGACATTGCGGCCGCAGTCTTGCTTCCGTGTTGTTGAATGGGTAAACATATCATCTCGACTACATTATATCACATTTCGAGGGTGATTTCAAATTTGGGTAAGAGTGGGTGTCGCGCAAGCGGTGTGGATTGAGGGGATTGCGGCGTCCACAGGGTTTTTTCGAAGGTGGGTAGAAAAGCGGCGCCGCTACGATCTGCTCGGATGTTAATTCAAGAGCCTCGGGTCTGAAGACCCGAGCTACATTAAAGAGCTACATTAGAGCTTCTAGGTGCGGAGGATGGATCGGGTGATAAGCGCGGTCAGTGGCCTCGAAGGGGGCCGCGTATTGAGAGATCGTCCCCATAGAACGGTAGGATCTTGGGGGGAAAGAACACTTTGATGCACCAACCGGCGAGCATGCCGGCGACGAACTGGCCTAAGAGAACAAGGGCGAGAAACAGAGTCCAGGGACGAATTCTAAGAAATAGAGGAATAACGACAGAAAGAATAATTCCGGTGCAAGTCACGGCCCACGCGTAGGCCTTTGGCACACATAAGATGTACTTACATGTCCGGCATTGAAAGGTCTCTTGTTTCCAGTACCGGCCGAGCGAAATGTTTACATCGAAATAAGGTATTTCCGCATTGCAGAGAGGGCATCTGAACGTTCTGGCTCGCAGATTCGAGAAGCTTAGTTCAGAGAAGATGCTCATCGCAGCTAGATGCTCCACGTCCGTACTGTCGCCTAGAAGCGCCTTGAATCGGTCACGCGACGGTTTTGGCGCGCCGTGAATGAAAGGTTATCACTCGACCAGGTCGATTCGCGCGATCCAATTGCCGGTTGTTTATGATTAGCATACTGTTTAATTACTGCAGCATATCTCGCGACCTGCAACGGCGGTGCAGCGAGCAGCGCCCTTCCGGATGATCAAAGAAAACGTGTACGAAGAACGCGGGCAACATGCCCTTCAAGAGACTCGCTCGAAACTCAGGACTACCAAAGGAACCGTAGGGACGAAAAGCCCCACCCTTGCTTCGCAAGAATGGGGCACCCGATGCTGCGCGTGCACGGCACGTCGGTCAGAAGATGCAGATTGCTCGCGCGATCGTGGTCGAATCGTTCCCTGAATGAATCGTGATCGTTATTTCTTCCGCGCAGAGCCATCTTATTTGTGCCAGGGGTGGAGGCGGGGGAGCCAACGGGGGACGTTTTGGCGGTATTGGTCGTAGTCGGGGCCGAATTTTTTGCGGAGGGTGGGTTCTTCGTAGAGGATCACGAAGAGGGCTACGGCCAGGATTGCGGCGCAGGCGGATGCTATGGCGATGAGGTTGGCGCGGCCGAAGATTATCCAGAGGCCTGCCCAGCCTACGAAGAAGCCTACGTACATTGGGTTGCGGACGTAGCGGTAGAAGCCGACTGCTACCAGGCGCTGCGGGGGAGCGAGGGGCATGGGAGTGCCGCGGCCGGTCCAGCCGAAATCCCAGATGCAACGGAGAGCTACGGCGAATCCCAGGACTGACGGGATGGCGGCCACCCAGCGCCAACGGGCTGAGCCTGATGTGTCAACTTGGAAGCCTAGCCAGGATGGGAGCAGCCAGAACCAGAGGGCCAGGAATGCGGCGCCTACGGCCAGGGAGGCGAAGGTTGTCAGCCAGGGGATGGCGGGATTGGGAGTTTCGGTGGTTTGAGTGTGTCCGATGGACATGGGCACCTCCGCGAATGACGAAGTATTAGCTGATATTGGCGGGGATGTAAAGTACGTCAGGGCGTTGCGACGTGTTCTTCGCGAGTAAAGCGCCGATCCGCGGCTAAAGCCGAAAAGATTGGTGCCTGGAGATTTTCGGAGCGCTGAAGCGCTCCTCCCCCAAAATGAATGTGGGGATTGCCACCTGAGAGGCAAAATCGGAGTACACGCGAAGGATCGCGACGAGCGGTGACGCGCTAAGAGGAGATTGGCGGCGGGTAATGATGAGGTGAGGTGGTCCGGCGTTGAGTTCCCCGAGGCGGGAGCCTCGGGGCTCTGAAGATTAATGATGATAGGCGCCGTAATTCGATGTTCGTTTAGAGGGCATTGGTCGCTCAAATAACGGCGGGCGCAGCAAGCGGCGCCCCTACGAAGGGCACGATCGTGGCGCGGAAAGCTCGCAGCGGCGTCGTTCGGGTCTGTTGGCGGGTGTAGTTAAATGCGAAGATGCCCGGCTGAAGGCCGGCCGCTACAAGTGCCTGTCCGACCCCTTGCATCTCTGACGGACGGACAGGGATTTCGTTAACTGGGAGATATGTTTGTGGCTGATGAATCGGACTTTGGATAGAGACCCGAGCTTGCGGGATGAGAGGTCGCCGCTTGGCAGCGATGGTGTGACGGGTGCGGGATTGCCGCCGCGGCCTGCGAATTGGGGGAGGGAGGATCGCAAGCGGCTGTTTGTTTGGTTTGGGATTGGATTTATTCTTCCGGGGATTTTGGTTTTTGCGTTTCGTCTGCAGGGCAAACCTAGCGACATTGTGTTTAGTGTGCGGAGCGAATTGCCGGTTAAGGCGATTCTGGCGTTTGGTGTGTTTGTGGGGACTTGGATTGTGGCGCGGATGGAGAAGCGGCCGCTTGATGATTACGGTATGCCGCTGCGGCGGGCATTTGGGTTGCGATTTTGGGAGGGATTGATTTGGGGATTCGCGATGCTGTCGGCGATTTTGCTGATCATTCGCGCGTCGGGAGATTTTCAAATTGATTCAGTGGCGCTGCGCGGGGCGGCGGCGTGGCGATATGCGTTGGCGTGGGGGCTGGTGTTTTATTGCGTGGCGATCCATGAGGAATTTGCGTTTCGCGGGTATCTGCTATTTTCTTTTGCGAGGCGGCTGAAATTTTGGCGGGCGGCAATTTTGAGCTCGGCGATTTTCGCTGTGGCGCATTTGGGGAATCCTGGGGAGAATTTTCTTGGGATTTTGCAGGTGTTTGTTACCGGAATGATTTTTTGCCTGACGATCCGGCGGACGGGAACGCTATGGTTCGCCGTGGGATTTCATGCGGCTTGGGATTGGGCGGAGACATTTTTTTATGGAACGCCCGACAGCGGGCTTTTGGGAGTGGGGCGGCTGCTGAATACGTCGGTGCATGGGGCGAATTGGTTGACGGGGGGGTCGGCGGGGCCGGAGGGGAGCGTGATGGCGTTTTTGGTTTTGATTGTTTTTGCGGGAATTGTGCATTTGAGATTTCCGAGAGCGATGTATGGAATGGAAAAGTGAAAAGGGAAACGGTAAGCGTCTTACAACCGCGTGGAGTGGTTCTCCATCCAAACCACGACGATACTTGTGATTCGGGGGGCCGTTTGCGATTTCTCGGGTTAAATGGGGCGTGTATAATCGCGGATTGTTCGCGAGCGGAGTTGGCCTGCGAGGCTCACGCGCGGGATTGATCCCAGCGGATTTGGCTGGCGGAGGATTATGGATTTTTTCGGGATGAATGAATGGCGCGCGCGGGTAGGGGCTCGGTCCGATCGTTTGCGGGTCAGGCGCGGGTGGGTGATCGCGATGGGCGGCATTATTGCGGTGGCCGCGTTGGGGGCGGCGGTTACTGCGGCGACTGTGACACTCGAGCGCGTGAAAGAGTTTTTCGAGACGAGGGCTTATCCCGCGGGGTACATCCCGGCAGGCGCGCGCGAGTTGGCCATTGAGAAGATGAAGGCGATGAGCGTGGCGGCGAGCGGCGACCAACCTGTTTGGAAATCAATTGGAGCAGCTTCGATGGGATTTCCGAATCGCAGCGGGAGCGGCGCGCCTGTGGATAACGCTGAGCCGGTGAGGGCGATTGAGATTGACCCGACTGATCCCACTGGCAAGACGGTGTATGTTGGCGGGGCGAGCGGGGGAGTTTGGAAAACTTCTGATGGAGTGAATTGGATTCCGCTTACTGACAATCAGCCTTCGATGGCGATTCGATCGTTGGCGCTTGATGCGACGACTTCGCCGGTGACGATTTATGCGGGGACGGGAGAGCGGACTGCTGACGGACACAATTTTTATGGCGCGGGAGTGATGAAGTCGGCGGATGGCGGGCAGACTTGGAGCGCGTCGGGTGATGCTGCGTTTTCGCGTGGGGCGAGTGGTGACGTTTCGATCGAGGCGCTTAGCGTGAGTCGGAATTCTGGGACGCATCGCGATGTGCTGGCGGCGGTGAGTGAATCGTCGGGCGCGTCTTCGGCCGCGACGAGCGGCGGCGTGTGGCGCTCGGCTGATGGCGGAGGGACGTGGACGCTGGTGCTGACGGGCGGAGCGGGAATCGCGGGATTCGATGTGGCGTTTGATGCGAATGACCGGACGGGGATGACGGCGTATGCGGCGCTTGGGCGTGATAACGCGGGCAGCGCTTCCGGAGCGACGTGCGCTAGCGCGTGCGGCGGACTTTATGTTTCGAGCGACGCGGGGGCTAGTTGGAAGCGGCTTGTGGGATTCGATCAAGTTACAAATCAGTTTTTCAATCAGGCGCGGATCGGGCGGGTGGCGCTTACGTTGGGGGCATCATCGGCAGGGACATCTGCAGGGAAGACGATTCTTTATGCGGCGGTTGCCGACGCGACGACTGGCTCTGCAAGTTTTCTCGGCGTGTTCAAGAGCAATGATGGCGGCGCGAGTTGGATGAAAATTTCTGATCCGCCGAACCGTCTATGCGCGGGTGAATGTCGTGATGCGATGACGTTGCGCGCCAGCACGAGCGATCCGTCGCTGGTATTTGCGGGAGGCGCGGGCCTTTCGCGTTCCATTGATGGCGGGAATTCGTGGCAGGACGTGACGACCGACCGCAAAGGTGCTGCGCTATTTCCGGGACAACTCGCTATCGCTTTGAGCCGTGATGGCTCTGTGCTCGATGCCGGCAACGACAATGGTGTCTGGACGTCGACGGATGTATCGAACTCGGGCCTCCCGGCGGAATCGCACGCCTGGAAGAATCTCAATGGAATTCCAAGCGCGGCACCTCTGAACATATACGAATTGGAAAATCTGTGTGGCCTTGGATGGAATTGCGCCAGTGACGTCATTCGATCGGGGCCGGCGCCGGGGTTGCCGGGGCGCTTTCAGTCCTCGTATTGGCGCGATCCGAATGACGGTAGCATTCAGTATGCGGGCTTCTCCGGATTTTCCGGAGTTAATGGCGACGCGCTGGGGCACGTGTTTATGACGGCGAGCGGCGGGGCGCAGTGGAGCGATATCAGCGGCAATCTTCCGAACGTTCCGGTGAATGACCTTGTGGTGGATCGCGCGGCTGCGGACACGATTTATGTTGCGACGGATATCGGAGTGTTTGCGACGAGCGATCGCGGTGCGTCGTGGGCGCCGCTTGGGGCGGGACTGCCTATCGTGCCCGTTACGGCGCTTTCTTTTGAGCCTGCTTCGCGCGTGTTGACCGCTGCGACGTTCGGACGGGGTGCGTGGGAGCTACAGCTTGGCGGCGGGAGGGCATTTCAATTGACGAGCCTTTCGCCGGCGAGTGCGAAGGCTGGCGCGGAAAGCTTTACGCTCAACGTGACTGGCAGCGGCTTTAGCAATCAATCCGCGATTCGACTGGGTTCGACGACGCTAACGCCGACGACGCTAAACGCAGATGGATCGCTGGCGGCGGTCGTGCCGGCAGAATTGCTCAAGACCGGCGGGGCGATAAATGTGAGCGTGGTTGATAACGGTTCGGTGACGAATAGCGTGGTGCTCGATGTTACGAATCCGGTCCCTACGCTGACTATGATTTCGCCAACGAGCGTCACGGTCGGCTTTGGCGAATTTGAATTGACGGTGACGGGCACAAATTTCGTGACTGGCTCGGTGATCAATTTTGGCAATTCGAGCTTGACGCCGATCGGCACGCAATCTTCGACTACGTTGACGGTGGAAGTGCCGACGAGCGCTTTTGCGGCGGCTGCCGTGATCAGCGTTTCGGTGACGAATCCGGCGCCGGGCGGCGGAACCACCCTGCCGATATTTTTCAACATTCAGGATTACGCGTTTGGGCCGGTGACGCCGACGCTCGCGACGGTGACCGGGGGATTTACGGCGCAATATAAGTTCAATGTGATTGCGCTGAATGGATTTGACGTGCCGCTCACGCTGACTTGCAGCGGGGCGCCGAGCAATTCGGTGTGCTCGTTCGCGCCCACTTCAATTACGCCGACGGCTGCGGGCGCGACTGAAACGATGCTGGTAACGACGGAGCGGAATACGATTGCGCCTCCAATCGGGGGACGGGGTAGGGGCATTTCACAGGAGTTGCGAAAATTCTGGCCGGCGCTTGCTGGCGTGCTAGGGATATTGCTTTTGATGGCTTGGCTATCAGCGCGGACGCGGAATCGCGCGTGGCGGCGGAGATTTTCTTTGGCGACGTCACTTGCGGGGATTGCGTTTGCAGGAATTTTGGCGGGGTGCTCGAGCGGCGGATCGGGCGGGACACCCGTGGGCACTTATCAGATTACGATTACCGGGGCTGAGGAAACGACGAACGGCGTGACGACTGTGGCGATCGCGAGCCATCAGGTGATGGTGACGTTGATTGTGCAGCAGACGCCGCAGTAGGGTGTGGCGGAGCTGCGGGCGGGATGGGCGGGATTATGATAAGAGAGCGCTCGCGGATCGAAGAGCGGCGCAACTAAAGGAAAAGGCTGCCGGGCTGATGCCTAGCGCGCTACAAGTCCTGGAAGCGTGCTCTCGGCGGGCCTACAGCATTTGGCGGAGGACGTAGTGGAGGATGCCGCCGTGCTGGTAATAGGTTACTTCTACGGGCGTGTCGATGCGGGCGATTGTTTTGAAGATGATGTCCATGCCGTCGGCGCGGCGGGCGCGAACTTGAATTTGTTTGCGCGGCGCGAAATCTTTCGCTAAGCCCTCGATGTCAAAAACTTCTGTGCCGGTGAGACCGAGCGATTTTGCGGAATCGCCGGGATTGAATTCGAGCGGTAGAACTCCCATTCCAATTAAATTGCTGCGGTGAATGCGCTCGTAACTTTCCGCAATTACGGCTTTGATTCCGAGAAGCGCGGTGCCTTTAGCGGCCCAATCGCGCGACGAGCCGGAGCCGTATTCTTTGCCGACAAGAACGACGAGAGGCACGTGTTCAGATTTGTAGCGCATGGCGGCATCGTAGATGGTCATTTGCTCGTCGCTAGGCTGGTGGCGCGTCCAACCACCTTCAGTGCCGGGCGCGAGCTGGTTGCGCAGGCGAATGTTGGCGAAAGTTCCGCGGGTCATGACTTCGTCGTTGCCGCGACGCGCGCCGTAGGAATTGAAATTTACTGGCTGGACACCGCGCGAGATCAAATATTTTCCCGCGGGGCTGTCGGCTGGGATTGAGCCGGCGGGCGAAATGTGGTCGGTGGTGACGCTGTCGCCGAGGACGGCAAGAACGCGGGCGCCGCGAATGTCGGTGAGTGGCGACGGATTGAGCGGCATCGAGTCGAAATACGGCGGCAATTTGATATATGTGGATTTGGGATCCCAGGCGTAGAGATCGCCTTCGGGTACGTGCAGGTTGCGCCATTGTGCGTCGCCGGTGAAGACGTCGCCGTATTCGTGGCGGAACATGTCGCTCGAGACGGAGTCGCGCAAAGTTGTTTCGACTTCGAGCGGCGTCGGCCAAATGTCGCGCAGGAAGACCGGATTTCCGGATTTGTCGTTGCCGAGCGGCTCGGTGGCCATATCGAAATCCATGCGGCCTGCGAGGGCGTACGCGACTACGAGCGGGGGCGAGGCTAGGTAATTTGCGCGCACCAGTGAATTCACGCGGCCTTCGAAATTGCGATTGCCGCTGAGAACCGAGACGGCGACGAGATTATTTTCTTTGATGGCTTTGCCGATGGGCTCGGAGAGCGGGCCGCTATTGCCGATGCAGGTGGTGCAGCCGTAGCCTACGAGATGGAAGCGCAGAGACTCGAGAAAGGGCATTAAACCGGATTTAAGAAGGTAGTCGGTGACTACCTTTGATCCCGGGGCGAGGCTGGTTTTCACCCAGGGTTTTGCGGAGAGGCCGCGCTCGACGGCTTTTTTCGCGAGAATACCTGCGCCCAGCATCAGGGATGGGTTTGAGGTGTTGGTGCAGCTGGTGATCGCGGCGATGACGACGGAGCCGTCGGCGAGATTGAAGCGGTCGCCATTATTTTGAACGGTGACGTGCTTGGCGGGCGCGGCGAGAGATTTCTCGAAGGATTGTTTCGCGTCGCGGAGGGTGACGCTGTCTTGCGGGCGCTTGGGGCCGGCCATCGTTGGAACGACGTCAGCGAGATTGAGTTCGAGGCGATCGGAGAATTCTGGATCGGGCGTCGCGTCGGTGCGGAAGAGGCCCTGCTCTTTTGTGTAAGCCTCGACGAGGTGAACGAGTTCGGGCTCGCGGGCGGTGAAGCGTAAATAGGAGAGCGTTTCTTCGTCTACCGGGAAGAAGCCCATTGTGGCGCCGTATTCAGGGGCCATGTTGGCGAGCGTGGCGCGGTCGGGAAGAGTGAGACTCGAGAGGCCGGTGCCGTAGAATTCGACGAACTTGCCGACGACGCCTTTTTTTCGAAGCGTAGCGGTGATGGTGAGGACGAGATCGGTGGCCGTGGCGCCTTCGGGCAGGCAACCGTGCAACTTGAAGCCGACGACGGGCGGAATCGTCATTGAGAAAGGCTGTCCGAGCATCGCGGCTTCGGCTTCGATGCCGCCGACGCCCCAGCCGAAGACGCCGAGGCCGTTGACCATTGTGGTGTGGGAATCGGTGCCGACGAGAGAATCCGGGTATGCGAACCAGGCACCATTTTGCTGTGTGGTGAAAACGACTTTGGCCAGGTACTCGAGATTTACTTGATGGCAGATGCCAGTGTCGGGCGGGACGACTTTGAAATTGTCGAAGGCTTTTTGGCCCCAGCGGAGGAAGGCGTAGCGCTCGATATTGCGGAGGAATTCGATTTCGGCGTTAAACGCGAGCGCGCCGGAATTGCCGAACTGATCGACTTGCACGGAGTGGTCGATGACGAGATCGGCGGGGAGGAGCGGATTGATTTTCTTTGGATTGCCGCCGAGATTGCGCATGGCTTCGCGCATGGCTGCCATGTCGACGATGGTGGGGACGCCGGTGAAATCTTGCAGGAGGACGCGCGCGGGCATGAAGGAGACTTCGTTTGTGGAGGTGACGGCGGGATTCCATGTGGCGAGGGCGCGGACGTCGTCGGGTTGGACGAAGCGGCCGTCTTCGAAGCGAAGCAGATTTTCGAGGAGAATTTTTAGAGAAAATGGGAGGCGCGAGACCCGGCCGATGCCGGCGCGCTCGAGGGCGTCGAGGTGGAAGATTTGGAACTCGGTGTCGCCGGATTTCAGCGGCGCACGAGAGGCGAAGGAGTTTTTTGATGCGGGGCTCATTCGGGCGTCAGGCTCCTGGGTGAAAGACTATGATAGCGCATCGGAGGGCGGAAAATGGAAAAGGGAAAATCGAAAAGCACGACTTGAATCCGTGGAACGGGGCGTGACGGGCTACGGAACTGGCGGAGGCGTGCCATAATCAATCTGCGGCGAACTTGCTGACACACATTTGATGCGTGTCCTACTCATTGCGACTTATGAACTGGGGCGACAGCCTTTTGGGCTGGCGTCGCCTGCGGCGTGGCTGCGGTCGCGGGGTGCTGAGGTGACTTGCGTGGATACTTCGCGCGAGGCGCTTGATGAGAAGCCGATTCGTGCGGCGGATTTGATTGCGTTTCATGTGCCGATGCATACGGCGACGCGTCTGGCGATTGAGTTGGTGGGGGCGGTGCGGGAGTTGAATCCGCGCGCGCATTTGTGCTTTTACGGGCTCTATGCGCCGGTGAATGAGGCGTATTTGCGGAAGTTGGGCGTGCAGACGATTTTGGGTGGCGAATTCGAGCAGGGGCTTGCGTCGCTGGCCGGGCGGCTCGAGAACGGATCAGCGAATGGCGCGCGAAATGAAGTGCAGCGCGAGCCGGTAATTTCTTTGGAGAGACAGAATTTTGTGGCTCCCGATCGCAGCGGTTTTTTGCCGCTCGAGCGGTACGCGCGGCTGACATTGGCAAACGGCGAAGAGCTGCTCGCGGGTTATACCGAGGCCAGCCGAGGGTGCAAGCATCTTTGCAGGCATTGTCCGATTGTGCCGGTGTACGACGGCGTTTTTCGGATTATTCCACGCGAGATCGTGATTGAGGATATTCGACGGCAGGTGGCGGCGGGCGCGGCCCATATTACTTTTGGCGACGCTGATTTTTTTAACGGCATTGGGCATGCGCTGCCGATTATTGAAGCGTTTCATCGGGAGTTTCCGCGCCTTACGTACGATGCAACGATCAAGATCGAGCATTTGTTGAAGCATCGGGAGCATTTGGCGACGCTGCGCGACACGGGTTGTCTGTTTGTGACGAGTGCGGTTGAGTCGATTGACGATGCGGTGCTTGAGAAACTGGCGAAGAATCATACGCGGGCGGATTTTGTTGAGGTGATTCGGGCGTGCCGCGAGGCCGGGCTGGCGCTGCAACCGACTTTTGTGCCGTTTACGCCGTGGACGACGCTGGAATCGTTCTGCGAGCTACTGGATTTTCTTGGGCAGCATGATTTGATTGAGAGCGTGGCACCGATTCAACTGGCGATTCGATTGCTGATTCCTGCGGGATCGCGGCTGATGGATTTGGAAGAGGTTCGTTTACTGGTTGGAGAATTTGATGATTCCGCGCTGGCTTATCCGTGGAAGCATTCTGATGCAAGTGTGGACCAGCGTTGCGCGGATTTGCAGGTGCTTGTAAATAATTGCGAAAAATTGAAGCTTTCGCGAGCGCAGACTTTCGCGCGGATTGTCGAGACGGCGCGGGGGGCAGCGGGGCTTCCTGTTGCGGCGGCGAATCCGCTGGCGATTGTTGGCGCGCGGCCTTTGATTCCGCATCTTTCGGAGCCGTGGTATTGCTGCGCGGAGCCGAGCGGGGAGCAATTGGCGGCGATTGAAGAATTGCGGAAGCGGATTCCTCGGGGTGCGGCGTATGTTTGATGTTGCAGCGTACATAACCTCTTCATGAGCGCAGACTTTCCTCAAAAGCGAATTCTTATATTGGCGTCCAAGCTTGGGTATCAGACGCGGGCTTTTGCTGATGCTGCGAAGAAGCTTGGCGTCGAAGTTGCGCTTGGCACGGATCGGTGCCACAAGCTGGATGATCCGTGGGGCGATGGGGCGATGGCCTTGCATTTTGAAGATGCTGAAGGAGCGGCGAGTGAAATTGTTCGAGAGACGATTTCGCGCCCGGCGAATGCGATTCTGGCACTTGGTGACCGGCCGACAGCTACGGCCGCACGCGCGGCTCGTGCGCTCGGGTTAAAAGGCAATTCTGTCGAAGCGGTTGAGATTTGCCGGAATAAACTGAGGCAGCGCGAGAGGTTGAAGGCGGCTGGATTGCGTGTTCCGGATTTTGTTGCTTTTGGACTGGATGAAAATATTGATTCCGTTGATGCGCGGGTTTCGTTTCCTTGCGTTGTGAAACCGCTGGCGCTGGCGGCTAGCCAAGGCGTGATTCGGACTAATAATGCGGACGAGTTTCGGCGCGCTGTGGAGCGGATTCGTGCGCTTTTCAATCAGCCGGAGATACAGGCGACGCGCGATGGGACGGTCGATCGCGTTCTTGTCGAGCAGTATATTCCGGGCGTTGAAGTTGCCGTTGAAGGACTGATCAGCGGCGGCCGGTTGCGGGTGCTTGCGATTTTCGATAAGCCTGATGCGCTTGAAGGGCCTTACTTCGAAGAGACCATTTACGTGACGCCTTCGCGATTGCCGCAGCAGACGCAGGCTGCGGTTGCGGATTGTGCCTCGCGGTGCGTTGCGGCGCTGGGGCTGGTTACAGGGCCTGTTCATGCGGAATTTCGGATTAATGGAGAGGGCGTGTGGGTGATTGAAGCTGCGCCGCGGCCGATTGGGGGATTGTGTTCGCGGGCGCTGAGATTTGGCTCGGATGGAATTTCGCTTGAGGAATTGATTTTGCGGCATGCGCTGGAGCTTGGTGATAGCGAGTCGGTGCGCGAAGATGCCGCGGCGGGCGTGATGATGATTCCTGTGCCGCGGAGTGGGATTTTGGAGGGCGTGGAGGGAATTGACGCCGCGCGAGATGTTCCGGGCATTGAAGATGTGCTGATTACTGCGCGGCTGCGTGACAACATTGTGGCTTGGCCTGAGGGGGCGAGTTATTTGGGATTTATTTTTTCGCGAGGCGATTCGGCTGGGGAGGCGGAGGCGGCGTTGCGGCTTGCGCATTCCAAGTTGAAATTTGTGATTGGGGCGCGGCTGGCTGTTGAGCATCCTGTGACTGGGCGGATTACGGCGTAGATATTTTTTTGTGATGCGAGTGGAGGTGTTGCGCGAACATGCCCGGCTGAAGCCGTCCGCTACAAGTGCTGGGCCGCATGATTGCTTGGTAGTCGGCGCGATTGCTGGCAATTGCGATGAGCGCGGACATTGGTAGGATCAACCTTTCGTTTTGGGGGCTACGTAGCCTTCGGGGAGGCGGGCGCCTTCGCCGAAGAAGAATTGCTCCATTTGCTGTTCCATGATTTTTTGCGAGTTGGGATCGAGGGGATTCAGGCGGTATTCGTTCATTACCATTTTTGAGTGTTCGAGCCACAGCTTCCAGGCGTCTTTCGAGACGCTTTCGTAGACGCGCTTGCCGATTTCGCCCTTCCAGGGAACGCGATCGAGCCCGGGCATCATTTTTCCGAATTTCACGCACATGACCATGCGGGTTCCAGCAGGCGCAGGTGTGGGATCGGGCGCTGCGGCGGGCTTTGCGTCGTCACATTTCTCGTTGGCCATTCAAATCTCCGATGAATCCATTCGTACGGATCCGAAGTGCAAGAATACTGGAACGCGAGGCCGAACGCTAGGTTGAACGCTACGCTCGGCTTCGGCTGCCGGCATGGCAATTACGAGCATGCAGTCTCAGTGCTTGCGGGAATGCTTAAAGTTTAATAAAAAGGTAGCCCACTGGTTCGGGTCCCGGAGGCGGGAGCCTCCGGGCTCTGAAGAGGAATTTTGGAGACAGCCAGTGATTCGGGCGGTGAGTTTCAGGGAGAAATCACCATGGCATCACCAGGTTTGGATTTGAGCGAAATTGCGCATGCGGATGCGTATTACTGCGAAGTTCCATCCGAACCGTGCGCCATCGTTATGTTTGGGGCGTCGGGAGATTTGGCGCGACGCAAAGTTCTTCCGGCGCTCTACGATTTGGCGAAGCACGCGTGCCTTGCGCCGCGATTTCGGTTGCTTGGATTCGCGCGCTCGAAGATGACGGACGATACGTTCAGGACTGCCAGCGAGGAATTCCTGCCGAAGGAAGATGGCGGCTCGGCGAACGGCTCGACGCGGCGCGATTTCCTGCAGAATCTGCACTACTTTGTCGGAAATTACGACGATCCCAATTCTTACCGCGATCTTGCGAAACGCTTGGAAGAGCTTGACACCGACGGGCAGCTTGGCGGCAACCGACTCTTCTATCTTTCGACTCCGCCGGAAATTTACGAGGAAATCATCGAGCAACTTGGGCGCGCCGGGCTGGCGAAACCGCGCGAAGAAAAATCGTGGTCGCGGATCATCGTGGAGAAGCCGTTTGGCAGGGACCTCGAATCCGCGCGCAAGCTGAATCGCACGGTGCTGAGTGTTTTTGACGAGTCGCAAGTTTACCGGATTGACCACTACCTGGGCAAAGAGACGGTGCAAAATCTGTTGGTCTTTCGATTCGGGAACGGAATTTTCGAGCCGCTGTGGAACCGGCGCTACGTGGATCAAATTCAAATCACTGCCGCGGAAACGCTGGGCGTGGAGCATCGCGCTGCGTTTTATGAAACGGCGGGCGCGCTGCGGGACATGATTCAGAGCCACGTGCTGCAGTTGACTTCGCTTGTGGCCCTCGAGCCGCCCGCTACGTTCGAGGCTACGGCCGTGCGCAACGAGAAACTCAAAGTGCTGCAGTCCATACGGAAATTCACGCCGGAGTCGGTGTGGAGCGATGTGGTCCGCGGACAATATGGGCCGGGAGAAATTGACGCAAAGAAGGTGGCGGGCTATCGGCAGGAGCCGGGCGTCGCGTCGAAATCGGCCACGGAAACTTATGTGGCGCTCAAACTCCACGTGGACAACTGGCGTTGGAATGGCGTTCCGTTCTATTTGCGGACGGGAAAGCGATTGGCGAAGCCGACTACGGAAATCGCGATTCAATACCGGCAGGCGCCGCATCTTGTTTTCCGCGGCGAAAAATTGCAGCCGAATTTGCTGGTGCTGAATATTCAGCCGGATGAGGGGATTTCGCTGTCGTTCGGAGCTAAAGTGCCCGGGCCGAAAATGCATATGGGTCCGGTGACGATGGATTTCAAATACCGCGCGACCTTTGGCGGGAAGCCGAGGGATGCTTACGCGACGTTGATTAATGATTGCATCCGCGGCGATGCGACGCTTTTCGATCGCGCTGATAGCGTTGAGGCAGCTTGGGAGCTGGTGGATCCGATTTTGAAAGCCTGGAGTGAGGCGAGTGAAGCGCCACCGTTTCCGAATTATCCGGCGGGGAGCAGCGGGCCCGGAACTGCGGATGAGCTGACGGAGGCGGACGGGCATCATTGGCGGAATTTGTAAAGAAGCGCGTACTTCATCCGGGTTCGGCAAATGGGAGAGCGAATGATACTGGCTGGCGATGTCGGCGGGACCAAGACGAACCTGGGCATGTTTGAGGAGCGCGATGGGAAGCTCGTATGTGTGAAGGAAGACAGCTTGCCGAGCCAGAAATACGCGACGCTTGAGGCGTTGGTCGCCGATTTCCTGAAAGAAGCGAAAGTGAAGGTGGACGCGGCGTGCTTCGGGATCGCCGGGCCGATCGTTGATAACCGCGTGCGCACGACAAATATTCCGTGGATTGTTGAGGGCGACGTGCTGGCGCGCGAGCTTGGCGTTGCGCATGTGCGGTTGCTGAACGATCTCGAGGCGACCTGCTACAGCGTTCTCGTGCTCGAGCCTTCGGAGTTTGATTGCATTCATGAGGGCACGGACGGACGGCAGGCGACGAAAGTGGTGATCGCGGCGGGGACGGGACTTGGCGAAGGCGTGCTCTTCTGGGATGGTGGCCGCTATCATCCGAGCGCGACCGAGGGCGGGCATTCGGACTGGGCGCCGAACACCGAGCAGCAGTTGGAATTGTGGCGTTATTTGCGAGAGCGGAATGAGATTGTCAGCTGCGAGACCATTCTTTCGGGTCGCGGATTTCCGGCGCTGCATTTGTTTCTCGATCCGACGGTGCGGCATCCGGAATTTGAGCAGCCGGATTTTGATCCTGCACCGTTTATTACCAAGCACGCGCTCGCGGGGACTTGCCCTGTGTGCGTGCGGACGCTGGACCTTTGGGTGGATATTTATGGCTCGGAAGCTGGGAATCTCGCGATTCGCAATGTGGCGCGCGGCGGGATTTATGTGGCGGGGGGAATTGCCGTAAAGATTCTGCCGAAATTGAAGGAAGGGCGATTCGCGACAGCTGCAGCGCATAAGGAGAAAATGACGGCGCTGCTTTCGCAGATTCCCATTTGCGTTATGTTGAATCAGAAGGCGCCGTTGATAGGCGCGGCGCATGTGGCTGCGGGCAAGGTTTAAGATTGTTTTCGGTTTCTTCTGTGAATCGTTCCTTTTTCACTTCGATTCCCATTTTCATAACCGTTGTGAGCGTGATTCTCGCGGCCGTCGTGTGCTGGAGGGATTTACGCCGGCGGCGGATCCCGGTTTCGCGCATAAGCCAAATCGGGATTCTGACAGCGCTGGATATCGCGACACTCGCGTTCAATGCGTTCATCGTTGCATTCCTGCTGCTCCCGGTGGCTGCTGTTTTAACGTTGCGCGGTAGTTTAGCCGGATCTTCTGTTCTTGTCTTCGAAGGTATAGCGGCGCTACTCATCGGAATTTATATGTCGCTCGAAGGACGAAGGCAGATTCAATTCCAACGTCCCGACGGGATTGTAGTCGGAGAATTCCTTGTCTTATCTGGAGCTTTAGAACTTGTGCCACATTTTTACCTGCCTGCAGCCGGTTTCGCGCTTGCGGGTGTTAGTGGATGGTTCTGGATCGGTTGGATTCTCGCGGGCGGCACGATCATCGCTGTGATCGTGCCGAAATTCCTTAAGCGGCGCGAGGAGCACAGGATTATCGAGCGAGTGTCGAGTCAGGGCGAGGCGATTCAGAGTGAATATACGCCGGCGACGGCTGAGTGCCCGCATCCGGAGCGATGGAAGATGCTGGATTCGATGACGGCGGAAGTGGAGGTGCTCGATTTTTTGAAGGCGCTGGTGATGACGGTGAAACCGGAGTTGGTTGTGGAGACGGGGACGTTTATCGGCTTGAGCGCGATCAAGATGGCGGAGGGGATGAAGGCGAACGGATTTGGCAGGATCATTACGTGCGAATTTGATCCGGTGGTGTTTCATAAGGCGAAGGAACGGATTGCGGCGTCGGGGTTGGCTGAGTGGATTGAGTGCCGGAATGAATCAAGTCTTGATATGAAGATTGACGGGACGATTGACATTTTTTTCAGCGACAGCGATATTCCCATTCGCGAGAAGGAAATTCGCAAGTTTCTGCCGCAGATCAATCCTAATGGAATTGTGCTGACGCATGATGCTTCGTCGCATTACAAGATTGTGAGAGAGGCGGCGTTGCGGTTGGAGGAGGAGGGGTTGCTGTCGGTGGTGCTGGTGGCGACGCCGCGGGGGTTGGTGATCGCGCAGAAGCGAGAGGGTAGGAGATGAGGCGGCGATTAGGCGGGTGCCTCGAATGAGGATGCCGGGCTGAAGCCGCGGCGCTACAAGTGCTTTGGCTCGATTGCGTGATGGAGTCTACTTAGTTTCAGCCGCAGGCGTCATTGAGGCTTCGAATTGGGCTAGGGTTTCCATGTTGGGGCGGATGGGTTGATTTACGAAAATATATTTTCCGCCGCTTGCTGCGAGCAAATAGGTTTTATCTGGTGGGAGGCGCTTGAATGCGGCGTCGCGAATGTCTTCGGGGACGAAGATGAAGATTCGCTCCGGTTGCTGCCAGAAGGATGGGAACGTCGAGTCGTCGAGGAATATTTTTGGGGCGTCGGGATAGTTTGCGCCGTAGTCGAGATTGGTGCCGAAGCGGCCGTTGAAGATGTAGACGCGGCGGTGCGTGTAGTAGGGGATGCTCGAGCCGTAATTGAAATCGCCGTACTGGATGATCTGATCTTGCGGGCGAAGGTAAGGAAGAATGTCCTTGGCAAGATCGCGAGACGAAAGTTTCGTGGAGAAAATTCCGTACGCAGAATTTGCGCAAAAGAAAAATGCCGCCATTGAAACAGCCAAAGTCAGAGTGGCGCTGAAGTCGCGTCTGAACCTGCGAAGAATCCACGCGCCGCCCAAACTGAAAATTGCAATTACCGCAGCGCCGCCGGCCTGCCAGCGCAGATCGGCGAAAGCTGCTGGAGTGAGATCGAGGAAGTGGGACATCGAGAGCTTGTAGAGATTCGAATGCTCTTCGAGAAGCGACGAAATATCCGCCGTGGCCTTAATTCGCAAGGATAGCCAGACAAAATAGGAGAGGACGGAACCGATCGCGATGCCGATGATCGCGAGAATCGCTTGCAATCGCGTGAGCCAGCGCGATGCCGCTTCTTCTGCGCGCGCGAGGCCGAGGCCGAGTAACAGGAGGAAGGCAGGCCATGCGTCGAAAGCGTAGTACTCCATCCGCGAACCGCTTTCGAGCGAGAAAAAAAGCATGATCACGCCGGCCCAAGTGAAGAGCAGCAGGCGCGCTTGCGCGGCGGGGTCCGTAGTGCGGCTCCAAGTGCGCGGAACGGGGAATTCGCGAAGTGCGAAAGGCAGGAAAATACTCCAGGGTGCGAACCAAACGAGGTGCGCTGCCCACCAAAGTAGTAACGGAACCGAGTCGTAGTCTGGTGGATAGCGAGTGCCGAGAGCGCGCTTGAAATGTTCGTTGACGATGTAGGACCAGAGAAATCCGGGCGAGCGATGCTCGGCGATTAGATGCCACGGCAGGGCGATGAGGAGAAAAATTAGGAAGCTGGAGGGGAGTTTTAGATCTCTCCAGCGCTCCCAACCGCGTGTTGCGATCAGGAACGCCACTAAGATTGCGGCGGGGAAGACAACGCCAACGAGGCCGAGTGTGAGTACGGCGAGCCCGCTCATCGCGGCGCAACCCCACATGCCCAGGCGAGCGTCAATTTGGCGCGTCCACGCTAAAAGGAATAGGTAAAACGCTGCGGTTAGCTCGAGCGCGAAGATCGCTTCGGGAATCATGATGCGCGTGAAGAGAAACATGCCGATGCTGGTGCACGTGACGAGGCCGCTATAAAATCCCGCGCGCTCGCCGAAGAATCGCCGGCCGAATAGGTAGGAGAGCAACGTCAGGGCGATAACGGCGAGAGCGAGTGGGAGGCGCGTGGTGAAGGCATTTTGTCCGGCGATGGCGTAGGTAGCTGCGACGAGCCAGTAGTGCAACGGCGCCTTCTCGAGGTAACGGATGCCGTTCATGTACATCACGGCCCAGTCGCCGCGCTGGAGCATTTCGCGCGCGACGAGAGCGTGCGATGCGTCGGCGTCATCGAGAAGCGGCGGATGGGCGGCGTTGCCGATATAAATCGCAGCTGAAAGCGCGAGAAGCAGAAGAATGGACGTGCGGCTCGTGAGTGGGAAACGAGATGATCCGTTTTGTTGGGTGAGAGGCGGTTCCACGTCGGTCTAGGTCAGCCTTTCGAGCGAATTCCCAAACGCCGATAATAGCACGCGCACAAGTTCGATTCTGAACGCGCAGTATATTGTGGGAATGCCAACTATTGCAGTTGGTCAGCGTCGGAATTGGACGGTGACGATCAATTGAAATGGTACGGGTTTGCCGTCGAGCGTTGAGGGCGTGTACTTCCAATCGCGAACTGCATTGATCGCGGGCTGCTGGAGAAGCGTTGGCCCGGAGAGAACCTTCGTCTTAGAGACGTGACCTGATTCGTTAATTGTAATTTCGAGTTTGACGTCGCCCTGGATATTGGCCTGTTTTGCGAGCGTCGGATACACCGGCGATGACGACCAGATCAAGCGCGGCTGCGTCACTACACCGCCGGCGGAAATTGGCGCGGGTGTCTTGGCTGCAGGGGCCTTAACTGCGGGCGCGTTTGCTAAAGGATTGGCCGCGACCGGACTGGTTGCGGCTGGACTCGCAGCAGCTGGGTTGGCGGCAGCCGGCCGCGGAATGTTGGCGTTGGGATTCGCAGCGTAGGTACTCAAGCTCTCCCCGCTAATTGGCGCGGCAGAACCGCTCGAGACGACGGGCGGGGGGTCGACGGTAATACTCGACGGACCATCGCTATCTGAATCTGAAGTCGGGGCGCTGAGATTCAAAGCCGGGATCCGGCGGCCCCCTTGCTTCGGCGAAGCGCTCGCGCCGTTTTTTGACGGTGGAGTTACGGCAGTGGTGAGATCGACCTCGAGCCCTGATTCCGGTGTAGCTGAATGCACATCAGAACTATCCGGCAACGATGTTCCACTCGAACTGTCGGGCAGCTCATAGCGCTCAGCGTTGGGCTTCAAATTTCCCGGTGGCGCAGGAGTCTGCTCGGCCCAGGGCTTGCCAACGACCGCGGGCTTCGAGGATGCGTTGTTCATGCTGTGAACGACAATCAGCCCGCCCGCCGCACAGAAAATAACGGCAGCGGCCACGAGAAGTAAGAAATTCGAACTCGACCGTGTCTGCGTTGCATGCAAGGGCGGCGTCGCTGCGAGTATGCTCGCGGACATTACGTCGGAATGTTCGCTGAATACACGTTGAGCGGAAGTGCGCGGCTCGGGATCTTTCAGAAAATTGCCAAAGGTAAGCTTTTCGGTGCCAGGTGCAGCGGCTGGCTGAACCGACTCTTTGACGTTTCCGCCGCCGGACGAGGAAGTAAACGAATGCAAAGCGGCTGCACTCGACGCAGGTTCGTGCTGGTATGGCTGCTGAAGATCTGCGAGATCTGTGGAGACAAGTTCTGAAGGAACGCGAGCCGGCGAGACACGGGCTGGTGAAGTACGCTTTGAATCCTTGGCTCGTCCGGCGCCTTTTGGCGGACGGCGCGCAACTACCGGTTCTTGCTGTCCTTGCACAGGATTTGTATCCAGGTGACCGAGCGCCAGTCTTTCCAATTCTTTTAGCGCAGCCGGCGAAGCTGGATTGTAATTCTCCTGCGGCGCCGGCGAATATGCGGGCGGCTCGGGCGTGACTAATTTAGGGCTTGCTGGTCGCGATGGCGAAGTCTCCGCTACCGGTTTATTTGCGGGAGCCGGGCCGACAGAGAATTCAGCGGTCAGTACGGCTGGCGCGGCGCTCTCGAGATGAAAATCTTCTTCCGGAATTTCGGGCGCACGGGCTGGAGTTGGCTTCTCGGGCCTCGTCGGGATCTGAGATAGCAGCTCGGACCAGGTTTCGTCCTTGTCAATCGCGAGGTCGATAGGTTCCGCGTGTGCGCCATCCTCGGTGTGGGCGCCAGTCGCAGGTAATGAAGTGGAGGGAGACTTGGATGAGAGCGGAATCGGAGCTACTGACGATCCACCTGGAGAGGCAGGAGGCGCGGCTGCGTCCATCATTTCTGCGGGGAAACTTGTGCCCCAAAAGTCTTCGGCCTTGAGCTCGGCTGGTTTGGACGGCTCATCGATTTCAGGAGAAACGGGCTCGTCGTCCGCCGAAACGTGAACAAGATTCGGCTCATCAACGATTGTCTGTTTGACGACAATTTTGGGTTTGGACACAGGCGGCGCCGGGGGAGGCGCGATGTGCGTTGCGGACGGTGAAACGATTTGCGGAGTTGCTTCAAGAACAGAATGCGTAGACGCGATTGATTCTAATATGGAAGAGAGCTCGTGAACTTCTTGTACGTCCGGCCTCGCTACAGGCGAAACTTTATGTTGCTCGGATACGACGGGTTTCGCTACGGACGAAACTTCGTGTGGCTCGGCTGAGCTCGGCTTCTCTGCCGGCGAAACTTGATGTGGCTCGGCTACGAGCGGCTTTGCTATTGACGAGATTTGATCCGGAAACTTTACGCCCCAGAATCCTGTTGCAGGCTGCGCAAATTCGACTTCGACATAGTGTTTTAAGTTGGGGTACGTGCGCACGTTGGCCACGCGGCAGAGCATTCCGCGTTGCGTGTTCAGATTCGTGACGGCGACCATCTGTCCCTTGGAAACATTCGCCGCCAGCCGGACGATTCCGCCATTCGGAAACACGATTACGCTGACGGTTTCTTCCTGGAAAGGCTCGATTGGATGTCCGTCGGTAAGCGATTTTCGCGAACCGTGAATTTCGAGTGGAATTTCAGCGGAGATTGCAGCAATTTGCGACGCCGTCGAAGCCGCGACCCGCGACGTTGCAGACGTTGCAGGAGATACGTGCGACGACGCCGATGATTCTACGGACGATTGTGCGGGCGCTTCGACTGGCGATTCTGTCGGCGGTATGGTTGTTGACATAGCGATACCCGGCGGGCGATGTGCTGTTTGAAGTCGCCAATCGGAGCCGAAAACACTTGCCCGTTTGCCCAGTTTCAGTGGGTCTGGAGGTACGAGCTATAGTACGGACGTACTACGATGGAACTATTTCAGACCCACCGTGTTCTATTCTACGAGAGACGTGGCGCGAGAACGCGAGCCACGATGCTGGAGTTGACGTAAAGGGAACTTAGCCGATAAACGCGGTACCGCTAAGTGCTTGTGGGGCATCGAACGACGCAGTATGGTCGTTAACGAGTTCCAGCACTTGAGCGCGGTATTTGCACGTTATAGGATGTAATTGGGGGTTGTACACGAATCCGTATTGTCTCTACCGGCCGAGACTACCAGTTCAAATTGGAGCGAACCTACTATGACACGTTGGCCTTTGTTGAAAGTACTTTCGGGGATTCTTGGGGCAGCACTTTTGTTCACATGCCTGCCGCAGCTCGCGGCGGCACAGGATGCGCAGGGTGACGATCCGCCTACTCGCGTAGCGCGGCTGAAGTCGTTCGATGGGTCAGTATCGGTTCAGCCCGCAGGAGCCGATGATTGGGGCGCAGCGGAAGTAAACCGGCCGATCACGACCGGAGACAAGCTCTGGTCGGATCAGAATTCGCGCGCGGAGCTGCATCTCGGTTCAGCGGCTATTCGCCTCGGTTCGAACACTGCGTTTACAATTCTCAATCTTGACGATCAAACCGCCCAGATCAGCATTAATGAAGGGACGGTCAACGTCCATCTGCACACGCTAGGCGACAACGAGTCATTTGAAATTGACACGCCAAATCTGGCGTTCTCATTGCTGCGACCGGGCGATTACCGCGTCGGTGTAAATGAAAACGGTGATACGTCGATCATCACCGTGCGTGGCGGTCAAGGTGAAGTGACTGGCGGCGGACAAGCGTTCACGATTACGGCAAATCAGACGGCAACGTTTGTGGGCACAGATCAGCTCACGCCGGATGTCGGCACTGCGGTTGCGACAGATGATTTCGATGCGTGGTGCGTTAGTCTGAATGGCCGCGAAGATCGCGCGCCGCGGTACGTCTCGCAAGATATGGTTGGTTACGAAGACCTTGACGACAACGGCCACTGGCAGAACGTTCCGGAGTATGGCCAGGTGTGGGTGCCGAATGGCGTCGTGGAGGGATGGCAGCCCTATCGCTACGGCCACTGGGCGTGGATTTCGCCGTGGGGATGGACGTGGGTGGACGACGCATCGTGGGGCTACGCGCCATTTCATTACGGACGCTGGGTTATGGTCGGCGGATATTGGGGATGGACGCCGGGCCCAGTTGTTGTTGGCGTCCGGCCAGTTTATGCGCCTGCCCTTGTAGCGTGGGTTGGCGGCGGCGCGGGAATTGGTGTGGGAGTGGGTGTAGGCGTCGCGTGGTTCCCGTTGGGACCGCGTGAAGTTTACATGCCGCCTTACGCGGTCAGCCGCGTTTACGTTACCAACGTCAATGTGACGAATACGGTGGTCGAGCGGACTACCGTCACGAACGTCTACAACAACTATCAATCGCATACGACGATCAATAACGTGACTTACGTGAATCGCACTTATGTGACGGCGACGTCGCAGAATGCCTTTACTTCGGCGCAGCCTGTTTCGAGAAATGTGGTGCAGGTGAATGCTGCAGTGCTTGCGAAAGCGCCTGTCGGTACGGCTGTTGGGGCGGGCGTCGCGCCGCAACCCCGTAGCCAGTTCGGAGCGGGAAGAGTGACGGGTGTTGCACATCCGCCTGCAACGGTGGCTTCGCGTGCTGTAGTTGCAAAGGCGGCGCCGCCTCCGGCACCGGTACCGTTCGCGGCACAGCAGAAGGCGTTACAAGCCAACGGAGGCAAGCCTCTAGCCGCGGCGCAATTGAAGACGATTCGGCCTGTGACTCCGGCCGCCGGCGCTGCGAAAACTCAGCCGGTGCGCGTGGCGCCGCCGGTGACATCTCGGCCTACGCCTGCAGCTGCCGCAACCAGACCTGGTCAGCCGGCTCCCGCGAGCAAGCCAGCGACGGCTCCGCCGACGCAGCCTGCCGCGAACAAGCCTGCGGCCACGCCGCCAACTCAACCAGCGAGACCCGCGCCTGGGACCGCTGCGACTCCGGCCAACCGACCTGATCGTCCGCCGTCAGCTCAACCGGCTGCCAAACCGCCGGCTACGGGCACGAGTCAGCAAGCTAAGCCGGCCGAAACGAGTCCAGCCGCAAAGCCGACCGCGAACGATCGTCCGGCGCCAGCTAAACCACCGGCGACTACTCCGAAGCCCGCGGAAACGGAGAGGCCGCAGGTGGCTCGCCCACCGGCTTCGACAGAAGGGCAGCGGCCGCCCGCCGCTCAGGAACCGCCGGCTAAAAACAGCGCTAACAAACCGCCAGCGAAGACGGAAAAGAAGCCGCCGAAGGAAAAGCTAGATAAGGACAAGGACAAGCCGTAAGAGCGGCGGAATCAATCAAACGCCCGGTTCGCGAGAGTTAATTTTTCGCGGGCCGGGCGTTTTTCTTTTGCCTTATGGACGCGGGGAGACGCGACTCCTCGTACGTCCTGGGCCCTTCGTGCGTATTCAGACGGGCAACACTTCGGAACGATGCGACTTCTAATCCGTTGGACAAAAGGAAAGCGCGCGAATGGCAGCTTCAGCTACGATTTGGCTGAAGAAAATCGGAACCTTTCAGCGCGCGCTGGGCAAGTGGTAACTGGGTGTGGATGTTATTCTGTTGATGAAGCGGGACGCCGTTCAATTGTTTCACCTGAGTTGTGCTGCAGAAGATTCACGATCAAGTTGACCCGCCAATTGGTTTCTGATCTTACAACGCAAACTAAAATCTGGGGTGTGAGGATGCGTTTCCTAGCGTTCGCCGGCAAAAATCATTTCGCCAGTATTTTCGTTCGATATACGCCGCCGCGCCGCTGCGCCGAAGCGCAATTGCATAGAATGCGACTGACAGCTTTCACCGCGGCGCTTTTGGTCGTCCTGCTGTTTGTTGGCGTTGTTCCCGCCGCTGGGCAGGGGATCAAGAGAATCCTCATCTCGCGCGGGCGGGTCTTTTCTGAATTTGGGCCGGGACTCGCGGAAATGAAGCGCGATGCCGCGGGAAACTATTACGTGCTTGCGACTCCTGCCAGCGTGATCTGGATCGTGGGCCCGCACGGGCAGCGGCTTGGCCAAATTCCAAAAGCAAATTTGGCAAACTCAGGTTCAGCAGGTGCGCCAATCCAATACGCAGTTGATTTCGACATTGATCCGAACGGGCGAATTTTGGTGGCGGATCGCGGTGCGAACGCGATCGAGATATTCCAACCGGACGGAACTTTCGTTACCAAAGTGCAAGTGTTTGCTCCGACATCCGTCGTCGCGCTCTCGGACGACGAGTTCGCGGTTTCCACGCTTCGAACGAAGCGGCTGGTGCTCGTCATGAACGACACCGGAAAGCAAATCCGCAGCTTCGGAGACCCGGCGGATGCGGGAGTGGATGTGAGCGCCACGCCGCTCGCGAGTCTGGGCAGGATCAGCGGGGATTCGCAGGGCCAGATTTATTTCGCTTTCACGACGATTGCCAATCCAACCATCCGCAAATTCGACCGATTCGGCTATTCGCACGGAGACGCTTCGGTATCGAACGACCAACTCGCGTACAAGCCGCCCGAGCGCGAAGATCGAGTGCAATTCGGATTTAACATTTCGCAGTTGAATTTTTCCTCGATGCTGGACGGCGGAGCAATGATCGGCACGTCGGGCGATATCCAACTTTCAGGCGGAGTGGGCTCGGGCTTGGGCGGCAGAATTGGCGGCGGCGGTGGACCTGCGACGAGTGCAGGCTTGCTCGAGACCCTGCTGTCCTCGGGATTGGGAGGACCGACGGGGGCAGGAACGGGTCGAGGCTCGGGCGCGGGCAGGGGTGCCGGGATTGTGACAGGGCAAGCGTTCATTCAAGGAGATAACGTTCGACTCAATCTCGGCCCAGGAAGCGGCGCGAGGGGATCCGGCGGGAATGATGATGATTCGGACGACTCGAGTGCGTTCAAGTTACGCTTCCGGGCGCAGGACGCTCTCGACACAAAAATCTCGGGCGATACGGAATGGCTCGACGCGGCAATGCAAGATTTCCAGACTGCACAGGCAATTGATCAGGGCAGCGGGCTTGGGCTCGGAGGCGATGCTGGAGGCAGCGGAACGAACGGTCTTGGGCAGGGCGTGTTGGTAGGTCTCGGTGGAATTGGAGGCGGGCTAGCTGGCGGCGGTGTGGGGGGCACACACTCCTTTGATCGAGGTGTTGGCTCCGGTGGAGGCGGAGGGCGGCCTGGCGGGGGCGGTGGTTTTGGCGGCTTTGGGGGCTATGGGCCGCACGGGCGCTTCGGCGACGTGACGAATTTCACAGCGACAATTAAAGTCAATCTCGATCCCCAATTTCTAACGGCCGACGATAAGCCAACGGTGACGGCTGTGGGCGTTGACCCCCAGACGAAGGACATTTGGGCGTCGATCGGGAAGGCGTTGATGCACTTCGACGCGAACGGCACCCTTCTAGACAGCTACTTGATCGCGACTCCTGACGGCGCGCCGTTGCGAGCGAAAGCGATTGTCGTGGAACCGGATCGATTGATTATTGCGTCGGACCCGCGAGGAATTTTCGAGTTCGAGCGACCTGACGGAGCGGGACCAGTGGGGCCGGCGAGGCAGCCGTAGGTTGGCGTAGCGAGGTGCTGCTAGGGATGCGACGAGGGTTGGGCAGCAGGAACCTGTGCGGGGCTAGCAGCGGGATTAGGTGCGGCGGGCGGCTGGATTAGAGCGAGGTGTGCGCGGCCGAACGCGGAGTGCTGCGTTCCAGGCGCAATCACGATGGCTTGCACGGTGTAGCGGCCGGTGGGCAGTTTCGCGAGAGGAAGACTGATTCGGAATGACGCGGTGTGCGACTTCGCGTCAACTTCGGTGGGCGCGAGGAGTGGCGAAGCGTTGATCTGAAATCCGTTGCGGAAAAATATGAGACCCGCGCGCAATGAATTCGGATCGAACGTTTGCGACTTCTCGGATTTCTCGGGATAGTAAGCTTGGAAGAAGACATAGAGAGTTTGCTGTTGGTCGAAGAAGCGCGTGACGCTCGGCACGATGCGCGTGCCTTCCATCTCGAGTGGCGATGCCGCCAGCTTGGCACGAACTCCCTGGCCCTTCGTTTGCACCTCCGATGTTTTCTCCACGGGCACGAGCTGACTTGAGAGCAAAACTGAGCTGAGAGTAATCTTGTCTGCAGGCGGCACGGGGATTAGCAGCGATTGTTCAAAGATGCCGATCTTGCCCGTTTCGTCCTCGCGCGCGACGAATTTTAATTCGTAACTTCCCGGCACCAACAACACTCCTCCCTGATACAGAAGGCTGCTTTGATTCACCTGCTGGAAGCGTTCCTGATCGAGGTGCACTTGAATGGTGTCGCGGAGATAAGCGACCACGCGGCCCGTCGAAGCAACGCGAACCTCAGCCGCAAAATCGAATCCGGCTTGATGTTGGCCGCGTTTCTGCGCCCATTCCAGCGCGCTTGAAGATAGCTTCGCTGAGATCGGAACGTAGAACTGCTGGTCGTTTACCCGGAATATGGAAGTCTCTACCGCGACGGCCAGCTCCACAATCGGATTTTCTGATGCGAGCGAATCGGCGAGCTGCTGATCCCGATCTTCTTTTTGAAGATGCTGGAAATCTCGCGGCGCGTAGTATCCCTCGCGATAGCGGACATGAGCTCCCGGCGCGTCGACCTTCACGTGGATGCTGTGCCATGTGCCATCGCGTTTGATGTTCGCGGCGAGAGTGTACCCGACCAAGTAGTAGCCGCCATTTTCTTTCTGAATTTGCGGAAAAGCTTGGCTGAGATCGCCGAGATCGAAAAACGCGTGGCCGCCCGTGTCGGATGACAGTGTCGCGAGCGTATCTCGTGAATCCTGGCGCTGATCGGTTTGATGATAGACGGACGCGCCCGTAAACATCGACGTTCCTGTTGCCGCATTCGCGGTGGCATCGCCGCCGGGCACCGTGGCGAATAATCCTCGCGCGTCGATCGAGTAGATGGACACGTCCGCGCGATTCGCCGCGTCGGTGGCTGCGCGCAATTCGGTGCGGTTCTCCTCGCCGGTCTGCGTGATTCCACCGGTGAATTGAACGATGGCTTTTCTGCCAGGAATCGCGCCGAGAACATTCGCGAGCCCTTCGACGGCGGCGAGTTTCTGATCGGTATTGAAGACGTTGAATTCCGTTTCATCCGCGGTGTACGCCGCTCCGGTGTACTCCTGGACGTCATATTCGCCGTTCTGCGCCGCGGCGTAGGGATTATCGGCGAGATCGGCGGAAACGCCCGGAATGAGGCGCGCAATCGCTTTGGCGAGCACTTTTCGATCGTTGGTGAAGTCGGCCCAGACGGAGAGGCGATTACCGTAGGTCACCACGGAGACGAGGTCCGCCGGCGTCATCTGCTTATCAATGAACTTCTGCGCGGCATCGTGGGCGCGAAGAAGATCGTCATTTTCCATCGATGTCATATCGAAGAAGAGTACGAGAAGCCGCCGGTCGCGCACCGTATTAGTCACGGCTTCTTCCGGCAGCGGTGTCGGACTATCTACGGGAATCGTAATTGGCTTTTGATCTTCATTGTCGGCGTGCTCGATCGCTTCGATATCAGCGTAAACGAATGTGGAAATCTTTTGCGGCTTGCCGTTATCGCTGACTGTGAATTGATCGGCGCGCAAGCCCTTCATTGGAGCACCGGAACGGTCGACTACTTCCACGTCAATGCGGACGAGGTCCGAAGTTGTGCGTAGCGGCGGCGCTTGGTTCGGCGGTCGAGTCGCGTCGGGTAGAGGAGGCGGCGGCGCGGGGACGGCTGTTGGCGGAGCCGATTGTTGTTGCGATTGTGACATCGCGGGCGCCGCGCATATACCTATTGAAAGAAGAGCGACCAGGAATCTTTGAGCGGTGTATCGCATCAGAGGTTCATCCGAATAGAGATGTCCATCGTGCGCATGGATGCCGCCGATGTCACGCGCCCGAAGGTTGTAGATCCGAATAGCGTCGAGAGCCCTGTGAAGCTCGGAGTGTTCGACACATTCTGCATCTCCCAGCGCACGTCGAGCCGGTGCGGCCGATCGCGCGGCCCGAAGCGAAAGCTCTTATCGAAGGACGCGTTCCACGAAAAAGCGCAAGGACCTTCGATCGAATTGCGCGGCGCGTCTCCATATTCACCTGGTGGCGGAAGAGCGAACGCGCCGGTGTTGAAAAATGTGAGCGGCGAGCCGCCGCAGATCCCGACGTTGGGGTTGGCAATCTGATTCGCGCGCGTGGATCCGTTCGCGCCGGTCCCGGTGTTGTCGGTTTCACTTCCGCCGAGCAGCGCGGTATATGGCGTGCCGGTGTGGAACGTGACCATATTCAGGATGCGCCAGTTGCCGAAGATATGCTCGGACCAGCCGTGATTGGCATAGCGCTTGCGTTCGCCAAATGGCAATTCGTAGACGGAGAAAACGCGCAACTGATGGCGCATGTCGAACGACGAAAGGCCGCGCTCGGCTGCGAAGTTGCCATCCTGCTGTACGACGACTGGCGTGGTCCCACCGATGGTGCTCGCGTTGTCCAGAGCTTTTGAATAGGTGTAGATCACCTGAAGTGAGAGGCCGCGCGTGAAGCGATGCGCGAGGCGCGCCTGCAACGCATTGTAAATCGAATTCGCTCCCGATTGATCGTAGAGGAAGCTGGTCGCGTACGGAATTTCCAGTTCATCTTGGGTGTTCAACTGGCTCGTGCCCGGCGGCGCGCGATTGGGCGCGCGGAGCAAGTCGAGATCGGTGCCTTTTGTTCCGGTATAGGTGAGATTGAAGATCCAATTGCGTGTGATGTCGGTCTCGGTTCCCAGCATCCAGAGTTGGGCGTAGCCATTTTTGTAGAACGGAGAAACGCCGGCCGTGTTCAATATCTCCGTCGATGAAGTGGGATTCGTCACGGCGGGGAATCCATTCTGTAGCGTTAGCTGCTGAGTAGCCGAGGTGATCAGCGTTTGAGCTTGGTCGAACGGCGGCTGGTACGCGAGATACGAGGTTGCTAGAGTGTTGTAGATTGCCTCGTTGTAAAAAATCGAGTAGCCGCCACGCACTACGGTTTTTTTCTTTATGGGCGGCTGCCACGCGAATCCGATGCGCGGCTCCCAGTTGCCATAATCTCCGTGAATGAGCGAGCGCGGATAGGCGCCGTTGAATTCGCCGGTGGTGCCGGGTGTGACCACATCCACGGCCGTGGCCTCCGGATTCAAATCGAGATCCGCGATGTGATTGTAGAGTTCGACGGGCGGCGTGACGCCGTCGTAGCGGATCCCAACCTCGGCGGTGAAGTGCGTGGTCACTCGCCAGTCATCCTGCGCGTAGCCCAAAAATCCCCAACTGCGAAAATACGTGGCGGCGTCGCCAAAGCGTGTCTGCGTGCTATAGGGCAAGCCCAGAAGAAAATCAGCGAAATCGTCTCCTGTACCCTGAACGGGAATGCCAGTCGCGGTCAACTGGCTCGTCATCAAGCCGGTGAAAATGAATTGCCCGCGAGGTATCGGATCTGCGTCCTTGTTGAGCTGAATGCGGCGAATCTCACCGCCAAATTTGAACGTGTGCTTCTTCCGCACGTAAATGAGCGCATCGGAAAAGCGCAATGTCTGATTGCGCGTGAGCGATGGGTCGGGATCGTTCAAGCCCGAGAAATCGGTGAAATTTATCGCCGGAACGCCGAAATTGATCGGAGCGGTTGAGATTCCTGTGATGCCGAGTTCGCCGGCGACATCGTTGACGAAAGAATTGTCGCTGAGAATTTGAATGCGGCTGCGGCTCCAATTCAGATGATAAGTCTCGGAGAGTTTCGCAGACCAGTTGTGCGAGAGCGATAAGTCCACATTTTGATCTCGTGTAGATTGATTCCCGCCGAAATCGGGGAAGCTCCCGAGCGTGTTCAGTCGCTGGGAGCTGAAGTTGTATCCAAGGTTAGCGTTCCACTTAGAATTGATTGTGTGTAGGACGTGAAGATTCACGATGTCGCTGTTCATGGGCGTCGTAGCTTGCAGATGATAATTCTGAATCGTGTCCGGCAGGTTGGGCAGCGGGATGTATGCCAGCAATCCCTCTGCGGCAGAATTAATCTGTCCAGCCGGAATGCTGCAGCCGTTACCGAGGAGCGTGCGCGGGCCTGTTGAACTGGAAGATGGATTGTAGAGCACCACGCCCGTTCCGCAGAAATCTCCGTTGCGCTCATCTTCAGTCGGCACGGTGGAGAAAACATCTACCGGCGTTTTTTCAGTTTCATGCTGGTAATTGATGAAGAAAAATGTGCGATCCGCGCCGTTATAGATATGCGGAATCTTGAGCGGCCCGCCGACGTTTGCGCCAACGCGCTCGTCGTAATGAGAAATCTTCGGCGCCGGCGCACCTGTAATGGAGTAGGGCTTCGCATCCCAGATCGAATTTTCGTAACGATCCGTGAAGCCGAAGCGCATGCGATTGACAGCTTGGCGCGCAAGTCTGCCGCCGCCGCGCCCTCCGCCACCTCCTCCTGGCGGACCGCCTCCTCCAGGTCCACCGCCGGGCCCACCTGCTCCGCCGGGGCCCTGAAAGCCGCCGCTTTGAGTGCCGAATGGATTTCCGCCCTGTTGCCCAGGCGTTTGACCTGGCATGCCGGGAATGCCACCGCGTCCGGCAGGGTTTCCAACGCCTAGGTCGCCAAACATGCCGCCAGCTCCGCCTGCGGCAGAACCTTGGCCGACAGTTCCTTGCAGCAGGAAGGCGTCCGACGTAGATGCGCCACCGGCGCCGCCGCCGACGGTGAGAGTCGGTTGCTGCGCGGTGCTGGCGCCTGGATTTTCGTTATCCTGATTGCCGGTGCCTTCGCCGGTCAGTTGGGTTTGCTGAAAGCCTCCCGTGGCTAGGCCTTGGCTAAGGGCATTTTGAACACCGGCTGGAATCTGATTGCGTCCGCCATTGCCATTGCGACCCCGAGCGGGCGCACCATTCGACGCATTTGCTTGGCCGGTGCCGGTCGGCGGTCTCCCCTGCTTTGTTCCCGCCGCTGGCGCGCCGTTGGGTGATTGAGCTGCCGCGATTTCCGCGAGTGTCGCGACGCGCAGGACGACCAGGATTGGCCCGTTGGGCACGACGGGAATCTTTACGTCAATGGATGAGACCACGAATCCGGGCTCGGTCGTTTCAATGTGATAGATACCCGTGGCTAAATCCGGAATCTGAAATTTGCCGGATTCGTCCGTCCAGCTAACCCATGCCTTTTGGCTCGTAGTCTCGGTGACGTGAACCGTCGCGCCAGGAATTGGGGAACCTTCGGTCGTGTGCACGGAACCAATCGCCAAATATTTGGCAGGCGCGGGTGCGTTTTGGCCTTGAGAGGCTTGAGGCTGAGTTTGTTGCGCGAAAGTGATGATCGGTATCGCTGCGAGGAGGCCTGCGAGTGCAGTGATGTGTAATGGGGCGGATAACCGCGAGGGCATTCCGTGTGTGTCCCTGGTGCGCTTTCCGGCAGGACGTATAACTTCCTGCCGGAGTCGCCAGTTTGGTCGAGACTATACGCGCAATTTAATTCTACTCGGTCGAGCCCGCCTTCGCTGGATCGTACACGAGGCGGAATGTAACCGGTTGGCTAAACCGTGGATTCTGCATTTTTGTGGTCACGACAAGCTGCTTGCCATCAGGCGATAGTTCATACGTTCGAGTGGTTGTTCCGCCGCGACGGCCTTGCATCGTCGCGACCAGTTGAGAACCTTGCCATTTCGCGACTGGCGGCGCGTACGCACGAGTATCGTCGTCAGGATTTCCGCCATTCGATGATGGCTTCGAGGCTTGCTGATCCTCTGGGTAAGCAGCGAGGACTCGGCCCGACGCGCTA
The DNA here is from genome assembly GCA_036513895.1 of Candidatus Acidiferrales bacterium. Classification (GTDB taxonomy): domain Bacteria; phylum Acidobacteriota; class Terriglobia; order Acidiferrales; family UBA7541; genus Palsa-147. The sequence continues at coordinate 12,559 of DATBYF010000137.1, read as the reverse complement.
GTCACTTTCGCTGACGTGTCGGTTTCGACGATCGTAAGTTGCGCCAGATCGTTCATCATTCCTCCGGGACCACCCTGGCCACCTTGGCCTTGGCCGCCTCGGCGCCCGCCTCCCCCTTCTCCTCCCGCGCCTCGGCCGCCCTGTCCGTTAGCCGCCATAGCCTCCTGCATCTTTTGGCGCGGATCGTCGCTTTGATCCTTGTTGAGTTTCCACTGGCCGGCCAGATTAGGCTTTGCTGCTGATTGCGCTTGCGGAGCGGCAGCCTTCGCGCCGATTACGCCTCCGAAAGGCACAAGGAGCAGCGCCAATCCGACGTTCATTGCCACTGCGCCGAGCTTTATTGAGAAGTGATTATTGAGATTCATTGCGGGATGTCCTCCATCTTCATTGCACTTCGATGCCGATAAATCGACACCCGTTCTGTACCACATGTCATTCCCATGCGCGACACCATTAGTTCCAATTTCAGTCCGTTCGGGCCAATCCGGTTAAGTACGTTGGGATCAATCGTTGCCAGCGTCCGGGTCGCCCGCGATATGTATCCGCCGTCAGGCGTCTTACATCAAAAAACTGTGGCCTCTTTTGGGATTTCGTAGCTTAATGTGGGGCAACAGGAGGCCCTGTCCAGGCCTCATTTAACGAGAGGAGCATCCAGCCATGCCCAGCACCGGCGTCCCCAGCTTTGAACGGAGGCTGCTGAACAAAATTCAAAGTTTGACCGGCGACGCACCAATCCGATTCGTGTTTCAGGATGACAAGGGAGTGCTGCCGTTTCAGAAGGAGCCAGTTGATACGGTTTTCATCGAGGATCGCAAAACGCTCGTCGCCATGGCGCTGAATCCTGAAGTTGGGTTCGGCGATGGCTATGCAGCGGGGACGATTCGGATCGGTGGCGATTTGATCCGGCTTCTTGAAAATCTCTTCTATTCGGGGGCAGCTAACGGGCCGGGAGGCTTGTACCGTAGGCTTTGGGAGCGGTGGCAGGACTGGCGGCAAGCGAACACGCCGGAAGGATCGGCGCGCAATATCCATCACCACTACGATTTAACGAACGAGTTTTACAAGCTCTGGCTCGATCCGCGATTGATTTATACCTGCGCGTACTTTCCTTCGCCCAGCGCAACCCTTGAAGACGCACAGCAGGCGAAGCTCGATATCGTCTGCCGCAAGGTCCAACTGCGGCCGGGCGAGCGAGTCATCGAAGCGGGCTGCGGCTGGGGCGCGCTTGCGATTCACATGGCGAAGAATTACGGAGTCAGCGTTCGCGCTTTTAATATTTCGAAGGAGCAGATTCAATTTGCGCGCGAGCGCGCGAAGGCCGAGGGCCTCTCGGGTCTCGTCGAGTTCATTGAAGACGACTACCGGAATATCTCGGGCACTTGCGACGCGTTCGTTTCTGTTGGCATGCTCGAGCACGTTGGGGCCGAGAACTACAAGGAGTTGGGAGCTGTCATCCACCGGAGCATTGGAAATACGGGACGCGGACTGCTGCACTTCATAGGGCGAAATCAGCCGCGGCCCTTCAGCCGCTGGATTCGAAAGCGGATTTTCCCTGGCGCGTACGCGCCGGCGCTAAGCGAGGCGATGCAAATTCTTCAGCCTTGGAACTATTCCGTCCAGGATGTAGAAAACCTGCGGTTCCATTACGCGAAGACGCTCGAACATTGGCTGAGCCGCTTCGAGAATGCAGCCGGTGAGGTGGAAAAGATGTTCGACGCGGAATTTGTCAGAGCCTGGCGGCTTTACCTCGCCGGATCTCTCACTGCATTTCGCGTGGGTTCGCTGCAATTGTTTCAGATGGTGTTCGCTGGATCGGAACGCAAGCAAATCCCGTGGACGCGCGAATATCTTTATCGCGAAGGCGCGCAAACGAGAGAAGAGTCCCGATGGATTCATGCGATGTCCTGATCGTCGGCGCCGGACCGGCAGGTTCATCCTGCGCATGGGCCTTGCGGCGTGAGGGCATTGACGCCGGAATTCTCGACAAGCGTACCTTTCCCCGCGACAAAGTTTGCGGCGGCTGGATCACGCCTGCCGTGCTGGAAGAACTCGAGATTACCGCCGATGAATATGTTTCGGGCCGCGTCCTTCAGCCAATAACCGGGTTTCGCACGAGCCGCATCGGGGGCTCTGAAGTCCTCACGGATTACCGAACGACGATTAGTTACGGCATCCGCCGCTGTGAATTCGACGATTTCCTGCTTAGACGATCCGGCGCACGTGTGTTCAAAGCGGCGCCGTTCCAGTCGCTGGCGCGAATCGGAGATCAGTGGCTGGTGAATGGCGAGATCAAGGCGCGGCTGATTGTCGGCGCGGGTGGCCATTTCTGCCCCGTCGCGCGGCATTTGGGCGCCGATGCGCGTGCGGAATTCGCGGTCGCTGCCCAGGAAACTGAGTTCGAGATGACGGCGAGCCATGCGGCGTCCTGCGAGATCCGCCCGGAGATACCGGAGCTGTTCTTCTCCTCGGACATCAAGGGCTATGGGTGGTGCTTCCGCAAAGGAAAGTTCCTTAACGTCGGCCTCGGCAGGTTAGACCCGCACGGACTGCCACAACACGTGTCGCGGTTCGTGCAGTTCCTGCGCGAGAGCGGCAAGCTTGCTTTCGATTTGCCCAAGACAATGACCGGCCACGCTTATCTCCTGTACCGAAGCACAAAACGGCGCATGATCAGCGACGGCATCCTGCTCGTCGGAGATGCCATGGGGCTCGCGTATTCGCAGAGCGGGGAAGGCATTCGCCCGGCGGTCGAATCAGGCTTGTTGGCCGCGAAGGCGATCGCTGCTGCGGGCGGCACATACACTGAAGATCGGCTGGAGCATTACCGGCGCCTCATGTTTGATCGATTTGGCAAATCTGACTCGGAGTGGTCGGCAGCAATCGGCCGGCGGCTTCCCGATAGGCTGGTCAGCGCGCTCGCACAACGTCTGTTCGCGAGTGATTGGTTTTCACGCCACGTGATTCTCGACCGGTGGTTTCTGCACCGGAATGAACCAGCGCTTAGCTTTTGATAGAGCGCTAGCTAGATTCTAGTGTGGCTGCAGTCTTAGCTCGCGCACCTGCCCCTGTTTAGGTACTGTCTTCCGCGCTTTTTAAACTCCTCTTTGGTTTACCCATCCTCCTAATGGAAATCTGACGGCAAGCCGATATTTGAATTCACCACCAGATGGTGTGACGCGTGTCACCGTGCGCCTTGTGTTCCTCGAAAAGCATGCAACCGTCTTCCGAGGAACAGCGTCTCCACAAATGAATGAGTTCTCACCTCTCGATTCTCACGGCGGAGCCGGAAGGGAGCTCAAAGGAGCGAAGAAAATGACCGAAAAAGGAAATGCAACACAGTTGGCCCCCGTAACAACCTCAGTTAAGTTGGTCGAGCCAGGCGTCCTGCTCGACCGGATTAATCGAATTCATGAAGGCATCGAACGCCGGGCGTTCGAAATCTTTCAGAACAACGGCGGTCTTCCCGGACGCGAACTTGATGATTGGTTCAAGGCCGAAGAAGAACTGCTGCATCCGGTCCACATGAATCTTGCCGCATCCAATGGCGCCTTGACCGTTGCGATTGAGGTTCCCGGATTCGGCGCTGACCAGTTGCAGGTCAGCCTCGAACCGCGACGGCTGATGATTAGCGGCAAGAAAGAGACGAGCAGAGAAGAGGAAAGGCAGCAGACCATCGTTTATCGCGAACAGTGCTCGGACGAAATCCTCCGTGTTATAGATTTGCCGGAGGACGTCGATCCTGCCAAGGCCACCGCAATCCTTAAGCACGGCGTGCTCGAACTCAAATTGCCTAAGGGCGCCCAGCCGCCGGCAAGCCGTCGGGATGAGAAAGCGGCCTGATCGCAGCAATCAACTGGCTTCTTTTTGTTACGATTAGAATTTAGTTATGTGCTGTGTTATGTGTTGCTTACAGCTTTTTCTAATCGTTTCGTGTATCGATTAGAAAGGTGTCTTCCGCGCCTGTGTGCCGATTCGGGAAAACACACAATTGGCGGCCACAGGCGCTGAAGAGCCAACTCTACACACTTGCTACACTGTGATTTCGGATGGTTTTTTCGTCGGCTTTTTCGTGCGGACTTCTTTGTCATCCTGAAAATAAGCGTTCAGGATGTATTGCGAGAGCATTCTCTGGGTGTTAAAAAACGAACCATTCAGCGCAATCGAGTTCCGCATGACTTCCGCATAAGAATTCCGTCGCTTATAGAACATCGGAAGAATCGTGAACTCCAATTTCTCGTACATCGAGGCCATTTCACTGCAGTGCAGTTCTGAATTTTCTTTGATGGCGATGTCCCATCCGGTTGCGCCTTCCACGTGGCCTTCAGGCCACCAGCCGTCGGGAACGCTGAAACTCGGAACGCCATTCATGGCGGCTTTCATGCCGCTGGTGCCGGATGCTTCGTAGGGCCGTATCGGAGTGTTGAGCCAAAGGTCCACTCCGGCCGTGAGAAGTTGTGCCCAGCGCATGCCGTAGTTGGGAACGTAGACGATGCGAATAACGTTTTTCAGCGCCGCCATCTGTTCAAAAACGCGATGGATCAGGGCCTTGGCCGGTTCATCGTGGGGGTGTGCTTTTCCCGCGTATACAATTTGGATCGCGCCGACGCGATGGGCAATCGATTTCAGCCGCTCCGGATCGGAAAACAGGAAGTCGGCGCGTTTGTATGTGGCGACCCGGCGCGCAAAGCCGATGGTCATCGCGTTCTCATCGAACTGCACGCCGGTGGATTGTTGAATCTCCTTCAGCAACTCCTCTTTGGCGCGGGCGTGCGCATCCTGAATTTCTTCAAGCGGGATTCCGATGGCATGGCGAAGATAATTATTGTCGCGGCGCCAGTCCGGAATGTGCCGGTCGTATAGCTCCTGGAACGCAGGAGACGTCCACGTGCCTGCGTGAACACCGTTTGTGATCGCGTGAACGGCATAATCGGGGAACATCTTTCGCGATACTTCTGCATGAAGCATCGCGACGCCATTGATGTAACCCGAGCTGCGAAAACCCAGATAAGTCAAATTCAAGATGTCGGCAGTGAAGCAACCGAGCTTTTCGAGCAGGTCCGTCCGCTCATCGCCAAGAACGCTACGAACGAGATCTTTCTGGAATTGATCGTGCCCCGCAGGCACTGGTGTATGCGTCGTGAAAATACATTTCCGCTTCAAATATTCCATGTCTTCGTCGGTGACTTTTGTGAGTGGACGGCTGCGCATGCGCGCTTCCAGCAGGGCAATGGTGAGCAGGGAAGCGTGGCCTTCGTTCATGTGGTAGTTGGCGAGATTCTTGTGGCCGAGCGCAGCCAACATTTCGACGCCGCCGATGCCCAGGGCCACTTCCTGGCAAAGACGGTAGCGCGTGTCTCCGCCGTAGAGATTCTCCGTTATCGTCTGGTCGAACTCGCTGTTCTCTGGGAGCGCCGAGTCGAGGAGATAGACGGGCACAATCGAACCACTAACGCCGTGGACCGAGTATCGCCATGCGCGGAGGACAACCTTGCGACCTTCGATGACGATTGTCGCGCGAGCGTCCAGCGGCTCAAGCACTGATTCCGGATTCCAGGAAGTCGGTGTCTCGGTTTGCGTTCCGTTCTCATCGAGATGCTGGTCGAAGTAGCCATGGCGATAAAGCAGCGTGACGGCCGCGAGAGGCATGCCGGCGTCTGCAGCCGAGCGCAACGTATCTCCGGCAAGCACACCAAGGCCTCCGGAATACGTGGGGATGTCGGCCGAAAGCGCAATTTCCATGGAAAAGTAGGCCGCGCGGACTGCCTGAGTGGGTTCGGGCATCGTATGTGTTAGGCCAGCCTGAGTCTTCCCCGCACATTTCTGAATCGCTATCACACATCAGGGGAGGAAAATAGCTTCCGATATATCGGCTGAATTCGCAAGCGGGGACAAAAGTGGTGTTGCTGTACTCGCTTAGCTCAGGCGCCGCGAAAGCGGTTTGAAATTAGAGCATTGAAAGTAGGCGTTTAATGCCTTCCGCAAAATCTGCAGGCGGCGTGATGAGGCTCACGATCAAATAGCCATCGGATTCGAAGTCGAAGAAATGTCCCGGATGAACGTAGACTCCTTGATTTTCTAGCAAGTTGATCGCGAGATCTTCATCCGAGCGCGTCGCGGGCACGCGAAGTACTGCGTACCATCCGCCTTCGAGCTTCAGGCGTGTGCATGTTTTGTGTAGCGCGAGTTGCGCGTCGAGTTGGTCCAGATTGTGCCTGACGCGTTCCTTAATTTGGCTTTGAATGCTATGCCGCTGGCCCAGAAAAGTGGGCAGCGCTGCCTGGATCGGCGCGTTCATGGAGAGATACGTGTCGGCGATGACTTCGAGACGCGCGAGCGCTTGCGTCTTCAGCTCTCGAGGGCCGCTGGTGATTAGCCAGGCGGTTTTCATTTGCGGCAGGCCGCAAATCTTTGAAATGCCACTCATCGTGAACGTCAAGGCTGCGTCATTTGCGGCGAGGCTGGCTGACGGATCGCCCGTGATATTGAAATCCAAAAAGACTTCGTCAGCGACAAGCGCCAAGGCCCGAGCGGAACAAATTGCGTTGAGTTGCGCCATTTCCGCTGCTTTAACGTAATGCCCAGTTGGATTATTCGGATGAACGACGATGACAGCGCGAGTGCGTGGAGTAATTGCGCGCTCAAGCGAATGGAAATCAATCTGCCAACCATGATCGTAAACAAGGTTGTACTGAAACAGTTTGACGTCTTGAATTTGCGCCAAAAGCTCGAAAAGAGGGTAACTCGGCTGCGGAATCAAGATTTCATCGCCGGGATTACAGAGGGCTCGCAAGACGTACGAATAAACTTCGCTGGTGCTCGTGGCTAAAATAATGTCCGCGGTATCTATCGGCAACCCTCGATCCGCGTAATACTTTGCGACTGCGCGTCGCGCTTCTGCGAGTCCGCGTGGCTCGGGCTCGTAAACCAGCGCGGAGGGATTGCCAAGTGCTCCAAGAATTGAGCTGCCGTCGTAGGCGAATCCGCATTGAGTGGGATTGGAGGCAGTCAAATCGAGGAGGTGCTTTTTCGCGGCCCGGTGCCGGTCGAGCGCGTTGCTGAGACGATTCGGCTGAAGATTCCAATTTGTGCGATCTGAAAACATTGAAAGAGATAGGCGCTCGATGTATGAAGTCGTCGAACCGAAGGTTAGCACATCGAATTTCAGGACGCTGCGGGTTCGCAAAACAATGCGCATCGAACAGTTTATTCGCGCTGAGTTACAGAGTTTCGTGTGCTTCACGCGACTGGTTTTTGAGTTTCTGAGTCCGAAACGAGGATTGCGCGGTCGTGGCCTCGCGGTAATATGGATGGGTTGGAGTAAATGTTCCGCATGACAAGGATCGGTGCGCGCTCTTGAAAATCGTCCATGTAGGCGAACCAGTCTTGAGGCAGAAAGCCCATCCGCTTACTCTGGCCGAGATTTCCAGCAATTCGACTCGCAAGCTCATTGAGAAGATGCGCGAGACAATGCGCGATGCTCCGGGCGTGGGCCTTGCCGCGCCGCAGATCGGAGTATCGTTGCAGATCGCGGTGATTGAAGATCTCGAGGACTATCACAAGGATGCTTCGAGGGAAAAACTGGCCGAGCGCGAACGAAAGGCCGTACCTTTTCACGTCATCATCAATCCGAGAATCCGGAAGATGAGCACGCAGAAAGTGGAATTCTACGAGGGCTGTCTTAGCTTGCCGGGATTTTCAGCGATCGTGCCTCGTGCTCGCTCTATACGCGTGGAATGTCTCGACGAGCGCGGCAAGCCGAAGGTCATCGAAGCCTCGGGATGGTACGCCCGTATTTTGCAGCATGAGATCGATCATCTGCTCGGCACGCTCTATATTGACCGGATGAACAGCCGCTCGTTTTCGTCCCTCGAGAATTTTTCGCGGCATTGGAAAGACAAGTCGATCAACGAAGCCCGCGCGGCACTGCGATTGACTTGATCGCACGATTCCACGTGGGGATTTCGTCTTCTTGTCATCCCCATCGCCGTGAGTTAGAGTACCCGCCTTCTCGCGAGGGGATAATCATCAATGACTGAAAAGGGGTCTGAAAAAGGGCGCAACCATCTCAAAGTCCTCATTCGCCGAGCCGCAATCAAGAAGCGCGTCCAAGAAGTCGCCCAGCAGATTACAAAAGATTTCAAGGGCGAGCGCTTGCATCTTGTTGGCGTTCTAAAAGGCGCTTGCATTTTCCTTTCGGATCTAATTCGCGAGATCAATCTGGACACTTCACTCGATTTCATCGCAGTTTCAAGTTACGGCAAGGGTAAAGAAAGTTCGGGACAGGTGCGCGTGTTGAAGGACCTCGACAGCAGCATCGAGGGGCTCAATGTGATTCTCGTCGAGGACATTCTCGATACCGGGCTGACACTGAGCTATCTGCGGCGGATACTTCAGCAGCGGCGGCCGCGCGTGCTTAAAATCGCCGCGCTCCTCGACAAACCTTCGCGCCGATTAATTAAGGATGTGAACGCCGATTACATCGGATTTGCAATCCCTAACGAATTCGTCGTCGGCTACGGCCTTGATTACGGCGAGCGATACCGTAATCTAAAGGACGTCTGCGTGCTCTCCCTGCCACCAGACTAGCCGTGCCTCGACCCGTCCTCACCACGCGCGACCTCGAAGACACGCCGGACGGCGGGGAACTCACGATAGCGCCCGATACTTTGATCACGCCGCTTGCTGCTGACGAAGTGGAGCGCCGCAGAATCACACTACGCGTTACGGACGTGTCAAAGCAGAGCGCGCATTCGCACTTCGGGCGCGTCGTAGCGCTGGGCTCGGATCACGGCGGCTTCGCGCTGAAAGAAGATTTGAAGGCCTATGTGCGCGACTGGGGATACACTCCGCTTGATCTTGGGACTTCCAGCGTTGAGCCGGTGGATTATCCCGATTTCGCGGAAGCCGTGGCAAACGCGGTCGTGCGCGGCGACGCGTGGCGCGGCGTCGTAATAGATAGCGCGGGAATTGGCTCTTCCATCGCGGCGAACAAGGTTCCCGGAGCGCGCGCAGCGCTATGTTATGATAGAGCTACCGCGCGTAACAGCCGCGAACACAACGACGCCAACATACTCTCTCTTGGCGCGCGCCTCATCCCAGCGGACGCGGCGCGTGAGATTCTGGCGGTGTGGCTAGAAACGGAATTTGGGGGCGGCCGCCATCAGAAGCGCGTGGACAAAATTTGTGCCATCGAAGACCGGCATCGCAAGCCCTAAAACGGCTTGATGCTTGGCCTGCCCGGACTCGGTGGCGTGCTGTCGGAGCGGCTCAGTTGGATTCGGAACAGCTCGAACAATTGATTCAGTCCGTGACGGAGGAAATCCTCCTGCAGCTCGGAGGAAACGCGGGGGCCGTCCGCGCCCTCGATTTCCTCGATATCGCTTGCCCCGAGTGCACCGAACGCTGCGCGCAGCTTTGCATTCACAAGACGCAGAAAGTGGTGGATGCAGGAGCGGCGCGGATCTCAGCCGTTACGGGAATTAGCTCGGTTGACGCCGGAATTGCTCACCTGATCGATCACACGTTGTTGAAGCCTGATGCTACGCGCGATCAAATTCGCACGCTGTGCGAGGAGGCCACGCGATTCGGTTTCGCTTCCGTGTGCGTCAATCCCTGGAATGTGGCGCAAGCGGCGGAGCTCGTTCGTGGAAGCGCTGTGAAAGTCTGCACCGTCGTCGGATTTCCGCTGGGAGCGACGCTGCCGCAAGTGAAGATTTACGAGACGGATGAAACCATCAAGCTCGGCGCGCAGGAAATTGATATGGTCGTGAATATCGGCGCGCTGAAATCCGGACTCGACGATGTGGTGGAATCCGATATCCGCGGCGTGGTGGAAGCGAGCCATCGCGGCGGGGCCATCTGCAAGGTGATTCTGGAAATGGCCCTGCTTACGATCGAAGAAAAAATTAGAGGATCGATGGCCGCCAAGAATGCCGGCGCTGATTTCGTGAAGACTTCGACAGGATTTTCGTCTGGAGGCGCGACGGCTGAAGACGTGAGCCTGATGCGCGCCGTAGTCGGAGGCGATATCGGCATCAAAGCTGCGGGCGGCGTGCGCAGCCTCGAAGACGTAAAGAAAATGGTCGCCGCAGGCGCCACACGCATCGGCGCGAGCGCGAGCGTGAAAATACTCGAACAGGCGCGTGGTGCGGTCGCTGAGCCTGCCGCCACGCGACCTTCGTCGTATTGAACGAAATCGTCAATCGTTCGGAATTTGAATGGACCCCATCGAGCTGAAACCCCCAATTGACGTCTCCGCCGAAACGCTGGCTACACTTGCCGAGATCGGGCAAGAAATTAATTCCTCTCTGAATCTTGACGAAGTGCTCGCGAAGTCGTCGGCACTCATCAAACGGCTGATTGACTACGAAATTTTCGCGGTGCTTCTGCCGGAGCCTGGGAGCCAGGAGCTTCATTTTCGATTTGCGATAGGTTACAGCCTGGAGGTGCTGGAGCACTGGCGAATTCCGTGGGGCGAAGGAATTACGGGAACGGCGGCATCCACAGGCCGACCCGTGCGAGTGAGTGACGTGACCCAAGATCCGCGGTATATCAACGCGATTGACGGCGTTCGCTCCGAACTGGCTGTGCCGCTGATGCTGGCGGGAAAGGCGATCGGGGTCCTCGATATTCAAAGCCGCCAGCTCGACTATTTCACGCGCGAGCAGCAGTACATTCTGACGCTGCTGGCTACACGTATCGCGAGCGCGATTGAAAATGCGCGCCTCTTCGAGCGAGTGCGCAATCAAGCCGATACGCTGCTGCTGCTGAATGAAGTCGGCCGCGAAGCCAGTTCGGTTCTGGACGTCGAGGAAATTCTCCGGCGCGCCGCTGAGCTCACGAAGCGGATTATTGACTATCAGATTTTTTCAATTCTTCTCTGCGACGCGGACCAGAAGGTTTTTCGCCATCGTGTCACCGTCAAATTTGGCCAGCGCGTGCAGGAGAAGTTTGCCGTTCCGGTTCACGAGGGAATTGTCGGCGCGGCAGCTTCGCTGAAGCGCCCCGTCGTGGTACCCGATGTTTCGCTCGACCCGCGATATCTGAACGTCAATCCGGAAACGCGCTCGGAGCTCGCTGTACCGATGTTGTACAAGAATCGAGTCATCGGCGTTCTGGATTTGGAAAGTCCGCAGTTGAATTATTTCACGCCGGACCATGTGCAGGCGCTTTCGATTCTTGCCGCGAACCTCGCTGTTTCGATCGAGAATGCGCGCCTTTACGAGCAAGTGGCCCGCGATGAATCGCGAATGGAACGAGACTTGAACGCCGCGCGCCGGCTGCAAGGAGCATTGCTGCCGCGTGCGCCGGGTCCTGAATTTGGCCTCGACATTGCTGCGAGGGTGGTATCTTCGCGCGAACTTTGCGGCGATATTTACGACTTCCTGAGATACGGGCCGCAGGAGCTCGCGATTGCGATGGGCGATGTCAGCGGAAAAGGCAGCGCGGCTGCTCTTTACGGCGCGGCAGCGATTGGAATTCTGCGAAGTCTTGCGCCGCAAAAGTTGCCGCCTGCGCAGCTCTTGCGCGATATGAATCAGCTCATCGTCGAGCGCCGTATCGAAGGGCGCTTCATGACGGTGGCAATCGCAACGTGGCATCGCGGCAAGCGAAGACTTCGCATCGCGAATGCCGGCCAGGAACAGCCGCTGCTTTTACATGAGGGCCGCTGCGAGAAAATGAAGCTTGAAGGATTTCCGCTGGGCATGCTCGACGAAGTGAGCTACGACGAGATGAGCGTAACTCTCGATCCGGGCGATATGCTCGTGTTTTATTCCGATGGATTGAGCGACACGAGTAACGCCGCGGGTGAATTCTACGAAACTGATCGCCTGCGCGATTTCATACTCGCGCATGCGGCGCGCCCGGCGGCGGAGATAGCTGACCGCGTTCTGGAGGAAGTCGAGCTATTTTCCGGCAAGGTCCACGCATTTGATGATAGAACTCTGGTTGTCCTGAAGGTCCTCTAAGATCAAATATGAGATCTCACGGGCCGAGCAAGCTTCCCGCTTCACCGCCTGCTTCACCGATTGATCCGACAAAATTTACGCCGCAATTCCACTGGCAAGGCGGCAATCTTCTCTGTGAGCGGATGTCGCTCGCAAAAATTGCAGAGCGGCATGGCACTCCGATTTATGTTTATAGCCGCGCGGCTATCGAAGGGAACTATCGCGCATACTGCTCGGCGCTTCGCGGCCTGACGGCTACGATCTGCTACTCGGTTAAAGCGAACTCGAATCTGTCAATTCTGAAGCTGCTCGCCAAACAGGGGAGCGGCTTCGATATCGTCTCCGCCGGCGAGCTTTATCGCCTGCGCTGCGCAGGAATCTCTCCGCGACGAGTGGTGTTTTCCGGAGTAGGTAAAACGCGCGAAGAAATCCGTGGAGCATTGCGCGCCGGAATTCTTCTTTTCAATGTTGAATCCGAAGCGGAGTTGGAAGTTCTGCAAGATGAGGCCACGCGTCTGCGGAAACGCGCGCCAGTCGCGATTCGGGTAAATCCGGATGTCCAAGCAGGTGGGCATCGCCACATTGCGACCGGCCGTCATCAACACAAGTTT
>DATBYF010000136.1:0-33073 GCA_036513895.1 Candidatus Acidiferrales bacterium | reverse complement strand
CCAAACTCGTTGTAACTTTTCCCCCAAAGCGCCGAGATTTGCTCAACCGGAACACGGAATCCAGATTCCTGCACGGTTCTGCGGTCCTCGAGCACCAACGAAACTCTCCACGGCGCGAGCCCTTGCCTGACTTGATCAGGGAATGCGCTCGCATCGGCTGCGGCAGCGATCGCTCGCGGCGTCAGAATTCCGCTCGCCTGATGCTGGCCGTGGCCCGTGTGCACGCCACCCCATCCGTTGATGACCACAGTCGGCCGAAACGTACGAAGCACTCGGACCATGTCCTCGAGCGGCACGTCGCCCCAGATTTTCATAGTTTGATCGGCGCTCTTCGAATAGCCAGTGTCTATAGCGCGTGTGAAGAATTGCTCGACGCCGTTGTTCTTGCTCGCCGCCAGCAATTCAGACGTGCGGAGAATTCCAAGACGTTCGCCCTGCTCGGGGCCAATCGCGTTCTGGCCGCCTTGGCCGCGCGTCAGTGTGAGCAAAGCTACGTCGGCATCGAGGCCGTGCGAAAGATAGCTTAGAAGGCCTGAGGCCTCATCGTCTGGGTGGGCCGTGATGAAAAGGATCCGGGTGACAACGCGCGCCTTATCTATGGATTCGACAGTCTCAGGAAGAGATTGAGCGCGGAGCGAATTCCCTGCGGGCAAAAGAAGCGTGAGCGCGATCAACGCAAACAGAGAGAGCTTGTTTCTTATAAGATTAAATTGCCTCACGCCGAGGCCTCCTCGAACGGCCATTGTTTCAGGACTCGTGCCCGGCCCAAGTAAATAAGCGAACCCAGCGCCACAAACGTCAGTGCGGCGATCATCAGCCGGCCGCCGGTAGCTACAAAAATTGCCGTCCATCCCAGAATGGCGATGATTACGGGAACCGGGTAGAACCACATTCTAAAAGGGAATCGTTCGCGCGGCCAGCGACGCCTCAACAAACCGAGCCCTACCGATTGGCCGATAAATTGGATGAGACACCGCATCGCGAGGATGGCGCTAATTACGAAGCTCAACCGGAAAAATAAGCTGAAAATGAAGGCTGCGCCACCGAGGGCGAGAAGCGAGACATGCGGAAATCTTTTGACGGGATGCACGCGCGCGAAGATTGAAAAGAAATTGCCATCGAGCGCGGCAGCGTAGGGCACTCGCGAATATCCGAGCGTCGCTGAAAATAATGAGCCAAACGCAATGAAGAGGATCATCCCCGTGGCGAATGCAGCCCAATTTGCACCATATGTTCTCTCCACGAAGGTGCTTACGATAAACGATGAATGCTGCGCTTCCTGCCAAGGAACGACACCGAGGATGCTTGTCTGCATCGCCAGATAAAGCAACGCAATTCCAAAAATAGAGATGAAAATCGCGCGCGGGATATTTTTTTGCGGGTCGCGCACTTCTCCACCTATCGTGGCCACATTGTAATAACCGAGATACGTGTAAATCGTTTGCACCGTGGCGTGGCCCAGCCCCGCGAAAAAAATCCACGAGAAATTCCATGCGCCGGCCGGAAACGTGAACGCGCGATGAGCATCAAAATGCGTTGCTCCACCCCAGATGAGCCAGGCTATCGTGCCAACAACCCCGACCCAGATTCCCATCGAGATTTTCCCAACGGCCGCGATCCGCCGATACAAGAGAAAAACCACCAGCACGACAACTGTGCCAGCCGCCGCCTTCTGTTGAATCCAATTGAGTGGGTAGAGATACGTCAGATACTGCGCGAAGCCGATTGCCGCAGAGGCCATGACGAGCGGCGCCTGAATCATCGTCTGCCAGATCAACAGGAACGACATGAATCGTCCCCAGCGGCCCCGCCCGTAAGCTTCTCGCAAATAAACGTAGCTGCCGCCCGCTTCGGGCATTGCGGCCCCGAGCTCGGCCCACACGCACGCGTCGAAAAAGGAGAGCAAGGCGCCCGCCATCCACGCGAGCAGGCATTGCGGCCCCGGCATGGCCTGGATCACGAATGGAATCACGATGAATGGCCCGATGCCGACCATGTCAATCATGTTGAGCGCGGTTGCTTCCTTAAGTCCCAAGCCGCGTTCGAGTTTTTCCGGAGAGTTCATGAGATGCGAGCGCAATCGGCCGAGAATGAGAAGGGTAGCAAAGAATTACATTTTGCCCCGGCGAAATCTTATTGCGAAATCCGGGTGTCGAAGTTTCGTAAGAATCTAGAAGCTAATTCCGAGCGGCTTCTTCTTGCTCGAACGCGTGGTAGGACGAACGAACGAGTGGGCCGGCTTCAACGTGCTTGAATCCCATCTGCTCGCCGAGATGTTTGTATCCCGCGAATTCGTCGGGATGGACATATCGCTCGATCGGCAGATGCTCAGGCGTGGGCTGTAGATACTGTCCGAGCGTGAGAATATGCGCACCCTGCGCAGCAATTTCCTGCATCGCGCTCAGGATTTCGTCGCGCGTCTCTCCGAGGCCGAGCATCATTCCGGTTTTGGTTGGCATATCCGGCGCCATCTGGCGCGCGCGCCGAAGCAGTTCTAGCGAGCGTTCGTAGACCGCGCCTTTGCGGACGCGGCGATATAATCGCGGGACGGTTTCCATGTTGTGATTCAACACATCCGGCCGCGCCGCGATCACCAATTCCAAAGCCTGCCAATCGCCGCGAAAATCCGGGATTAGAACTTCCACGCGGCAATCAGGAACGCGGCGGCGGATTTCGGAAATCGTAGCCGCGAAAATTGCCGCGCCTCCATCCGGCTGATCGTCGCGATTCACCGACGTGACTACGGCGTATCGTAACCCCATCCGTTCGACCGCTTCCGCGACGCGTTCAGGCTCATCCTCCGCCGGAGGCCCGGCCGGTTTCCCCGAAGGTACTGCGCAGAATCCGCACGCGCGCGTACAAACATCGCCAAGGATCATGAAGGTCGCAGTCCGGTGCTCCCAGCACTCGCCCATGTTTGGGCAGCGCGCGCTCTCGCACACTGTGTGCAAGTCGAGCCCGCGCATAATGCGCTTCAGATCTTGGTAATTCGGTCCGCCGAAAAATCGGACCCGCAGCCACGAAGGTCGCGGATGCGCCGCCAGAGGAGGAACGACCGGTTGCGTGCTAGGCAAGATGTTGAATGGAGACGCCATAGCCCTTTACTCGAATCAATCATTCTACGCGTGAAGCGCACGCCTTCACAAGTTGCGCTTGGCGCTGCGGAATTTCATTGGGACCGAAAGCCTTTGCATTTCTCCCCGTCGGGGTACTGATACGTCGAACAAACACCACACATAAACATAGCAAAGTGTTGTATGTTTACAACAGCTATTGAAATATGGTGTTTATATTACTTCTAAATTCATGAAAATAAACGGATAATAATGGATAACAAGGAAACAGAAATGCACCGCTTTACCGCTCTTTACGATGGCCTTCCAATACACCATTGCTCACCGAGTAGAAACTGAAGGGGTCGGCCTCCACACGGCGGTACGTTCGCGCCTAAAGCTGGCTCCAGCGCCGCCCGACACCGGCATCGTATTTCGCCGCACTGACCTCGATGGATTCGCTGTTGAGGCGCACGTTCGCAACGTCGCGCGCGTTAGCTACGCGACAAGCTTGATGAAGCAAGGCGTACTGCTTTCGACCACTGAGCACGTCCTTGCGGCGCTCTACGCGTGCGGTGTGGATAACGTTTTCGTCGAAATTGATGCCCTTGAGCTGCCAATCCTAGATGGCTCCGCGCAGCCGTTTGTAAAAATGCTCGAACGCGCGGGCCTGCGGCGGCAAAGGCGGCGGCGAACTTATTTGAGAGTTGTCAAACCTCTCGTAGTCTCCGATGGCGATCGCATGATCGGAATTTACCCCGGTGAAAGCTTCCGCGTGCGATGTTATGTGGACTATGCCCATCCCAAAGTCGGATGCCAGGAAGTGGAAATTGACGTGAATCGGGCCACATTCAGCAAGGAACTCGCGACCGCGCGGACTTTCGGCTTCATGAGTGATTTCGAAGGTCTTCGCGCAATGGGCTTGATTCGTGGCGGCTCGCTCGAGAATGCAATCGTACTCTCTGAAAATGGCATCCTGAATGGTCCTGTGCGGTTTCCGGATGAGTTCGTTCGACACAAGGCCCTTGATCTCATCGGTGATCTGGCGCTGATCGGCAAGCCGCTAAAAGCCACCGTCGTCGCGCACAAGGCCGGCCACGCATTGCACACGCAACTCGTCACACGCCTGCTCGCCGATCCTTCGCTTTGGGAAGTGACCACGGCTGATTCTCAGAAAATTGATTCTCGGAGCGAAAAAGTGGATTCGCGTCCGCTCGTGCCAGCCCGCGTTCCAGCCGCCGATTAACTTGCTTCTGAAACTCGCCTTCTCAACGTTTCTCGCGAGCAACTTCCGCGCTAGAATGTCGCTCCTATGCCAAACCTTCTGGAAGGCAAGACGGCTCTGATTCTCGGAGTTGCGAATAAATGGAGCTTGGCCTATGCCATCGCGCAGGCATACCGCCGCGAAGGCGCAAAACTCGTGCTCACCTATCAGGCCGAGCGCATCAAGCTGACCGTCGAAGAACTTGGGCAATCGCTCGGCGCCGATAAGGTTTTTCAGTGTGACGTCACAAAGGAAGAAGAGCTCGGGCGTTTGACATCGGAATTACGCAATGACGGCGGCCTCGATACCGTCATGCACAGCATCGCATTCGCAAATCGCGAAGACCTCGATCGTCCGTTCCTCGAAACCTCCCGCGCCGGCTATCTTCTCGCTCAGGAAGTCAGCGCATATTCGCTGGTCGCTGTCGCTCGTGCCACCGCGCCGCTGATGCCCTCAGGCGGATCGCTCCTGACGCTCACCTATCTTGGCTCGCAGCGCGTCCTCCCGAATTACAACGTGATGGGCGTTGCGAAAGCTTCGCTCGAAGCAACGGTTCGATATCTGGCCAGCGATCTCGGCCCAAAGAAAATTCGCGTAAACGCAATTTCCGCAGGGCCCGTGAAAACAGCTTCAGCCCGCGCCATCAAGGATTTTTCGGTGATTCTCGACGTCGTGACGCAGCGCTCTCCGCTCCGTCGCAATACGGAGCCCGCCGAAGTTGGCGACGCCGCCGTATTCCTCGCAAGCGACCTCTCCCGCGGCGTCACAGCAAATATTATCTACGTCGATTCCGGCTTCCATATCATGGGTTTGTAACAAACTCGGAACCGTTAGGCTCTTCTCCCATCTCTCTCGATTGCCAAATGCAATCGGCAAAGCGACAATAGGCGATTCATGGCTGCCAAAGATACCGTTGTCATCGTCCTCGCTGCGGGCAAAGGCACGCGCCTCTATTCCGGGGTCGCCAAAGTTTTGCACCGCGTAGGCGGGCGTTCGCTAGTTGAACATGTCGTCCGCGCGTGCCAGCCCTTAAAAGCCGCCGAAACCGTTGTAGTCGTCGGATTTCAGGCGGATGCGGTTGCGGCAGCAGTGACTCCGCTGGGCGTGAAAACAGTAATTCAGAATCCGCAGCGTGGCACGGGCCACGCCGTTCAATCCGCGCGGCGCGCGATTCGCCGCAGCGCTAAATTTGCAGTCGTCGTTCCTGGCGACGCGCCGCTCCTGCGGACAGAGACTTTGTCGGCACTGATTAACGCGCATCGCTCAGGCGACGCGGCCGCGACAATTCTCTCCGCGCAATTGCCCGATCCGACCGGCTACGGGCGCATCATTCGCAAAAATGATGGCACAGTCGCCGCGGTTATTGAAGAAAGTGCCGCATCGCCCGAGCAACGCGCCATCACCGAAGTGAATTCCAGCATTTATTGCTTCACGCTCGACAAATTGTGGCCCTCTCTCGCAGCACTCAAGCCCAACAACGTTCACAAGGAACTCTATCTCACCGATGCCATCGCGCTGCTAAACGAGCGCCGCGAACGCGTCCTCGCATCGATTGCACCCGACCCGAACGAAATCCTCGGTTGCAACACGCGCGCCAGCCTCGCCGATGCCGACCGCATCTTCCGCCAGCGAAAAGCTTCCGCGCTAATGGATTCAGGCGTCACAATTTATTTCCCTGAATCGGTCGCCGTTGACGCGGCTGTCGCAGTCGGGCGCGATACTGTAATCGAACCGGGCGTTCAGCTCCTCGGCAGCACGAAGATCGGCGAGCGCTGCACGATTCGCACCGGCAGCATCATTACGGATTCGCGCCTCGACGACGATGTTTACGTCGAACCCTATTCCGTCGTCACCGAAAGCCGTCTCGCAAACAACACTCGGATCGGCCCGTTCGCGCGACTGCGGCCCGGCGCCGATTTGCGCCAGGGCGCGCGCGTAGGAAATTTCGTCGAAGTGAAAAAAAGCGTCTTGCACGAGAGCGCAAAGGCACCACACCTAACTTATCTCGGCGACGCAACGATTGGCGCCGGCGCAAACATTGGTGCGGGCACCATCACCTGCAATTACGACGGCGTGCATAAGAATCAAACGATCATCGGCAAGCGCGTATTCATTGGAAGCGATTCCGCGCTGGTCGCGCCTGTGCGCATCGGAGACGGTGCCTACGTCGCAGCTGGCTCCACGATCACCGAAAATGTCCCAGCCGATGCGCTGGCCATCGCTCGCGGCCGCCAAATCAACAAAACCGGATGGGCCGCCGCTCGCCGCGCGCAGATTGCGAAAGCGCTAAAGAGCGAAGCCAAACCAAAGCGCCGCAGTAAATCGAGATCCAAACGCGCCCGCACTCGCCCCAAACGGTCACGCCATCGCTAAGTTGTCTCGACTGACGCCGGCGGCTTTTTTGTCGATCGCTGAGGTTCCAGAGAACTGCAATCGGTGTGCTAAAATGCACGCGGGAGATCCCCCAAGATGAAATTTGGCGTCGTCGTCTTTCCGGGCTCGAATTGCGATCACGATGCCTACTGTGCGATTGGCGGCGTTTTAGGCCAGCCAGTCGAGTACCTCTGGCACCGCTCCGAGAGTCTGGCCGGCTGCGATGCAATCATTCTTCCCGGCGGCTTTGCGTTCGGCGATTACCTCCGCACGGGCGCCATCGCTCGCTTCTCGCCGGTCATGAAATCTGTCGCAAAGTTTGCGCGCTCGGGCGGACTCGTCCTCGGGATTTGCAACGGCTTTCAAATTCTCTGTGAAGCAGGTCTTCTTCCGGGCGCGATGACGCGTAATCGCGGCCTCAGATTCCTCTGCCAACAAGTGCACATCCAAGTGGAGAGTACTGACACGCCGTTCACAAGCTCGGCGCAGCGCGGACAAATTTTGAAAATTCCCATCGCGCACATGGATGGCAATTATTTCTGCGATGCCGCAACACTCGACGAGCTCGAGCGGGAGAATCGAATCATCTTTCGCTACACCACTCCCGATGGCAAAAATGACGCCGCCGGAAATCCAAACGGCTCGCTCGCGAACATCGCCGGAATCTGCAATCGAGACCGCAATGTGCTCGGTCTGATGCCGCACCCCGAGCGCGCGGTGGAAGCGCCGCTCGGTTCGGCCGACGGTCTTGTAATTTTGCGCTCGATGGTGGATAGCTTCGTGCGGCCTGTCGCCATATCCGCTTAGACGTACGCGAAAATAGTAGTGCCCGATAAATTTGAATCTCACTAGCCACAACGATTCTTTCGCCGCTCTGGAAATTCGCAAAGGCGTTCTGAATGCTTGAAACCGAAATCAGAGTTACTCGGGAAATCGCCGCCGAACACGGGCTGCGCGCCGACGAATACTCGCGTGTGCTCGAGATTCTCGGACGCGAGCCGAACATCACCGAGCTTGGAATTTTCTCGGTGATGTGGAGCGAGCATTGCTCCTACAAATCGAGCAAAGTCCATTTGAAGCGTTTGCCCACGCGCGGTCCGCACGTGCTGCAGGGCCCCGGTGAGAATGCCGGCGTGGTGGATATCGGCGACGGCCTCTGCGCTGTCTTCAAAATCGAATCGCACAATCATCCGAGCTTCGTCGAACCGTTCCAGGGCGCGGCAACGGGCGTCGGCGGAATTCTGCGCGATATTTTCACCATGGGCGCGCTTCCGATCGCGGTTCTCGATTCGTTGCGCTTCGGACCAATTACGAATGACCCCAATGATTCCAGTGCCGTTGGAGCAGCGCCTGACACAGTCGCGCGAAACCGGCGGCTTTTCGACGGCGTAGTTCGCGGAATCGGCTTCTATGGAAATTGCTTCGGCGTTCCGACGGTCGGCGGAGAAGTACAATTTGAGCCCTGCTATTCGAATAATCCGCTTGTGAACGCGTTGGCGCTCGGTATCGCGAAAAAGGAGAACCTATTCTTCGCACGCGCGAGAGGCGCCGGAAATCCCGTCATCTACGTAGGCGCGAAGACTGGCCGCGACGGAATTCACGGCGCATCGCTCCTGGCTTCAGCCGAATTTAGCGAAGAATCGCAGCAGAAGCGGCCGAACGTTCAAGTCGGCGACCCATTCATGGAAAAGCTCCTACTTGAGGCATGCCTTGAAGCGATGCAGACCGGCGCGGTGGTCGCGATTCAGGATATGGGCGCCGCGGGATTGACAAGTTCAAGCTCAGAGATGGCTTCGCGCGGCGGACTCGGAATTGAAATTGAACTGTCGCGCGTGCCGCAACGCGAAGCGCACATGACGCCGTACGAAATCATGCTGAGCGAATCTCAAGAGCGCATGTTGCTCGTTGCCGAGCGCGGCCGCGAAAATGAAATTTTCGGCGTCTTCGAGAAGTGGGGCCTAGATGCTGTGCAGATCGGCCGCGTAACGGACGATGGCCGCCTTCGAATTCTGGCGAGAGGCATCATTGTCGCTGAAATTCCGGCGCACGCCATTGCGGAAGAAGGGCCAGTATACAAACGCCCTATCGCCCCAGCTCCATCCGCACATCCGGCAGGCGCATCAAGCTTAATTGATTTCGCTCCGGCTGGAACTGATCTTTCCGAAAATTTTCGGCGGCTGCTCGCGTCGCCTGCAATCGCATCGAAGCAATGGATTATCGGCCAGTACGACCACATGGTGCGCACAAACACGCGCATCGTCCCGGGCGCTGGCGACGCTGCCGTGCTCCGCCTGAAGGATTCGCGTCGCGCCCTCGCGCTCTCGACCGATGGAAACGGCCGATGGTGCTGGCTCAACCCGAAAGTCGGCGCGATGCACGCGGTCGCAGAGGCGGCGCGAAACGTAGCGTGCTCCGGTGCACATCCAATAGCCGCGACCAACTGCTTGAACTTCGGCAATCCCGAGAAGCCCGAAGCGATGTGGCAATTCACTGAGGCGATCGATGGAATTGCCGCAGCGTGCGTGGCTCTCGAAATTCCCATTACCGGTGGGAACGTCAGTTTCTATAACGAGACGCTCGGCAAAGCAATTTACCCAACGCCAGTAATCGGCGCGCTCGGAATGTTGGAAGACTCATCAAAGGCCCTCGGTCTGGGATTTCATAACGAGGGCGATGTGATTATCCTGCTCGATGGCCTCGCTGCCGCCACTCCAGCAGAAAAACCGCTCCAAAGCCTGCGGCGTGAATTTTCGTCTTCTGAGTACGCGAAGACGATTCACGGAATCGTGGCGGGTGAGCCGCCAGCGATCGATCTGGGAGCGGAAAAACGCCTGCAGGATTGCTTGGTTGCCCTGGCTAGCGAAAGTGCAATCGAGTCAGCGCACGATGTAAGCGACGGCGGCCTCGCGGTTACGCTTGCCGAATCGTGTTTCTCGAGCGACGGACTCGCGGCGCAGGTCGCACTGGATGGCACCGAGCCCGTTGAATCTGCCATGTTTGGGGAACGCGGCGCCCGAGCGGTAGTCTCAGCGAAAGCCGATTCACTTGCTCACGTTGCCGAAACTGCTGCAGAATGTGGTGTTTCGGTTCAGCGTATCGGGAAAGTCGTGCGCGGCGACTTTCGCATCGAATATAGCGGGGCTCCGTGTCTGCACGGCATGGTGCAGTCCCTGCGCGACTCCTGGAGCGGGGCGCTTGAAAAAGCTTTACAGCAGGGCGCCACAAGTGGCAACGGCCCGAAAAGCAGCTAGTAGCAGCGAATGAACCATACCCAACAACTGCCGGACGACCACTTCCACGACGAGTGCGGGGTATTTGGCATTTTTGGCCGCACAGAAGCGGCCAAACTCGCCTACCTGGGACTGTACGCCCTCCAGCATCGCGGACAAGAATCAGCCGGAATTGCGTCTACCGACGGTGCCACCTTGTACGTCCATAAGGGTATGGGCCTGGTGCAGGAAATCTTCAATCCGGAAGCCATGCTGCGCTTGCCGGGGGGTGCGGCGATCGGTCATACGCGCTATTCGACCGCCGGCGACACCTCCATCATGAACGCGCAACCCGTGGTGATTGATTGCAACAAAGGAAAGCTGGCAGTCGCGCATAACGGAAATTTAACCAACGCCGCGGAGTTGCGGCGGAAGCTCGAGCATCGCGGATCCATTTTTCAGACAACGAGTGACACAGAAGTAATCGTTCATCTCGTAGCGCGTAGCAGTGCACGCCATCTGACCGGGGCGCTCGTGGAAGCGCTGAACCAGGTGGAGGGCGCCTATTCGCTCCTGGTCCTCACTCAAAATGAGCTGTACGCCCTGCGCGATCCCCGCGGTTTTCGGCCGTTAAATCTTGGCAGGCTCGACGGTAATTGGGTGGTCGCCTCAGAGACTTGCGCTTTCGATCTCATTGACGCCGAATACGTTCGTGAAATCGAACCCGGCGAAATGGTGAAAATCACCGGCAACGAAATCTCGTCAATCCACTTCGCTCCCGAAAAAGCGCATCAATACTGCATATTCGAGCACGTATATTTTTCGCGCCCAGACAGCATCATTTTTGGTCGGCAAGTGAATGAAAGCCGCGAGCGCCTCGGGCGGCAGCTGGCGCGCGAACATCCAGTCGAGGCAGACGCCGTGGTGCCCGTTCCGGATTCCGGCGTGCCCGCTGCGGTCGGCTATGCAGCAGAATCCGGAATCGCTTTCCGCATGGGATTGATTCGCAATCACTACGTTGGCCGTACCTTTATCGAGCCTGAGCAGTCCATTCGCGATTTCGGCGTCAGACTCAAACTCAACACGGTCCGGCGGATGATCGAAGGCCAACGCGTCATCCTTGTGGACGATTCCATCGTGCGCGGCACAACCAGCCGCAAAATCGTGCGCATGGTGCGCGATGCTGGCGCAGCTGAAGTCCACGTCCGCATCAGCTGCCCGCCTACAATTTCTCCCTGCTTCTACGGTGTGGACACGCCGACGCGGAATGAATTGATCGCCGCGAATCATTCTGTCGAAGAAATTCGGAAATTCCTCGAAGCCGATTCGCTCGGCTACTTATCGCTCACTGGCCTGCGAGAGGCAGTAGACGACAACGAAGGCAAATTTTGCACGTCCTGCTATACCGGCAGCTATCCGACAGAGTTGGTGCAACTTGAAGTGGAGGCTCATCGTGGGAGTTGAGATGGACATGCCGGATGCCGTCGCCATGCGCAGGAACGACGCTGAGCGCTCCCGCGCACTAATGAAGAGCCGCGCCGCGAAAGAAGCGCTGTCCTGGTTCTGGGTGATCCTCGCATTTCTTCTCATCGAAGGAACGATGGTGCAGGCGCGCGTGATTCCTAGTGGATCAATGGAGCGCACGGTTCTTATCGGCGATCACCTTATAGTGAGCCGAATCGGATATGACGCCGGCGTTCCCTTTACTCCTTGGCATGAACCACTCTGGCGCGAGCCGAAGCGGCAGCAGATCATCGTCTTTCGCGCGCCGCTCCCCGAAATGGGCTATCCGGATTTCATTAAACGCGTGATCGGGCTTCCGGGGGACTTGCTCGAAGTCCGCCGCGGCGTGGTTTTCATTGACGATCACCCGCTCGCCGAGCCTTATCGCATGGAGCCGCCCAACCCTGGCGATAACTTTGGTCCGGTGAAAGTTCCGGCAGGCGAATATTTCATGATGGGCGACAATCGCAACAATTCCTACGACAGCCGTTTTTGGGGTTTCGTCCCACGCTCGAATATCGTCGGGACACCGCTTCTGATTTACATGTCCATTGATGCGCCCGAAGAAGTCTGGGAACCGGGGCATCTCGGGATGCGGTTCGCGACGTACCTCAACGCCTTGATCCATCCCCGCGAGGTTCGCTGGAAGCGGCTGTTCCGAACTTTCTGAGCTGTCACGGCGATGTCCAGCCTGAGGGCCTGGTTTGATGCGCTATTCCGATGCAGGTGTCAATATTTCAGTCGCAGACGATGCGAAGCAGCGCATTCGCTCGGCTGCGGGGCGCACCTTCCGCCGCGGCGTCCTCTCAGCGATCGGCGGCTTCGGAGCGCTTTTTGAGCTCGATCGAAAGCGTTGGAAAGATCCAATCCTCGTCGCGAGCGCTGATGGCGTTGGCACGAAACTGAAACTCGCATTTGCTACCGGCGTTCACTCCACCGTCGGCGCGGATATTCTCAATCATTGCGTGAACGACATCCTCACGCAGGGCGCCGAGCCGCTGTTCTTTCTTGATTATCTCGCCATGGGCAAAATTGATCCGGACGTGGTCGAGCAGGTCATCGAGGGCATGAGCCGCGCGGCGAAACTCGCTGGATGCTCGCTAATCGGGGGCGAGACCGCGGAGATGCCGGACATCTATTCACCCGGCGAATACGATCTTGCTGGCTTCATTGTTGGTGCGGTGGAACGCAACGAACGGCTTGAGCCGCGTCTGGTACACCCTGGCGATACGCTTATCGCTCTACCCTCGAGCGGCCTGCACACCAATGGCTACTCACTCGCGCGCAAGCTCGTGTTTCACATCGCTAAGCTTCAGCCCAATACATACGTGCCATCGATCGGTAACAAGATAGGGGCAGAACTTTTGAAACCGCATCGCCCTTATTGGCCACTACTCAAAAATGTCGTCGCGAAGGGCTGGCTATCGGGGATGGCTCACATCACCGGAGGAGGGATAACTGGCAATCTTCCGCGCGTGTTACCGCGAAACGTTCGCGCCGTGATCGAAGTGGGTTCCTGGCCGGTTCTGCCAATCTTTAAATATCTCGCGACGCTAGGGAAAATCGAACCGACCGAGATGCTGCGCACGTTTAACCTCGGCGTCGGCATGATTCTTATTTTGCCGTCGAAAAATATCCGCAAAGTCGAATCCGAATTGCATCGGCGGCGCGAAAAATTCTACGCGATTGGGCACATCGAGACGGCCTCCGGCGCTCCGCGCGTGGTCTACAGCGGCAAACTCCCGCTCTCGTAGCGTGTGACCGGCTAGGTTCCGGCGCCACTGGGACTATCCACTTCTACTTTCCACGAGCCGTCCGACTGTTTCTTCCAAATCACGACGTACTCGCCCTTCTGCGACACCGGTTTGCCCTTTTTGTCTTTCATGGCGATTTCGTAGGTGCCCAGTTCGTAGGCCATGTCTCCGGCCTGCGCGACCTGCACGGACGTAGGCGCGAAAGTAAGACTGACGAAATCCGGTGCCGTCAAAAGCCCGGACCATGCTTTCCGAACAGAATCCTTTCCGACAGCCGGCGGCGCGCCAGGCGGGAACATTCGACCGTCATCGGCGTAGTACGAAGTCGATTTGTCCAAATCCTTTGCGGCCGCGGCCGCAGCCCAATCTTTGTCGAGGCTGCGAATGTTGGATTCGATGGCCCCGAGATCTGGCGCAGGCGGCTGTTGCACTGCGGTCTGAGTGCAGCCAATGCCGACAGCGAGCAAACCACATGATGCGAAGAGGAGCGTGAAGTTTCGAGTGATTTCCATTGTGAACTCTCCTGAACTTGAAATTGTTCAGCAAGATTACGCGGGTTTCAACCGAAGTCAAGTCTTGAGCCATTCAGAGGCGCGGGACCGCGACAGCTTCGCCGCCTTTGTGAAGTGTGCTAATTTGCTTCGGCTATGAAGAAACGGATCGGCGTGCTGTTGTCGGGACGCGGCTCAAATTTTGAGGCGCTCGCCTGGGGCGTGGAGACAGGTCGAATTCCAAACGCCGAAATCGCCATCGTCGTGAGCAATCGCGAAGGGGCGCCGGGAATCGACAAGGCGAAATCGCGCAAGATCCAAACTCAGGTGATTCCGTCGAAGGGACTAGAGCGCGAGGCATATGACCGGCAGGTGGCTACGGCTCTGCAGAAAGCGAATGTTGATCTAATTTGTCTCGCTGGGTATATGCGCCTGCTGTCGCCGTTCTTCGTGGCGGCGTATCCGCGGAGGATTCTAAATATTCATCCATCGCTCTTGCCTGCGTTTCCGGGACTCGAAGCGCAACGCCAGGCACTGGAGCACGGCGTTAAGCTTGCGGGCTGCACCGTGCACTTTGTGGACGAGAATCTCGACGCCGGCCCGATCGTGCTTCAATCGGGCGTTGCGGTGCGCGATGACGACACGGAGGAAACTCTCTCCGAGCGCATCTTGCGTGAAGAGCATCGCATCTATTCCGAAGCGGTTCGGATCGTGCTCGAAGGACGCTATCGCTTCGAGGGACGGCGGGTCCTCATTCAACCGGAGACCAAATAGGAATGGCGCCAGCGAATTTCAAGCCCGTCGAAGAGCAGCTCGCCTACATTCGCAAAGGTGTGGCGGAAATCGTTCCGGAAGCCGAACTGAAGGCGAAACTCGAGCTATCGCTGAAGACGGGCAAGCCCCTACGCGTAAAACTCGGCGTGGATCCGTCTGCGCCAGACATTCACCTGGGCCACACCGTCGTTTTGCGAAAGTTGAAACATTTTCAGGATCTTGGGCACACGGCGATTTTTGTCGTTGGCGGCTTCACGGCGCTGATCGGCGATCCTTCCGGGCAATCCGAGACGCGTCCCGCGCTTACGCCGGAGCAGGTGCAGGCGAACGCAAAAACGTATCTCGAACAGGTTTACAAGATTCTCGACCGCGAGAAGACGGAAGTTCATGACAACAATGAGTGGCTCGGGAAAATGACGAGCTTCGAAGTCGTCCAACTTTGCGGAAAGTACCGGCTCGCGCGGATGCTTGAGCGCGAGGATTTTCGGTCGCGGCTGGCGGCAAATCAGCCGATCTCAGTTCACGAGCTGCTCTACCCGTTGATGCAGGCGTACGACTCGGTGGCGCTGCATGCCGACGTCGAACTCGGCGCGACCGAACAGAAATTCAATCTTCTGGTCGGCCGCGAAATACAACGCGAATACGGCCAAACGTCTCAAGTGGCCCTGACGATGCCGATCCTTGTGGGTCTCGATGGCGAAAGAAAAATGTCGAAGAGTCTCGGAAATTATATTGGGATCACCGAGACGCCGCAGGACATTTTCGGAAAAGTGATGTCCATTTCCGATGAGCTGATGTGGCTCTACTACGAATTGCTGACGGACTTTACGGATCGCATCATTGTGCGATTGAAAGAAGAAGTGCGCACCGGCGTCTTGCATCCGATGGATGCAAAGATGCAGCTTGCACACTACATTGTCGCGGGCTTCCACGGCGAAGAGGCGGCTAAGAAGGCGTCTGATGAATTCCGCCGCGTTTTTCGCGACAGGCAATCGCCCGAAGATGCGCCAGTACTCAAGCTTCAGCCGTCACAGCCGAAACGCCTCTCCATGCTGCTGGTCGAACTAAATCTAGCGTCCTCGCGCAGCGAGGCAGAACGTTTGATCAAGCAGGGCGGTGTCGAAGTGAGCGGGACGCGAATTGATGATGTGCAGAAACAAATTGACCTTTCGAAGCCATCGGAATTCCTGTTGCGCGCCGGAAAAAAGAAATTCGTCCGCGTAGTAGTTGAATAACAAAATCGATTAGCCTCGGTTCCGTCACTCAGGTGCGCTCGGCGAGGCGTTTCAATCGCGCCAGCCAGTCGCGATCGCGGCGTGCCACAGCGTGCCGTGTGAAAAGCCAATCAAATGCTCTGCCGAATGCGCCGGTCATCTCATACTGATCGCGCATTCGAACGAACGTCGCGTCGTCCATCGACTCGATTTTCCAGGATTGGGTTCCCTTCACGCCGTAAGAATCCTGAAAGCGCCACTCGAGAAAGCGGCCAAATTCGAATTGCGTAACGGTTGCCGTAAGAGAAATTTCGCGTGAGCTGAGACGGCCGCTGATGCGGACTTTCTGGCCTACTTCGAAGTCGGCAGCTCCGCCGAGCACTTCGAATTCACAATTCATCTCCGCGCCATACCAATAGGGCATGCGCTGCGGGACAAGAAATGCGCCGACGAGTGCGCTCGACGCAGAGATACGCTCTTCGAGCTCAATTTTGGCCATAACGACGCGGGGAATTTACCACGCCACCCGTCAGGCAACCTCGAGCAGGACCATGGAGATGTCGTCGGTGGCTGGGCCATCTCGATATTGAGTGACGCGGTCTAAAATTCTCTGTTTCATTTCAGGAAGAGGTAACGTGGACGTTTCACGGACAATTTCGGCGAGCCCGTCCACGCCGAGCATTTCGTTTTGCGAATTGAAATTGTCGGTGAGACCGTCGGTGTAGAGCATCAGGCGATCGCCCGTCTGAATGGGAATTTCGATGGTAGCCTCGCCGATCACGGCCTCTTCGAGGAACCCGAGCACCAGACTCCGCGATTCGAGCAGGAGCGGCGGCTGGCCCTGCCGTATCACGATTCCCGGCGGATGGCCTGCGCCTATGAATTCCAGCGAGCGAGACGCGCGATTGATTCGTGCCGCGGCGAGTGTGAAAAAAAAGACCGAACTGCCAATATCGTGGATGACGAAGTGGTTCAGGTGCCGCAGCATCGGCGCAAGCCCCATACTTTGATCGAGCTGCGACATCGTTTCCGTGTATATCCGATTGGCAACGAGCGCCGAGCTGACGCCGTGGCCCGAAACATCGCAGACCATCAGATTTAAATAATCGTTCCCATCCGGAATGACGAGGCCGAAATCTCCGCCAATACTCCGCACCGGTTGGTAATGTGCCTCGACCGAAATATCGCCCCAATGCAAATTCTTCGGCGCGAGACTCTGCTGAACACGCGACGCCAGCAGCAGCTCCGCTTCGATTTCGCGCTGTCGCGTCTCAAGCTGCTTATTTGCCTCCCGCAGTTCGTTCTCGGCTCGTTTCTGCTCGCTGATGTCCGTAAAGGTTATGACCGAAAATTCACGACCGTCGGGATCCTCGACTCGCTTTGCGCTCACGACGACCGGCAAACGGTCCCCGTTTCTTTGCGGCAAGTAAAATTCGAAACGATTGCGGCCGGTAGATTCCCCGATAGCAATCCGCTCGTTCAAGAATGGGATATCCTCTGGAGGAAAAAAATCAGCGGCCGTGCGGCCACAAATCTCGCCGAGCGTCCGGCCAACCATCTGCACGAAAATTTCGTTCGCATGAATCATGCGGTGGCAGTCATCGGCAATGACGACTCCTTGATTGAGCGTCTCAAGAACGCCCACCACGTCCGCCAACCAGTCTGGTCGCTCGCTTTCCACTCGCACTCCCTAAAATCTCGACGCTGGAACGCTTGTTGCAACCACGCGAGCGTTCATCTTATCTAAAGTTGCCCGCTGTGCAAGCTGTTCGCTTTGGGGATTGGATGCGCCTGAGTGCGCTACGACGCAAGATGAAGCGATGAAGCAGGAAGAGGTTACACTGAATTCCTCCAGGCCGCGGTTCGTTGTTGACCCCGTTCCTGAGAAAACTTCGCGAATGGCTCAGAATAATAATCGATTGCCGCCCGGTCCGCGAGGACTGCCCGTTCTGGGAGTCGCGCTTCAGCTTCGACGCGACCCGCTTGGCTTGCTCGCGCAGGTTGCGCATGACTACGGCGACATCTGCCACATTCCGCTGCTGCTCCAAAGCAGGATTCTCATCAACCATCCCGATTTAATCGAAGACGTGATCGTCCGCCAACCTCAGAAATTCGACAAGGGCCCGGGAATAAAAGGCGCTGCCACGCGTCTGCTCGGCGAGGGCTTGTTGACGAGCGAGGGCGAATTGTGGCGCCGCCAGCGCCGCCTCGCGCAACCTGCATTTCATCGCCAGCGTATCGTTGAGTACGCACACACGATGGTCGAGCAGACGCTGTCGCTCACACGCAATTGGCGCGAGGGCGACGTCCGCGACATGGCCGAAGAAATGATGGCGCTCACTCTTGTGATCGCCGTGAAAACATTGTTCGGAACCGAGTTCACGCATGAGGCGGTCCGCGTCGGCAAAGCTGTGACGCTGCTAATGCGTTATCAAGTTCAAAGGCTGCGCAATCCTTTCAAGTTTTCCGCTAAATGGCCGACTCCGGCGAATCGCCGCGCTGATCGAGCTTACGAATTTCTCGATTCACTCGTTTACGGAATCATCGAAGATCGCCGGCGCAGGCGCGCGTCCGGCGAGGCATCCGCTAACGATGTGCTTTCGCTGCTCATGAATGCGATGGACGAAGACGGAAGCCAGATGTCTTCGAAGCAACTGCGCGACGAAGTAATGACGCTTTTCATCGCCGGCCATGAAACTACTGCGGTGACTCTTGGCTGGGCGTGGCATTTACTTGCGCAGAATCCCGGCGTCGAACAGCGGCTGGCTCACGAGCTAAGTTCTGTTCTCGGCGGCCGCAGTCCCTCGATGGAAGATTTGCCGCGCCTTCCGTATCTTGATGCTGTGATTCGTGAAGTTTTGCGGCTTTATCCTGCGGCGTACATCATCCAGCGCACCTCCATCGAACCCTTCGATCTGGGCGGCTATCATTTCCCTTCGAACACAACGGTTCTCATGTCGCAATGGGTGATGCATCGCGATCCGCGCTACTTTGAAGCACCGGGAGAATTCCGGCCGGAGCGATGGCTTACAGGGCTGGCGGACCGTCTGCCGGCGCATGCATATTTCCCGTTTGGCGGTGGCCCGAGGCGCTGCATCGGACAGATATTCGCGCTGACGGAGGCTGCGCTGGTAATGGCTACACTGGCGCAGAAGTTTAGATTTTTGGAGCCCGCCGGAATGAAAGTTGTGCCTGAGCCGCTGATCACTTTGCGCGCACACAGCGGCGTTCGAATGACGCTTGCAAAACGTTCCTGAACGATTCCAGCTATTTCCTGATTACTTCACAAACTTAGGTGATTCACCTTTGGACCAGGGATCGTATTCGAGCGCGAACTTTATACGATCGCCGATCCACGGATGATCCCAAAACCACCAGATTTCGAGACGGTTTGGCGCTGGGTCTTCCATGTCAATCTCACCCAGAATTTGGAATGACTGCGCTGCGACCTGCCCCGAGTCCGGCGTGATTCCGTGCGTGACTTCCAGGCCATACTGATCCGCCTGATGTTCGAAGCGGCGACTCATACCGTTCGTGATCGGCGTAGCGACGAAGAGCAAAAGCAGAAGGCTTGCGGCGTAGACCGGGAGCGCCGCCCAATCATCTGGAGCGCGAATCCGCCACGCCTGGCTTTTTTTCTGCAGCACCCGATTTGACACGCGAAAGCCGATGTAGAACAGCACGAAAAATAATGCTTCGAGCAATACGAGTCCTTTGGGAATATGGCCGAGAACGTAGTGCCCCATCTCGTGTCCAAAAATAAAGAGAATCTGAGGATTCGTCATTTTCTCGATTGTGGTGTCCCAGACGACCACGCGTTTGGATGCGCCGATGCCGGTGACATAGGCGTTCACGAAGTTCACTTTCGCGCTCGCGTTCATCCAGAACATTCGCTCGGGTGGGATGATCAAGCCCGCGCGCGCCACGACTCGCTCGAGCGAATCGACGAGCGCTGGATCGTGCGACTGCAATGGTTCGAATTTGTCGAAGAGCGGATCAATTACGTACGGCGAGATGAATATGAAAAACGCAGTTACTGGAATTGAGCCGAGCCAAAAATAGAACCACCAGCGGCGCGGACTTTTCCGAATCGCGCGGAATAAGCCGGCAATGACAAGAATTCCGATGATGGTAACTACGATCTGCGTTTTGATCTGATCCCACAGCCACGAGCCCCATCCTTGCACCACAAGGTCATACCGGCGCAGCAGCCAATGCACCCACGCGGCGATCGGCAACTGTGGCAGCGTGAAAGCTAACAGGAATAAAGACGAGTAAATGCCGGCCTGAATGATCCTTCGCGATGACGCCGCTTCCGTCCAGTCGCGAAACTTCGACGACCAACTCCAGCGAAGCATCAGCGCTAACAATGCGATTTGGTAGAATAATAAAAAGACTCGGAGCATGAAGCTGATTCGACTCAGACGGCGCGCTTTTGTGTACGTCTCCGGCGGTAGCGTGTAGCTGGTGACTCGTTTCTGCGATCGTTGTGGCTGCCTCTCCTCTACCCCGGAAGACTGTTGTGCGAGATTGTTGATTTGCGCCGGCATTTGCGCGGGCGGGGACACTCGCCACGTCGCTGCCCGATTGATTCTCGCGGCTTGCGCGGGCGGAGACGCAAAAGCCACTGCTAACAACACGCAGGCCAGTAAACACCAGGCATCGCGGCAGCGATTCGTCATCGAAGAATTCTGTTTACTCTCAAAGTCTATTTAGACGACGAAGTATGGCTGCGCGGCTTGCGAAGGGCAAGCTGCTGCGATTCGGCATATCGCCGGTGCGGACGGGTTGCTTCTTTGGGAGCGACGCGAGAGACGGATTGCACGAGCGTCGCAGCGACGACTAACATAGATTTGCGCCGGAGCCATCGGTGTCGCAACTACGCAGGAGCGTTCGCAGGGAGGTACTCGCCATGAGAATTTCACGTTTGGTATGGTCGTCGTTCCTATTGCTATTCACGATCGCTGGAACGTTGAGTTCAGCGGCCGCGCGATCGCAGCAGCCCGCGCAGCAAGCTTCAAGTGGGGCGCCGCAAGCGGAATCACCTGCAGACGCAGCACGCCGCGCCCGTGAACAAAAGAAAAGCCAGCCTAAACCTGCGCAAGTCTGGGACAACGACAACATACCGAAAAAGGGAGACGGAGTGAGTGTTGTGGGCTCTACCGAGGCCGCTGCACCGGTTCCCGCAGAAGCGCCGGGGTCGCAACCGGTACCTGTCGAAAATAAAGGCCAGGTCGATCCTGCGATTCAGCAGGCTAAGGACAAAATCGCGAGCCTTGAACAGGATGTTGATATCGCCCAGCGCAAATTCACGCTCGATTCGGACATGTACTACGGCAAGACGAACTACCAGGACGACAAGGCTGGAAAAGCGGCGCTCGATGCTGAACGAGCCGACGTAGAGAACAAAAAGAAACAGCTGCAAGACGCGCGGGACATCCTAGCTTCGCTCCAGGCCAAGGCTGGCCCGATCCCCGATCAGAAGAAATAGTAGGGAGCGCTTCCGCTCGCGTTAATCGAAGCGCCCGAGTTAGGCGCAACTACAGGTTTTCCATACGACCCGCAGATCCCTCACTTTGTTCGGGATGACAAATTTCTGGACGCTGGCCTCGCTTGCCAAGCAGGTTGCGAAGAAAGCATAAACGCCGTCATCCCGAGTGAGCGAGGGATCCCTCTTGGTTTTGAAATGCGCGCAAAAAGAGGGATTCTTCGTCGCTACACTCCTAGGAATGACGGCAATTTTTGAACTTCTTCCGCAGCCGCTACAGCCGTCTTCTGCCCATGCTTTCTCCAGTCGCAACAATACCCCTACTAATAGTACTGATTTTTCTTGACACACAAGTAGCCTTCCCGCACAATCCCGGCATCTTCCCGGCTAGTTCGCCTCGCATTGGGGGGATTTTGATTTTCTGCGAGCGGATTTGGCCCGGATTTCAAACTGGAGAACGATGCAGTATTTGCCCGGTTGGACAGTGCAGTGTCTGAATCCAGATTGCCCGGCGAGGGGTCACTGGCTGCGCGTCGAGGGCCTTCGGCATGAGTTCTGCAGCAACTGCGGTTCGACGCTGCACAATGTGCCGCCTCCGCTGGCGCCTCGTTTTCGGATGCGTCCGAGGTCTCTGAGCGCATACAGGCCAGCCCTGCGGCCGCGATAGCGCGCGCAAGCTGCAATGAGGCCGCGGTTGGCGCAGCAGAGGCAGTATCGTCACAAAAAGATGGCAGCGGTCCGGTCACGCCCGGGAGAAGCATACCGGCGACGGCCTCGTCCCCGCCGCCCCCTTTCGATCGGTAGCCGCGCTGCAATCAAAACCGCGCCGCAAAAAATTGGGCCCACTTCAACTTGCGTTGGAGCAGGCCTTTTACTTTTCGATTCCGCCTCGATCTAGAAATAAAGCTTCAGCCCGAACTGAATCAGCCGCGGCCCACGATCCGTCGTAATCTCGGCAAAATTGCCGCTCCCTCCGTCGTAACCAGGATTCAAGAACTGGGCATGGTTGAAGGCGTTGAAGAATTCGGCGCGGAATTCAACCGATTTACTCTCCCCAAAGCTTGTTTTCTTGGTGAGGGAGATGTCCCAATTGTTGATTCCCGGGCCGCGTATCGAATTACGGCCCAGATCGCCAAAACTGAAGAGTGGCACACCGAGGGGATTTATGCTGCCATCGTCATTGAACGGGCTGAGGCAGTTGAACGAGTTTGGATTGATGTAATAGTTTCCGGATTCCGTCGAGCCGGCAAGACAACTGCCTGCCTGCTGTATGTTTCCAGAAGCATCGGTGGTCTGAGAAAAAGTATGGATCGAGCGCGGATTATATTTTTGCACGGGCCCGATGATGTCCACTCGCTCCAGACCCGAATTCTGCTGGCTCGAACCGTTCTCCGAGAAAAGGGTAAAGGGCGTCCCAGCTTGGAAAGTCGCGATTCCGTTGAGCTGCCAACCCTTTGCGATCGTTTGCAAGATTCCTTCGTGATGGATGCCGTATGCGAAGGGTAACTCCCAAATCCAACTAACGACCAGGCGTTGGGGAGCGTCGAAGTCGGCGAGAGAGCGATCCAGGTTGTAGTCGTATGGGTCTGTGTATTGGTACGAACGAGCTCGGAACCCGGAGGTCAAGTCAATCGTCTTCGAAAGTGTATACGCGGCACGAAACTGAAGGCCTTTGCTGAAACGTTTATCCACAGTGATCTGAAGCTGGTGGCTGGCCGACAAGCCATTGCTAAAGCTTGTCAGTAGTTCCGTGGCGCCGGTCGGGGAACCGTTGGGATCTATTGGGTTATTTGGGGTCATTCCATCCACACAGGCGGCAAGTGGCCGCGCACAATCCGGATTGATAAATCCAAATTGTGACAACTGCTGGGCCTCGACCGTCTGGGACGGGAAATCCGTTTCCGCCTGGGAGATTAGTTTGCGGCCAAGGCTCCCTACGTAAACGGCCTCGACCATCGTGTCTCTCGTCGCTTGCCACTGGAATCCGTAATTGAAATTCTCGGAATACGGCGTGCGAAAATGCGGCCACGTGGTGTAGGCATAGCTGATTGCGGGAACCAGGAACTGACCGTTATTGGTGTAAGGGTAAGGATTCGTCAGCCCTAAGAAGCTAAATGGATCGCTGACCGTGTCCGTTGTGGGCAAACCGGCGTAGTTCGACGGCTCCGGGAAATTGTTGGAAATATACCCAAAGGGCGGTTGTCCCCCGAACTGCAAGTTGAGCGCGCCATCTTCAATGTCATAAAAGATTCCGCCGCCGCCGCGCATCACGAGTTTCGCGTTGCCAAACACGTCCCAAGCAAATCCCAACCGCGGAGCAAAATTGTTGTAATCGGGATAGACCATCGCGTTATTAGGAGTTCCAGGATCGCCGGGATACAGGATTCCTGGAGGCGCGCCCGGATACTTTGTGGATTGTTGTCCTGGAAAAAATCCGAGGATTTCATTATGGATGTCGCTTTGTGGCATGAAGTATTCGTAACGAAGTCCGTAGTTCAGGGTAAACCGCTTGGTGAGCTTCCAAGTATCCTGGAGATATCCCGCGACGGACCCGGTGCGTATTCCATAGGTGGCCTGGGAATACTGAGTGTAATTGTCCCAGAACCCGCCCACGAAATCGGCCAGTGGATCTCCCGTGAAAGTGGTTCCGTAACCATCGAAATCAAAGTTGCCGTTGTTGAAGAAATCGTAAAGATAATTCTGTTCGATCCGTGTGACATCGGCGCCAAACTTCACCTCGTGCTTGCCGAGTGTCCACGTGAAATTATCGGCCCATTCCCAGGAAGTTCGGTTCAACGTCGTAGGGCCTTGCGGCGACGGACCGAGATTGAAGTCAGGCGTGTAGATGATAGGTGGGGCAGCACCGGCTGGGTCGGCCGGCGTTATATTACTGAATCCAAGTTCCGCTGGCGAAGTTGTGGTTGTCGGTACTGATTGCAGGGTGGCATACCGGTTTACAGCGAAGCGTGCCTCGTTCAGGCGATTGCCTGCAAAAGTGTGTGTCCAGGTGAGCGTGCCGATCTGCGTGCGGTTATTGTCCGTGAAGCCGGAGCCTACCGGCACGTCGCCGCCGGTCGATGCGCCGTTGACGATTTGGAAGGGATAATCATCGCGGAGCTGATCAATCACGTACACGAACGAAAGCACATCGTGGGACGAAAAGTTGTGGTCGAGGTGAACGATCCCCTGATCGTCGTCAATAAGAGCTGTAGGCGATGAGACGAACCCGTTGTCGGGCAAATTGGGAAGTGGAAGATACTTGTTAATTAGGGTCTGCATCGTCGGATTGACCAAGCCCGCCGTGGCCATGTTGTTATAAGGAATATTTGCCCCGGTGTAGGGATTGATGAGCTGCGTGCCGCCTTGCGCCGTGCAGTTGCCTGAGCTGTCGTAGGTCGCGCAATATTCTCCGAAATTGCCTCCACGTTCAGCTTGATCGAGCACCGTCAATTTCGGAGAGGTCTCGCCCTCACGCCGCCGAGCTCCCTGATACGCGACGAAGAAGAATGTTTTGTCCTTCTTGATTGGACCGCCGACGGTGCCTCCAAAGACATTCCGCTTGAACGCAGAACGACCGGAACCTTGTTGGTTCAAGAAAAAATCGTTCGCGTTCAGGACATCATTGCGAATGAACTCGAAAGCGTCGCCATGGAATTTGTTGGTACCGGACTTAGTAATCTGGTTGACGATGCCCCCGGACGTGCGGCCATATTCCGCGTCGTAGTTGTTCGTCAGAATCTTGAATTCCTCGACTGCGTCCGGATTCGGATCCACGACGATGTTATTGCCGAGAAAGTCCGTGTTATTGGCGCCATCGAGGAGAAAAGTGAGTGATTCCGAGCGTTGCCCGCTTACCGCAAACGGATTGCCCGAACCATCGTCGGGATCGGGAGTAAACACCCCGGCCTGCAGAAGACCGAGTTGCAGAGTATCGCGGTCAAGAAGCGGAAGGTCGCGGATAGCGCGTTCGTCCTCGACCTTTCCGAGGACGGCGCTCGCCGTATCTACCTGGGCGACGGTAGTGGTTACCTCCACAGTTGTAGCAGATTGGCCGACCTTCAAAACTGCGTCCACGCGGCCATTCTGGTTCAGGTCGAGTACGATGCCGGTTTGGACCGAAGTCTGAAAGTTTGCATGGGTGACCGATAGTTCGTACGCACCTACCGGCACGGTGGTGAAAAGATAACCTCCGTCGCTGGCAGTCGTGGTCGTCCGCGAAACGTTGGTTTTCGCGTTAGTCAGCGTTACCTTCGCCCCGATGATGACGCCGCCGCTTTCGTCGGTAACCGTTCCCCGCAATGACGCAGTATCCTGCGCCATTGCTATTTTGCCGAACACCAGAAATGCGATGAATGCGAGGATACCCCGCCGGAGCCAAGATTTGCGGTTCACACGTCACCTCCGTCTGTGGACGTCTTCCACAGGCACTCGAGGTGTCAGGACGTCTGAGTCGCGGCGACCGCCTGCAGTAAACCAGAAAGAGCCGGACCACCCCACCCCTGCACCACGGGCTAACTCAATATGAGCTTTGTATAGGATTCCGGGCCTTATCTGTCAAGCGGAGTTTAGTTCTAGGGCAGACAGCGAAAAACTGATGGTCATAAAAAATGAGCGGCCGGTGGGGGTGCCGGCCGCTCGGGGCATGGGTGATAGAGTGCTGTAACACTCGAAACGCCGCGCCTCAGGCGCCAGTTCCACCAAGCTTGCGCTCGCTGGTTGACCGCCGCGCCGCACGTCGTCTCGAACAACTCCATTCTGGCGGGAAGTCGCGCGGACGCCTATGGGCCTTGAGTTTCATTTCGTTTGGTACGAATGACCTATATATTCTGCTGAGTCAGAACGAGCGTCGCAATCGCAGACCTGCGAGGACGGTTGTGTCTGATGGCCAGACATTGAACCCCTAACGCGCCGGTGATAGCCTCGCGCTTAGAGGCCGCCACCCTCACCCTCGCTGGGTTATCGATTCGCAGAGACTGGTTGGAGGCTGGCAAGGCCACAATTTTATGACGACAACCGGCACGCAGGTCGATAGGGTTGCGCTCGTCGAATCCCAAACTCTGGGGATAGTTCGCCAGCTTCTCGTGGAGTTGGGCAGTCGTTCAGCTGTCGAGGCGCTTGATCGAGCTGGCCTGAAGTCCCAGCTCGAGCATGAGCTCGGGTTAGGAAGTCTCGAACGCGTTGAATTGCTGGTGCGGCTGGATTCTGCATTTTCCGTTCGCCTGCCTGATAGCGCACTGGTAGAAGCTGAGACGGTTACAGATCTGGTAGGCGCCGTAATGGCCGGGCAGGCGACCGGAGGCACGGGAGTAGCGCCTGGCGTTGCCCCGGCCAACGTGGCGGCCTTGATCGCTTCGCCCACGACCCGCAGGGTTGGACAGTTCCTGGAGGGCGCAGAGTCGCTTACTGAGATCGTCGTCGCGCGAGGGCGCGCTGAACCGGGTCTCGCACATATCCACCTTTACGAGGAGGAGGATCGGATCCGTACGATTACGTGCGGCGAGCTTTTTGAACGCGCGTCTGCCGTTGGAGCGGAACTCACCCGCCGGGGATTGCAGCGCGGCGAAGCTGTCGCGTTGATGCTTCCCACGGGCGCGGAATTTTTCTTCTGCTTTGCAGGAATCTGGATGGCAGGTGGTATTCCTGTGCCGATGTATCCGCCGTTTCGCGCGGATCGAATTGAAGAATACGCGGCACGCCAGGAGGGCATTCTTCGAAACGCGGAGGCGAAGTTTCTCATCACATTTCGGCAGGTGGCGGGCCTCGCGCGTTTACTTGCGCCGCGCGTGCCTTCGCTGATTGATCTGCTCGACGCTTCGCAACTTGTCCACGCTAAAGTTCCGCCGCTGCCTCCCAGAACCGAAGCTCGGCCGACCGATTACAATTCTTATCGCGGCCGCGGGAGTGAGATCGCGTTTTTGCAATACACGTCGGGTTCAACGGGAGATCCGAAGGGCGTCGTTCTCACTCATGCAAATTTGCTGGCCAACATTCGCTCAATCGGTCAAGCGGTGCAGTTGGTCACGGAAGATGTGGTAGTTAGCTGGCTGCCGCTATATCACGATATGGGGCTTATCGGCGCGTGGTTTGCGCCGCTGTGCTTCGGGCTCCCGCTTGTTGTCATGTCACCGCTGGCGTTTTTGACGCGGCCTGAACGCTGGCTGAAAGCCATCCACCGGCATCGCGCGACGATCAGCCCTGCTCCTAATTTTGCTTACGAGCTTTGCACGCGAAAGATCGCGGATCGCGATATCGAAGGACTCGATCTTAGTTCGTGGCGCGCAGCGTTGAACGGCGCAGAGCAAGTCCGCTCCGAGACTCTCGATCGCTTTGCTGCGCGATTTGCACCATACGGATTACGGCGCGTAGCACTTGCTCCCGTATACGGCCTGGCGGAGGCGTCGCTTTGCGTGTCGGCGCCGCAGGTCGGATCGGGATATAGCGTCGATCGAATCGCGCGTACTGATTTCGAGCACGAAGGCCGCGCCGTTCCGGCTGCAGGGAATGACGCGACGACTCTTGAATTCGTGGGAGCGGGACGCCCCATCCCTGGCATGGAGTTACGGATCGTAGATCGCGAGGAGCGTGCAGTCGGCGACCGAGTCGAGGGACGTCTCTGGTTCCGCAGCGCTTCCGCAACACAAGGCTACTATCGGAACGCGGAGGCCAGTCAAGGTTTGCTTCGCGAAGATGGGTGGCTCGATTCGGGCGACTTGGCGTATGTGGTTGAAGGCGAGATCTTCATCACGGGGCGCGCCAAGGACATCATCATCAAAGGTGGACGCAACCTTTACCCGCACGAAGTTGAGGAAGTGGCGGGAAGAGTGGCGGGCGTAAGGACTGGCTGCGTGGTGGCTTTCGGCGCGCCGGATGCGCAAAGCGGGACCGAGCGGTTCGTCATTGCAGCGGAGATGCGAAACCCGGCCGATCGTGAACACATCGCCGCCGATATCACGCGACAGGTTACCGAGGCGATTGGGGTGCCGCCGGACCGCGTCGAGTTGCTAGCGCCGCATTCAATTCCGAAGAC
Source organism: Candidatus Acidiferrales bacterium (assembly GCA_036513895.1). Classification (GTDB taxonomy): domain Bacteria; phylum Acidobacteriota; class Terriglobia; order Acidiferrales; family UBA7541; genus Palsa-147. The sequence goes on along the minus strand of DATBYF010000136.1, from coordinate 4,923 downwards.
GTCTAGTGGAAAGCTTCGCCGCTCTGAGACACGCCGGCTGTTTCTGGCCGGCGAACTCGGCCGGCGCAAACCCGTGTGGATGCAAATCGCGCGGCTTTCCTTCTACAGCATGCCGCGGCGGTTGGGCCTGGCATTGCGACGCGGCGGGAAAGCCGCCGCCGAATTTGTATACGGTGTCTATGCGCTCTGCGCATTCAGCATCTTGCTCGTGCCGCTTTGGATTGTGGTGCGGCTGGCGCCGAATCGCCGGGCCGCGGCAAGCGCGACGCGCGCTGGAGCCCGCGTGATGCTTCGTTGCGCCGGTATCGGAGTGACGGTGAAGGGTGCGAATCTGTTCAAGGATTTGAAATCTTCTGGGCCGTGGATTTTTGCGCCGAATCATTCGAGTTATCTGGATATCCTCACGACGGTTGCCGTGATGCCAGCGGGCGTACTTATTGTGGCCAAGGGTGAAACCGGATCGATGCCCTTGATCGGCACGTTCATCCGACGGATAGGGCACCTTACGTTCGATCGCAGCGACTCGCACGCGCGCGTTCGTCAAGCCGACGACGTCGCGAAAATTTTGGAGGGTGGGGAATCGGTGGTCATATTTCCGGAGGGCACGTTCACATCTGCGCCGGGGATTCGTCCATTCCAACTTGGCGCATTCAAATCAGCGGTGGAAACGAACAGGCCCATCTGCCCTGTCGCGTTGAAAGGCGCGCGCCAAATTCTGCGCGATAAGACAATCCTGCCGAAATTTGGACGGGTGGAAATTACGCTAGGACCGCTCGTGCATCCGAAAATTAAAGCAACCGCGAAAACTGAAGATGCTGATTGGCATGAAATCGTGCGTCTCCGCGACGCTGCGCGAGAAATTGTGGCGCAAAATACGGGCGAACCATTGCTGTAGCAGAACGCGCATTTTTCTGCCACCCTGTTTACTCCAAACTCCACCTAAGCAATGATCGCTGCTTCAGCATGCTTCAATGCGTCAATTCGAAAATAACTGTTATGTCCGTCTCAACTTCCACCGCGCGTCCATTCAATAGCGTGGGGTGATATCGCCACTGGCCAACGGCAGCGACTGCGGCGCGAGCCAGAATTGGATTTCCGGTGACGACATCAAGACGTCTCACTGTTCCGTCCGTGGAGATGATCGCGCGAAGCAACACGGTGCCCGACATGTGCAGTGCGACGGCACCCGGCGGGTAGACCGGCTCGATCCGCGTAATGAGGCGCGCTTCTTCGACCCCCGCGCTCACACGGACAGGTTTGGTGGGCTCTGAAGGTCGCGGAGGAGCCACGGTTGGTGTCAAAACGGAATTGCCCATTCCGAAATCAACCCCCGGCCCGCTGGCGCTGCCGTCTCCGTTTCCAATCGCAGGAGGGTCGTTACTTGCGGTGCTCGCGTTGGCGTCCTGCGAATTTGCTATGTGTTCCGGGATTCTAATCGGTTGATACAAGGCCACGGAATTAAAAACGGGTCTGACGCGACGTTCTGTTTGCGGTGACGCGTGAACTGTGTTGGCCAGATGCGTGCCGCCGTGATACGGCGGCATCGGTACAAACGAATATCGTGAGCTTATAACCTCGGGAGTGAAAATTGGAACTATAAGGAGCGCGGCCACGAGCGCACCTTGGATCAAGATTGAGAGAACGAACGATTCGCGGCGAAGAAGTTTCGCTGGAGCCGCGTCTTTCGAGTCATTTTCGACAAGGCAATCGGCAAGCAATCCGGGATCGCGCATGGGCAACCATCCTTTCTGGACTGGCAGCGTTGGCCAAGCCAGCAGTCCTCCCTATTTCGCCTAAGGAAAGCGAGTCGTCCGGGAGGTAACTTGAGGATCGCGCGACCTTAGTGTGATAGACACCGGCGAGGGCTCATAGTGCCCCCCAAAGACCGATTTTTCGGAGCTTAGCTCATGTTCGAGCTTGGAGTTTTGTAAATATTTGAAAAATAAGCAATTAATGATTCTGTGGCAGTTATGCATCATCAAGGGGCAGTTAAGCATCGAATTGTTTGGGCGAATTTCTTACGAGGCATTCATTATGAATCGCATACCATCCGAAGTAATTGGTCTCCGCTATACAGGCTGGGCCGCACTGAATCGCGACCCTCAGGAAGACCGCTTGGAATTCACGTGCCCCCATTGCGGGGAGCCCGGAACCAAGGCGGCCCGGCGTCCGCGCGCTTCCTATCATTTCACGGACGGTTTCGTTCAGGATCTTCAGGGCGAAGCAGGGGTTTGCCGGAAGTGCAAGAAATCGCTACGAATCGTTCCCGTGATTCTTTTACACGATCAGGGCGAAAAGCGGCGTTTCGAAGCCGTGTTTAAGCCGGACCTGAACGTTTCATCGAATTAAAGGGCGACGGATACCACACGCAAAGAGGGGAACGGATCACACCGTTCCCCTCTTTTTGTTTGCTTGCACCGTAAAACCATTGTCTTAAGTTCGCCTGGTTTTTCGCGGACGACCCTCGCGCGCTTTCTGGGTGGTACCCGGCCAATCGGGGGTCGAGAGGTGGTGCTTGAGATCCGCATGCAATTTTTCGAAGGCCTCGTCAACTGTATCCGCAAATTTCAAGATTTTCATTTCGCGCTCGTTCACAGTTCCTGCTTGGACCATGGTTCTCCAATTGATCACCTTGTCCCAATACTGCCGCCCGTAAATCAGAATCAGGTGATGCGACGACAGTTTTCCCGTCTGCAGCAGCGTCAGCATTTCCCACAATTCGTCCATCGTGCCGAACCCGCCGGGAAAAACGATCAAAGCCTTCGCCAACTGGGCGAACCAAAGCTTACGCATAAAGAAATAATGGAAGCAAATGTTGAGTTCGGGCGTGATGTAACGATTCGGCCGCTGTTCGTGCGGAAGCTGAATGCTCAGTCCGATGGAAGTGCCTCCGGCTTCGTGCGCTCCGCGATTGGCTGCTTCCATGATTCCCGGTCCGCCACCCGAGCAGATTACGAAGCGTCGCGGGTCCGAGCCGAGCGTCATGGCCCATTCCGTGATGCGGCGCGAGAGCTCGCGCGCATCTTCATAATAGCGCGACATCGCGAGCTCTCGCCTTGCCGAGCCCATTTTTCGATGCCAATCCGCCGTTTGCTGCGTTCGCCTCGAACCTTTCTTCAAGTGACCCAACGCCGAAAGGGCTTCCTCGCGCGATTTAATTCGCGCCGAGCCGAACATCACGATGGTGTCGGTGATGTTCTCCCGGCGAATTCGCGAGAGTGGATCGAGATACTCGGCGATGATCCGCAAGGGACGAGCTGGAAGGCTCTCCATGAACGCTTCATCGTTGTACGCGAGCTTCGCCATCGGAAGATACCGCGGACGGGTCATGCTTCCTCCTGAAAGGAACCGAATCAGGCATTCTAGGAGAAGCACGCGCCCAAAGCCAGATGAGCCAGACACTCCAGCCAAGACGGGGCGGTTCGGAGCTTTCGATGCAACACGCTGCGAGAGGCAGGAATCAGATACAGTAATGCCGATGGTAATTCGAAGGCGTCGAACGAGTTGGATTACGCTCGTCATTTTTGGCGCGCTGCTCGCGGTAACAGTGGCGGCGCACGCTCAAGAAGAACCTCCCGGACCAATCCATCCGCCGCCGAACACGGTTCCTCAGAAAGCGCCCACAAATTTGCCGGAAAGTCCGGCCCCGCAGCCCGGAAGGCCGCCGCAGAAGCCGATACGAGTTCGGGTCACTGAAATTACGGCGCCGGTTACCGCTCGCGACAGAGATGGTGAGCTCGTATTGAACCTCGAACAAAAAGACTTCCACGTGTTCGACAACGGAGTCGAACAAACGATCGATCACTTCGATCTCGGGGGAGATCCTCTCGCTATTGCGCTGCTCGTAGAAACGAGCTCGCGTGTCGAGCCGCTTCTTCCTGCCGTCAGGCAATCTGGGATTGTTTTTACGCAAACCGTAATGGGTCCGACTGCTGACGCTGCAGTACTCACTTACGACGATACGGTGGATATTCGGCAGAATTTCACGGGGGATGAGGACGCGATTGAGAACGCGGTACACAAGCTTCAGATGGGCACCTCTGGCTGCAAGCTTTACGATGGGATGGCAAGAGGGGTTGCGCTTCTCGCCGACCAGCCCCCGCGCATGCGGCGAATTCTTCTCATCGTGGGCGAAGCGCAAGACACGGGAAGCTCTACAAAACTCGGCGTTGCGTTGCGCGAGGCCGAGCTTGCCAACGTCACGATTTACACCATTGGATTGAGCACTACGGCGGCTGAAGTTCGCAGCCAACCGCATCAATACTCAGCTCCTTCGATCGGCCCGCCGGGAACTTTTCCGGTGCCGCTGCCGCCAGGCGTTGCGGAAACGCCAGATAACGAGGCCGCGGCGGAGGGCGGCAATATTGACCTAATGTCGTTGGCGGTTTGGGTGGTACAGCACGCGTTGAACACCGTGAAAAATCATGCGCTCGAAGTTGCGACGCTCGCGACCGGCGGCCTGCACATCGCTACGATGAAGGACCGCTCGATCGAGAAAGCCATGGATGAAATCGGCGGGGAATTGCACGCGCAATACACACTCGGCTACCGCCCGCCCGGCGACGAGCCTTCCGGATTCCACGAGATCAGGGTGACCGTGGACAGGCCGGGAGTGAAACTTCGCACGCGGCCGGGGTATTACCTACCGCCCCCGACATAAAGCAGGGGTTCTGCTGGCGGCGCGGACAAGAGGACTCAGGCCTTCGGTTCCGGCTCGCCGGCTACTTCTTCCAGGACCGCCGCGGCCGCCACGACGCGGTCGCCTTCCTCGAGACGCAGCAGGCGAACGCCTTGCGTGGAGCGGCCCGCTTCGCGAATCTCGCCAGAATGGACGCGAATGACTTTGCCCTGACCGGTGATGATCATCACGTCCGAATCTTCCTTCACCTGCAAGGCCGCAACGACAGCGCCGTTGCGTTCGGT
>DATBYF010000135.1:0-48067 GCA_036513895.1 Candidatus Acidiferrales bacterium | reverse complement strand
GTCGTGCATGCCGCCGAGCGAGACGCGGACGAACTTGCGGCCCATGGCTCGCGCGATGGATTTGCCGAGAGAGGTCTTGCCGACGCCTGGAGGCCCGACGAAGCAAAGAATCGGACCTTTCATTCCCGGCTGAAGCTTTTTCACCGCGAGATAGTCGAGAATGCGCTGCTTCACCTTTTCGAGATCGTAGTGATCTTCGTTGAGGATCGTCTCGGCCTTGGCGATGTCAATATCTTCCGTGCCGGAAGTCTTGTTCCACGGCAGCGAAGTCATCCATTCGAGGTACGTCCTCGCAACCATGTACTCGGCTGAAGCCGGCGTCATACGCGCGAGGCGCTTCAGTTCGCGCTCGCACTCTTTCTTGGCTTCGGCGGGCATGCCCGAGGCTTCGACTTTATTGCGAAGCTCATCCACCTCGGCTTGCGAATCGTCGCCATCGCCAAGTTCCTTTTGAATGGCCTTCATTTGTTCGCGAAGCAGGAATTCGCGCTGGCCTTGATTGACTTGTTCCTGCACCTGCTCGGAAATCTTGTTCCTAAGCTCGAGGACTTCGCGTTCCTTGGCCAGCTCGCGAATAAGAATCTCGAGGCGGCTGCGGACACTAGAAGTTTCGAGCAGCTCCTGGCGCAACATCGTCGAAAGCGACGGCAACGTCCCGGCGATGAAATCAGCGAGGCGCCCCGGCGAATCAATCGTCGAGACGACATTCTGCAAATCATCGGAGAGTTGCGGCGAACGAGCCACGACGTCGCGGAAAAGTTCCTGCGCGTTGCGAACGAGAGCGGTCAATTCCGAGTCGAGTTGAGTTTCGAGATCGGGTTGCTGTTCGACTTTGGCACGCAAGAACGGCTTGATGCCGAGAATTTCTATGACGCGAATGCGATGCAATCCTTCGAGGAAAGCCACAACGTTTCCGTTGGGCATTCGGACCATTTTGTGGACGCGCGCAGCGGTTCCCATGCTGTGCAGGTCGCTGCCAGCGGGATCCTCGATGCGCGGATCAAGTTGAGCTACGACACCCAAAACCTTTTCGGTGCCTTCGAGAGCATCGAGAAGGGCGAGGGAGCTTTCCCGACCCACCGTCAGAGGCATCAGCGCGCCTGGAAAGAGCACGGTGTCCCGGACTGGAAGGATCGGTAGATCCTGTGGATCAAATTTGGTTGTCACGATGTCCCCCTTGCACTACCACCTTTAACACATATCGGCTGACGAAAGATTAGATGCAGCAGTAGGCAAATCGATTGCGGCGATTCAGTGGCGCTATAAACAAGGCTTAGTCTAAAGCACTCATGTTTACATGTCAATAGTCCAAGTCTCTGATATTAATGCACTTATTATTCACCGACCGATCCAGGCGCGAAGACTATTAGGTCCAGACCGTGCGGAAACTGGCCTATCGGACGGTTATCCATTCAGAAACTCGCGCCGAATGAGTTCGAGGGCGTCCTCGCGGCTGCGCACCCTGCCTTCTAATTGGGCATCCTCGACATTCCGAAGGATTTCCTTGAACGCTGGGCCTGGATTGAGCCCAAGGGCCTTCAGGTCGTCGCCAGTAATGAACCTGGCGGGCCGAACCTCCTCTGGCGGGGTCTCGGCAATGAACCGGCGCACGAAATCGTAGATCTCGAGCTGCCGATGGCTCGAGAGGCAATCCATCCGATGCAATTCAAGGTGCTCATCGAATTTTGGAAGGCGGACGAAGCGCTTCAGGGTGGAAGAGCGCATCTGTGGCACGTCCTTGAAGCGCAGATGATTCGCGACGAGCGCGACTACCTGATCCGTATCCTCGTTGGGAAAGCGAAGACGCCGGGTGATTACTTCAGCCATGCGCGCACCTACTTCTACGTGGCCATCGAAGCGAATGCGGCCTTCGGGCCCTGTTGGCGGCGCAAAGGTCGGAGGCTTGCCAACATCGTGAAGCAGTGCGCCCCAAGCGAGCGTGCGCGAAACTCCGCCGAGCAACATTTCAAGAATCATACGCGTGTGAATCCAGACGTCGCCTTCCGGATGAAATTGAGGCGGCTGTTCGACGCCTTTCATGCGCGAAACCTCGGGGAGAATTTCGCGGAGAAGGCCCGTTTCGTCAAGGAGCTCGAAGCCTCGCCGCGCGGCGCCTTCCGTGAGGATTTTGGTGAGCTCGTCGCGCTGGCGTTCCGCCGATACGACGTGAATTTCATGCGCGAGTCTGACGATTGCGGCGAACGTCTTCGGCTCGATGGTGAAACCGAAGCGCGCAGCAAAGCGGACGGCGCGAACCATCCGGAGCTTATCTTCGCAGAAACGCGTCTCCGGATTGCCAATCGCACGAATGACTTTGGCGAGAAGATCGGCGCGCCCTCCGACGAAGTCGAGCACTTCGCCAGTGACGGGATCGAGCAGAAGCCCGTTGATGGTGAAATCGCGGCGGAAGACATCTTCGCGCGCCGATAATGCATAGACCACGCTGTCTGGATGGCGGCCATCGGAATAGCTGACATCCGAGCGAAACGTCGCGACCTCGACTTCCGCTCCTTCTTCGACCACAAGAATCACGCCGAATTGCGCGCCGATGGCGAGGCTTTCAGGGAAAATTTCCTGGACGCGTTCCGGGCGAGCATCCGTCGAGACATCGAAATCTTCCGGCTCGCGGCCGAGTTCGAGATCGCGCACACATCCGCCGACGAGATAGGCCTGATGGCCGGCCTCGCGCAGTTTGCGGCAAATCTTGTCGGCTAATTCGCGCGGCGTCATTCGCCGATTATGAGGGAAATCGATTGCGGCTGCCACCCACTCGAACGTCGATTTCGGAGTCTTCCACGCGCTGATCGAATTGATAGGCTTACTTTTCCTGATCGCTCTTGCCCTTCGTGGCGGTGCTGAGCGAGCCGCCGAGCTGAAGTTTGTTGAAGCCGAAGCGGTCGCGAAGGCGATCGGCGGTGCGTGCCAGCCGCTCGAGCTTGGTTCTTTGCTCGGTGTCAAGCAGTGCGAGTTGCCGCGTGTCAGCCGAAAGCGATTCGAGCGAGATGCCGATCAGTCGCAACATCGCGCGGCCATCCCAATTCTTCTCGAAGAGATTTTTTGCGACTGCGAGAATCGTGCCGTCGAGATCGGTCGGCTCGGGCAGTGTTTTGCTGCACGTCACGGTGCGGAAATTTGCGTAGCGAATCGTGAGGCTAATGGTGCGCGCGTAGAGACCGGAATCGCGCAACCGTTTCGTGGCCTTCTGGGTCAGGTAGCTGAGCGTCGTTGCGAGTTTTACGCGATCGTGAGTATCCGCGCCGAAAGTTTGGTTGTGCGAGATGGATTTCGCTTCGGCATCCACGAAAAATTCATACGAATCCTGGCCGAGTGATTTGCGATAAAGAGCCGTACCCCAGCGGCCAAACGATTCTTCCAGCTTCTCGCGAGGAACGGCGGCGAGCTGGCCGACCGTGTGAATCTCGAGCGCATTGAGCGCGCCTTCCGTAACTTTTCCGATGCCCGGAATCTTGCGCACGTCGAGCGGCGCGAGAAACGAAGCTTCCACGCCAGGCGGTACCCAGACAAGTCCCTGCGGCTTGGCTTGTTCGGATGCGACTTTGGCAACCAGCCGAGTGGATGCGAGACCTCCCGAGCAGGGCAGGCCGGTCGAGCGGCGAATGTCGCGCAGCAGTTGGTCGGCGGAGACGAGCGGCGGCCCGTGCAGGCGCTCTGTGCCAGTAAAGTCGAGATACGCCTCATCCACGGATGCCATTTCGAGGACTGGTGAATAGCTGGCAAGAATTTCTGCGATGCGATCGCTCCATTCGCCGTAGAGTTCGGGTCGATTGTCGAGGAATACTGCGTGTGGGCAAAGCTGGCCTGCCGTGCGTAGCGGCATCGCGGAGTGAATTCCGAAGCGCCGCGCCTCGTAGCTCGCAGATGTGACTACGCCGCGCTGATCTTTTCGGCCGCCGACGACGACGGGCAAGCCGAGCAAATCGGGATGCGAAAGCAATTCGACGGAAACGAAGAACGCGTCCATATCAATGTGGAGAATTGGCGTGGCGGAACTGGCAGACACAGCGGTCGCAGCGAGAATCCCGGCGCGCGATTCCGCGTCATGCGGCGTTTGCTTTGCGCGGAATCGAGCAATCTTCGGCATGGCCCCGTGTCAGAGAAAATATACACCTGAGAAGAGAAAACTCTGCCAACGCATCGACCTGGTTCAATAAAAGCGTACTGCGCACTCGTAAGTGCGCTAACGGCGTTTGGCGGAAATCACGCGTGGAATTCCGGCGAGGTCGTTCGTCACGCGAATATCCGACCAATCACCGGATTCAAGCCATTCGCGAACAGGCGCGAGTGAATTGTAGCCGAGTTCGAATATCAGCAGCCCGCCCGGCTGGAGTGCGGCGGATGCATCGCGAATGAGAGGAGCATAAACGGCGAGTCCATCACCGCCGGCAAACAACGCGACACCGGGTTCGTAAGCGCGGACTTCGAGTTGAAGCGTGGGAGCATCGGCGATACCAATGTACGGCGGATTGCTCGCAATCACGTCGAAGCGATGAGCCTCACCTGTAAAAGCGTCGAGAAGATTCGTTTCAGCAAAATGAATTCGCGTGGCCATGCCGTGTCGCGCGGCATTGCGCTGCGCGACTTCGAGAGCTGCGGCGGAAATGTCCGTTGCGAAGATGTCCGCGTTGGGGAACTCGCTCGCGAGTGCAACTGCGATGCATCCTGTACCGGTCCCAACATCGGCGACGCGGAGCGCCTCGCTCTTGCGCGCAGCCCCCAAGCGTTCAAGCGCGATTTCGATGATGTGCTCCGTCTCAGGCCGTGGAATCAGGACGGCGGGCGTCACTTCAAACTCAAGCCCCCAAAATTCCTGTTTGCCGGTGAGATATTGCGTGGGTACGCCGGAAGCGCGCCGCGCCACTAGCCCGAAATATTTCTCGGCTTCTGCGGCATCGAGCTCAAATTCCGGATGCGCGTAAATCCACGCACGGTCGCGACCGAGCGTATGCATCAGCAACAACTCGGCGGCAAGTGAGTGCGAAGGAACATTCGCCGCGCTGAGCTGGGCCATCGCGTCTCTAAGCGCGCTCCGAAGATTCATCGCCGCGGTCATTGAACTCGATCTTTGCCTTCATGGGAATTTAAGATTCCTCCAGCTCCTGCTTCAGCCGCTCAGATTCGAAATGGGTAACGAGTTGGTCCACGATAGGTCCGAGTTTTCCATCCATCACTTCGGTTAACTGGTGCAGCGTCAGGCCGATGCGATGATCGCTGACGCGGTTCTGCGGAAAATTGTACGTGCGAATTTTTTCGGAGCGGTCGCCGGTCTTGATTTGGCCGCGTCGCTCGGCGGCAATCTGCGCGTGCTGCTTCTCCACCTCCATTTCGTAGAGGCGCGCGCGCAGGACGCGCATGGCTTTGGCGCGATTTTTGATCTGCGATTTTTCATCCTGTTGGGAAACCACGAGGCCCGAGGGAATATGCGTGATGCGAACAGCCGAATACGTAGTGTTCACGGATTGTCCGCCCGGCCCGGACGAGCAGAAAGTATCAATCCGAAGATCCTTGGCTTCAATCTTGATATCAATTTCGTCAGCTTCGGGAAGCACGGCGACGGTGGCGGCAGACGTATGGATGCGGCCCTGTTGCTCAGTTGCCGGCACGCGCTGGACGCGGTGAACGCCGCTCTCGTATTTCAGCTTCGAATAAACTTTTTTCCCCTGAATCGCAGCGATGACTTCCTTCATGCCGCCGACGGACGACGGCGAACTTTCGAGAACTTCGACGCGCCAGCCCTGCGATTCGGCGTAGCGCGAGTACATGCGAAAAAGCTCCCCGGCGAAAAGAGAGGCTTCATCCCCGCCGGTGCCCGCGCGAATTTCCACGAGAACGTTCTTATCGTCGAGCGGGTCCCTCGGCAGAAGGAGCAATTTCAACTCCAGTTCGACTTTCTGCAGCCGCTCCTCGAGCAAATGTTCATCCTCATGAGCCATCTGCTTCATTTCTGTATCGTCTGTCTCAACGAGCAACTGCCGCGTGCCAGTCAAATTCTTCTCGATTTCCTTCCACTCGCGATACTTGGCAACAACGGCGGCGAGGTCGGCGTGCGTCCTGGCGAGCTTCTGATAGCGTGAAGAATCGGAGAGCACGTCTGGCGACGAAAGCTGCTGCGTTAGCTCCTCGTACTTCGCCTCAATTTGATCCAGCTTTTGAAACAACTTGCCGTCGGACATGGCGAACCTCGGAAATGCAAAAAAATATAAAATGGAAAAGAGAAAATTAGAAAAGGGGCCAGCGAATTCGGACGCCGGAGCTCCGGCGCGACGAGTGTGAGCTAATAAAAGGAGGTGGTCATCGCGTACTGCCTGAACTGAGAATAGTCGCAAAGCGAGGAGCTGTCAAATTATGCGGTTTTTTCGTTGCTGTTCAGTTAGGTTGGCTGCCATCTGAAGTATTTAATGTTCCGTTCTGAGGCTGAATACGACGCGTGAAAATCGCGGCAGGAGTAAAAATGGGGATGAGAATCGGAATGAGCGCGCACCACACTTGGGGCTTCGCTATGAGTAAGCTAGCCGCAACGTCGATCGCGGCCACCAAACAGAGGAGGATTGCCATTCTCACCGCACATGAACGAGTCGACCGCAGCTCCATTCGAATTTATCCTCGCAATTCCGGATTATATAAGATTCTGACTTCATGCCGCCAGTAGCGTGGCGATGGATAGTTGCTCCATGATTTCCGGCCTTCCTTGATAGTTTCACGTGTACTACGATAACTGCGCAAAGATGAGTGATTCCGCACAAGTTGACGAAAACGCAGCCGCTGCTGCAAGCAGCGACCCGAATTTCCTGCTCGGATTTTGGTATCCCGCGATGCGCAGCAATGAGGTAAAGCGCGGCGCGATGCGGACTGCATTGCTGCTTGAAATTCCCATCGCCACCGGGCTTGACGCGCAGGGCAAGCCCTTCGCGATGCGCGACGCCTGCCCGCACCGCGGAATGCCGCTTTCGTTCGGTCGGCTTGAGGATGGCAACGTCGAATGCAGTTATCACGGCTGGCAATTCGACGTGCACTCGGGCCAGTGCGCCGTGATTCCTTCGCTGACGGCAGACTCCAAGTTGAAATGCGACCGAATCTTTTCTGATGCGTATCCGTGCGCAGAGAGTGACGGCTACATTTGGATTTATTTCCCGGATGGCGATCTTCGTGCGCCGAGAAGCAACCCTATTCCTCCAGCACCGGAGCTGCCGAAATTCGGCGAGCGCTTCCGGATGGCGCACTTTGCGGCGGAAATGCCAGTGAGCGTAGACAACGGCATCATCGGCCTGATGGATCCAGCGCACGGGCCGTTTGTGCACCAATCTTGGTGGTGGCGCAGCCGGCACAGCATTCACGAAAAGCAAAAAGCTTTCGAGCCCATTCCAAATGGCTTTCGCATGAGCGCTCACACACCGTCGTCCAATAGCGCCCCATATAAATTATTGAAAGCGCTCTACGGCGCGCCAGTGACGACAACGATTGATTTCGTTCTGCCGAACATGCGATTCGAACAAATCCGTTGCGGAAAAGCGTGGTTTTCAAGCCGCGCGACCGTCACGCCAATTCGCCGCGACCGCTGCCGGCTGGATTTTTGCGCCGCATGGAATGTCGCGCCGTGGGGAGGATTGATCGCGGCTGGGCTGAACATTTTCGGCCCGAGATTCATCCGCCAGGATACGGAAACGATGGCGAAGCAATCTATTGGCCTCAAGCATCGCCCGAAGCTCATGCTGATTGATGACGCCGACCGCCCCGCGAAATGGTACTTCGCGCTCAAAGCTGCGTACCTCGAATCGAAGCGCACAGGCGCGCCGATGGTCCACCCGATGGAAGGCCCCGTAGTTCTCCGCTGGCGCTCCTAGCGCGCCGGCCGCATCATCCTGCGAAATGAAATATCGCAGCAGCCATATCGTCGTGCTGGTCGTCGCCATCCGTTGATTCTTCCACCGAGTTGAAAATCGAATTTAAGAGATCTACGGGCGAACTCGTCGCGCGTCCTCTGCAGTGGTCCACGAGATGTTCGACGCCAACCCTGATTGGGTCCTTCAGTTTCGCTTCGACAATTCCATCGGTCATGAAGATCACTGACTCGCCAGGTTCGATCTTCAGAGTCGAAGTTTCATACTGCGTGTCGGCGAAAAGTCCCGGCGGAAGACCCATAAGACGTAGATTCCGGCAATCCTTGTTGGAGAGATGCAGCGGCCCGTGCATTCCTGCGCTCGAGATGCGCATTTCCCGGGTACGTGGGTCGAACACGGCGTAGAGCATGGCCGCGTATCGCGACGCGATCGAGCGCGCGCAGAGCCGCTTATTGAGCAATGCAAGTACGGCAGAAGGTGGTTGCCCTGTTTTATGCACGCCGCGAAGCGTGCCGACGACGAGCGCGGCATATAGCGCAGCGGGCAGTCCTTTTCCCGCGACATCCCCGAGATATATCCCGACAGTGTCGTCACTCAGCGCGAAGTAATCCAGAAAGTCTCCGCCGACTTCATGCATTGAACGCAGCCTGTGAGCGAACGTCACTTGTCCGATGTGCAAAGACTCCGCCGGGAGCATTGCACTCTGGATGATGCGGGCTTCGTCCAGCTCCTGCTCACGTAGAATTTCAAGCGTGGTCAGCGCACGCTCGGGACTGATGAGTTGCATATTATTTTCCGGAAACGAATGTCAAAAGCGGAAGGGGGAACTACAAAACCAGTCTAACAGGAAATGGATATGCGAACTCGATAATCAATCAGTGACACGTCAATCCGTGATGCCGCTTAGGAACGGATAATGGTCCGCCGCGCCCATGAAGAAGAGCATAGGAAACGACAGCCAGAATGCCGTACGCGCTGCGAAATTGGACCAGGCGCGCAGGCGTTCGGCTTCGGGCGGCATCGGCGTTCCATCCTTGGCGCTCGCGCGCGTCCACACGATCAGCCTCTTTTGCACGCGCCATACGACTCCCCATACATTCAGAAGCATGATGAGCCCAAGCCCGCCGCCGACGCTAATCGAGAGGTGGCTATTCGAAGATTGTGGGCTGCTATTGAAATCGAGAACGATCCACGATGCGGCGATCACGACAACGGCGATCAGCGCCGCGCGCAGCCAGCGTAGCTCAACCACACCCTTCCAAGGCATCTGCAGCGGATAAATGAATACATATGCGACGATCCAGACGACGAACCACTCGCCCAGCCAACGCCATTGCATTCCAGGATCGCCGAGATTCATTGCGTCGGCTTTCAGGATGATCATGAAGTAGCGGATTCCGAAGAGCACAGTAAGCACGGCCGACCAGCGGAACCACCACATTGCGCGCGACATAATCACTGGAAAAACTCTGCCACGACTGGCCGCGTCGAGTTCCTTCATAGCCGGTGTGCCGACGAGATTGAAGAAGTAAAGCAAACCGATCCAAATGAACCCGGCGATGAAATGAAACCAGCGAAGAAAAATCTCTTCGGTGGCCGTCCCGCCGGTGGGAAAGGAGATGTGCGGCCCGAAGTATAAGAGCGCCAAGATCAAGAATCCTCGCATTTACGTTCCATCCTTCGAGATCACCTTCGGATCAATTGTTCCGATGTTCCGAAAATTGTTCGAGACGCATCTATTCTCGACGAGAGTCACGTTAGCGATGCGCAGCCGCAGTGTCAATCGCCGCGATTGAGCCGGTCAAGAGCCCAGCGCGCGTGCTCCGAGATCGTGGAATCGCCAGAGGCCGCGAGACTCTCGAGCGTGGCGGCGATCTTCGCGTGCTGCTTCGACTCGCGCGAAACTTTCGCATTTCCGAGAGCGATGCATGCATTTCGCACCAGCCCGCGCCACTTCGTTCGCTTCACCGCGCTGCCTCGAAATATTTCACTAAACTCGCGGGCTGACAGTGTCGCGAGCGCTTCTAGCCCAGGCGCGAAGAGAGACTCGTCTCCGCCATTGGCTCGGCGATCTTCCGACGCATCACTAGGCAATGGAGGTGTGCGCGGCATAAATTCCGCAAGTCGCGCGACGGGCGCATTCCGATTCCACGGACAAACGTCCTGGCAAATATCGCAGCCGAATACCATGCGCCCCATCACGCTACGAAATTCCTCAGGTATGGCACCGCGCAGCTCAATTGTGAGATAGGAAATGCATCGCCGCGCATCGAGAAGATAGGGCTCGACGATTGCGCCGGTGGGGCAAGCGTCAATGCACAGCCGGCAATTCCCGCAAAGATCGGCAGGCAATGATTCGTCCGCGGCAGCGGTTGGCGAAAGATCGAGAGTCGTAACGATTACGCCGAGAAAAAGCCATGAGCCAAGCTGCTCGTTGATCAGCATGGTGTTCTTCGCGAGCCAGCCGAGCCCCGCGTGATGAGCGGCGATTCGCTCGACAATAGGACCCGTGTCAACATATGCGCGCGCCGCAAACGGCTCCGCAAATTCGGCGCGCATCGCAGCGAGCAGAACATCGAGCTTCGCGCCGATAACTTCGTGGTAGTCGTCGCCCCAGGCGTAACGCGAAATCCAGCCCCGCGGCTGATCTCCGGGCGCAGCCGCGGGAACCTCAGTTGAATATGGTTGCGCAGAACGGTAGTTCAGCGCGCACACGACGACACTTCGCGCGCCATCCATAACTCGCGTCGCATCTCCCCGCCGCGAATCATGCAGATACTTCATTTCGCCCGCGTATCCGCGCGCGAGCCATTCCGGAAATCGCTCAAGCTCCTCGAACTTCTCAGCCGGCGCCACGCCGCAGAGATCGAAGCCAATGCTTCGCGCCTTGCTGACGATCCATTCCCTGCGTTCGTCGGCGTTCATCGGAACATCATGATGCATGAAATTGCGGCTTGGATGAAACTGCGCGATCCCAACTCACCAGCGATTCATTCAGCCACGCGCAGAGGGGAGACCCATCGCTAGGGCTGCCCGCGTTCAATTGAAATGCCACACTTGCTGGCTTCACGGCGGCTTCGGCGATACAATCGGCGCTCATGGCGAATTGGCGGCAAATACAAGGACGCATCCGGCGAGCGAAAAGTAGCGCCGACGCTCCGACGAAACTCGCCGAACTTTACGCCAAGACCCGCGACGCCATGGTGGCGTTCGAATTGGCCGCCGTCGAGGAAAAAGCCGCACACACTGACGAGGCCATCCGCTGGTACACTACCGCGATCGAACGATTCCGCCGCGCAGACTGGAAGAAAAAAACAGCTGAAGCGCTCGAGCGATTGGGTGCGCCCGTTCCGGCGGGCGCGCTGACGGAATCCGCCGCTTCTAAGTCCGCGGAACTAAATTCGACGGTCGAACACGAAACCTCATTGCCAGATTCAGCCGCCGGCGAGCGCGACGCACCGGAGGAAACGCGCAAACAAACGGAAGAAACAGAAGCCGAGATTTCCGTCTCATCCGCAGTTCGCGAGGTCGAAGAATCCAGTTCAGGCGCGAGCGCCGCAACCAGCAGCGCCGATCCGGCCCACAAGCGCCGGCGCCGCGGACGCCGAGGCGGCCGCGGAAGACATCGTCGCGGTGGGTCGGCAAGTTCGGCTACACCGGCGGTGCCTGCTCAACGATTCGTTTCGACCGAGACGCCCTCTCCACACGAGGATGAACCGCCGAGCGCTCCTAACGTCGGAACACTTCGGGCTCGAAGCGGTGAAGAATCCGTAAGGTCGGCGGCGTATAACGCGCCCCCGCCGCGCAGTTCGTGGCCCACAGAGCAATCGCCGACGCTTCCATCCGAACGCATGGCGCACGGCCGCGGCGGCGAGCCGGCCATTGCATCGCGTCTCGCTCACCTTGAATCCATGCTGCGCCGGATGCTCGGCAGCCAACTCCACAAACTCGATGAAGCGGACGAGGCGCCCGCGGGCCCGGGCGTTTTCCTGCTATCAGATTCCGATCTTGTCACCTCGTATTACATCGAAGCGTGCAAGACGCTGCGAGTCGGCATCGGCCAACTTCTGCGTGGAGTGCGCGGCGGTCGCGCGCAATCGGGCGGCTCGCTTCGCACCCGCCTCGCGGAACATCTCGAGATCAGTGAGTCTAAAGTATCGGATTATTTGAAGAAACACTGCGTCGTTCGTTGGATCCAACTCGATGACGAAGCCTCGCACCTAGCCCATTTCGCGATAGGCGTTCTTCGCACGCCCCTAAACGCCGAGTAATTCACAGCAGCATCAAAACGTCAAGTGCAGCGCCATCTGAATAAACCGCGGACTCCCTAGAGTGTCCTGAATTAGCCCGGCGTCTTGGCTGGCTGACGGCGGGTTCGTATAGCAAGGTTGTGGATTGAAGCAAGGATCGAGCGTTATGTTGTTATTCGGCGCGTCGAAGCTCGGGTGATTGAAAATGTTGAAAAAATCCGCTTCGTATTTGAGGTTGAATCGTTCCGTGAGCTTAAATGTCTTCGACACCGAAAAATCGAACCTCACTTGGAATGGAGCCCGAAACGTATTGCGGCCCGTATTTCCGAATCCAGATTCAACAGTGTCGCAAAATATCGTGCTGGGTCCGTTAGTCGGCACAGTCGGGCCACAATTTGGTACTCCATCCTGGCCGGGCTGAAGCAAGGGAATCGTAAAATCGTTCGGGTTCACGTACGGCTGCTGAGCGTTGTAACCAATCGTGCTCTGTTGCGCCTGCTTAGGTGTAACCCCCGGTGCCAACGGGATGATCGGGTTTGTGATGAAGTCATCGCCGCTGTAAAAGATATTTCCGATCGAGCCTGAATAGTCGTACATCAAAAAGGGTTGTCCGCTCTCGGCCACGGTAATCCCACTGAAGCCCCAACCATTCGCAACGAGATCAACAAATCGTGACGCGTTTGCAATTTTCGGGAACTGGTAAAGGTAGCCGATGTTGAATACATGCGTCCGATCGAAGTCCGAAGATGCATAGCCGGACGCCGGATCAAGAGGGTTGTTGCCGTTATAGAAAAGACCCAGCCCGCTTTGTTCGTCCAGTGAATGCGACCAGGTATATGAGCCGGTAATTTGGAGCCCTTTGCTCAACCGCTTGTTCACCCCAACTTCCAGTGCGTTGTAGTGCGAAATTCCCTCTGCTTCCCAGAAGTTCGAGTTCGGGTTATAACCGACGAAAGGCACGCGCAGAGCAGTATTGCCGTCCGAATACGAATAGTTGCCGATTTGAGTCTGCACTTGCTCCGAAACAAGCGGATCGCCGAAAGAATCGAGCGGTTGCATGCCGTAGCTAACGGTTTGATTGTTGATGGGATGAGATGCAGTCGCAATCCCCGGCGTGTTAAACGGTATCGGAATCACTTGATGGACGCCGTGATTTCCGAAATATCCGAGCGTCAACACCAGTGTGTTGGTCGGTTGCCACTGAAGGTCCAAACTCCAGTTCTCGGAATATGGCAGCTTGTTTCTCGGATCGTATCCGGCAAAAAGGAAAGGTCGCGTCTCGGACGGCAATGTCGGCACGCAACTGGAAGTCACGGGATCCGGGCACGCGCTCATCGCAGAGAGATTTGGAACTTGAGCAATGATTCCATTGAGCGTGTTAGGCGGAGGAGGCAGGGGCCCCATCCCGAACGGAGCGCTGCTTAGGCACATTGTTGACGAGGCGCACGACGCACTCACAGGAATCGTAAATGGTGGCTGCGTCGTGACGCCAAACGGCCCGCTGATGCCCAATCCCGCGCTGTTCGAAAATTCCGTGAAATATTCGCCGCGGTCCGCGTACATTCCAAAGCCCGCGCGCACCACGACGTTCTTCACGAATCCTGGACTCCACGCTACACCGATCCTCGGCTGGAAAAGCCATTGGCGGCCGGTAAGCGTCGAAGCGCTGACTCCTTTTGTCCCGAGCGTCGGATTGTTGCCCGCGACGACCAGCCCGATGTTAGTAATCTGGTCGGTAGCGAGGTCAAAATCGTAGAGACTCGGTTCGAAATTCGTGAATAGCCCGTGTTCCTCGTAGAGCGGGCCGTCCCAATCCCAACGCACACCCACATCAATCGTCAGATTGGATTTGAGCTTGAAGTCATCCTGAGCATAGAGCCCAGCTTGCTTCGCCCGAAAATACCGGTTGGTTTCGCCGTTCAGCACCGTGCCGGTGTTGTGATGAGCGCCCAAAGTACCGGTGACAAATCCCGGAAAATTGTTGAACTCGAATAGCGCAATGTCATCCTCACGATTAATCACATTCAGCTGGCTGTAGCTTCCGTTGAATCCAAACGATACGGTATGACGCCTGTGTACCCAGCTATAATTTGTCCCGATTTCAAACTGGTTTTGAAAAACGCCGGCGTTTGCGAAATTAGTGGATGGCCCGATTTTAAGCTCATGGTCGCTGTTGCCGCTCCCATCCGCGTTAAAAATGGTAAATCCCGGGAAGAAGTTCTGGTTCGGGAGTACCAGGCCACTGACTGAGTTGCCGGTCAATGCCTGCGCCGTCGTTGCATTCGCGAGTTCGCGGCTAAAGCCGATTCGTTGTACCCACGTCGTATTCGGGGTCAAGACAGTGGTGTTGTTCAGAGAGAAAACCTGGCTGCCCGCTTCGAGTGACTGCGGAAAACCGGGCGATTCGCTGATCGCGAACGGGCTCACTGACGGATTTCGCTGGAAATAATATTTCCCCGCTAAGCGATCGGAATTGTTGAAGTTGTAATCTATGTCGGCCACCACTTGATCCGCAGTAAACGTCGCCGGCGGCCCTTGCAGGACGGCATTGCCCTGATTCGTGAGGGTCGCATTCTGCGACGGAATCACGTACTGCCCCTGTGGAGTTTTCAAATTAAACATCGCTAGCGCGGCCGGATCCACGTCTGCCGCAGTGAGAGTTGTGCCGTAGACGTTGTTCGTGAGCGTGGCGATATCTGCCGCGTCTCGATTTGTGTCCGTCAGTCCCTGAAGCGTGAACACATCCTCAATCGAACCATTGAGCGCGTCGTGAACGCGTTGTCCTTGGTAGGCGCCAAAAAAGAAAAGTTTGTTTTTGATGATTGGGCCGCCGATATTGCCGCCAAAAACGTTACGCTTGAGTGCGGGAGTCGCGCTTCCCAGAGGAGGTCCGAGAGCCTTCAAAAAGACAGGTGTCGCGTCCCAGGAATTTGTCTCAAAGTATTCGTAAGCTTGGCCGTGATATTGGTTGGTGCCGGACTTGGTTGTGAGCTCAATATGCGCTCCGCTGTGAGCGCCTTGTGACGCGTCGTACATTGACGTTGTCACATGCAGCTCTTCGATGGTCTCCACAGGCGGCGTCGGCAAACCTTGCCCTATGGCATCGTATACCGACGTATTTGTGTTTACCTGGCCGCCCACCCCGAAGGATTCGCCGGTGTTCAAAGTGAATCGGCTGGCAGAAACATAACTCGTGGATTTCCCGTTGAACAGGTTGTTCGCATCCACGGAGTTAAACGTAAAACTGTTGCTCGTGTCGCGCTGACCATTTGCAAAGATGGCTTGATTTCCGAATCCCTCGTTCGTCCCCGAGCCACTGAGCAAATCCGCGCTTACTCCCGGCGCGAGAATCGCAAGCTGTGTAAAGCTGCCTGTGCCCAGTGGAATATTTTCAACGAGTTCGCTGCCCAGAGTGTAGCCGTTGGATGTGTCCGTTTGATTCATCAGTGGAGTCGCAGTCACAGTCACTGTGGACGTTATCTCGCCGGGCTGCAGCGTGGCGTTGACAGTTGTGGTCAAGCTTCCGCGAACGAAGATCTGCGAGTAGACCTCGGTCTTGAATCCGTCTTTAGAGATTGTGACGGAGTACATCCCGATCGGCAGATCGACGACCGAAAAGGAACCGTCATTTTTCGTTGTCGCCGTCTGTTCGAGGTTTGTACCGACATTGACCACTTTTACCGCCGCACCTTGCACCACTGCGCCGCTATTGTCCGTAACCGTGCCGTTGATTCCGCCCAACGTCTGCTGTGAGTAGGTAGGAAGTGCGAAGAAGAATGACAGCAAGCAGACTAAGACTGCGACACCAAGAACTTTTTGATTCATTCAAAGCACTCCTTACCCCCAAATTTGATTCAAGATTTCTATTCTGTAACTCGACCGTAGTCAAGCGCGTTTGTGGAAAGCTTGCGTCACGCGAAGGGTTGGTTTGGCATTTGACGTCGAACTCGTTCAGGCGTCGTGAAATATTTGCGATCCTAAAATAGAGCTGCCGATCGCCGCTCGCGACCTGTGGCGCCGGACGGCCTTTCGTCCCGCACTCTCAGCTTCCAAATAATGTCCCGCCGTTCGTTGCCAGTGTTTGAACTTTTGAAGCGGGAGGCCCAGCCACCGGACGTTTTGGCAGTATGATCGTTCTTAGATGTCTGACACCCTCGCCACCTATATCTCATCTAAATACTGGGAGTACCGGCGGGTACTAAGGGGAGCGTCAAGTTCCACCCAGGACGCGTCTTCGCCATTCAACCTCAATTACTCCCCTTTGGGCACTTCCGGCTAGACGCGGGCCCACCTAAGCGGCAAACTCTGCTAACGTAAGCCTTTAGGGGGAAGTGTGCTCTTGGGGCGGCCCACTTGGGTGTTGAAATCCCTAGTGGAGCAAGCGAAAACGAGACGTCATCTAGAGGCGTCATCTAAGCAGTAGGGGAGTCTGATTATGGCGGGATCTAAAAGAATTGCCAGAACTTTTGACTGGGTCGTCTGCAAGGCTGCAGGCGTAACGTTTAACTCCATCCAGTTCTTTAATAAATACAAACCGAACCCTTCTTTCACACCGAAGTGGTCTGAGAAGCCGTTGCTGAAGTCCTATGAAAAGAGCAAGCCGACACTCGGCTGGCCGCGTACGACGGATTCGCTCTGTCCGGGCTGTGTCTCGGAAGCGCGCGAAGCTATTTTCAGCGGCAAGAAAGATTGGACCGATCTGGTTAACGAAAAGGTCGGAGAGATCAAAGCGCAGATTATCGAGCGCGACGGGCAAGTCTGGATGGTGAAGGAATGCCCGCAGCACGGCCGCTGCGAAGACCTGATGGCGGTGGATGCAAAGTTCCTCGAGTGGATCGAGCAGAATTTTCCTGGCCGCGACATTCCAGCGCACAATGACGAAGGACTGCATCGCCACGGCAGCAGTACGGTCCGTTATGGCCGAGGCTCTGTTCTCACAGTTGACCTCACGAACCGCTGCAACATGATGTGCGATCCCTGCTTCATGGACGCGAACCAGGTTGGCTACGTCCACGAATTGAGCTGGGAAGAAATTCAGGAAATCCTCGACAACGCTCTGAAGATCAAGCCGCGCCGCCAGATGTCCGTGCAGTTCTCGGGCGGCGAGCCGACGATGCACCCCTACTTCCTCGACGCGGTGCGTTACGCGCGCAAAGTGGGCTACAACAGCGTGCAGGCCGCGACGAACGGCATCGAATTCGCGAAGAACAAAGATTTTTGCCGCAAGGCCTTCGAAGCAGGCATGCGCTACGCCTACCTGCAATTCGACGGCATCGGCAACGACGCGAACAGCCACCGTCAAGTCGGCAATCTCTTTGACGTGAAGCTCCGCGCCATCGAAAACATGCACGAAGCCGGCATCGAAATCGTGCTGGTCACCACCATCGTCAACAACGTAAACAACGATCAGGTCGGACCCATCGTCAAGTTCGCGATGGAAAATCCGAAGAAAATTTCGTTCGTATCGTTTCAGCCGGTTTCTTTCACCGGCCGCGACGAAGAAATCACGCCGGAACGCCGCATGCGCCAGCGCTATACGCTCTCGCATTTGGCCAAGGACGTCAGCAACCAGGTCGGCAAGATTGAGCCGACGCGCGATTGGTTCCCGATTTCGCTCGTCAGCGCATTCGCCGGCTATTCCGATCTCGTTCACGGGCCGGATTCGCAGTGGGGCTCGCTCAGTTGCGGATGCCACCCGAATTGCGGCGTCGGCACGGCCGTCATGATTAACAAGGAAACCAAAGAGTGGGCGCCCGTTCCGCGCTTCCTTAATACGCCGCAGCTTGTGAAGGACGTAAATTCCATCACCGACGCGGCACGCGGCAAGAATTTCTCGAACTTCATGATGGCGATGGCGCTGCTCAAGAATTACCAGCCGTTCGAAGCTCCAAAGGGCCTGGCGCTTTACGACCTCTTCAAGAAGTTCGATAAGACCTGGGCGCTCACGAAGGACGCGGACAAGAAGTACGGCAAGACGAGTCCAGAGCGCACCTTCGAAGACGCGATGAGGCGCCGCAAGGAAGATCCGTGGAATTTCCTCTTCATCGCCGGCATGTGGTTTCAAGATCTCTTCAACTACGATTTCCGCCGCACCGAAATGTGCATCATCCCGTACGCCACGCAGCAAGGCGAAATTTCCTTCTGCGCGTACAACACGGGAATCGGCTGGCGGAAGATCATCGAAAACATGTACAAGAACGCGACAGTCGCGCAGTGGTACAAGACCCACGGCAAGCACGAAATTTACGCCAAGGGAAAGAAAGTCGATCTCAATAGCTATGAGCACTCACTGAGAATTGACGAGGACGACGCCGCGCGTATTCGTCATCTCGAGCACGACATTCCGCAAACTGCGGCCGAGGAAGACCGGATTCGCCGTCGGCAGGCCACAGAAGAAGCAGCGAAGGTTCGCAAGATTTACGAAGAACTCGTCCTGAAGAAGCAGCCGGAGACCGTCATCCAGATCGGGAGCGTCGCCGCCATCAAGGCTGCTACTCCAACCGTTCAAGTTGGGTTACAATCTATCGCGCCTGCCACGAATGGCAACGGTCACTCGAATGGCAACGGAAACGGCAATGGCAATGGCAATGGACACGGCGCTCCCGCTGCGAAGCCCGAAATTGCCGAGACCGTAGCCGGCGACTAGGTATCATAAAGGACGTACACCCGCAAACAGATCGCCCCGGTTGACGACAACCGGGGCGATTTGTTTTTGAGCAATTCGTTCAGGCAGAATAGAAGCGCAGATACATGGCGAGGGCGCGATGCCGATATTCGAATACCTTTGCGAGGAATGCGAAACGCGCCACGAGCGCATCGTGATGTCGAGCGGCTCGGCGGTCACTTGCCCGAAATGCGGCAGCCGGAAGCAAGCGGTGCAATTCTCCGTCTTCGCCGCGCCCGCGAATGGCAGCAAATCCGCCGGCTCCTCCGCATCCGCGGGCTCGAGCTGCAGTTGCACGCCCCGCACCTGTGGCTGTCACTAAACGCAAAATCGCCCGCGCTCCTTACCGCGAGTAATTCTTCAATTTCGTCAAGTGTTCGGGGATTCCGATGTCCGGCGGAAGCTTGGGATCGGGCACAAATTCGCCTGGCACCAATTTCAAAGGAAGCACGCCCGCCCAGATCGGAAGCGAGTAATCTTCGGCGTCGTCTTTAGGCGGTCCTGTGCGAATTTTCGCCGACACTTCAGCCAGTGGCAGCCGCAACACCGTCGTTTGTTTCAGCTCCGATTCCCGTACAGGCCGAATCGAGTCCCATCGGTCGCGCACAATGTGTTCGGTGAACGCCTTAAGCGCGCGTCTTTTCTCCTCGAGATCTTTCACCTCGTGCGCCTGTCCGAGAATTACCACCGACCGGTAATTCATCGAGTGATGAAACGCCGACCGCGCTAACACGAATCCATCCACGAGCGTTACAGTCACGCACACTTGTACACCACCAGCGAGCGTTCGCAGCATTCGGCTTGCTGCCGATCCGTGAAGGTACACGGCGTCGTCCACGCGCGCATAGCCCGTCGGAATCACAAAAGGCTGCCCGTCAACGACAAATCCGACGTGGCAGAGAAATCCAGCATCGAGAATTCGATAAACAGTTTCAGAATCGTAGTGCCCACGATCGGAAAGCCGGCGTACCTGCGTACGCGTTGTGGGAGTGAATTCGCTCATGGTCGAAGCGTAGATGCGCTTGGGCACACACGCAAGAGCCAATCTGGACGGCGTGAAGTTTTCCACTTCGCCATTTACTTCGTTTTCGTGGAAACGCGCACGACACGAAAGCCCGTGTAAGAGAGATCGGCCGCGCGATACGCTGTTTTCAAATCGGACGCGCGATCGGCGCTGCCGCCAAGCGTCTTGCCTGAACCATCCGCAGCGATCACCCATTCAGCGACGTTGCCGCCCAAATCGAAAATCGATTCTTCGCCTTCATCGCCTTCGCCAGCGAAGCTGCCCACTTCTTTGAGCAGCGGCGTATCTCCAGGCAATTGCTTGACTTTCTCTTCCAGGCGCTTCGCGTCTTCCGGGTTGAGCGCATAGCCCGCCCAGTAATCGAGTGTGTTTTCGCCAGGGCGATTTTTGTAGAGTTCCATCACGTCCTTCTCATTTGGCAAGCTGAAAGAGTTGCTTCCAAGCTGGGAGCTCAGCCACGCGCAATAAGCTTTTGCGCGCTCAAACGTGATGCCGTTGGCGGGATAATTTCCCGTCCCCGGCTCGTACTTGTAGTTGCCGTCGAAAGATGCATACTGTGCGCGAGTTACCTCAAACCGGCCGATCTCCAGATTGCCGCGCTTCACCGTCTCCGGAAAAATGAGTTTCTTATTCGCATTGAAATCGACTTTTGACCGACTAACGCGAACGCTCGCCGCTTCTATCCCGTACATGCCATCCACGATCTTGATGGATCGCCGCCGCAGCGCCTCGCCGAGTGGCGAATCCTTCTCGAAAGCCTCATTCTCCGGCGGATTCGTCTTGAACAAATACTTGTCGAACCACGCTGCCTCTTCGCTCACCTTGCGCAACTGGTGCGAAAGCTTTTGTGGGCCATGCGGCTCGCCAGGAAACAGTAAAAATCTTACCGGCACCTTCCCAATGGTATATAGCGTCCGATAGTGCGTCCAACCTTGGTCCGTCGGCACATTCCGATCCACCGTCCCGAAGAAAATCAGCGTCGGCGTCTTCACGCGATCCATTTTGAAAACCGGCGATTTTCGAATATACAGCTCAGGATCCCGCAGCGGCGTATTACCGAAATAATAATCGTCGAACGCCTCGCCAAAATCCACGTTCGCCCAGTCGCTTATCCATTCCACGTCGCCCGCCCCGAGCGCCGCAGCTTTGTAACGATCGGGATCGGTAACGAGTAGCTGAATCGAAAGAATCGACCCATTCGACCATCCAAGCGCGCCGATCTGATTCGCATCCACAAGTCCTCGCGCAATCAGGCTGTCCACACCTTTCTCAATATCTGGAATCTCTAACTCGTAATATTTTCCGCAGCAAATTGATTCAACCCACTTGAGCCCGTAATTCGTACTGCCGTGATAATTCGTCTTGAGAATAAACGCGCCGCGCTGCGTCAGAAGATTATTGGAGTAGGCCCATGATTCGTTCCACGCGTCGTGGTCGGCCGCGGTTGGCCCGCCATGGGTCGCAGTAATGAGTGGATACCGTTTGCCCTCCTCATAATTCTGCGGATAGAAAAGAATCCCCTCTACCTCTTCGTCATTCGCGCCCTTCCAGTGCAAAATCTCGGTCTTCGCGATGGTTTTCTCTTTGTATTGCGGGTTGAGGTCGGTGAACTGCACCGCGCTGGTCACTTTTGCGCCATCGAGACGCGCCCGATACCACTGCGCCGGCGTGCTGGCCGTCGTGTACTCGTAGAGGAACGTTTTCCCATCATCCCCAATCTTGAATCCAAAGTAATTTGTCGCTTGATCTCCCAACATCCATTCACGCGTCCAAGTATCGCCGCGCTTCGTATATCGCGCCGGTTTGAAGTGCACTCCATCGGCAAGCAGCGCGATGAATCCGTCTTCGGTCGTATCAAATTCGCCCCCGAGATAGCGGTCCCAATCGAGGTTAACTTCCGTCGTCTTGGCGGCGGAGATGTCATAAAAAAATAATTTCTCCACGGTCGCCGTGAAAAACCTGGGATCCGAGGAATAAGGCGCGACGGCATAAAAGCCGGCATTATCGCGCGCCCAACGCAATGTGATCGGTCGAATTTTACCGCCGGTAAAAATCTCAGAGCGTCTGCCGGATGCAAGATCCACAAGATAGGTCGCCGGCGCAATTTTCTGGTCCCACGCGTAACTCAATTCGCGCGATGCGACCGCGACCGCCCATTTTCCATCGCGCGATACGTCGAAATTCTGAATCCAGTCATCGTTGTCGGTCACCCTCATAACGCGCTTATCTTTTACGGAAAATTTGTAGAGGCGCACGGACGAGGCGTGTGTCGAGTCGTCCACCACATTCGTATCATCCTTGCGTTCCTTCGCTTCGTGCTCGTAAAGCGATGCATCCTCTTCCGCGCTGAAGAGAATTGTGTCGTTGTCCATCCACTCGAATAATTTCACGCCCTTTTCGAAATCAGTCATCGGCCACGCTTCGCCACCGGCGGCACTGATGAACCAGAGCTGCATGGGTGCGACGGTGGCGTCAGGTTTGGCGCTGGCATTGGGTTTCGGTAGCGCATGGGTGCTCACGAATGCGATGGTATCGCCCGACGGCGACCAGCGCGGTTGCGCCACTGTGTCCGTGCCGCGTGTGAGCTGAATTTCCTTCTTTTCGGTCAGACTCGAAAGGTACAAATTGCTGACGCGCTCGTCCTTATCCTTGTCCGCCGTTGATTTCACCCAAACAGCCCACTTGCAATCAGGCGAGATACGAAATTGAGACGCGCTCTCGTTGAAGACAAAATCCTCCGGTTTCCACGGCGACTTTTTCCCCGGCGCAGCAGCGTCTTTATTTTCAGCCTGGCCGCCCAACTTGGGCGCAGCTGCAACCACCACGCCCAACAACGCGAGCACACAAATTCTCTGAATCCAGTTCGTCATGATGAGAGCCTCAAAAATCCGGGAATCAGCGCCGATCAAGCAGCCGAAAAACTATCACATCGCGCCGGCACGCAAAAGTTTAGCTCGTCGTCTGTTTTTCGGAAACCGCATCGGGAGGCTGTATTTCGGGTAGAATCCGCTGTCCAGCGAGATCGCCTGATCGGAGATCGAAAGTGGTTGCCAACGCGGGAATCCTGACTTCAGGAACATTCAGCTTTTTCCGCGAGCTCGAGCGGAACAACAATAAGCCATGGATGGACGCGAATCGCGAGAGACATCGCGAGGCGGTGGTCGAGCCATTTCGGCAGTTGCTCGAATGTCTCGCGCCGCACGTTCTGAAGCTAGATTCGAACATATTAATCACCGGCCGCACCAACGAGAATTTCTCGCGCATCAATCGCGACATTCGCTTCGCGCGCGACAAGACTCCTTACTATCCCCACTACTATTTGTTCCTGCGCACGCAAGACGCGATAAAACGCGGTGGTCCGCAATTCTATGTCGGCGTGACAAAGAATGGCGCGACAGCCGGTTTCCGAAATTATTCTGGAGATCGCGGCAGCGCCCTCGCGCAATATGGCGTCACGCGAGGCCAAGGCAATCGCCCGTGGCTCGCGCGGCAGAAGAAGCCTCTCGGCCGCAAATTCGACAGCTACTGGTATTCGAGCAATAAAAAAGATTGGATGAAGCATTCGGGATGGCCGCTCGAACCCGCGGAGTGGAAGGAGTTACAAGCGTGGATTGTGCGACGGCGCCTTTCAAAAGCAGCCGCTGTACGCCCGAATTTCGTAGAAGAAATCGCCGGTGTTTTTCGCGACGTAGTTCCGCTCTACGCATTCACAGGAGCGGCATCATGGAAGCCGTAAAAATGCGCGCCGGTTCCCGCAATGGATGTGCGAAGGGTGTCACGCGCAGTGTTTGGGTCCGTCGCGGTGAATAAGGCTCTCAAAGCAATCCTGTGGGTGTTCATCTCACTCGCCGGCGCCGGTGCGCTCGCAGCCATCGCATTTGAGCGGCGCGAGCCCTTGAATGCCGTCTGGTTCGTCGTCGCTGCCGCCGCCACATACGCCGTTTTCTATCGTTTCTACTCCGCGTTCATCGCCGCAAAAGTCCTGGCGCTTGATGACACGCGCGCAACGCCTGCGGAACGCCTCGATGATGGAAAAGATTTCGTTCCCACGAATAAATGGGTCTTGATCGGCCACCACTTCGCGGCCATCGCCGGGCCAGGGCCGCTCGTCGGACCGACGCTCGCCGCGCAATTCGGATACATGCCCGGAACGCTCTGGCTGATTCTCGGCGCCGTGCTCGGCGGTTGCGTACAAGATTTCACCACGCTTTTTTTCTCAATGCGCCGCGACGGAAAATCGCTCGGCCAAATGGCGCGCGAGGAAGTCGGAAAACGCAGCGGCCTCCTCGCGCTTCTCGCCGTGCTTGCCATTATGGTGATCTTGCTCGCCGCCGTGGCGCTGATCGTCGTAAAAGCCTTGAAAGATTCGCCGTGGGGCACATTCACGCTCGCGATGACGATTCCGATTGCCATTGTGATGGGCGTCTATCTGCGATATCTTCGGCCCGGTCGCGTGCTCGAAGCGTCGATCATCGGCGTGACGCTCGTGATGTTTGCGGTTGTTTCGGGCCAGTGGGTAAACGCGTCTCCGGCATGGTCGCAAGCCTTCACATTCTCGGGTTCCGCATTGGCCATTGCCATCATCATTTACGGATTTGCCGCTTCAGCGCTTCCCGTATGGCTTCTGCTCGCGCCCCGCGATTATCTGAGTGCCTTCATCAAGATTGGCGCGATCCTTGCGCTGGCATTGGGGATTATCTTCGTGCGCCCCAACCTGCAAATGCCGCCGCTAACTCGTTTCATTGACGGCACCGGCCCAGTCTTCGCCGGCAAAATCTTTCCATTTTGTTTCATCACCATTGCCTGCGGAGCAGTGAGCGGATTTCACGCGCTCATCGCATCGGGCACCACGCCGAAGATGATCATGCGCGAATCGAATGCGCGCATGGTCGGTTACGGCGCGATGCTCATGGAATCATTTGTCGGCGTGATGGCGATGGTCGCGGCCTGCGCGCTTTCCCCGGGCGTTTATTTCGCGATCAACAGTCCCGCTGGCATCGTGGGAAAAACTGCCGAGGCCGCATCCGCCACGATCCGGTCTTGGGGATTCGCAGTCGACCCGCAGACGATGGCGAATCTCGCGCAGCGCGTCGGCGAGCGCACCCTGCTCGATCGCACTGGAGGCGCTCCCTCGCTCGCTGTGGGCATGGCCCAAATTTTTAGCGGCACAATCGGCGGCGACCGTCTCCTCAGCATCTGGTATCACTTTGCAATCATGTTCGAGGCGCTGTTTATTCTCACCGTGCTCGATGCCGGCACGCGTGTCGGCCGCTTCATGGTCCAGGAACTCGGCGGCCACATCTGGAAGCCGCTTGGCCGCCGCGGATGGCTGCCGGGCATTTTATTGTCGAGCGGACTGATGTGCGCTGCATGGGGATTTTTTCTGTGGCAGGGCGTGCAGGATCCGCTTGGCGGAATCAATTCTGTTTGGCCGCTCTTTGGCATCGCGAATCAGCTTCTTGCATGCGTCGCACTCGTAGTCGGAACAACAATTCTGCTGAAAATGGGCCGCCTGCGTTGGATCTGGGTGACGTTGATGCCCATGGTGATGCTGGTCGCCGTCACGATGACCGCGAGCTATCAAAAGATTTTCGACGCGAGTCCGCGGATTGGTTTTCTTTCGCAAGCGCGAGTACTCACAGGACAAATCGCATCAGGCGCGATTCCGCCGGATAAAATCGCGCAGACCCAGCGATTGATCCTCAATAACCGTATCGACGCAATCGTCACCGGCGTGCTCGCGACAATGATCTTGTTGTTGCTCGTGGAAGCCATCTCGGTATGGGCAGGAATTCTGTTCGGCGGCAAAACGGCCACTCTGCACGAAACCCCGTTCGTCCCAACGCGATGGGCCGAAGGAGATTGAGGACAGGTCTTATGGATGCGACTACGAGCGGGAAGGCGAGCCCATCGATGAATTCCGCGCCAACAAATTCGACAATGAATTCACTGATGAGCCCGTTTAAAAAACTCTGGTGGTGGCTCCGTCAAATCACCGGCGACGCCGCCTATGAGAATTACCTCAGCCATCGCCGCATGTCACCGCAAGATCGCAGCACCGCGGCAATGACCCGCGAGCAGTTCTACGCCGATTCACTCCGCCGCAAGTATTCGACGATAAACCGCTGCTGTTAAGCGAACCCTGTGACAACCTCGCACGCGTGGCACAGGTAATACTGAAAATGGCAACGAATGAATCTACGACCGCCGCCGCGCTCGAAACGGCCGCGGCAAATACATAGCCAGCGCATTCTCGTCCGCGTCAACCGCTGGCAACCGCTCGCTCGAAAATCCATATCGCAAATCCCAATAGCTGTGCGCCCACGGCAAAAGCGAATCAATCAATAGCAGCGATCGTTTGTGACTCTTGATGTGCTGCATCATTTTCACGCGTGAGGCGCGAAAATTCATCAGCACCTTGAGCGGAATATTGTTGTAACCGCCGTTAAAATAGTGCGGATAAAAATCCCAGCGCCACGCCGTGCGAATCACCGAAGAGACTGTGTCGCGCCGCATGTGATGCGCTCTCGCACGCGGATCAAAGATAAGTTTGTAGCCGGCGCGCAACAACCGCTCGCACAAATCCACGTCCTCATAATTCGTGCGATAGCGTTCGTTGTACCCTCCAACTTTTTCCACCGCATCCTTGCGATAAAGCGAGCCGAATCCCCCCAGCCGTTTCGTCGTAGGCCACACGATTTCAATCCGTTGCTCGCCTAGATCCTGGCCAAGATGCGTCGCGCGCCATTCATCAGCTGGCGTATCACGAAAATTCTCGAGCAGCCTGCCGCCCGAACCAGCCACGCTTGAATCCACAAAAGCTTCGGAAAGACGCTCCAACCAATCGCGCTCGACAACAGCATCCGCATCCATCGCCGCAACAAACTCGCAGCGCGCGTTCGCAAACGCCGTGTTCCTCCCGGCGGCCAGCCCTTTGTTCGTTTCATGGCGAATAATTCGAACCGGAAACTTCGAAGCAATTTCAATCGTGCGGTCGCGTGAACCATCGTCAATGATGAGTATTTCTTCCGGCGGAAGTGTTTGATCCAGCAGCGCTTGGATCGTGGGCTCGATGTAGCGATCGACGTTGTAGCAGGGGATGTAGGCGGAAATTTTCATTGAAGAATGAAGGCGGCATTAAGCGTACAATCCGGACAGTAACTTTACAAGGATTGTGCAGTCATAAGATTTGCATCACGCGCGATTTTTGCGCCACTCGCATTCGCCGGTTTTGCTGCGGATTCGAACGATACTTCGCCGCCTAACCCGTAATTTTTGTTTCGTTTGGAAGGGTAGCCGCATCTAAAATATACAGAGCATTCGCAGGCGGCTTTCAAGGAAAAATCGAGATGAAACCGACCTCAATCAAAGCGGCGCGACTCAAGCCCGAAGCGAAGCCTCACGCCACGCTGCAAATGTACCTTGAAACCGTTTATTACAAAACGAGGGAGCGGCTGGAGCTGATTAACATCACTCGCGACATCAACGAGGTAATCAAGAAGAATGGAATGAAAGCTGGATTTGTGATGGTGCAGTCGCTGCACACGACCACGGCAATTTTCATTAATGAGTTTCAGCAGGCCCTGCTTGACGACATCAAGTCGTTTCTCGAGCGTCTGGTCGGGCGCCTCGATTATTGGCGGCACAACGACCCAAAAATTTCCGAATGCAATCGCAAAAACGCCGATTCGCATTTGAGAGCCATGGTATTGGGTCATACGCTGTCGTTGCCTGTTCGCAATGGCGAGTTGGCGCTCGGTTACTGGCAATCCGTGATTCTGGCGGAGCTCGACGGGCCGCGCGAGCGCGCCGTGCAGATTCAAGTTCTCGGAGTTCCGGAAGAAGAGAAGTAAATCCGGAATTCGCGAGACGCACAATCAGGACTTGGTACAGCGGTGCCTTTTTTTATGGCGTAACGGCGTAGTTCAGTTCTACCTTCCGTACGATTTCTTCCGTTTCCGATCATTCCGTGTTTCGCCAATTGTTGGCCTTCCTACCTCCTAGCTCTCGCTTTCGGAGGAACTCTTATCCTGGCCGTGACGCGAAGCCAGCCTGTTTCCACAATTTATCCCATTGCCAGATGCCTTCCTGGGGCAAGCGATAGCCCAGTTGATGCGCCAGCATCAGAATTTGGCCGCGATGATGCCCTTCGTGCGAGAACATGTACGCGAACATGGCTGCGCTGGCAGGCCATTCAGGCGCCCAACTGCCGCGCGAAAATTTTGTAACGCGCCGCTTCGGATCAGCGGATAAAGCATCCTCGAGCATTCGCAGACACTGCATTCCACTCTTTCTATGAGCGGCGGAAGCTTGCTTGATCGTACAGCGGTAGGGATCAAGAGGCGCAGGGCACTCCAGGTGCGGCGCCGAGTTCTTGAGCCACGTAAGACGGCAGTTGTGAAGGTGCGCGAACATCGCGGCGATGGTGCGTCCGTTGCCTTTTTCACCCGGCGGTTCCGCCCGCCAGGCGCGCGGATCGAGGCGCGACAGAATAAGCTGATTTATTGCGTCGTTGATCGCGTAGGTTTGGATTAGAGCCCCATAATGATTGGGTGCGGCGGGCGCGGACTTGCGGGCCATTCGCTTCTCCCTTGCGGACTACAATTTATACGGCATCTCTAGAATGGGCTGCAACATCGCGGAGCCTTTGCAATCACATTCCCGAGAGGCGGCTCCGCAAGATCTAAAATCAGAGCCCGGAGGGCTCCCGCCTCCGGGTCCGAGGCGGATTGACGGCAAACGTCTTGAGGCAAAGCTTCTACGGTCTCAATCACGAGCATTTTTGGAGTTCAGATCGAAAATTGAGCTAAGATGATTCCGCAAATTCCCCACTAAGGCCTTCCGGAGGCTGCGAATGCTGTCGAATCGGAATCACCTGCCGCTCGTGCTCGCGCTTACACTGAGCTTCTGCCTGATCGCTGCGTACATGCTATTGCGAGGCAACCAAATGATATCCACTACGGTTGCGGCATCAGGAAGGCCTTCTGGCGGTGATCCGCGCCTCGTTGGCTCGTACCGCTTCGAACGCGGCGGCTGGACGTACGTGCACCTCTCCGGCGCGCCGGACCACATCGGCTACCAGCACGGTTACCTCCTCGCGCCCGAGATCGAAGATGCGCTTGCCGCAGTCAAGCTTCAAAACACCCACGACACGAATCGCGATTGGAATTTCTTCCGCAAAGCCGCGCACGACATGCTGTGGCCGCATATTGACTCTGAATACCAAGCGGAACTCACCGGCATCGCCGAAGGCGCGCAAGCACGCGGCGTGGCCGTAGACGTTGACGACGTCGTCGCTCTAAACGCCTTCATGGAACTGCCGGATTATTACGTCCCATGGTTCAACGAAAAAGAAAAAGTCGCGAACGCCCCGAAAATCAAGCCTGAGGGCCACTGCAGCGCGTTCGTCGCCACCGGAACCTGGACGAAAGATCACCGCATTGTGATGGCGCACAACAACTGGACAAGCTACATCCAGGGGGCTCGCTGGCGAATGATCTTCGATATCGCGCCGCAAAATGGATTCCGTATCATCATGGACGGCTTTCCCGGCGTCATCATCAGCGACGACGATTTCGGCGTGAATTCGGATGGCCTGATGGTCACCGAGACCACCATCTCCGGCTTCAAAGGCTGGGACCCAAATGGCAAGCCCGAATTTGTCCGCGCCAGGAAAGCCTTGCAATACGCAACTTCGATTGACGATTACGTGAAAATCATGCTCGACGGCAACAACGGCGGTTACGCCAACGACTGGCTGCTCGGCGACAACAAGACTGGCGAAATCGCTCAATTCGAGAACGGCCTGCAGGCCAACCGCGTATGGAAGTCGAAAGATGGAGTTTTCGTCGGCTCGAATTTCGTAAGCGATCCGGATGTGCTGAAATTGGACACAAACTGGAACAACGACGATCTCAGCTCTTCGCCCAACTCCCGCCACGTCCGTCTGGACGAAATGATGAAACAATCGAAGGGGAAAATTGACGTCGAGCTGGCGGAAAAGGTCCTTTCGGACCACTACGATTCCTATTTGCAAAAGGAGATTCCAGACGGCCGGACGCTTTGCGGTCACGAAGACTTGGATCCAACCGGTGTGAAGGCGTGGGGCAACGGCCCATACGACGACCACGGCGCCGTGGAAGGCAAAGCCGTAGACAGCGAGATGGCCGCGGAGATGAGTTTCGTGGCACGCGCCGGACACCCGTGCGGCAGCAATTTCAACGCGAAGGAATTTCTAAAGGCTCACCCGGAATATTCCTGGCAGGCGCCTGTGCTGCGGGATATGAATGCAGGGCCGTGGACCAGTTTTAAAGCGGGAGAAACCGCCGCACAGTAAGGCTCAGTAAGCCTGCACGGCGGTTCCGTGGGGGTCCCGCGTTAGCTAGCTCCCTTCCACCACTAGCTTGTTTGTTACCGAGAAAACTCCGCTCACGCCGTTAGCCCGAATGTAGGCGAGGTCTTTATCCGTCTCGTTGTTTACCACGCCTTCGAGCGTGACGTTCCCGTTCTTCACGATGATGTGAATGGCGGGTATCGGCTGCCTGCCGTAGATGCCCAGCGGCGAATTGCCGTAAATCGCGCGCAACGTCGCCATGCGAATCCGGTTGTCCATCGGCGATAGCGGCAGCACCTCGATGTTGTTGACCACTTTCTCAACTCCTTCGATGTGCTTCACCGCGCCTTCCGCATCGGGCTTCAACGAAGCCCGCGCGACTTTGCCCTCCAGAATCACGGTCGTGCCGTCTATCCGGTAGCCGAGGCTGTCGAACACCGAATACCACGGCAACATCACCAGCTCGTGGCGAACCTGATTGTTCAGCCACTGCTCGTAGTTCGCGGAATTCGGCGCTGGTGCCTGCCGTGCCGCATCCGTGCCCGAAGGTGATGTTGCGGCAACGCTCGCCGTCGGCGTTACGGCTCCAAGAACGCCGGCAAGCGCGCCGACGATCAGGAGCCGCGCTAGAGAGTTGATTTTGTCTCTCATTGTCGTTTCTCCCTGTGCCACCACCCGGTGGCCGTAACTTTCTGCTCTCAATGAATTAGACGTGGTGTAATTCGCGCCGGTTGCGATCCACGGGACTCCGATAAGCACAATAAAATGTGTTGTTTATGAGGGTAATTGGAAGAATCCGCGATTACAATTTCTATGGGTGGTTATTGAACAGGAGCGTTCAGGGCTGCAACCAACTCAACGAAAGTTTCCGCGTTCAGCGCCTGTTCGATGGCTTCCCTGCGGCTAAATAGCTCGGCGGCGTCGAGGAGCAGATCGTTCTGGGCCTGGTTGTCGCCGGTAAGGATGAGCATAATCAGCTTGGTCGGTTTCCCATCATTCGCGCCGAAATCCAGGCCATTTTTCGGCTTTGCCACCACAACGAGGGGCTGCGGCAGCCCATCGACGCGCGCATTCGGGACCGCCAAGCCGTTATCCCAGCCGCTCTTGGCCACGCGTTCGCGTTCCATCACTAACCGCAGTAATCGGGCAGGCGCGCCGTTCACTGCATCCGCCGCAGCCTCACACATTTTTAGCAATGCATCTCCGCGCGACGTCGCTTCAAAATTGGGAAAGAAAAGTTTGCTCGATATCGTGTCTTTGAGCGTCAATGAACGGCGTCTCCTCACCAGAAAACGAATGGCCGGCGCTGACGCCAGAGACGTGAAGAGCGCCATAGTCACCAGCGCAACGAACATGCTGTCGCGAATCAAACCCGCCTGAAGCGCCAGCAAGCCAAGAATCATTTCCATGGCGCCGCGAGCGTTCATCGCCAATCCAACACCCCATGAGGTGCTCCGATCCATTCCGCCGAGACGCGCGCCGTAACCGGCTCCAATCAATTTCCCGAGGCAGGCGACAGCAATCACCGTAACGGTGATGCCCAGATTAAAATTTGTCACGAAGTTCGTCCGAAGTCCGATACTCGCGAAGAAAAACGGCGCAAAAACATTCGCAGCAACCTGATGGATAATTTCGGTGGTTCGCTTTCGCAAGTGCGTTGATTCGCCCACCGCGATGCCCATGATGAACGCGCCGAATACCGCATGTATTCCCGCATATTCCGCGAAAGCGGCGGAGCCCAGCGTCAGCGTGAAAATAAATCCCAAAATGCCGCCAGGCCAGCTCGTGTGCGCTTGAATCCACGGCACTAGCTTGTCAATAAGCCATCGCACCACGGTCAGCGCGAGTATCGTGAACCCAGCCACCAGCAGAATGGTCCGCTTCACGCCGCCGATCGAGTGCGGGTCAGCCTTCATCATCCCGAGAATCAGCGAGAAAAGAATCCAGCCTACGAGGTCGTCAAACATCGCCGACGACATCACTACGGTGCCCATTTCGCTGCGAAGTAGATTGAGATCCATCAGGATCTTGGCGATGACCGGCAACGCCGAGATGGATAGCGCCGTTCCGACGAACAGGGAGAAAATCAGGGTGTCGGCGCCAGATTGCGCTCCCAAATATTCCGGGAACAACCATGCTGTGCCGAAACCAAAGGCGAAAGGAACGATCACCCCGAAGAAACTCACCAGCAGAGCGCTTTTGCCTTGGCGATAAATGCTTCGCAGATCGATTTCCATGCCAGCCGTAAGCAGGAAAAAGACGACTCCGAGAGTGGCCACGGTATCGAGAACGAGCGGCATCGCGCCCGTGCTCGGAAAAAGGTAGGCGTAAACATTTGGCCTGAAGTGTCCAAGAACCGTCGGCCCGAGGAGGATGCCCGCCATAATTTCGCCGAGGACCGCGGGCTGATCCAGCTTCTGCATCAGCTCCCCGGCGAGCTTTGCCGCACCCAAGAGCACGGCAAGGGAAAGGAACATGGTCATTACGTCATGTGGCGTCAGATGACTCATCGCGTGACCCGAATAGGAACTAAGCTCGTCCCTCAAAATCGTTTCGAATTGTCTCTAGCATCAGATTATCGGCACACAAAGCGGGACATCAAAAATAGTGGCGGCTTAATCAATTTCATTCAATATTCATTCTTCGTCTTCCACCTTTTTCAAGGGAATCATCTTGAGGGAAATTCGAATGTCGCGCGACCGCGTGTCCGCAAGGATGGCGCGACGGACTTCGCCGGGAAGCGCCTCGGGCGGATAGACGCCCGCCATGTCCCGCGGCATGTGGCGCACGAAGAGGGCGGCAATGTGCGCTGTGGCGTATGAGATCGGCGTAGACAGAATTCCGCGGCGGGCAATCTGCACCAGGCTCGGAAATCCTACATCCCAGCGCACCAGCAACGGCTGGCTTGCCTTCGATCCGCGCAGGAGCACGGCCGCAGCAAATCGCGCGTTCTCCAAAATCTTGTTGCGCAGGAGGCGCGCCAGACCGCGCGGCGTTACCGTCTTCGGAAAGCGTTTCGCAACGATGCCGCGAGACTTGCTGAGCTTGCCCTGGCGGTACCACCGCCGCAGCCGCTCGATGTCGTTGCCGCCAATTTTCGCGTCCAATTCATTCAGCGACACGTAATAGGGCAGCGTCGCCACTTCGTCCTGCGCCGCCAGATACACGGTCGTCTCTCCGATCGGCGCCGGAAAGCGGAATCGCTCGGCGTCGCCGAAGCGCTTGCCTTTGTGAAATTTCTTGCCGCGATAATAAATTGGATTCGATACCGCTTCGTCGAAGGCCACGTCCGGCGACCACGTGGAAACGGCGCCTTCGCTGTTCGTGCTCTCGAAAAGCCGCACCGCAGCCCCTTCCGCCGTATCCAAAATTTCAGTGCCGCGCTTTACGAGCAGATTGGTGAGGCCGGGAGCCGCGCCGCCATTGATCACCGCAATCCGGTTCTTCGAGATGAAGCGCTTGTGGTAGCGAAGC
Organism: Candidatus Acidiferrales bacterium; assembly: GCA_036513895.1. GTDB lineage: Bacteria > Acidobacteriota > Terriglobia > Acidiferrales > UBA7541 > Palsa-147. Next base: position 14,466 of record DATBYF010000135.1, on the reverse strand, counting down.
TGCTCGGCTTTGAAGGGATTGCGCGTCAAGCGCGAATTCAGATCGAGATAATGCGCACGCAGATGAAGCGCCGCGCGTAGCAGGATTTCATTGAAAATTGCGGGCGAGGCATTAATCAGGAGATGGCAGCCGCGGCCGCCGCGAATCACCGACCAGATATTTCGCGCATTCACGTCGCGGACTTCGATCTCGCTCTTCTTGCCAAGAAAGCGGCGCGCGCGCTCAACATCGCGATCGCCGCACCATACCGTGTGGCCCTGCCGCACCAGCAGTTGCGCCAGCAGCGAGCCAGTTCCGCCCACCCCCACCACGAATATACGCATCGGCTCGAAAACTGTACCATAACCGCTAACGTAGACGCGCCGCATGGCGAATCGGTAATCGGGCGGCTATACGGGTTGCGGAAAAGAACGTTGTCCTCCCGAACGAAGTGAGGGATCTGCTGTTCGTGTGGAGGCTCTATCCGGGTTGCATGTTGGCAAGCGCTCCCCAGAGCAGTTGGCCGTGTTCAGCTCCGTCTCCGGCAACCACGTTATAAGTGCATTCGTCAGGACTCACGTCGAAACTCTTCAAGCTCAAATCGCGTCGAATGAGTGGTACCGCACGCGTTCCATCCGAGCGAAGTGCTCCGGCGAGGTCCAACGGAGCTTCGCATTGAGGAATTCTGCCCATGTTCAGAAAAAAGTTCACAAACACACGCCGTGGTTTTCTTTTAGTCGTGACATTGCTTTGCGCCCTTGCGGCTTCAGCGCAACAGAGCCCTCCGCTTGACGGACCGCCAGCCCGTAAGATCACGCTTGACGTTGTGGTCACGCCGAAATCCGGGCCGCCAGTGGGTGATCTTCAGCAGCAAGATTTCACCGTCCTCGATAACAAATCACCCCAAACAATCGCATCGTTCCACGCTGTCACTGGCCGCGACGCCCCGATTGAAGTCGTCCTGGTAATTGACACAGTCAACACGGATTACGATCGCATCTCGTACGAACGCATACAGATCGACAAATTCCTGCGCGCCGAGGCGGGCCGCCTCGCATACCCCATCGCAATAGCCATCGTCAGTGATAAAGACGTCCAGATCCTCGGGGGCAGCTTTTCCACCGATGGCAATGCGCTCGCCACCGCTCTCGATAAAGACGAAATCGGCCTGCGCACGATCACCCGCTCGACCGGATTCTACGGCGCTGCAGAGCGCTTGCAGATTTCGCTCCACGCCCTGCATCAGCTTGTTGCCAGCGAGACTCCGCGGCCCAAGCGCAAGATCATGCTTTGGATTTCCCCGGGCTGGCCGTTGCTCTCCGGTCCAAATTCCATGGTCGACTCGAAGCAGCAGCAACAGATCTTCACCGATATCGTGAGTTTCTCGAATCAGCTTGAGCAGGCGCGTGTCACGCTCTATAGCATCAATCCTTTGGGTACCAACGAATCTCTAACTCAGGAATCTTATTACAAGGAATTCTTGAAGGGCGTCAGCAAGCCTAGCCAGGTTTTGATTGGGAATTTGGGACTGCAGGTGCTCGCTGTTCAGAGCGGCGGGCTTTCTATCAACTTAAGCAACGATATTGCCGGCACACTGACGGAATGCCTGGCCGATAGCGCGCCTTATTACGAGATTTCGTTTGTAGCGCCGCCGTCCGCACAGCGGGATGAATACCACCACTTAGAAATCAAAATTGCCAAGCCTGGCCTAACGGCGCGCACGCGCCAAGGATATTATGCGCAGCCGTGACATCGGCTAGCGCTCTCGCGTTGACACGCCTGGCGCGTAAGTGAGTTACAATGAGCTTCTCCGACCACCGTTCCTAACGGAGAGAAAACTTACGGAATAGGTGGCGAATCCCGCCGCGTTAGCGGGATGACGGTCCGGGTGGAAACGCCCTGGCCTCCCGTGTTTGGAAAGGAGACTGGCAGGCCCTTCGTTGCAGGCGCAACGACAGCGGTGTGACTGTCTCGCCCGAGTCCAAACACGAACTCGGGCGTTGCTATTTTTAGGCACTCGCTGTTTTTTGAAGCACTTGTAGCGCCGGGCTTTCGCGGTTTGTGCGTCCCGACTTGGTCGTGAAGCCCAGCAACGTTTCGGTTTGAATGCTCGTGCCACTAACCGACAAATTCGGCCGCCAGATCACGGACCTGCGGATTTCTGTCACCGATCGCTGCAACTTCCGTTGCGTCTATTGCCGCTCGGCTGACCCTGAAAATCATGTCGCGGGCGACGAGTTGCTGCGATGGGATGAATTCGACCGTCTCGCGCGCATTCTCGTCGGCATGGGAATTCGGAAAGTGCGCGTAACCGGCGGCGAGCCGCTCGTGCGTGAGGGCGTCGAGGATTTCATCGCGCGCTTGAAGGAAATTGGCGTTGCCGATCTTTCGATGACCACGAACGGCCACTTGCTCGCGGACCGTTGCGAACGCCTTGTCGCCGCGGGGCTCGATCGAATTAACATCAGCCTCGACTCGCTCGATCCCGCAAAATTCGAGGAAATCACGCGAACGAAATCCTTCTACAAAGTGATGGCGGGAATCGACGCAGCGCAGGCGTCGCGTCTGCGCCCGGTGAAGGTCAATGCGGTTCTCGTGCGCGGATTGAATGACGGTGAAGTGGAAGCCTTCGCCGAATTTGCGCGTGACCGCGATTTGATCATGCGATTTATCGAGTACATGCCGCTCGATGCGGATCGCCACTGGTCGCGAGATCTCGTAATCACCGCGGCTGAGGTGAAGCGGCGCATCGAAGCGCGCTGGCCGCTCGTGCCCATCGCGCACGAACGCAGCGAGACCGCGCGCAAGTATAGATTCGCGGATGGCCGCGGCGAGATTGGTCTCGTGGCGCCGGTGTCGCAGCCGTTCTGCGGCCATTGCTCGCGCATTCGATTGACGGCCGACGGAAAGCTGCGCACCTGCCTTTTCAGCAAAGACGATCACGACTTGAAATATTTATTGCGCGGCGGCGCCAGCGATGATGAAATCGCCGGCGAAATTCGCGGCATCGTCGCCGAAAAAGAAGAAGGCCATCGCATCAACGAGCCCGACTTCCGGCCGCCATCGCGCACCATGGTATACATTGGCGGCTGACGCGACGATGGAAAATGCCCGGCCTTGAAGACCCGCGGCAGCCACCGCAGGATCGGCAAAATCGAATGAATGACCCGGATTCCAAATTGTTTACGCTCAGCGAAGCGGAAAAAACGCGGGCCGAGCTCGAGCCTAGCCTCATCGAAGCCATGGAATCGCGCCGCAAAATGGCCGATCTCGAGGCCACACTCCTCGCGCTAACCGAGCGAATCGTGCGCATGGGCGGCGTCTCGATCCCCTACGAAAAGACCGCGGAAACGCGCATCGAGCGCGACCGCGTCGCGGCGTCGTTGCAGGATGCCATTGACCGAATCCATTCCACCGGCTGCGTCGTCAAGGATCTCGACGTCGGCCTGCTCGATTTCCCAGCGCGCATGGACAATCAGAACGTGTATCTCTGCTGGCGCCTTGGCGAAGATCGCATTCGCTTCTATCATCGCCAGGACGAAGGCTTCGCGTCGCGCAAGCCAATCGATCCACGCGATAAAGACTACAGCAGCCCGATTCAATGAGCCGATCTCCCGATTCGGCGTGAAGCCGTAACGTGGCGCGTGCATCGCGCCTAGTCGCATTCGTATCTCGCGCTAATAAAATAAAGTCCGCTGAGAGGAATTCGAGTGAGCGAAGACCGCGCAAACCGCCTGAAAGATTCTGTAAGCCCGTATCTCCGCTCCGCCGCGCATCAGCCGGTGGATTGGCACGAATGGGGCGAAGAAGCCTTCGCTCACGCGCGCGCCGAGGGCAAACCGATACTCCTCGATATCGGCGCAGTCTGGTGCCACTGGTGCCACGTCATTGACCGCGAAAGTTACGAGAATCCGCAACTCGCCGACATCATCAACGAAAATTATGTCCCGGTGAAAGTGGATCGCGACGAGCGCCCAGACGTGGACTCCCGTTATCAAGCCGCCGTCAGCGCCATGACCGGCCAGGGCGGCTGGCCGCTCACCGCATTCCTCACGCCCGATGGAAAGCCATTTTTCGGCGGCACATATTTCCCTCCCGAAGATGCGATGAATCGCCCCGGCTTCCGCCGAATTCTTTTGAGCGTCGCCGAGGCTTTTCGCACGCGCCGCGACGAAGTGGACAAAACGGTGAAGGTCCTGGAACAAGCCGTTTCGAAAGCGGAAGCGTTTCAGGGCGCGAAAGCGAATTTCGATCCCGGCGCCGCGTCCGCGATGATTGACTCGATCACCTCGATGTTCGACCCGCGAAACGGCGGCTTCGGCCAAGCCCCGAAATTCCCGCACGCCGCCGCCGTTGATTTGCTGCTCGAGCGCTATCAGACATCGCGAGAGCCAATGTTGCTCGCCGTCGCCGAAAAAACGCTAGTGAACATGGCCCTCGGCGGCGTCTACGACCAACTCAATGGCGGATTCCATCGCTACTCGGTTGACGAACGCTGGCTCGTCCCGCATTTCGAGAAAATGTCGTACGACAATTCCGAGCTGCTAAAAAATTATCTCCACGGCTTCCAGGTGACCGGGCGGCCGCTCTTCCGCGAAATCGCCGTGGGAATCATTCACTGGGTGGACGAAGTCTTGTCAGATCGCGAGCGCGGCGGATTTTACGCCAGCCAGGACGCCGATCAGACGCTCGATGACGACGGCGATTATTTCACCTGGACGCTCGACGAGATGCGCGAAGCCCTCAGCGCAGAAGAAGCGCGCGCGATGGAGCTTTACTACGACGTCGAAGCGCACGGCGAAATGCACCACAACCCGGCGAAAAATGTCCTCTGGGTCGCGCGTGGCTCCGATGAAGTTGGCAAGCAACTGGGCATCAGTGACTCTGAAGCACGCCTTCTCATCGCGCGTGCCTTGGGCAAGATGGCCGACGCACGTCTTCGCCGTCCGACGCCCGCAGTGGATACCACCGTCTACACCAGCTGGAGCGCAATGTTTGTTTCCGCGTATCTCGAAGCCGCGCGCGTGCTCGGCCGCGACGACTGCCGCGATTTCGCTGTGAAGACTCTCGATCGCCTGCTGACGGAAGCGTGGAATCCCGCGCAGGGATTCTTGCATCGCGTAGGCGGCGCGCCGATTTCAGGTATGCTCGACGATCAAATCTTCGCCGGGCTTGCGCTCCTCGATGCCTACGAAACGACTCTCGATCGTCGCTACTACGACGCCGCCGAAAAGACACTTCAGCTCACCATCGAAAAATACGCCGATCCCGAAGGTGGCGGGTTCTTCGATCGCTCGCGCGACGCCGCGGCAATTGGCGGCCTCGACGTGCGCCGCAAGCCATTCCAGGATTCGCCCACACCGGGCACCAATTCGATGGCCGCGATTCTCTGCGACCGGATGTACGGCCTTTCCGGCAACCGTCTCTATCACGACTGGGCGGAGAAAACTCTCGAAGCCTTCGCAAAAATCGCGCCGCAACTGGGCTTGTTCGCCGCTTCCTACGCGCTCGCATCGGTTCTGCACGCGCGACACACGCTGCAGGTGGTCGTGACGGGCGCGGCCAAAGATCGCCCGGCCGCGGAGCTCGAACGCGCTGCCAACGACGTCTATCGCTTCGGCAAATCAATCCTGCGCGTCACCCCGGAACGCGCGGCAAAATCAGCTCTCGCGCCCGCCCTACAAGAGACAATTCCGCATCTGAACGCGAATGACGTGCAAGCGCTGGTCTGTGTCGAAACCTCGTGCCATCCGCCAATCAAAGACCCGGCTCAGCTCGCAATAATCCTGACGCGCGCGGAAGCAGTCACCGTAGCCGCGGCCGGCACAGCAACACCCTAATTGCCTTCGCGCCATGCGAAATTACGCCACGCGCGCATTCGCGTGTCACCTTTAGTCGAAGAATTTGCTCATATGCAAGAGATGGCTGGCGAACTAATCTATCACTGACGAGGAGACAAAAATGCCCAGGGTTCTTCTAGCTGTCATCCTGGTGATACTGCTCTTGGCCGTTCTGCCCACCTGGCCCTATAGCTCTGGCTGGGGATACTACCCAAGCGGCGGTCTCGGTTTGCTGCTATTGATCATCATCATTCTGATCCTCGCAAAACGAGTCTAAATTCCCACCCAGGTCTCCCTGCAGCGAGGGAAAAGCCCTCGATTCGCGCACACAAGTGTGTGTGGCCTCGCTTTGCATTTCGGGAATGTCGGAAGAATTTAATAACAGCTACGATTTGTCCTAGGAATCTCACGGGTAATCAGAGCCCGGAGGCTCCCGCCTCCGGGAACACCCGCCCACACTAGTAGGATCAATTCGGAAGTCTCTTCGCGCCGTCGGTTTAAAGCTGATAGCTAATCGGTCGCGGCAATCCCGGATCAGTTGGCCCAGGAACCGGAGTAGGCAATGGTTCTGGATCAGGCGACGGCAGGTGCGGCTCGTCGGGACCCTGCGGAGGAATTTCCGGCTGCGGCGGCTTCGGCGCGGGTTCTTCTGGCTGCGGTGGCTGTGGCCCGCGCTGCTCAGGTCCTCGAACGTCCGGATCTGGATCAATCGATTCGTTAACGGCTGTCGTAGCAGCAGTTCTCATTTTTCACCTTTTGCAACGAATACATTTGTGTGCGATGAAATACTTATATCGGACACCGAGGAACCGCACAGCCAGCAAATGACGGTATTTTCGCCGGTGGGTTAGTTGAAGCGTCTCGACCACGGCGGACTGGAATTAAGCGGAGGAAAAAAACGTGGGTTGCAAAAAGCGTTGGAAAAAGCTAGCTGCGCCGAACAATCAAACACGTAATATCATCATGCTGCGCTGCAGCTCCAACAAATTCATCGAGAACATGCATGATATTCGAGAGCGTGAGCGCTGATCCTTGTTGATTCGCTGACTCAACAAGCGACAACAAGCGCGCCTCTCCAAACACTTCTTGGTCCTCGTTCCTCGCCTCAGTTACACCATCGGTGTAAATCACCAACAAATCGCCGGGTTCGAGCCGCGTAACCCCAGTTTTGTAAATCTCCTTCAGCTCGATGCCCAGCGGAATATTTTCCGAGTCCAGCCGCTCAAATTTCCCGTCCTCGCGCTTGAGAATCGGCGGGCTATGGCCGGCGCTAAGGTAGCGAAGATCTCCCGTCGCTGGATCGAGCTCGGCAATAAACGCGGTCGTGAAACGCCCATGCGTGCTATTGGCACAAACCTGCCGATTCAGTCCCACCGCAAGCTCCGAGAGTGTGCCGCTGCCGCCAGCGAGCGCTCGCAAACTCCCCTGAAATGTGGCCATCAACATCGCCGCAGGCACGCTCTTGCCTGAAACATCTGCCACGGCGACCAAAAGCGGCCCATCAGTCGCCCGGCGAAATGCGTCGTAATAATCCCCGCCAATCGTTTTCGCAGGGCGCGTAGCGAAGGCAATATCCACTCCCGGCACCTCAGGCGCTCTGCGCGGCACCAGCCACTTCTGGATTTCACGCGCGATTTCGATGTCTCGCTTCATCGAAATATGGTCCGCGATCACCAGGATGAGCAAAATAAGCAGCCCGCCGAATGCCACCATGGCTTCCAGTTCCCGCGTAACAAATAGAAAGTGAAAATCAACCAGCGAGAGAAGCGCCAGGAACATTGTGAACAACAAAAACAACCGACGTGGCGGCGAAAGCTTCCTCAAAACGCTCCAAAAAAGTGCACCGAAGAGCTTAAACGGCTGCTTCCACGACCGGTCGGCCTTATCGGAATCCGAGCGTTTCGCGAGGTCCTGTTTGTAGAGCCGCGAGCTTTCCTGCGCTTCCGACTTGAATTGCGACCAGAGCTCCTCCAGCTCCATACCGGCGGTCAGCCGGCGCCAGCGATCTTGCGAGTGCCACCAGGCACGCCGCATGCGTATCTTGAAGTTATAAAAGGATTTCTTCATTTTCTCGAAAGCCATGCATCATTGGTCCGATGTTTTAGATAACGAGTTCAACAAAGCGGCCACCTATCGAGTGTAACCCAGCGGCGTGAACGCACGAGCAGCCTCGCTCAAGGCGTTTCCAGCGCGTACCCATTGGATGCGAATTGGGAACCGATGGAGTGCGGCCGCATTGCGTGCTTATCGCCTGTGCAGGCTCCTTGCGATTACCCGAGTTGCTGCCCCCTCCACCCGGTGCGATAATGACGATTCACTTGGAACTACGCGCCCGCCTCGTGGTGTAATCACAGTTCGCCGCGAATTCGGCGCAGGGGGTCACGATGGGATTGAGAGACGCTTGGATTGAGAAGCGAACCGCTGCGATGAACGGCGGGGAGCGCAATTTCTCGCAGATGCATTACGCCCGTCGCGGCGTCATCACCGAAGAGATGCAGTTTGTCGCAGGCCGCGAGAAGCTCGAGCCCGAGCTGGTGCGCAGCGAAGTCGCGCGTGGCCGCGCCATCATCCCCGCCAACATTCATCACCGCAATCTCGAGCCGATGGGCATCGGCGTCGCCTTCCGCTGCAAAATCAACGCCAACATCGGCAATTCCGCCACCACGTCAAATGTCAGCGAAGAGCTCGAAAAGCTGCACCGCGCCGTTCACTACGGCTCAGACACCGTTATGGATCTCTCCACCGGCGGCGACATCCCCGCCATTCGCAAAGAAATCATCAACGCATCGCCCGTGCCCATCGGCACCGTGCCAATATACGAAGCCATCTCACGCGTTCGCCGCCCTGAAGATTTAACCATCGAGCTCATGCTCGAAGTGATCGAAGAACAGGCCGAGCAGGGCGTCGATTACATGACCATCCACGCCGGCGTGCTGCGCGAATCTTTGCCGCTCGTGCGCAATCGCATCACCGGAATCGTCAGCCGCGGAGGCGCGCTCCTCGCGCAATGGATGAGCTTTCACAAAAAGCAAAATTTCCTCTACGAAAACTTCGAAGCCATCTGCAAAATTTTCCAAAAGCACGATGTCAGTTTTTCGCTCGGCGATGGCCTGCGCCCCGGCTGCCTCGCCGACGCAAGCGACGAAGCGCAATTCGCCGAGCTGAAAATCCTCGGCGAGCTGACCAAAAAAGCCTGGGAATACGATGTGCAAACGATGATCGAAGGCCCTGGGCACATTCCGATGGACCAGATCGAGCTGCAGGTGAAAAAAGAAAACGAGCTGTGCTACGAAGCGCCGTTCTACACGCTCGGCCCGCTTGTTACAGACATCGCGCCCGGTTACGACCACATCACCAGCGCCATCGGCGCAGCAATGATCGGCTGGCACGGCGCTTCAATGCTCTGCTACGTCACGCCAAAAGAGCATCTCGGCCTGCCAAACGCCGATGACGTTCGCCAGGGCGTAATTGCCTATAAAATCGCCGCGCACGCAGCCGATATCGCACGCCATCGCCCCGGCGCGCGCGATCGCGACGACGCGCTCAGCTACGCCCGCTTCCTCTTCGACTGGAACAAGCAGTTCGAACTCTCGCTCGATCCCGACACCGCCCGTGCCATGCACGACGAAACTTTGCCCGACGATTTTTACAAGGACGCCAAATTCTGCTCCATGTGCGGCCCGAAATTCTGCTCGATGAACACAACGCAAATCGCCGAAGCCTACGCCGGCCAAACGCAGGAAGATCGCAAACAAAAATTCGTCGAACTGTTGAGTCGCGTGTCCGATGCAGACCGATGACGAATGGCAATGGAAGCACAATATCTGTAGAGAAGCGCGCTGAATTTTTTCGCGATTTTATCCAAACGGTTCTAAGTCTGGCTGCTGGCTCCGTCGTGTTTTCGGTAACCTTTCTGCACGACGTACTGCACATCGGTGACGCTTCTGCAGGACAGTCTCCGGCAATTCCAAAGCATCCTTATTACGTTCTACTGGCGTGGGTTGCGTTGCTCGTGGCCGTAATCGCCGCCCTTGTGTACCTCTACTTTCATGCGATTTCGACAAAGTATGAACGAGCATATGGCTGGCCGCTGACGATTGCAGCAATAGTTGCCTGTTTCAGCCTCGTCGCGGGGCTGATTCTGTTGATAGTTTTTGGATTTTTCAACCTGTCGGTTTAGTCGCCCGGCTCAAAGGTCTTCAAGACTGGAAATACGGCGGCTTCAGACACACCTAGGCCCGTGAATATTGCCTCTAGCTCCGCGTAGCTCGGCGCCGCGACTCTGTTATTTTCCAGGTTACTGATAGTCGTCTGACTCAAACCAGCTTTGTCGGCCAAGTCTCGCTGGCCCATTTCACGCATCTCCCGTATCCGCCGTATCCGTTCGCCGATTGTCTTCGCCTTGGCGATCTCACGAATTTCCTTAGCCGAGAATGCTCCCGCCAGCATAACTTTCAACAGATCTTTCGACGCGTCCGCCCGCGAGCGCGTGATATCCAGCGTTGTGTCCAGAGCTTCTAGCTTGTCCAGCAACTCGTCGTACTTCTCCTTCTGGATCAGCACGTACTCTGTGCCGAACAGTTCCAGAAGTTGTATTGTTTTATTCTTGTCGAATTCCATTGGGATTCCATTAGTAGCGATAATCAAATCCTAGAGATGGGCGTTCCTTGATGTTGTGAACGTAGACGACCAATTCGATTTGCCGAAGTTCATATGTGATTTTCCAGCGTCCAACATGCATCTCCCAGCCGTCCTTTCGCCTCTTGTAGCGATAAGGTTCCGGTTTTTCTGGTCGTTCTTTCAGCGTCTCCAAAGCTTTCTTGACCGCACTCCGTTCGTCCTCGCTGGGAATGCTCGCCAGCCCGACATTCGCGGGGGCTAGCATAATCACGACGTACAATTGCAGCCTCCTTTTTATCCTAAAACGAATCAGATGTCAAGGTGTGATTTGTTATCGAATCGCACCTGTATCGCGCGTATTCTGTACAATTATAGTCGTACGCCATCAAATCTGGATTATCAGCCCAATGAATGGCAACTGCTCCATGATCCATAGGCGAAGCGGCCAGACTATGGCCATCTCCACCGTCGCAGGCCGGCATATATTGCGCATCGCCTTTTGCTCGCTCGCAATTGCCTTGTCGAGCGTCGCCGCGGCGCAGGATGCAGCCTACAAAGCCTCCGTCGAGCAATGGCGCCACAAATACGAAGCCAGCCTCGAATCCGAGGATGGCTGGCTCACCGTCGCCGGCCTTTTCTGGCTGCACGAAGGCGAAAATAAATTCGGCGCCGATCCACTCAACGACATCATCCTCCCCGAAGGCTCCGCGCCCGCCGACATCGGCTACTTCCATTTCCACGCCGGAAAAACCGTCGTCCACGTCAATCCCGGCGTCACCATTTACATGAACGGCAAACCCGTGCTGCAAGCCGAGCTCCGCCCCGATTCCGAAGATCGCCTCGTCCTTGGCAACATCAAGCTTTTCGTGCACAAAAGCGGCGAGCGCTACTCGATTCGCATGACCGACAAGAACAGCAAGCTGCTTCACGATTTCGCCGGCACGCGCTGGTTCGGCGTGGATGAGTCCTATCGCATCACGGGAAAGTTCGTAGCCTACGATACGCCTAAGGAACTCGACATTCAGAACATCATGGGCGACACAATAAAAATGTCAGCGCCCGGCTACGTTATTTTCACTCTGCGCGGCGCGGAATATCGCCTCGAGCCCACCCAATCGAGCGCCCAAGGCTTCGAATTCGTTTTCCGCGATTTGACCAGCGGCAAAGAAACTTACGGCGCATCGCGTTTCCTCGATACGCCCCTGCCGAAAGATGGCGTCCTCACTCTCGATTTCAATGAAGCTTATAACCCGCCCTGTGCGTATAACCCATATACGACCTGCCCGCTGCCGCCGCCGCAGAATCGCCTGCGCGTGCGCATCGAGGCCGGCGAGATGATGTACAAACACGATCGCGCGAAGCAGCCAGCCGCAACGCCGCCGCGCGTGGAGGTGCCCAATGACGACATTCATACTTCTGGCCATCCTCGCTTATTTTCTGCCGTCAATCATCGGCCACAACAAGCGCAGCGCCGCCGGAATCTTTCTTCTGAATTTTTTCCTCGGCTGGACATTCATCGGCTGGATCGTCGCGCTGCTCTGGGCCTGCACGTCTGATGTCCCGGCTCGCGTCACTGCGCCTGTCGTCTATTCACGCGTTCTGGCCGTGCCAGAGGGGCCCGCTAATTACTGCTCGCGTTGCGGCAACATTCGCTTTCCATCCGCGCGATTTTGCAGCGTCTGCGGCAACCCGTCCTAATGTCCGTCTCCCCGGAAAATCCGCATGCCTGATTCGCAATCCGATCAAATCCTCCGCCAGGAATTCAATCGCTGGGCCGAAGCCGGCAAGGGCGAATCAATGGAGCACGAGCATTGGCCCATCACCAAGCCCGCGCTCGAGCTCATGCAAATCACGCCCGAGGACAACATTCTCGACGCCGGCTGCGGCGCAGGCTGGCTCTCGCGTATCCTCGCGCAGCGCGTGCCGCAAGGCCGTGTCATCGGCATGGATATTTCCGATGAAATGGTTCGCCACGCGCGCCAGAAAAGTCTCGATTACGATAATCTCGTCTTCGTCGTCGGCGGCGTGGACGAAATTCCCTGGGAGCCGAATTTCTTCCAGCGCGTGATTTCCGTCGAATCCTCTTACTACTGGCCCGATCCCGTCCGCGGCATCCGCGAAATCTTTCGCGTCCTAGCCGAAGGCGGCTCCGCCTGGATTCTCATCAACTACTACCGCGACAATCCCGATTGCCATCAATGGGCGGAAGAACTCGAAGTCCCCGTGCATCTGTTCTCCGCCGAAGAGTGGAAAAAAATGTTTCGCGACGCTGGCTTCAGCGGCGTCGCGCACAAACTCATCCCCGATCCCACCCCCGCACCTGACGTCTACACCGGCCGCTGGTTCCGAGACGCCGCCCAACTCCGCGCCTTCCGCGCCGTGGGCGCCCTCCTAATCCACGGCACGAAGCCCACTCCATAGCGCGCCAAGAATCGGAGTCACGAGGCTACATCTAACTTCAGAGCCCGGAGGCTCCCGCCTCCGGGAACCCGCGCCGAATAACCAAAACTCCCATTACCGCGCCAATCGCAAACAACCCCGCCTTCCCAGTTGTGCTATAACATTCGCGCTCAACGAAAGGAACACGTCAAATGCCGCAATTCGAAATCAATCTCCACAAACGCGCAAACAAATTCGCCCTAATCCTCGCCGCAATCATTCTCACCGCACTAGCAAAACCCGCCTCCCTCGCCGCCCAATCTCCCGCCGGCCCGCTCGACGCTCAAGAAGAAGCCAAAATCTCCAAAATGCTGGCCGCCAGCGGCGTCCCCAGCATCTCCATCTCGATCGTCGAAGAAAATGGCAAGACGGTCTACGCGAAAGCCCTCGGCCAGGCATCGCTCTCCCCCGACCGTCCGGCCACTCCCGCCACGCGCTACGCCATCGGCTCCATCAGCAAGCAATTCACCGTCGCCGCAATTCTGCTCCTCGCCGAAGAGCGCAGGCTCTCGCTCGACGACACCGTCTCGAAATATTTCCCGCAATATACCCGCGCGAACGAAATCACCATCCGCCAACTTCTCTCCCACACCTCCGGCTACGAAGATTTCGCGCCGCAAGACTACATGATTCCGGAATGGCTCCAGCCCACCACGCCCGACGCCGTCCTCGAGAAATGGGCCAAGAAGCCGCTCGATTTCGATCCGGGCACAAAATGGCAATACAGCAACACGAACTACGTCCTCGCCGGCCGCATCGCAGAAAAAGCTTCCGGCATGGACCTCATGAAATTCCTGCAACAAAAAATTTTCGCGCCTCTCAAAATGTCCACCGCCGGCGATTGCAGCGTGGATAAAACTCCGGACGACGCGGTCGCCTACACGCGTTTCGGCCTCGGCCCAGCTCGTCCGGCTCTGCGCGAAGCGCCCGGATGGTATTTCGCCGCCGGAGAGCTCTGCATGACGCCCGCGGACCTCGCTCGTTGGAACATTTCGTTCCTGAACAAGAAAATTTTGAAGCCCGCATCCTACGAGGAATTCACGCGCGAAGTTTTGCTGAAGAATGGAAATCACACCCACTACGCCCTGGGAATTTCGCTCGGCGAACTCGACAACATCCCCTCGCTCAGCCACGGCGGCGAAGTCTCCGGATTCCTCGCGACGAACACCGTTTATCCCACGCGGGGCGCGGCCGTCACCGTCCTCTCCAATCAGGATGACATCAGCCTCATCGGCCCAGTCTCGCGCGAGATCTCGCGCTACCTTCTCGAGCCCGACACGCGCGCCGCACCCGACGCCGGCACACCCGAGGAACTCCAGCAAGTGCGCGGCATCGTCGAAGGATTGCAGCAAGGAAAAATAGAAAGGTCGCTTTTTACCAGCAATTGCAATTTTTATTTCAACGACGAAGCCCTGCAAGACATTCAATCGTCGCTATCAGCTCTAGGCGCCGTGAAAGACGTAAAACGTACCCGCCAATCCCTCCGCGGCGGAATGACGTTCCGCCTCTACCACGTAGAATTCGAAAAAAAGTCGCTCCTGATAACCGTCTACCTGACGCCCGACTCCAACTACGAACAATTCCTCCC
>DATBYF010000134.1:0-13908 GCA_036513895.1 Candidatus Acidiferrales bacterium | reverse complement strand
TAGACGCCCGCCAACAACGCGTGCTTTGGCCGGGGACTCGATCGTTTGGCAGTTCGGGCACCAGAAAGTCGTGCGCGCATCGAGCCCCTGCTTACGCGATTCGATGGCAGCGCCGCAACGACGGCAAGGTTTCCCGCGCCTTCCATACACCCAAAGACTTTCCTCGCGGTCCATTCGCCCCGTCGTTCGGCGAAATCCCGTATACATCGCGACTTTGCCGTCCGCAGCTTCTGCGACGTTGGCCATGAGAAATTTGCGCGCCGTGGATACCAGGCATGAAAGCTCAGAAATGCTCAATGACTCGGCCATTCGAAACGGATGCACTCCGCACGCGAAACAAATTTCCGATTTGAAAACATTACCAACGCCGGCCAGAACCGATTGCGAAAGAAGTGCCTCGCCAATTGTCAGCTCCGGCCGGCTGCGCAGGCGTCGCAGAATCTCTGCGTCGTCATACTCCGCGGCAAGCACCGGCGGGCCAAGCTCGTTGAAGACGCGCCGCCGCCGCAGCGATTCCCCCGAGTGGAACTCCGCGATAGGCACCGTGAACGCCACCGCCTCAAACTTCGCAGTTCGTATCACGATCCGCATGTCCACCGCGGGCCGCTTCCATCTCTCGGCACGACGGTAAATGTGCCAGCTGCCGTTCATCAGCATGTGCGTCAGCAGAATCAGGTCGCCGGAAAAATAAATCAGCAGCCATTTGCCGCGAGCTTCGACCTTTTGCACCACTCGGCCCGTCACTCCGGAGTCCACTTCCACGCGCTCGAGTTTCGGCAAGACGCTCTCGAAAGCTGCAACAGTTTCGCCAGCAAGTGCGCGATTGAGCGTGCGCGCCGCGCGAAAAATCGTATCTCCCTCAGGCATTATGCGCTCTCAGAAATATCGCGGTCACTTCCCTCTTCTTCTGCAGAATTATCGGCGTCAAGTCCAGGCAGCATCGGCGTCACCCGCGCCGCCACCCGCCTCATCTGGAATCCCAGCGCCGTATCTACGAAGCCGGCCTCCGTCAGCACGCGCGCAAGAAAATGTTCGCGCGCCGGCGCATCATTAATCTCGCCGATCAGTAATCCGCTGCGGCGCCCTTGCCAGCGGACCGCCAGCTCCGCAAGTTTTTTCGCAAGTTCGCTCGCAATCTGCATACGCTCGGGTTCGCTGTCGGGCAGGAATACCCGTATCGCCGGATTACGGCGGCGTAGAAATGCCGCGAGTGCGCCATTCACCAGAATCACTCCAGCGCCGCTCGTGCGAGACATTGTGTGGTGAGCAGGTTGGTGAGCGGCCTCACCATCTCCATTTTCGCTGCGCGGCCACGGGAGAAGCGCTCCATACGGATTGGCAGGATCACTCGCAGCAAGATAAAGAACTTCGGGAACCTGTGGCTCGGCTCGCAAACTGCGCAGCATGTCCACGGCCGATGGCGCTGCAAATTGCGCTGCACCCATTCCTGCCACAAACATACCGCGCCGGATCCAGCCGCTCTCTTCCATCGTCTTCAGCGCAGGATAAATAGTGGTGAAGCCGCGCGCAATATTTTCGGCCGCGGCCGTCTCGCGCATCACAATGCCATGCCGAGTGAGAAGCTGCTGCGCGATATTTGCGCTCCACTTCGTGGCGGAAATCGGTGCACCAAGACGCGAGGCGAGTAGCGACCAGCGTCCTTGCCCACCCGCGCCGCCCACTCCAAGCGATTGTCGCGAACGGAAGTGCCGCACAAACTCCGGCGCTCCCGGTCGAATGCCCGGTACAAACGAGTGGTCGCGCGTCGTAGCACTTTTCGAGACCCGAAGCGCGCGCAACGAATGAAATGTGTCATTCGTAATTCGCCCGGACCATACCAGCTCCCACAAGGCGTCACGCGTTTCGCCCTGGAATCCCCCGTCGGCCGCGGCATGAATATTCGCAAAAAACGATGCGCCATTTTTCGCAAGAAAATCCAGAATGCGCTGCGCTTTCTCGGAAAGAGCAGGCTGCTCGGTCTGCAATTCCACCGGCGGCAAAAGATGCGGGAGAGAATCGGTAAGATACAGCGCAATGCGCCCGTCGCGATCGCCGATTTGTTCAAGCCCCACCCACACCACTTCGCCCGCCGCCATCACGGTATCGAGATCACCAACCTGATAATCGGCAATGCGTGCCGGCAGAATTTCGCGCTCGAGGTCGGAAATCAGCAGCGCGGCACCCTGCAAGTTCTCAACGGCATCAAGTAACGCCTCGATTCCTCGTCTCCGCACGCTCACGCCCTGCCATCGTGCCGCGAATCGCCCAAACGTGCGCCACTCCACAGGTTCCACTTCTCGGCGCAACCGCGCCAAACTCTTCCTGCGAATCTGCTGGAGAATTTCCGGGTCGCACCATTCCTGATGCTGTCCCTGAGGACGAAATTCGCCTTCGAGCAATTTTCCGCGGGCGTGCAGCGCATGAAGAGCTGTATCAACGGCGGCGAACTGCAAGCCGTAGCGTGAAGCAAGCTCCTGCGTCGTGAACGGACCACGCGTGCGCGCGTAACGCCGAATAATTTCCCGCAGAGGATCTTCGCTCGATTCGAGAAATACCTCCGGGAGTCCCGGCGGCAAAGGTGTTCCGAGCGCATCGCGATAGCGCGACGCATACTCGACAGGAATGATTCGCGATTCACTGGCGACGCGAACGCGCACGGCGCGTCGCCTATCCACAAGTTCTGCCACATACGACGCAATCTCAGGGCTCGCGCAACGCGCAACAATTTCAGCTTCGGTCAGATCCCCCAGCTTGAGCAGGAGGTCGTGGACGCCGTCCGCATGTCGCGCCTGAAATTCCGGATCGAGCGATTGCAGGCGCGCTTCCACTTCATCCAACGCCGCTTGATCGAGTAGTTCGCGAAGGTCGGTATCGCCGAGAATTTCCTGCAGCTGTGATTGGTCAATCGAAAGCGCCTGTGCGCGCCGTTCGGCCAGCGGCGCATCGCCATCGTAAATGTAGTTGGCGACGTAAGAGAAAAGCAGTGAAGCGGCAAAAGGAGATGGCTTATCGGACTCGACGGTAGTTACGCGAATCGCGCCGCGCTGTATGGCCGCGAGGATGCTCGCGGCGGCAGGCAAATCGAAAACGTCGCGTATGCATTCTCGATAAGTCTCGAGAAGAATCGGAAATGATGAGAACCGGGCCGCCACAGCAAGGAGGTCCGCCGCGCGCTTGCGCTGCTGCCACAGCGCCGTGCGCATCCGCGGCCGCCGCCTCGGTAAAAGCAGCGCGCGCGCTGCAGCCTCGCGAAATTTTGCGGCAAAGAGCGAACTCGAGCCAAGCTGCCGCAGCACCAGCTGCTGAAATTCCGCGGGCGTCGGAAGCAACTGCTCCGAAAGAATCTCTTCGTCGCTGTCAGGAATGCGCAGCACGAATCCGTCATCCGACCACATGGACTCAATTTCAAGTCCACGCTCGGCGCGGAGCTTGGCAATCACGGCCATGCACCAGGGCGCGTGCACTCTGCTGCCGAACGGACTGAGCACGCAGACGCGCCGATCCCCAAGTTCATCGCGGCAAATCTCGATTACGATATCCTCATCGCTGGGGATCCGCCCGGTTGCTATGGTCTGCTCTTCCAGATAGCGCAGAAGATTTTCTGCGGCATTGGCATCGAGACTGTGGCTCTCCACGAGCTTCGCGAACGCCACCGGACGTGGCAACGCCAACATCTCTCGAGTCATCTCGCCGATTTTTCTGCCAAACTCGGCCGGCCGCCCCGCAGTGTCGCCATGCCAGAAAGGCATTTTGCCCGGTTCACCAGGTGCCGGCGTGACGATCACTTGGTCGCGAGAGATATCCTGAATGCGCCACGTGCTCGCGCCCAAAATGATGGTGTCGCCGGTGCGGCTTTCGAACACCATTTCTTCATCGAGCTCGCCCACCCGCGCGCCTTTCGCCGCTCCAGCCAGAAAAACGCCGTAAAGACCGCGATCCGGTATCGTGCCGCCATTGATCACGGCCACGCTGCGCGCTCCCTGCCGCGGCGTGAGCCGATTCATAACGCGATCCCATGTGATACGAGGGCGCAGTTCCGCAAATTCACCGGACGGATAGCGCCCCGCGAGCATATCGAGCACTCCTTCAAATACAGATCGAGTGAGCGATGCGTACGGCGCCGCCGAACGCACCAAATGGAAAAGGTCGTCAACGCTCCAGGAATCAAACGCCACAATCGCGACGATCTGTTGCGCCAGCACATCTAGCGGATTACGCGGATAGTGCACCGACTCCACCTGGCCGTCATACATCGCGCGCGTGACGGCGGCGCAGGCCACCAGATCGGCGCGGTACTTGGGATAAAGGATCGCGTTGCTCACAGCGCCCACTCGATGGCTCGCGCGGCCCACTCGCTGAATTCCGCTCGCCACCGACGGCGGTGACTCGATTTGGACAACCAGATCCACCGCGCCCATATCAATACCAAGTTCGAGCGACGATGTGGCCACCAGTCCGCGGAGTGTGCCGAGTTTCAGCCGGTCTTCAATTTCTTTACGCTGCGCCACAGCGACGCTTCCGTGATGGGCGCTCACCAACGCCTCGCCCGCGAGATCATTGATGGCGCCGGAAATGCGTTCAGCCAGCCGGCGATTGTTCACGAAAATCAGCGTAGAACGGTGCGCTCGAACTAATTCGAGCAGCTTCGGATGAATCGCGCTCCAAATCGACGGCCGAGCCGGTGGCTGCGCCGCTGGTCCGCTCGGTATCGTCTCGATCTCATCGAGACGCGTCATATCTTCGACAGGAACTTCCACGCGCAGATCGAAACGCTTTGGCTCGCCCGCGTCAACGATCGTAATCGGCCGGTAGACAGGAGCGGTCAACGGCGATTCAAATTCGCCCATCGTTTCTTCGTCGCCCAACGCAACGGCGGCGGACGGAGACTCAGCCGCAGCTTCGGCTCCCGCCAAGAAGCGCGCGACTTCATCGAGCGGCCGCTGCGTGGCGGAAAGCCCGATGCGTTGGAGACGCCGTCCAGCGAGATGCTCGAGTCGCTCGATGGACAACGCCAGGTGCGAGCCGCGCTTGGTTGGAACGATCGCGTGAATTTCGTCAACGATGACCGCCTCGACCGAGCGCATCAGCTCCCGCGCATTGGAAGTCAGCAGAAGATATAAAGACTCGGGCGTCGTGATGAGTATGTCCGCAGAATGGCGAAGGAAGCGCGCTCGCTCATTGGCGGGGGTATCTCCAGTACGAATGGCGACGCGCGGCAGATGGTAGGAAGCACCAAGCCGTTCAGCTGCCTGCGCGATTCCGACCAGGGGCGCACGCAGATTTCGCTCCACGTCTACCGCCAGTGCCTTGATCGGCGAGATGTAGACTACGCGGCATCGCTCTGTTTCGGCAGGCGTCGGCGCAAACATCAAGCGATTGATGCACCACAAAAACGCAGCCAGCGTTTTCCCCGAGCCGGTGGGCGCAAGAATCAGCGTCGAATCGCCGCGCGCGATCGCAGGCCACCCAAGCACCTGCGGCCGCGTCAGCGACGGAAACACCGCGCTGAACCATTCGCGCACCGCCGGCTCGAAAAGATTAAGTTCGGGCGCGGCGTTCACCGCGAAATCAGTTGATGACATATATTCTTAACTCTGAATGCGTGGCCAATGGACGCTCTTAATTAGATGCAGAGAGAATAACAAAATGTTTTTCATCGGCAATCACACGCCACAGCACTTGTAGCGCCGGGCTTTCAGGCCGGCATCTTCGCACCACTCAATTCCCCGTCGCAACTCGTCGAATGCACGCCTCGTAAGCGCGGCGCTCTTGAATCTAAGGTATTCCACCTATTGTCGCCCCCACTCCCTCCGCTATTCTGTTCCTTCTCAGGAGGACTCTCATGGCTTCGTCCGTCTGGAAGGGCATGATCTCTTTCGGTCTGGTCTCCATACCCATTCGACTCTTCGTCGCCGCGAGAACAAAACGCACCTATCTGCACCAGATTCACAACGAGTGCAACACCAGACTGAAGCAGCCGCTGTTTTGCCCGACCTGCGATCGCATGGTCGATCGTTCAGAAGTGATAAAGGGCTACGAATACGAGACCGGTCAGTACGTTCTCGTGGACGGCGATGAGATCAAGAAAATAACGCCGCCATCTGGAAAAACAATGGACATCATCACGTTTCTCGATCAGTCCGACGTAGATCCGATTTACTTCGATTCCTCCTTTATCGCTCTACCTGAATCGCACGCCGAGAAGCCCTACCTGCTTCTCCTAAAAGCTTTACAAGACACCAAGAAAATGGGCGTGGCCAAAGTGAGCATGCACCAGCGCGAGTACACCATCTTCATTCGCGCGCGTAACAATGGCCTGACACTCCACACCATGTATTACCAAAACGAAATCTCTGCCGTCGAAGGCTATGGCAAAAAGTACGACATAAAGTTCAAACCCGAAGAAGTGAAACTTGCCGACCAGCTCGTCGAAAGCTTGTCAGCCCCATTCAAACCCGAAGCCTACAAGGACGAATTTCAGGAACGCCTCAACGAACTCATCGAAGCCAAACTCAAAGGAAAAACAATAACTGCGCCCGCTGCCAAGAAGGCCAAAGCCCCGGTAATTGACATGATGCAAGCCTTGAAAAAGAGCCTGGCCGCACAGCCATCCACAAAACGCTCGAAAACCGCGGCCGCAGAAGAACATCGCCAACGACGCAAAGCGAGTTGAATCAGCGCCAATTCACAGCTTAATCAGCGCCAATCCCGATTCTGGGTCCATCCGCTTCTGCAAATGTTCGGGATTCTCGGTCAGAATTAATTCGCAAGTCGGACGAACTATTGCCTTCATCAGATGACCGCCGTGAGCGGTTCCATCACGGCGTCCAATCGTGACATGCGCGTGCACTTGTGGTTCGCCATCTTTCACCGCGATGTCGCCGATTAGTGAAAGCAGTTCCACCTGTTCGTCGAACTCCACGGCGACCTCGTACTTCTTCGTCTGCCAATTGAACCAACCTAGCTTAATGTAGCACAACGCGCCGATCGCCTTGAAGCTGCTTCCCGCCAGGTTCGCGGACGCCGCAAATCGCCCCAGCACATCCACAATCTCGTCGCCCGTCTCCATAATCAAAGCAAACGTCTTGGGTCTGTCAGAAATCTGCTTATGCCGCACTCCGTCTCCTTTGCTGCTTATACCGACCGGCCGGGCGCCTTTGAAGTAGCTTCGGATGGCTCACCACCTCTTGTGCCGCCGGAACCCCCACGGTACCGTGCGGGCTAGGAATCTTTCGATAGGCCGTTCCCTGTAGGCCCGGCAACTATTAACTTAGAGCGTGGGCTCCCTGCCTCCCAGAGTTCCGAAGACCCGCCAGTGGAGCGAGTTACGGTTTTCTCACCGAAAGACCCGGGCATATCGTGTATGGGCAAGTTTTTCGGCTTCCGGCAATATCGCTCCCGTGGCGAGCGAGGTTGGTCGCCAAAAACGAATTGACGGAGGCTGGTGATGGAACAACAAACCGCCCTTAGAGAGTTTTACGTCGACGAACTCCGCGCCATCTGCAATTGCCACGCTGGAACTCACCTCACCCTCACGCTCCCGAAAACGGCACAATCCCACGAGACCGAGAATCTTTTGCCACGCGTCACAACGACGCCCCGACGGCGATCGCCGAAAGAGTAACGCGCGATCCAGACCGCGAATCTCGCGCAACCGGTCGTGTCTGCACACTCCGACAGGGCCTTCGGGTCCGATCCGTGCGTGCGTGTCTCAGGTCCGGCCTTCGGGTCCGATCCGTGCGTGCGTGTCTCAGGTCCGCCCTTTTTCCATCGCGATAGAAGAACCACTGCATGGCGTCAAACCAAACTGACGGAAAGTTCTTCTCTGTACCGAAATGCAATCGCCGCCATGAGTCTGCTTACTCCTTCAACCTGCTTTCTTGTATTCCTTCCATTCTTTCTCGATTAATTTCGCCATCTTCTTGCCTGCGCGCCCGAGCCAGTTCTTGCGGCTTCCGTGCAGGTGTTTCAGGATTGGTTTCACTTGATTTCTTTTGCCGAGATGTACATTGGCGATCTCCTTGCCCATGGCTTGGAGTAGCGCGCATTCGTCGCGTTCTTTCGGCAAATCATCTATTTCAATCGGATTCGAATCCGGCGACAGCCGGCGGACAATCCACTCGCCGATGACATGTTGATAGGGATCGTGGGAGCGTATCGCCGCGGCGATCGCTTTTTCGTAATAACGCTCGCCGTGTCCCTGCTTGCCTTCCACCCAGACTGACGCCGACGGCACGGTCGCTTTCGCCTCGCGGGCGATGTAACCGCCCTCATACATGGCGATGGCCACGAACCTCTGCTGCCCCAGGCTTCCCTCGCCAGCCTTGCGGCGCACAACTTGATACGAGGTTTTCGGAGGCAATGTTTTTTCGAAGGCTTTTCGGGCGCCTCGCGGAACTTTTTGAAGCTTCACGGCGGGATCTTCCAGCAGCTTTTCCCAGAAGTCCTGCGGAGGCTTGATCGCTTCAATGCCCAGCCGCTCCAGATTAGTTTCGTGCTCGGCAAGGACGAACGGGCATCCACCGTCTTTCAGTGAAACTCGATATCCTTCCAAAATCGCGTCGCAGCCGTCCCGGTATTTAATCTCGAGTTCCCCGGAATCGGTGAGCAGCTTCACGCTGGCGGCGAGCCGAACAAGATCATTGGTATAGGGCAACGGGTAGGAATCATCGAAATCGTCAACGCCCCAGCAGAGCCGGCCTTCTTGATCCCGCCACGTGCCGTAGCTTCCGACGTGTAGATCGCCCACGCCCAAAATTCTTGGCGCGCTTCGTAAATCTTTGCAGAATTCAGGCCAAAGTTGCGCCCACCGGTAATAGGTGCCTCGAAAAAATATGAACAGATCCTTCCGCATTTGGGCGTGTTTAGCCGTCAGATCAGACTCGACCACGTCCGTACAGCGTCTCATCCACGATTCGTAGCTTTGCGTCGCTTGCTGAATATTCATTTTCCCTCTGCCTCATGAGCTTGGTTTCGAGACTCAAGGTATAAACGGCTTTTTGACCGCCGGCGGCTATACCCAAAAGTGAGTAGCGAGTCAGAATTAACCGTGTAAGGTGAGGGAAAAAGGCGTCGTTGACCCCCTATTTTTGTCTCGATTAGAAGTGGGTCGTGGTGATTGTTTTCTAGGAGTTGCGGGCGTTTCTAATAATTTCCAGTCTCGATTAGAAATTGAGTACTGGACTCCGCAAATTTGCGTACCGTCCACGTTGACAGCGGCGGCGAAGGACCTTATGGCGGGCCCGTGGCGCCTTGGCAAGAGCCCGCGGTCGCCGTGTCCGTGAGCGAGCACACCTCTCCGTGTTAACTGTATAAGTATCATACTGTTAGGGTAACTGAAACACGCAATTATATCATGCATGTGGTGGTGCTTGCAAATCCACAGTGTGTAAGGGTTAGCGGAAGTGCCGGGGAATCAACGGGATTCGGGCGCGAAAATCTTACGAAATTGTGCTTCTCAGTGGCGTGCTGCTGCGGACATCGCGGGGGACGCGAACCCTTCGCCAGATACCACGACAGAGTCCGGGGCAAAGTCGGCATTGTAAGAGAGAACCAAGAGCTCATGCATCGGCCCTTCTTTTCTTTTTGGGCGGAATGTCATTAGAATGTGCGCCACGGATCCAAATTATGCCAAACACAAGCTCAGCAGAACGACAGCCGGAAAGTGCCGAGCACCTCAGAAAAGACCTCCCCGAAGAGCGGGACGAGTCACGTCTAATCGCCGACCTCATCGCCCATACGGTCGTCGTGCTGGATCCGGACGGCAAAGCCACCTATGCAAATCGGGTGACTCTCGAATATACGGGACTCTCTGTCGATGACGTTCGTGCCGACGACTTTCGAGATCGCGTATTTCATCCGGACGACGTGCAGAGGCTGCGAGAAAATCGGCAAGCGGGTCTATCGAACGCGGTTCCGTTCGAAAATGAGCAAAGAGCTCTCGGGAAAGACGGGAAGTATCGGTGGTTTCTGATCCGTTATAACCCACTCGTCGACGAAAGCGGAAAGGTCGTTCGTTGGTATGCAACGGGAACCGATATTGAGGATAGAAAACAGGCGCAGGAGGCCCTCAGAAATGCGCTCGGCCAAGTGCAAAAGTCCGAAGCCAAACTGCGCCAGGTGATTGACACGATTCCCGCAATGGCTTGGTGCAATCTGCCAGATGGTTCAAACGAGTTTCTTAATAAGCGATGGCATGACTATACGGGCCTGGCTCCCGAAGAATCGCACGGTTGGGGTTGGCAAGCAGCCTTTCATCCCGAAGACATAGGGCCGCTGATGGAACGGTGGCAAGAGCTCTTGCATTCGGGTTTGCCGGGAAACACCGAAGCGCGCGTTCGCGGCCGCGATGGAGTGTACCGATGGTTTCTCATTCAGGTCGAGCCCTTTCGCGACGAAACCGGCAAGATCGTCCGATGGTACGGAACGACTACCGACATCGAAGCGCTTAAAGAAACCGAAGAAAAGCTTCGCGAGGACGAACGCGAACTTCGGCAAATCACGGACGCAATTCCGCAGGCGGTCGTTGTTCAGGACGCCTGCGGCGTGCCGATCTACGCCAATCAAGCTACGCTCAACTACACGGGGTTAAGTGCTGACGATGTGATTGCGCCAAATTTCCGGGAGAGAATCTTCCATCCGGAGGATCTCGAAAAATTTCGACATGAGCGAAAGGCTGCCCTGGCCCGCGGTCTTCCCTTCA
The DNA here is from genome assembly GCA_036513895.1 of Candidatus Acidiferrales bacterium. Classification (GTDB taxonomy): domain Bacteria; phylum Acidobacteriota; class Terriglobia; order Acidiferrales; family UBA7541; genus Palsa-147. The sequence continues at coordinate 3,206 of DATBYF010000134.1, read as the reverse complement.
AATTCGAGCATCGGGCACTCGCGAAGGACGGCCAGTACCGTTGGTTCCTGATCCAATACAATCCTTTTCGAAATGAGCGCGGACAGGTAACTCGATGGTACGCGACAGGCACCGATATCGACGACCGTGTTCGAGCCGAAGAGAGGACGCGAAACGAAAATCTGGCGTTGCGAGAACAAATCGATCGCGACTCGATGTTCGAAGACATCGTGGGCTCCTCGGAAGCGCTGCGAACGGTGCTTCGGCAGGTCGGCAAGGTGGCAGCGTCCGATTCCACGGTGTTGATACTGGGAGAAACCGGCACCGGAAAAGAATTGATCGCCCGCGCAATCCACAAGCGATCCAAGCGCGCTGAGCGCGCATTTATCGGCGTGAATTGCGCCGCCATCCCGCCTTCTTTGATCGCGTCGGAGCTCTTCGGTCACGAAAAGGGCGCTTTTACGGGTGCGACGCAGCGCCGCATGGGACGATTTGAATCGGCCAATGGCGGCACCATCTTTCTCGACGAAGTCGGCGACTTACCTGCGGAAATCCAGATAGCACTGTTGAGGGTTCTGCAAGAACGTGAAATCGAACGCGTGGGCAGCAGCCGGCCAATCCCGGTTGACGTGAGAGTGGTTGCAGCCACGCATCGCGATTTGAACGCGCTCGTGGAACAAGGCCAATTTCGGGAAGATCTGCTGTACCGGCTCAATGTGGTACCCATCGAGATGCCGCCGCTGCGAGAACGAGTTTCTGACATTCCTTTGCTGGTCGAATACTTCATCGATCGCTTCGGGAAAAGGGCGGGAAAGAAATTCAAAACGATTGATAAGAAATCTCTCAAGTTGTTCGAGGGATATGGCTGGCCGGGAAACGTTCGCGAGCTACAAAACGTGGTTGAGCGGGCTGTGATCCTCTGCGAGGGCGAAACATTCTCTGTAGAGGAAACGTGGCTGAAGGGAGAGCCACGGTCAAGATCCGTGCGGCCGGGGCCGCTCAATGGTGTGCTCGTGAAACAGGAAAAGGAAATGATTGAAGTCGCGCTAGCAGAAAGCAACGGTCGAATCTCAGGGGCGGCAGGTGCCGCAGCGAAATTGGGCCTACCATCGCGAACGCTCGACTCCAAGATCAAGCGTTTGAAAATTAACAAATATCGATACAAGGATCCACGGGCTGACTGAATCCTCGGCGCCGCAATTAAACCTATCGCCATTTCCTCGCCAGACAGGAATTCCTGAACTTTAAGGACTTACCCGCAAGCCTAACTTCCATCCCGGCAAGCAATTGCGAATGGCTTGATTTTTGCATTATTCGATTGTTCTTCAGAGCACAGAACTATGACGCTGAAGATCAGACGAGTTGCTGGCCAGCGCGAGATACAGATCTGCCTGAGCGGCCAGCTTCGGTCTGAGCACCTTGGTCAAGTGAAGTCAGAAATAGAGCGTGTTGTACAACCGGTGAGCTTGGATTTGGAGGAGGTCGACCTCGTGGACGTTTATGCAGTTCGCTTCCTGAACGATTGCGAGTCTGCGGGCATTCCGGTGCTGCGATGTTCCCCATACATCAGAGAGTGGATGATGCGCGAGCGAACTCAAACAGAGGCGCCCCCCGAAGGAAAGTGACCTCGAATAATTCGCGGCCCAGAGCCGGATTTCACGGGACTCAGGCGAAACCTGAAGAATATGAGCGGAACGCACCGAGCGATTGGAGTGTCAAAGCCGGGTCAATCTTGGTTCGACTACAAAGGAGTCACACCATGCCCATGATTGACGTGTACGCGGCTGCAGGAACTTTCTCTGACAAGCACAGGCTGGCCCAAGACTTGGCCAATGCCGTCATGCGGTGGGAAAAGGTTCCGCCGATCAATCTATTCAAAAACAACACAGCGGCGTTCGTTCACGAGCTACCAGTCGAAGCGATTTCGAACGCAGCCGGCGCGAGCAACTATGTGCGCGTGCAAGTGCTGACGCCAGCCGGTGTATTGGATCGTGAAAAGCAACTTGGAGTGGTGCGGGACCTTACCGACATCGTTGCGGCTGCGGCAAATGATGCAGCCCTGGCGAATCGGACTTGGGTTCTTATCACCGAATCGCCTGAGGGCGGCTGGGGAATCAATGGCCACGCAAACACGGGCGCAGACATCGTGGCAGCCGCGCGGGCGGAGTTAGCAAAGTCAGGTCAATAAAAACCAGGGAATCTTGGAATAACCGACGACAACATCAGGCGCTCGAAATTGGATGATTCAATGAAGCCCAAACTAGAGAGGAGAATCAAAATGAAGAGGATTTTCGGGGTGGTGGCGCTCGTTGCTGTGCTATTGGGAGCGACTCTGCTGCTCAAAAGGACTGTTGGAGTGGCAGCAGGGGCGGCTGCAGCCGGCATCAAGAACGTAGTTCTGGTGCATGGTGCATTCGCCGATGGTTCAGGCTGGGAGGGCGTCGCGAAGATACTTGAGAAGGATGGCTACACGGTATCAGTCGCGCAGCCCCCGGAAACTTCCTACGCCGACGACCAAAAGTACACGAAGGCCGCAATCGACGCAATGGGCGGGCCCGTGGTTCTGGTGGGCCATAGCTACGGCGGGGCTATCATCAGCGAGGCCGGCAACGATCCAAACGTTGCGGCGCTTGTTTATATTGCCGCCTTTGCGCTCGATGAAGGTGACAGCTGTGCATCGATCGAACAGGCTCTGCCGCAAGCGTCCAAGGCATTCAAATCGGACAGCAATGGCAACTGGTGGATAGACGAGGCGCATTTCGCGGCCGATTTCGCGGCAGATATTCCCGCCGCCGAGTCCCAGTACATGGCTATCTCGCAGGTGCCGATCTCGACCGACGCGTTCACCCACAAGGTCACGTCGCCCGCCTGGAAGACGAAGCCCACCTGGTACATGGTGGCGACGGCAGACCGGTCGATCAATCCGGACCAGGAGCGCATGATGGCGAAGCGCGCCAATGCCAAGACGGTCGAGGTGAACGCCAGCCATGTGGCCTACATGTCTCACCCGAAGGAAGCAGCCAAGCTCATCGAAGAGGCTGCCACATCCGCACACGCCAACTAGCAGCCAGTAAGTCTATATGTCGTGAGTGAAATGCATGTCCCTCGCTCCAGGCGGGATTGGTTTGGCCTGAAGGCGTGCAACACCGAGAGTCAACTGATCCGTCTGGATCTTTGCAAAGGAGAATAATCGTGAATCAACATATTAAGAATGTAGTTCTGGTGCA
>DATBYF010000133.1:0-46485 GCA_036513895.1 Candidatus Acidiferrales bacterium | reverse complement strand
GTCATTTGCCGAGCCTTCCAGGAAGGCGCGGAGTTTGCGCGACCTCGATGGATGCCGCAGCTTGCGAAGGGCTTTCGCTTCAATCTGGCGGATGCGTTCGCGCGTGACGGCGAAAGATTGTCCCACTTCTTCGAGCGTGTGTTCGCTGCCATCGTCGAGCCCGAAGCGCATCTTGATCACTTTTTCCTCGCGCGGCGTCAGTGTCTTCAGCACGGAAGAAGTCTGTTCCTTCAAGTTCAAGTTGATCACAGCATCGGATGGAGAAACCACGGCCTTGTCTTCGATGAAATCGCCGAGATGCGAATCTTCTTCTTCGCCGATCGGCGTCTCCAGCGAAATCGGTTCCTGCGCAATCTTCAAAATCTTACGCACCTTGGCAACCGGAATATCCATGCGCTTGGCGATTTCCTCGGAGGTCGGTTCGCGTCCGAGTTCCTGCACAAGCTGGCGGCTGGTGCGGATCAGCTTGTTGATCGTCTCGATCATGTGCACCGGAATGCGGATGGTGCGCGCCTGGTCGGCGATGGCGCGGGTGATGGCCTGGCGAATCCACCAGGTGGCGTAGGTCGAAAACTTGTAGCCGCGGCGCCATTCGAATTTGTCCACGGCTTTCATCAGGCCGATGTTGCCTTCCTGAATCAGGTCGAGGAACTGCAAGCCGCGGTTGGTATATTTTTTGGCAATGGAAACGACGAGGCGAAGGTTGGCCTCGATCAATTCTTTTTTCGCCTGCTCGGCTTCCACTTCGCCGCGGACGATGACTTGCAGCATCCGCTTGAGCTCGGTGGGATTGGCCTCGGCGATGACTTCGATTTCACGAAGTTCCTGCCGACGCGCTTTAAGTTCCTTACGGGCTTCGGCGAGGACATCGGCCTTGGAGGCTTCGACGCGGCGCTCGAGCTTTACAATTTCGCGCTCGAGGGCCTGGACGCGCTCGACCGACTGGCGCATTTTGTCAATGAGGCGCTTCTTCTCGAAGGGATTGAAATCAATTTCGCGGACGCGCATGGACATATCCACGCGTGTGCGGCCGAGAGCGAAGCGGGCGCGAAGAAAGGTGCGCTTGTTGGAACGCGCGGTATTTTCGAGTTTCTCGGATTGCTTTACCGAAAGGAGGTAAAGCTTGCCGATCTTGTCGATTTCCTTGAGCGTTTCGCGGGTCTTGGCTTCAATTTTTTCTTCGGTAAGCTCTTCGTCGTCGAACTGAACGATTTCCTTGATGGAGCGCGAGCCGCGGCGCAGATCTTCGCCGACGCCAAGCAATTCTTTCAGGATGATAGGCGAGCGAGAGATGGTCTTGAGAACGAGCAACTGCCCGCGCTCGATACGCTTGGCGATGGCGACTTCGCCCTCGCGGGTGAGCAGCGGAACGGTGCCCATCTCGCGGAGATACATGCGGACGGGATCGTTGGTTTTTTCGAGCGAGCCTGGAGTGAGATCCAGTTCCGAGTCATCGGCTGGAGTTTCCTCTTTGACGACTTCGACTTCGGCGCCGTCTCCCGCAAGCGCTGCCTTGGCGCTCGAAAGATCTTCGTAGACGTCAATTCCGTATCGCTCGAAGGTCGAAAGCAGATCGTCGATTTCTTCGGAGGAATGGATCTCAGCCGGCAGGAGGTCGTTCACCTCGTCATAAAGGAGATAGCCGCGCTCCTTGCCCATGTTGATGAGCTGCCGTACCTGATCGTATTTTTCTTCGATTGCCAGAGTCACAATTTAGCTCCCGGCGGAGTAAGCCGATGCGCGAGCGGCGCGCAAACTTGCGTGCATCACGTAAAACGGCGGGGCGGGACACCCCGACCATTTCCGTGTGTCAGAATTTTTTCGAATGGCGGATGTGATGCTGGTAAACCCGTTTGCGACTTGATCCAAATCCCTCTGCCCACGCCGTACGAACTCAACGCCACGTCTTGCATCAGGACGCCCTACACCGATAGGATGCACGACGGATTCAGTCCGTTTCCTCCAAAACCCTCGGAGCATATATCGGCACAGGCGTTTACGTCAATTAGATGTTTGAAAGGGGAATTCGATTCAATGTGGGGCATGGTGCAAGTCTTTTCGTTTCAACGTGCCGCGGAGCGACAGCGATACATTTCAAGCTTCGGCGGACTTGAGTTGAATTGGTGAAGACGCGCCAGCGTGGCATACCGGCAGCCCGGGCCTACAAATATCGCTCGCGGAGGAGCTTGATGTGGTGCGTTACGTGGCCCGGAATGATGAAAGCGAGCGCGCGCACGGTGAAGGGCTTGTCGTTGGCGATGCCGGTACGCAGCCACGCTTCGGGCGGCATATTTCTAAACAACGAAATGGTGGAAAGGCGGACGGCGCGGAATTCGGCGACATGATCGGCCCAAGAGACACTATCTGCACCAGAACTGGCTGCGGCGATGTCTTGGTCGTAGCCGGGCAGGGGTGCGTCGAAGCCGCGGGCGAACCAGAGGGCTCGGAAGACGAAGGCTCTCTCGTTGTCAGAAAGGTGATTGAGAACCTGGCGGATACTCCATTTTTCTGGGGCGTAGCGGTGGAGCGATTTTTCTTCGGAGATGCCGGCGAATAATGCGAGCGATTCGTCGAGTTGGGTGTCGATCGCCGCGAGGGGATCATCGCCGGTTACCTGGTTGACGTAGGTGAAGTAGTTTGGCGCTGCTTCGGTGGTTTGCGGGCGTCCGATCATTCAATCCTCCTGAGTTCACGCATCTTCGCGCACTTGCCACTTGCCTAGCCTGAAAGCCGCTTCCGCAGTTCCTGTTTTCGAGTGAGAAGGCGGTTGAGGTCAGCGGCGGCGGGCTGCGCTTCGATTTCCTTCTGCACGGTTTGCAGTTCGGTTTCAATGTGGCGGCGGCGAAGGACGATAAGGCAGCTTTCGGCTTCGTCCCACGATGGTGCCGCGGCGGATTCGAAAACGACGGAAAAGAAGAGGCGGCGATCGGGCTCGGCGAGCGATTCGGCGAGAGCGGCCGGATCGGGTTGGGTGCCGGTGATGGCGGTGGCGAGCAAGACTTCGAATATTCGCTCGGTGTCGAGGCCTTTGTGTAGGGATTCGCCGACGATTACGTGCGCGAGCTTTTCGCGAAAGTCGTCGGCTTCGACGAGCATCTGCATGAGGCGGCGGTCCGCCTGCTTCATGGCAGAGGAAACCAGCTCGGCTTTCGGCTTCACTTCGCTGTGGCGCTGGACTGAGGCACGGCGCAGGGCTTCGCGAAGAACGGGCTCGTCCACGCGGAGCTCGCTGGCGATGCGTGAGGCCCATTCGGAACGGATGAGGCGATTCGGGACGCGTTGAACGTAGGGCATCAGATAGTTGAGCGCGGCGAGTTTGCCGGTGGCCGTGGAGCGATCCATGTGGCGCGCGCGGGAAATGAGAAAGTCGATATAGGATGGCGCGGCGCTGAGCTGCTTCTCGTATGCTGCTGCGCCATTCTCTTTCAGGAATTTATCAGGGTCGGCGCCGCCGGGGAGAGTGAGAACTTTGATCTCGAATTCTTTTTCGAGAAGCACTGCGAAGGATCGCTCGGTCGCGGCTTGGCCGGCCGTGTCGGGATCGTAATTTACGATAACGTTTTTTGTGAAGCGGCTGAGGAGTTTCACCTGAGGTTCAGCGAGGCTGGTGCCGCAGCTGGCAACGACGTTGGCGAATCCGCCGCGGGCGACGGCGATCGTGTCCATGTAACCTTCGACGAGGATTGCGAAATTGCGCTGGCGAATCGAGTCTTTTGCGCGATCAAGGTGATAGAGGACATTGCTCTTCGAGTAGATGGGCGTTTCGGGCGAGTTCATGTACTTCGGCATATCGTCGCCTAGAGCGCGGCCGCCGAACGCGATTACTTTCCCGGACTCGTTCGCGATCGGGAACATGATTCTGCGGCGGAGCTTGTCGTAAAAGCGGCCGCCCTGATCTTTCACAACGAGGCCTGAAGGCTCGAGAAGCTTGTCGGGATATTTTTGCTTGAGGAAACGATAGAGGGCGTCGCCGCCCGACGGCGCGTAGCCGATGCCGAAGCGAGTCATGGCTTCGCGATCGAGCCCGCGATCTTCCAGATAGCCGCGAGCGGCTTTGCCTTCGGGCGTGTCGTTCAATTGGCGCGCGAAGAATGCCGCGGCTTCGCGATGCATTTCGACTAGCGCGGAACGCTGCTGATTTTCTTTTCGTTCTTCAGGAGAGCGATCGCGCGGCTTGGGAATCGGGATGCCGCATTTCTCTGCAACGATTCGAATCGCTTCGGGAAAGGCGACCTTTTCCATTTCCATTACGAATTTGAAAGCGTCGCCGCCGACGCCGCAACCGAAGCAGTGATAAATCTGCTTCACGGGATGCACGGCGAATGATGGTGTCTTTTCCTGATGGAATGGGCAGAGTCCCGTGAAATTCTGGCCACTCTTCTTTAGGCGAACGTATTCGCCGACGACGCGGACGATGTCCGCCTGCTGCTTAACGCGATCGGCGAAAGACCCAGCTTCTGCCATGATAATTAGTATCTCTGTGTCAGAAGGTTTAGCACTGCACGTTCAACCTTTCAACTCGACCACGGTGATGGCTGTGCCACCGCGATCCGTGGCTTCGGCGTGGATTTGCTCGACGAGGGGGTGAGTACGCAGGAATTCTGCCAGGCCGCGGCGGAGGGCGCCTGTGCCGTGGCCGTGAATGATGCGAACCTGCGGCAGATTGGCGACCGCGGCGGAGTCTATGAATTTGTCTACGCGCTCGATGGCCTGTTCGACCGTGCTTCCGATGACGTTTATTTCTTCGGCTGATGGCTCATCGGTTCGTTGCGCCAGGACATGAATTCCGCGATTCGGGACACTGGGGCGAGACGAAGCAGCGGTCGTCTCTTCGACGCCGATAATATCGCTGAGCGGAATTTTCATCCGCATTGGGCCGGCTTCGACTTGCGCGGAATGCGATTGCGTGTCTACGCGACGAAGCACGACCGCTTGCTTCATTCCGCGTATGCGAATGCGCGTGCCTTCGATCAATTTTTCAGGCGATAGCGGCTTCGGGGATTCCGTGGCGACGCCTAGATCCGCTTGCGATGAGGCGAGCGTCTCCAGCACAGCAGCATCCGCGTCGTTGCGCGCGCTGGCTTCAACCTTCCCGAATTTTCGGCCGGTGGACTTCTCAACTTCAGCGCGGAGCTTGCGATCCTGAATTTCGGCAGCTAGCCGCGTGACTTCACTTTCGAGCTTCTTCACTGTTTCCGCGAAATTTTTCTCGAGCTCCGCAATGCGCTTCTTTTGGCGATCGACCCACTGAGTGCGCAACTCGCGGCGCTCGGATTCGAGGGCAACGAGCTCCGCGCGGGCCTCGCGTTTAATTTCTTCCACTTCGTCGCGGCTACGATGAAGGTAAGCAATCAGGCCGCGCGCTTCGAGCGTTTCAGGCGTGAGTCCAGCCCGGGCGCGCTCGATGATGGCTTCCGGCAAGCCAAGTCTTCTGGCGATTTCGAGGCCACTCGAAACGCCCGGCACGCCGACGAGGAGGCGATAGGTCGGGCGCAGTTGCTCTTCGTCGAATTCGACGGCGGCATTGATAACGCCCGGAGTCGTCGAAGCATAGGATTTCAGGCGGTCGTGATGCGTCGTCGCCAAGGTGAGCGAGCCGAGACGACGAAATTCTTCGAGCAAGGCGACGGCGAGCGCGGCACCTTCTTCCGGGGCGGTGCCCGTTCCCATCTCATCAACGAGGACTAGCGTGCGATCGGTCGCGCGCGCCAGCATGCCTTTCAGATTCAGGACATGCGCGGAGAACGTCGAGAGATCCGCGGTGATGGATTGCTCGTCGCCGATGTCGGCGAGCACGGCATCGAGGATGGGCAGCTCCGCGCGCTCGGCAGCCACCGGAATTCCCGATTGCCCGGCCAATGCGGCGAGGCCCAAAGTTTTCAGCGCTACTGTCTTCCCGCCGGTATTCGGCCCGCTGACAACCATGACCGTGCCGACCGAACCTCCGAGATCGAGCGAGACGGGCACGACGCTCCGGCCCTGCGGCCGCAGCGAATCTTCGAGGACCGGATTGCGCGCATCTTTGAGATGAATTTCGATTTCGGAAATGAATTCCGGCATGCACGCGTCGAATTCGCGCGCGAAGCGCCCGCGGGCAAAGACAGAATCGAAGTCTGCGATGCGATTAGCGGTGAAAGCGAGCGGGCCGCCTTCGAGGCGCAATTGTTCTGTCAGTTCGGCGAGGATGCGCGCGATTTCAGCAGCTTCGTCTTCAGCAAGCTGCACGAGGCGATTATTCAGGTCGATAGTTTCGAGCGGCTCGACGAAAACGGTTTGCCCAGTTGCGCTGGCACCGTGAACGACGCCCGGAACGCCGCGGCGCTCAGAGGCGCGAACGGGAATGACGAAGCGATCGTTGCGGAGGGTGACGTAGTCGTGGCCAGCCTCCCCGCCACGGGCCCGCAGGATGACTTCGAGCGATTTTTGGATGTTGTCGCGCGTTTGCGCGCCCGAGGCGCGAATCTTCTTGAGTGCGGGCGAAGCGTTGTCACTGATTTCGCCATTCGGAAGGACAGCTTTGCGAATGGCGGCCGCGAGAAAGCGAAGATCGGGGAGGGCTGAGGCGCGCTCGGCAAGTTTGGGGAATTTATCCGCAGTGCCGCGAAATGTGAGGCGCAGATTTGTGGAAGTGTCGAGCAGCGAAGCGGCATCGAGAAGTTCCGCGGCGGAGAGAACCGACGCAGGAATGCCCAGACGCGCGAGCCATCCTTGGGGATCGGCCAGCGAGCCAAAACCCAACTCTGAGCCGGCGCGCAGATATTCCACCGCCTCACGAATCAGATCGAATTGCGCGGCGAGTGCAGCCGCATCGCCGCTAGGTTCGAGCGCAAGAATTGCGCGGCGGCCGGGCGCGCAAGTGGTTCTTCGCGCGACGATTTCGCGCAAACGCGGAAATTCGAGCAGGTCTTCTGCGGTTCGGCTCACAGGCTCACCATGGAGTAGGAACGTCGAAGTGTCAAGAATAGCGCGCGTCTTATGACGCGCCTTACGAGAGTTAGTAATGACGGGATACTTGACGTTGTTACTTGCGTTACTTGCGTTACTTGCGCCGAGGCGATGGCGGCGACTGCAGAATTTCCTCGGCCATCGCGATGCAAATTGCATCGAAGAGCTTGGCCGTGTCGCGCGGTGGCTGCGGATTGTTGTTCATAAACATCGAGAATACGAGGTGTGCGCCGTGCACTGTGGTCGCGTAGCCGGAAATCCCGCGAACGTGCTCAAGCGCGCCGGTCTTCGCGTAAATACGGCCGGCTGCGGCGGTTCCTTTCATCCGGTCTTCGAGGGTGCCATCTTCGCCGGCGACAGGAAGAGTCGAAATGTAGCTATCGCCCCAGGGCTGCTGCGCGGCGTATTCGAGAAGTTGCGCGGTAGCGCGCGGCGTCACGAGATCTTGGCGCGAGAGACCCGATCCATCTGCGAGTACAACATCGCCGTCGGCAAGCCCGATGGAGTTCAAAAAATTGCGCTCGATTACTACGCCAGCGTCGGTTGTACCCACTCCCGACTTTTCCCGCGCGATCGTGCGCAGCAAAAGCTCGGCATGAAGATTTTGACTGATCTTATTCAGCATGCGGATCGATTCGAGCAAGGGCGGCGAAGTATGTTCGGCGAGAATTACCGGATCCGCGTTTGCAGTTGCGGGCGCGGCGGGCGGCAAGAGCGCGGTCGAGCCATCGGCTTGGCGTTCGGGAGGCGCGCCATGCTGCACTCTAACGCCGCCGACAACACGAACGCCGCGGGCTGTGAGCAAAAGCTTCAGCAACCGCCCCGTGTACTCGGCGGGCTCATCGAGCGCGAGATCGAGTTTGGCTGGCGGCGCAGCGAGCGGAATTGAGCCGCGCAAGAGAATCGAGTGCGGACCGGGTTGGCGAACCACGGAAAATCTTTGCTTCGATGCGCTGGGGCCGGTAGTTACATCGTGGCCGAAAGTTTCGTATCCGGCCCAGGGTTCAATGGACAGAATTGCGGGGTCTCCGAGATGTTCGCCGGGCTGGACGGCGACGGTAAGCGTGTTGTCGTCGAGATCGATGGCGCTGATAGGAGCGCCGAAGCTGAAATACAGATCCCCAACACTCCAGCCTTCGGGATAAGGATCGTAGGCGAAATAGCTGTCGTCGGCGACGATGTCTCCATCGATCTGCTTCACACCCTTGGCGGCCACAGCATCGGCCAACTCCGTGATGATCTTCTCGGGGATGCCGTCGCGCTCGGCTTTTTGCGCGTAGGGAAATTTGCGATTGGAGAGATCGGGATCGCCGCGTCCGACGAAAAGGACATCGCCATGGACGCGTCCGTCGACATCGGGCGGCGTCGCGGACTCGATGGTGGTGCGAAAATGGTAGTCGGGACCGAGCGTGGCGAGCGCGAATGCGGTGGTGTAGAGCTTGGCGTTCGACGCCGGCGTGAAATAAAGATCGGCGTTGCGTTCGTAGAGCGTTTCGTTGATAGCCTGATCCACGACGATGATGCCCCATGAAGCTTTCGCGGCGTGTTGTTCGTCAACTGCGGCGGCGACGCGCGTAGCGAATCGCGCCAAATCGGGGCGGAGTTTCGGTTTTCTCGGCGATGCTTGCGGCGTCGCGGCGGCTTTTCGCTGTTGCGCGCGCGCAGTCGTCGCGTACGGGGTGATCGCGTACGCAAAGCCGACGCAAACCATCAACATGAAACTCAGACGCGCAAGACGGTCGCTGCGCACAAGACGCGCGCTTAACATTTTTCCTGGACTCCTAATTTCGCTACTGACGATTATAATCCAGACCCTTCCTGGCTGACTGGAGCATCAGACTAATGGATTGCGGTAACTGGCTCACAACCGTATGATTCGAAGCGGCTGTTCAGCCATTAGGAGGAAAGATGAAGAAGTTTTTATCCTGCATGCTCGCGTTATCGATGATGGGTTTTTCGTCCCTGATCCTGCCCAAGCCCATACACGCGGACGACACGTCCAAATGGAACGATCGCATCGAGAATGCCGGAGTTGTGATGAAAGAAATCCTTAACGTCCCAGATGACATTCCGCAAAACCTACTTGACAAGGCGGAATGCGTAATCGTTTATCCATCCGTGCTCAAAGCGGCGTTTGGCGTCGGCGCGAGCTACGGGCGAGGCGTAATGACATGCCGCGGCGGCGAAAACTTCCACGGGCCATGGGGCGCGCCTTCCATGATGGCACTTGAAGGCGGCAGCATCGGCTTTCAACTTGGCGCACAGGCAACCGACTTCGTGCTGTTGGTGATGAACGATCGCGGCGCCAGCTCGATTCTCTCTAGCAAAGTGAAACTGGGTGGCGATGCGTCAGCGGCTGCCGGGCCAAAGGGCCGCGATGCGGAAGCAGCGACGGACGTGACGTTGCGCGCGGAAGTATTGACGTACTCTCGCGCGCGCGGCTTGTTCGCGGGCATTTCGCTCGAAGGCTCCACGGTGCGTCCGGACAATGACGGAAATGAAGCGGTATACGGAAAGAAGTTCGAAGCGCGCGACATCGTTTTGAAGGGTGCAGTTGCGCCGCCTGCTTCGGCAAAAATACTTCTCTCCGAACTGACGAAGAGGTCTCCGCACAACATTTCACGCTAGACACACACTGGACGCGTCGCTTACACAGAGGTCGTCTCCTGCGGCGTTGAAGCGGTTGGCGTTCCGGCATGGGCCGGGACGCCAGCCGAATCCCTTTTTAATTCCCGACATCTCATAAACAAGCAATTGGTGTGGCTGCGTTTGGTTTCCAGCAGCCCGACAAAAGTTCGTCTTGACTTATTTCGGATTGCTGACTTATAGTCAGTATTGACTGTCAGTCGGTCTTGTATGAAAACAAACCCAAATTCCCGTTCAATTCGTAGCCGTGGCGCCGGCCGTCCCCTGTCCCGCCGCGAACGACATTCGGCCGCGGTACGCCAGCGACTCTTTGATGCCGCGATGCGATTGTTCGCAGAGCGCGGCTTCACGGAAACGACCGTGGAAGACATTACGAACGCCGCGGACGTGGGCAAGGGCACGTTCTTCAACTATTTCCCGAGCAAGGAAGAATTGCTCACAGCTTTCGGCGATATTCGTATCGGCAAAATTCGCGTTGCACTTGAGGAAATAGAGCGGGGTAGTGAACCCGTCGTGGAAATCCTGCGGCGGTTGTTCATTCGTTTGGGGGAGGATCCCGGCCGGTCGCCCGAACTTGCGCGCAGCATGTTGCTGACGATGCTCTCTAAAGATGCGGTGCGATTGAAGTTCTGCACGCGATTTGCGCAGGGCCACATCATCATGAGCAAAATTTTCAAGATCGCGCAGAAGCGCGGCGAAGTACGGCGGGATGTGGCCGCCGCCGATTTGGCGAGGTCGTACAAAGAATCTTATCTGGGCTCGCTGCTGGCGTGGTCGCTGACACCGTCCACGGGACTTGGTCCCTCGTTTCAACGCGCTTTTGATCATTTCTGGTCGGCCGCGGCGGCGAATCACAGTGGAATCGAAAAGAAAGGCAGTGAGCGATGATTGCAAAACGTTTCGCGCTGATTGGCGCACTGGCACTGCTGTCCGCGTCGTTTGCTTTCGGCCAGTCAACATCTCCATCGAATCCCTTGCAGCCGCAGAGCCCTTACCAGGGGAGCGTGCCGACGGGCAACCTGACTGCTGAAGTGATAAAGCTCAGCTTTATTGACGCGCTCAAGCGCGGCCTGACGCAGAACCTTGGGGCGCTGCTTGCGACGAACAATATAGAAGCGTCGCGTGGTGAAAAATGGAAGCAATTGGGCGACGTGCTTCCAAATTTGACGACAGATACGACTGAAACCGCGGAACAAGTCAATTTGGCGCAGACCGGCTTCACGAAAATCAGCGTGCCGGGCTTCTCATTTTCGCAGGTTAATCCAATCATCGGCCCGTTCGGTTACTTCGATACACGCGCGTATCTTAGCGTGCCGATTTTTGATTTGAATGGGTGGAGAAAGGTGCATTCCGCCGAGCAGAATGTTCGGGCTTCGCAGCACTCGTACAAGGATGCGCGCGAGCTTGTGATTCTTGTGGTCGGGTACAATTATTTGCAAACGATTTCCGCGGCATCGCGCGTAGAAACCGTGGAAGCGCAAGTGAAGACCGCCGAAGCGTTATACAACCAGGCTGACGACCAATTGAAGGCAGGAACTTCTCCGGCGATTGATGCGCTACGCGCGAGAGTGGAGTTCCAAACGCGGCAGCAACAATTGATTTCCGCGCGCAACGACTATGAAAAGCAGCGAATCGCGTTTGCGCGCACGATCGGCTTGCCGCCCGGGCAGGCGTTCGAGCTCACGGAAAAAATTCCATACGATCCGCAACCGCCAGTGACTGTGGACGAAGCGCTTCAGCGCGCGTACACGATGCGCGCTGATTACTTGAGCGCGGAATCGCAAGTGCACGCCGCTGAACTGGCGCGCCGGGCTGCCACCGCCGAGTATTATCCGACGCTTTCGTTTGATGGAAATTACGGCGTGGGCGGTCCTGTGCCGGATCAAATTCACGGAACATTCCAAGTGATGGGCTCACTGAAAGTCCCGATTTTCCAGGGCGGGAAAACTCATGGCGACGTTCTGCAAGCTGATGCCAATCTTGCCAACAGCCGGGCGCAGTTTGCGAACTTGAAGAGCCAGATCGATCAGGACGTTCGCGACGCGCTATTTGACCTGCAGTCCGCCACAGACCAGGTGACCGTGGCTCGTAGCAATGTTGACCTTGCGTCGCAGACACTCGAGCAGGCGCGCGACCGCTTCTCCGCAGGAGTGACTGACAATATCGAAGTCGTTCAGGCCCAGGACGCACTGGCCTCGGCGAACGAATCGCTCATTACGAGCCTCTTTAATTACAACGTCGCGAGGATTTCACTGGCGCGCGCCGAGGGAATCGCGGAAACCGGCGTGATGCAATATTTGAAAGGAAGAGCCGATGCCACAAAAGACGGAAACTGAACCAGCCCAGGAGATTCGAAACGAAGTCGGCAGCAGTCCGGCGGCAATGCATTCTGCATCTCCGCCACCGCCGCCCGCGCGGTCGCGCCGGAGGCTTCCAATATGGCTCATCATCGCGATCATCATTGTGATTGCCGGCGCCGGGATTTGGATCTTCCATTACTACTCCACGTTTGAAACCACCGATGACGCTCAAGTAGACGGCCATATCAATCCCATCAGCGCGCGAGTCGGTGGCTACGTCATAAAAGTGAACGTGAACGACAATCAGTACGTCGATGCTGGAACAGTCCTAGCTCAGATCGATCCGAAAGACTACCAAGTCACTGTGGACAAGGCGCAGGCGGATCTCGCTTCGGCGGAATCAACAGCGATGGCCGCCGGGCGCAACGTGCCGATCACAACCGTAAACTCGGCGAGCCAACTCGAGTCCGCGAATGCGGATGTTACGAACATGCAGGCAGGAATCCTTGGCGCCCAGGGACAAGCCGATGCGGCGAAAGCGACGCTCCTGCAAGCTGAAGCCAACGACGCCAAGGCGCAAGCCGACCTCGCGCGCTATAAGCAACTCGTCGCTAAGCAAGAGATTTCGCAGCAGCAATACGACCAGGCGGTCGCGGCGGCGGCAGCTTCCGCGGCGGGCGTGGTGGCGGCGCGTGCTTCAGCGAGCGCAGCCGAGGACATGGTACGTCAGGCGCAGAGCCGACTGATTCAAGCGGGCGCATCCGTGCGCACAGCGCAATTAGCTCCGCAGCAAGTGGCAGTGAGCAAGGCCCAGTACAGTTCCGCCGATGCAATGGTGGCGCAGAAGAGAGCGGAACTCGAACAAGCACAACTAAATTTGCAGTACTGCACAATCGTTGCGCCCGTCGCCGGCGTCGTAAACAAGAACATAGAGGTAGGAATGAACGTGCAGCCGGGACAGCAACTGCTGTCTATCGTTCCGCTCGAAGATGTGTGGGTCACTGCAAATTTCAAAGAAACTCAATTGCGCCACATGCGCCCGGGGCAGCCTGTCGAGATATCTGTGGACGCCTACGGCCGCAAGTACAAAGGGAAGGTGGACAGTATCGCCGGCGCGAGCGGCTCGCGGTTCAGCCTGCTTCCGCCGGAGAATGCCACCGGCAACTACGTCAAGGTTGTGCAGCGTCTGCCCGTGAAGATCGTGCTGGATCCAGGCTCGAACAACGACCATCTGCTTCGCCCGGGAATGTCGGTCACGCCGAAGGTAGAGGTGCAGTGAGCGCCGCGGCCACAACTTGGGATCCTAACCAGGCGATTTGGCGCCCTGCCGTAAATCCCTGGATCATCGCGCTGACGGTGACGCTCGCGACGTTCATGGAAGTGCTTGACACGAGTATCGCCAACGTCGCGCTGCCGCACATCGCGGGCAGTCTTTCGGCAGGCCAGGATGAAAGCACCTGGGTGCTCACGTCCTATCTCGTATCGAACGCGATTGTGCTGCCGCTGAGTGGCTGGGCCTCGTCCGTTTTCGGCCGCAAGCGCTTTTACATGTTCTGCGTCGCGCTTTTCACTCTGAGCTCATTCATGTGCGGACTGGCGCCAAATTTGGGAGTGCTCATAATCTGCCGCATTCTTCAAGGGGCGGGCGGTGGTGGATTACAGCCCAGTGAGCAGTCGATCCTTGCGGATACATTCCCGCCCGCCAAACGAGGAATGGCGTTCGCCGTGTACGGCATGGCGGTGGTTATGGCGCCGGCGATCGGTCCCACTCTTGGCGGCTGGATCACCGACAACTACAGCTGGCGCTGGATTTTTTACATCAACGTTCCCATCGGAATTATTTCCCTGCTGCTCACCGCACGTTTGATCGAGGATCCGCCGTACCTCAAAACTCTGAACAAAGCCCAACACGGTATGGACTACTTCGGCCTCGGATTGCTGGCGGTGGGACTCGGCTCGTTGCAAATCATCCTGGACAAGGGCGAGCGTGATGATTGGTTCGCATCTCACTTTATCCTTTCGCTCACGATCGTTTGCGTCGTTTGCCTGGTCGCCGTGGTTTTCTGGGAGCTGCACCATAAGAACCCGATCATTGACCTGCGATTGTTCAAAGATCGTTCATTTGCCGTCGGAAACACTTTAATGTTCGTCCTCGGCATTTCGCTTTACGGAACCACCGTGCTTCTGCCGCTCTACATGCAAACGTTGATGGGCTATTCGGCGGAACAGGCGGGTTTCGCGCTCACGCCGGGGGCATTGGTGATCATGGTGTGCATGCCGATTGTCGGTTTTCTGCTTACGAAAGTGGATGCCCGAAAACTGCTGGTATTCGGAATGCTCATGCTGTCGTTTTCCCTGTTCCACATGACCAATTTCGATCTCCAGGTTGACTATCGAACGCTCGTCATGGCGCGCGTGATTCAATCTTTGGGCCTGGCCTTCTTATTTGTGCCGATTAATACGACCGCGTACGCGTATCTCCCGAGGGAAAAGAACAACGCGGCATCGGGCTTGATCAATCTTTCGCGAAATGTTGGGGGCAGCGTGGGAATTTCGTTTGTGGCCACGATGCTCGATCGCAGAGCGCAGGTGCATCAGGTGACCTTGGCGGCTCATGCGGCGACTGCGAACCCGCAGTTTCAAGCGGCGATGCAAGGCGCAACACGTACATTTGAAGCCCACGGGTCATCTCCCGTGCGCGCTACTCAGCAAGCGTACGCCATGCTTTCGTATGGGTTGCAGCAGCAGGCCACGCTGCTCTCTTATATCGATAATTTCAGAATCCTGGGAATTGCGGTGCTTTGTATGATTCCGTTTATCTTTCTGCTGAAAAAACCGAAGCCCGGCGGGCCTATGGCAGCCCATTAGCGCCGGAGGAAAATAGGATTATAATCCCGCACAGAATATAGATCTGAAGCGCAGGGTAGGCGGAAGAGACGAAGGCCATGCCCATTCGAACCATCACCGTCGAACGCGAGTACGGCAGCGGCGGGGCGCTAATCGCGGAAAAACTTGCGAAACGCCTGAACTGGAAACTCTGGGATGCCGCGCTCACCGGCGAGATCGCGCGTCTCGCTAACGTGGGTGAAGACGCAGCAGCGCGCCATGACGAGTGCATTGATCCCCTCCTGCATCGCTTATTCAAAGTGTTCGCGCGTGGAAGTTACGAGCGCAGTCTTCCAGTTTCCGGCATTCAAGCATTCGACGCCGACCAGATGGTCGCACTTCTTCATCGCGTGATCGAAGATGCGGCGGCAGAAGGAGATTGCGTCATCGTGGGACGCGGTTCGCCGTACATTCTGCGCAATCGACCCGATGCGTTTCACGTTTTCATTTTTGCTCCGCCGGAAGAAAAAATCAGGAGGATTCGGACGCTCGGAAAGAGCGAAGCCGAAGCGCGGGAACTGGTTGAAACGGTCGATAAGGAGCGCATGCAGTTCATCAAGCGCTATTTTGGCGCGGACTGGCCCTGCCGGCAGCTTTACAACCTCATGATTAATTCTGAGCCTGGCGATGATTACGTGATTGATATGATTCTTCACGGCGTCACCACGGCCGACCAACTAGCGCTTCCGCGCGCCGTTTCCGCCTGATCGTTCCTTTTCAGAAATCTAGAACTCCGCGCTTCGCTCTGCCCACAGCGCGTACCTCTTGGCGCCTGTTCGTTAATCCCATACTCTGTATCGAGCCGCAAATTCATTCAAAGGATGCCGTGTGATCTGCCCGCTCTGCGAAACGAGAAAAGCGAAGCGCTATTGTCCTGCTAAGGGCGAGATGATCTGCGCCATATGTTGCGGCGAGAAGCGCGAAGTCTTGATTGATTGCCCGTCCGATTGCCCGTACTTGATCGCAGCGCATCGTTGGGAGCGCGAGCATCGCAAGCCGATCGCCGCTAACTCCGTGCCGTATCCCGATCTAGCGATTCCGACTCACTTGGTGCACGAACGCCGGCCCGTGATCTCAGCGCTCGGCATAACGATTCTAAAATCTGCGAATGAAAACCGAGAATTGAACGACGTGGACGTGATCGAAGCGATTTCTGCATTAGCCGATACTTACCGAACGCTTGGCTCCGGGCTCTACTACGAGAAACCTCCCGAAGGGTTGATCGCCCGTACACTGTACGGGCAACTGGCGGCGTTCTTGGCGGAATTGAAAAAAGAAGAGACTCAGCAAACCGGGTTCGGCGGACTAAAGAATTCTGAGGCTTACCAATTGTTGGTGTTTTTGTTGCGCGTGGCGAAGTATGAGACTAATGGGCGTCCGCGCTCGCGCGCTTTTCTCGATTTTCTTCGGGCGCAATTCCCTCGTTCGTCAGAGGCTCAGCCGGAACCTTCGCGCATTATTGTCCCGTAGTGTTTGGCCGCGTAGCGCTTGGCGGAGTTAATCGGCTTCGTCTTCACGACAACTACTTGGGTTGAAATTTTCATTTGAGGAGCCGCGGCTACCGGCGAGGCACCGTAAAAGCTGGTCTCGAATGCAATCAGCGCCAATCCACTCAGGATGAGAAATAGCGCGCTAACGGATTTCATTTGCATCTCGACGTCTCCCGAATCGTCATTCCATACTTTTTTCAATCGCGCCGGATCGAACGCGCGGCTCGAGCGACAGCCCGAGAGTCATTTGCGGTGGCACGTATGCGGTGGGCGATGGCAATACCGGCCGGATGCCCAGCCCGTACTTTCGTTGCAAACCGCGAATGCGTTCCGAAATTTCCTTCCGGTAAGCCTGAGGCGAACCGCCGCGGCGTACGTACCATTCCTCGTACTGGCGAACTAAACGAGGGAACTTGGCCGCGACGAACGGAAGGAATTGCTTCTGCGATGCGGGCATCAGAAACAGCACATTCGCCGCAAACCAGAGCGCGCCCGCATCACGCGCGGCTCGCGCCAGTGCGTCGAGATCGGCTTCGCGATCCGTGATTCCCGGCAGTACAGGCATTGCGAGGACGCCCGCTGAAATCCCGGCCTCACGCAGCTTCTTCACCGTTTCGAAGCGAAGATCTGGCCGAGGCGCGCGAGGTTCGAGCAAGCGTGCCAGTCGAGTTCGAACGGTGGTAATCGAAAGATTGATCGAAATCGAGGACCGCTCGGAGATTTTCTTCAGCAAATCGATGTCGCGAAGAACCTGATTCGATTTCGTCGTGATCGAGAGGCTGAGACCTTCGCGCTCAGCCATTCGTTCAAGGATGGCGCGGGTGTTGCCGAAATCGCGCTCAGCCGGCTGGTAGGGGTCCGTCGCAGTGCCGATGGCAATGTGCTCACCTTGAAGCCTGGGGTTCAATAAATCGCGCGAGACCAACTCGCCGACGTCCTTCTTGGCGTAAATCTTTTTCTCGAAATCGCCGCCGTCAATCTCCATGTATTCGTGCGTGTATCGCGCGTAGCAGTATTGGCAGCCGAATTCGCAGCCGCGATATGGATTGATCGTCCAGCTGAATGGGACGCGCTCGGAATCGCAGTGGTTCACGATCGAACGTACGGGAAGCAGGAAATATTCAATTCCGCGTTTGGCGTCGGTAAGAGGGGAGGAAGCGGCGAGGCGCGCGATGCCAACCAGTTCCGCAGCGGGATTCAAGCTCCGGTGGGGCGTCGGAGTGGGCGTAGAAGCCGCGCATGCGATTTCAGAGCCGCCGTGGCAAGCGGCCGTGGGGAATAAGGTGAGACTGGTTTTTTCCGTGCGATTTGACCGGATCTTAGAAGGAGCCGGAGGCGCCGGAAGAGTGTGAAGAGTGGCCATCGGTAACCTCGCCGCAGAAGGGGAATATATTCGCCTTTTGTTCGCCTTGTCAAGCAGTATTTGCTTTTTGTTCGCCTGGCCCCGTGGACAGGTGTTTTGCGAGACGGTGTAAGCCCATGGACAGTCATGCAAATGGAACCTTACTGTGGAAATGTGCAAGGTACTGTAACTGGCCCGCTATACTTGGGTCGCAATCTGAAATTATTCTGGAGATCAGAGTTTGAGCGAAATTGGGGTTCTAATTCTTGACGACAACGTGGATAGTTGCCAGGCGTTGCATCACCTGCTCGACTCCGAAGGTTGGCGTGTTCATTTCGTTAGGGAATCCCGGGAAGCGCTCTCGGCGTTGGCCAATGGAAGCTGGAGCCTGGTGATCGTGAACGTCGAACTCGCGATGCCGGGGAGCCAGTTATTCGCCATTCTGAGAGACTTGGCCCATGCTGAGGGCGTTACCGTGGCGGCTGAGGCTGAGGGCTCCGCTCGAAGCCAGCAAAAGAAGGCCGGGGCGATAGCACCGCAGAAGAAAAGGCTGCGCGTGCTCTTTATCGCGCCTTCGAACTTGGCTGCGAATGTCGTGCCCGATTTGGAGCGCGAAGAATTGCCGTACGCCATCCGGCCGTATCACCTGCACGATTTTTTCGAGAAGATCACGGAGTTGCTTGTGGAAGCTGGCGCGATATCCAGGCCAGCGGGTGACTCGCGGTTTGATTTGGCCAACCGGCAGCGCGGCAGATTTGACAGCAAAGCAAAAGTTTCGAATGCGCCTTCGATGTTTGCATCGCGCAGCGACTACCAGATGACCGAAGAAGAAATTACGGATTACGAGCGCCAGGAAGAAGTCGAGCGCCAAAAGAAGAACAAGAAGCCTGACGATTACAGTAACTGGTAGCTATCGAACCGCGCTAACCCTCCCGCATTCAAACAAGCCCTGATCGACCGCCTCGAAATTACTTCTTTCAACGCGGAAATCCTGCAAGAAATCCCGGACGCTCCGTTCTCACGTATGAAGGCCGCGTTCAGCGGCCACTTTTCGTACAGGACGGAGGTAGTCATGAAATTCAATTCATGGAGCAAACAGGTTGTGACGATCTTCGCGGCGGCAGCGATTCTTGGGGCGCCGTCCGTCTTCGGCAATTTCTCGGGCGGCAATTTCTCAGGCGGCAATTTCTCAGGCAGCGCTGGCGGTGGTTCGCAGACGTGGCGAATTGGCGAGCCTGTACGATATGAAAACATGACTATATTCCCGCTGATCGCGAAATCCGGCGCTGACACGAGCGTCTTTGAAACGCTCGATGAGGGACTGGCTTCTGGAGAAGTGCTTGTCACCGAGCACGGAAACGAATACCTGCGGCGCGCGCGTGACGGCTCGACCGCTCCATCGCCGGCCTACAATTCAGGGGCAGCCGTGAATCAGCTCGTCCTCATCAATCGCGGGAAAAAGCCTGTGCTACTGCTTGCGGGAGAAGTTGTTGCGGGTGGCAATCAAGATCGCATTGTCGGCAAAGATCGGATCGTTCCTGTTGGGGGAGAACCGTTGCCGCTCGATGTGTTTTGCGTTGAGCACGGGCGCTGGACGGGGGAGTCCACGAAGTTCGGCGCGGCGAAAATGATGGTGCATCCGAGCGTACGCGAAAAGGCTGCTGTGCAGGCAGATCAAGTCCAAGTTTGGAACGCGGTAAATCGAGGGAGCACGCAGACGGTCATGGCCGACGCAGCACCGAGTGTCGCCGCGGGAGGCGCGGGAAATTCCGCGGCCGGAGGCGTCGCGGGAGGTACGGCCTCAAGGGCTGCCGCGCCCGAGCCGGTGGTTTCGCCCGGGAGGATTAATTCTGCGATCGCAACAGTTGCACCTACGAATTCCTACCGCAAGATTTACCAATCGGCGCAAATCGCACAGCCCGTCGAGGAATTTGCAAACGAAATGAGTCGCCGGTTTGCGCGCGCGACTGAAGGATTGAAGGGCGAGGGCGTGATCGGCGTTATTGTAGCTTACGGCGGCGAAGTGGCGTGGAGCGATGCGTTCGCTTCCTCAGCCCTCTTCCGACAATATTGGTCGAAGCTGCCCGGAGCTATGTTGTCGAGGCGCTCGCGCGCCCCGCAACAAAGGAACAGGCATCGCTCGAGGACGCGCGCACGTTTCTTGAACGCGCAAAGGGGCACGAACGCGAGGAGTCCGAGCCGGGTGTTTACGTTTGGCGGGAACGCACTCAGGGGCAGTATTCGGAAATCGAATTGGAATCGCTGGCGCCAGAGACACTCATGCTGCATTGGATGAAGGTTCTTCGAACGAATTAGCGCGATTTAGATGCTGGGTCATCTGAGGCGCTCGCACCGCGCGCCCAGGCGCGAGCGCTCTTTTGCGACGGAGTCGAGTTTAGTCGTTGCGGCTACTCCACACTCGAACCACACTATTATCCGAAGTCGTGTTCAGGAGTTCTCCAATTGTCTTGTCGAGGAGAGGATGACGCGCGTCCGGGGCGATTTCGTTCATCGGGACGAGCACGAATTGCCGCTCGGCCATGCGCGGATGCGGAATGACTAGATCGGCGGTTTCGACGACGCTCGCATCGAAAAGCAGGATATCCACATCAATGTTGCGGGGCCCGTATTTGACGGCTCGATGACGGCCCATCTCTCTTTCGATTTCAAGCAGCGCCTTCAGCAATTCCTTTGGCGTGAGTTCAGTTTCCACTTTCAACGCACAATTTAAGAACCACGCCTGATCGAAAATTTCGACGGGTTCAGTTTCGTAGAACGACGATTGTCGAACGATTCGCAAGCCACGCCGCGCGAGCTGCTCGATCGCGCGAACGAGATTCGCCTCGCGGTCACCTACATTTGATCCAAGCGAGAGATAGGCTGTGTTCATTTCTCGGGCGCCACGCCGGCTGGCGACCGCAGTCGAATGATAATCGTTCAAGCCGTCTGAAAAGCGGTCTTCACTCCTCCGAGGAGGCGGTTCGGAACAAAGTGGGCTGCTTGCGCATTTCTTCCATTCCGAAATATTTGTAGGCAAGAGCGGTGGCGACGCGGCCGCGTTGCGTCCGGTCAAGCAAGCCGAGTTGCATCAGGTACGGTTCGTACATTTCTTCTATGGCATCTTCTTCTTCGCTCAGCGAGGCCGCAATCGTGTTGAGCCCGACCGGGCCACCCGCATATTTGTTGATTATGGTGAGCAAAAGATTGCGGTCAATTTCGTCGAGGCCGTGCTCGTCCACGCCGAGCATAGCAAGCGCTTCGCGCGCCACATCCTTCGTCACGTGGCCGTCCGCGCGAACCTCGGCGAAATCGCGGACGCGACGGAGCAAGCGGTTCGCCACGCGCGGAGTACCGCGGCTGCGGCGCGCAATTTCTTCAGCACCGGCGTCGTCAATCGCGATTCCGAGAATCCTCGCGGAGCGCTGCACAATCTGAAACAAATCCTGCGGCGTGTAGAAATCCAGGCGATGCACGATTCCGAACCGCGAGCGCAGCGGCGCCATGAGGAGTCCCGCACGCGTCGTTGCGCCCACCAGTGTGAACTGGCTGAGCTGATACGGATGAATTCGCGCGCCCGGTCCCTGGCCTATCACCAGATCAATTCGAAAATCCTCCATCGCCGGATAAAGAATTTCTTCCAGAGCAGGTTGCAGCCGGTGAATTTCGTCGAGAAAGAGAAAATCGCGCGCTGTCAGCGAGGTGAGAACGGCCGTGAGGTCGCCTTTTTTTTCGAGCAGAGGGCCTGAACTCACTTTGATTCCCACACCCATTTCGTTGGCAAGAATCTGGGCGAGCGTAGTCTTTCCGAGTCCTGGCGGGCCATACAGTAGAACGTGGTCAAGCGCTTCTCCGCGCGAACGCGCCGCTTGCACCGCAATGAGGAGATTCTCTTTCACGCGTGACTGCCCGATGTAATCTTCGAAACGCTTCGGGCGGACACTGGCCTCGATGCGTGCGTCTTCATCGAACGCGCGTCCGGAAACCAGGCGATGTCGGGTGTCGTTCATGTATTTCTGTCCGAATGAATCTCAGCCACTTAATTCAACCACTTAGTTTGCAGATTCTCCCGCCACGGCGCGGGCGCTTTTTTGCATCGCCGGTCCGCCAAGCTGTTGCAGCGCCGCTCGGAGCATTGCATTAAATTGCGACGGACTTCCCGGCGTATTTCGAAATTGTTCAAGGACGCGTTCCACAGCGCGAACATCGTAACCCAGGTTTACCAATGCTGATGCTACATCCGCTTCGAGCGGGGAGTGCGTGGCCGGCTTTCCGGCCTCGCCGGGCTCGAGCGCGGCGACTTTTTCGCGCAGTTCCACGACGATGCGCTCCGCCGTCTTTCGTCCAATTCCGGGAATCCGAACGAGCTGCGCGTGATCGCTATTGCGAATTGCAGGAATCAATTCGTCCACTCTGATTCCGGAAAGAACTTTAAGCGCGAGGCTTGGACCAATGCCGCTGACGGAAATCAGCAATTCGAAACAAGTCTTCTCTTTTGCCGTTAAAAAGCCGAAAAGCGTGAGCTGATCTTCACGCAGATGCGTGTGGGTGAGAAGCGTAACTTCGGAATGGAGCGGGCCGAGGTTTGAAAATGTCGAGAGCGGAATTTGCACGAGGTAGCCAACACCGCCGACATCAACGATTACCTGGTTCGGCCGGCGCTCGATCAGTTTTCCGCGAAGCTGCCCAATCATGAAGCGATTATTGAATAGGGGCACAGGCGTGTCAACGCGCGCGCTCCCCACACAGCGAACAAGTTTATTCCAATATTCGGATAATCGATTTCAGACGCCAGCTTCGTAGTTTTGGATTACCAATCGAAAGACAGTTTGTCTCGATTTCGTGTGCGCGCTTCCGGAATTCCAACTGTCTGATTACGCGACAGAATTTCCATTTTGGTTCGCGCAAAACTTTTTCGTACGAAAAAATCAGATGCTGCTTTCTTGTGCAATCAGCACCCGTCTAAGCGGGAGAACTGGGGCTAAGAGAAAAGGAGGAATTAAATTATGACACGTAGTCACTTCGTACGTTTCTCGGCGCTGATCTTGGCGTTGGCCCTTGTGCTCCCCGCCGTAACGAGCCTCGCGCTGGCGAAGGAAGCAAAGGGAACGGTCAAGACAGATGTCACAATTGCGACCTCAGTGTGGCTGGCGGGGAAGGAATTGAAGGCGGGCAATTATTCAATCCTTGCCGACGAATCCAAACTCACGGTATCGCACGATGGCAAGATGATCGTCGAAGCTCCCATTCAATGGCAGGATGGAAGAGGCAAGGCGGAGGCCAGCTCGGTCGTCGTTGAGGGAAATCAAGTGAAGGAAATTCGCTTCGGGGGGAAAACTCGCGCAGCAGTTGTTCAACAATAGTCTCACTTACCAACTGAAACTGCGGGCGGCTTGCTCCTGGCGGGACGCCCGCTTTTTTTTCAGCTCACGTCGTCCACCAATTCGACAAAATCAATGACGCCGATCACCGCCGAATCGATCGGGGAATTGGGCCGGCCAACCGAAGTCATCGCGGAATATCCCTCGGTGGATAGAAGCACGCGATCGCCTTCGCCTGCATCGACGGCATCGAGAGCGATCACCGGATCGCCGCCGTCCGAGCCGTCCAAATTGAGCGGCTGAACGAGGAGCAGCTTGCGGCCTTCGTGCGATGGCGCCTTTTGCGTCGCGACTACGTCGCCGATGACGCGCCCGATCATCATCAGTTGTTCAGTCTTTTCGAAAGATTTACTTCGTCCACGATGCCTACGATTGTGGCTTCTGTGGGAACTTCGACGGGAAGAAATGGGAAGCTTGCTTCGCGCCCCCGACACCAGTAAACGGTTTCGCCCGTTCCTGCGCCGACAGAATCGAGAGCTACGATTGGCCGGCCTTTATCGGCGCCGCTGCGATCGAGCGGCTGCACGACGAGCATCGTGATTCCGTCGAGCGAGGGATTCTTGATCGTGGCGACGACGGTTCCGATTACACGTCCGAGCAGCATGTTATTTATTTCGCGCGGACGCGAGTTCAGCGGCGTGCGCTTTGTCGAGCTCGACTTCATCCACTATGCCGATGATTGCAGCATCCACGGGGCGATCCTTGCATTCGGCGGCCATGCGGGCGGAGCTGCCTGCAACTACAAGTACTTTTTCGCGGAATCCGGCGCTGACGGTGTCTACCGCGATTAGATAACCGGGCTCGTCATTGCCTTCGGGCGATATCGGCTTGACGATGAGGAGTTTCTTGCCTTCGAGACGAGGATCTTTGCGCGTTGAAACGACTGTGCCAACGATGCGCGCGAGAATCATGGATTTATGGTGAGAAAATTTTTCGACTACTTTGCGTCCGGCGAAACTTCAGCGTCGGATTCTTCAAGACAAATCGCGCGGACGCTTACTTCGCCGCAGTCGCCATGGCGGACTTGCCGATGGGTAGCGCGTCTTCGAGCGACGGGTGCGGGCGCGGGATGACGTGTACTGCGATCAACTCGCCCACGCGGCGCGCCGCGGCAGCGCCGGCGTCCGTTGCGGCTTTCACAGCCGCGACGTCTCCGCGTACCAGCGCCGTCACATAGCCGGAACCGATTTTCTCCCAGCCGACGAGCGTCACCTTGGCGGCCTTGACCATTGCATCCGACGCTTCGATCATTGCCACAAACCCGCGTGTCTCGATCATTCCGAGTGCTTCACCCATGCTTCATCCTCCCAACAGTCCGATCCAAACCAATCAGCGCTCGATCCGATCTTTTTTTACGGCTTCTTCGATCAACGCTTCGAGTTCGCGGCGAGTGAGTGTGATGCGGTCTACCGCCGACGCTTCTGCATCCTCTGCCGTGACAGGCCGCGTGATGCCGCCCGGAGCGCCCTGAATACCGTAGCGCACTCGAGCCGCGAGCAATTTTTCCACATCTTCGCCGGAAAGCAAGACCTGTTTGCCGAGAACGACAGTAACGAGGGCCACGCGCGCGAATTGCTCGGTCGTCTCCATGCGGAAGAACGCGGTCAACAAGTCCGAGCCGTAGGTGACCACGCCGTGATTCGCGAGAAGAATCGCGTCGTGATTCTGGATCAGCGGCTCAATCGCTTCGCTCAATTCCGGAGTGCCGGGTGTGCCATAGCGGGCCACCGGAACAGACCCCAGCGCCATCACGCACTCGCTGAGCAGTGCTTGATTCAGTGGGATTCCTGAAGCGGCATAACCAGTCGCGACGGGAGGATGCGCATGGCAAATCGCGAACACGTCAGGCCTACGGCGATAAATCAGAAGGTGCATGGCCAGTTCGGAGGAGCGATTGCGGCGGCCACTTAATTTGTTTCCCTGGAGATCGGTGACGATGAGATCGTCGGGCTCCATCATGCCTTTACTGATCGCCGTCGGCGAACTCAAAATGCGGCGGGGGTCGAGGCGCAGAGAAATGTTCCCGTCGGTTGAAGGAGTGTAGCCGCGCTGATGGAGCCACCTGCCGGCGGTACAAAGATCGCGGCGATGTTCGTCTTCCGACTTCAACGATCCGGGCAGAATCGAGTCAGACAACATGGCTCCAGCAAACGCCGTGCTTCCTGGGCAGCAAAGCGTCGCAATGGTGGGTCATGATACACCAGGGCGCGAAGATAGGCTTTCTCAATGTGTAGATTTCGCGCGGGCGGCGGCGTCCACGATTAGGCGTAGAGCCCGCGAAGTTTCAATGCGAATGCGACGCGATCGATCGCGACCATGTACGCGGCGATTCGATTGTTCACGCCGTGGGATTCGGCGTAACGCACAATCTCATCGAAGCTGCGTTCCATCACGTCCTTCAGCCGCTCGTTCACTTCGCTCTCGCGCCAGAAAAATCCTTGGCGATCCTGCACCCACTCGAAATAGCTGACCGTAACTCCGCCGGCGTTCGCAAGAATATCCGGCAAGATGAATACACCCTTGTCACGCAGGACATCATCTGCAGGAGGCGTGGTCGGGCCATTTGCGCCTTCGCAGAGAATGCGCGTCTGAACGCGATGCGCATTCGCGCTCGTGATCTGGTTCTCTATAGCTGCGGGAATCAGGATCTCGCACGGCTGAAAGAGAAGTTCCTGTCCGGCCATTTTCGCGCCGCCACCGGGAAAATCCGGGAGTGACTTGCGCTGGCCATGGACCCATTCGATCATCGCGGGAACGTTGAAGCCGTTTTCGTTGTAGAGTCCGCCATGAATATCGGAGACCCCGACGATTTTGTATCCCGCTTCGCTCAAGAGCATCGCGGCCATCGAGCCGACGTTGCCGAAGCCCTGGATCACGACGCGGCATTCTTCGCGTTTCATGCCCAGCTTCTCGATTGCCTTGTCGCAGACGAAGTGGACGCCGCGCCCGGTGGCTTCGCGACGTCCGCGAGAGCCACCAAGATCCAGCGGCTTGCCGGTTACGACGGCGGTGACTGTGTGCCGCATGTGCATCGAGTAGGTATCCATCACCCATGCCATGACTTTTTCATTCGTGCCGAGATCGGGAGCGGGAACGTCGCGCTCGGGGCCAATCCAATCGGTGAGTTCAGCGGTGTAGCGGCGAGTCATGCGCTCGAGTTCCTTCTGGGACATTTTCTGCGGATCGCAAATGATTCCGCCCTTCGCGCCGCCGAAGGGAATGTTCACCACGGCGCATTTCCAGGTCATCCAGGACGCGAGTGCGCGCACTTCATCGAGCGTGACGTCCGGCGCATAGCGGATCCCACCTTTGCCGGGACCTCGAACCAGCGAATGTTGCACGCGATAGCCAGTAAATACTTCGAGCCGGCCATCATCCATAGTTACGGGAATGTAGATTGTAATTTCTTTGTTTGGAAATCGGAGGTAGCGGTAGAGATCGTCTTCCAGGCCTAACTTCGCCGCGGCCATCTCGAATCGCGCTTCAGCGCATTCGTAGACATTCAATTCATTCTTGACGAGAGTTGGCATATGTCCTCCGCTAACGACATCCGTGGAGTCTCGCTCTAAAGACAGAGGGGCGGAAATTTTGGCGTCCGCGCTGTCCTGAGAGTAAAACTCCGGCGTTTTGGCAGCGCCGGCCAGTATACGGATACGCTGAAATCAGCGCAATGAATCGCGAAAGCGTTTGGAAGAATGTGATTACTGCTTGGTGAGCGGCTATTCCCGATGGGAGCGGCGCACGAACTCGTCTAGAACGAGACGCGCGAGGCGGCGCTGATCGTGGCGCACCACTTTGCCTTCCTGCAGCAAATCCCCGGTCACACAACCGAGGCCCATGCGTGCCAATTCTTTTTGAGATTTCTCGACAGGCTCGGCGCCTTTGGAACGATAGCGATTTAGCGCGCTGCGGGGCACGGGCTTGCGATTTAGAACCACCCAATTAAAGAGGCCATCCTCAGTGTGAGCGTAGATCGCCCGCACGTGATCGGCGACGGAATATCCGTCCGTTTCGCCGGGCTGGGTCATGAGATTTGCGATGTAGACACGCGTGGCGCGCGAGCGCACCAGAGCCTCTTTCACCTGAGAAAGAAGCAGATTGGGAATAAGGCTGGTGTATAGGGAACCGGGGCCGATAAGAATCAAGTCAGCTTCGCGAATGGCTTCGAGAACCTCCGGAAGAGGCTTGACGTGGCGCGGCACAAGGCAAACGCGGCGAATACGGCTTCGCGAGCGGGAAATTTTCGTTTCGCCACGAATAATATTGCCATTTTCGAGTTCAGCTTCGAGAGTGACGTTGCTTTCGGTGGAAGGAAAAATGCGACCGCGAATCGCGAGCACTTGGCCCGAAAGCCTGACGGCCTCCGGGAAATCGCCGGTAACCTGCGTGAGCGCGGTGAGAAAAATATTGCCGAAGCTGTGGCCGCGTAGTGCGCCACCTTTCGCGAAACGGTACTGGAACAACTGGCTGAGGAGCGTTTCGTCTTTCGAGAGCGCCACGATGCAATTCCGAATGTCGCCAGGCGGCAACACACTATACTCGCGGCGCAAGCGGCCGGAACTACCACCATCGTCAGTTACCGTCACTACCGCGGCGAGATCCGAAATCGGCAGGCGCCGCCGCTCTTCCTTGCGTCGCGCGACATATTCTTTAAGCCCACGTAGAAGCGTTGAAAGCCCGGTGCCGCCTCCCATGGCAACGATGCGCACAGGACGTGTGCGATGCTGATGAGTATTTTTCACGGGGAGAACTATCCGACGGAACCCTCACGCTCCGGATAGAGTAGCTCTGTAAAACGAGGATCTTCCTGAAGGAATGCGAAGTCTTCGTCGTTCCGCGCGTGATAGCGATTCTCAGGACGCAACTGGATGGCGAATTTCAGTCGTTCCATCGCGCTTTCTGCTTCGCCTGTGAGGCAGTCGAGGGCGGCCATGGCATAGACGATGTGGTCAGCCTTTGGCGCGGCCTTGAGCGCACGGTCGAGGTGCACGCGTGCTTCGTCCCAGCGGCCTAGATTCATCAAGGCGACGCCTTGTGTATAGTGGTCCTCGGCGTTCTTTGGCGCGGCCGACGGAGTTTTGGAGAGCCGGACTTCGACGCCACGGATGTGGACGCGTGCACGGTCGCCAAGCTCTTTGTTGGGCCCTTCGATTACCTTTTCCAGTATCTGCTTGGCGCGCTGAAACCTCTGCTGCTGGACTTCCTTCAGGCCCTCTTCGTAGAACTTAAGTTGTTGCTGGAAGGCGGGATCGACAGGATGCGCAACTACTTTGCCTCGTCCGCCTGTGCTTAAGCCCTTACTTTTCAATGACTTTGAGCCGCCGCGAGGGCGAGACCCGGATTTGGAAGTTGTTCTCTTGGTTGACTTTCCGCGCGCTGCCATATCCGCGCACGATATCAGAGTTGTAAACAGCCGTCAATCAGGCCCGTTTTGGGCATTTTAGGGCTTTTCTTCAGCGCCTACAGCCATGATCTTCTCGATTTCGTCCACGGTGCGAGGTAGGCGCGCCGTGAGCTGCTCGTGACCCTCCATGGTGACGAGGATGTCGTCTTCGATGCGCACGCCCATATTTTCTTCGGGAATATAAATGCCTGGCTCGATGGTGATTACCATTCCGGGCTCGAGCGGTCTGCTGGTGCTGCCGGGATCGTGAACATCGAGGCCTAGGTGATGGCTGAGGCCATGGATGAAATATTGGCCGAGCGGCTGGCCGTGAAGATCTTTGCCATGCGTGCTGATGTACTGGCGCGCGATGACGTTGAGATCAATCGCGCCGCCGTGAATCGTGGCGCCGGGCTTGACCTCGGCGAGCGCCGCGTTCTGCGCGGCAAGAACGATTTCGTAGATTTCGCGCTGGCGCGGCGTAAATTTTCCGCTTGCGGGAAGCGTTCTGGTAATGTCGGCCGCATAGCCGCCATATTCGCCACCCACATCGAGCACGACGATGTCGCCATCTTTGATTTGAGCGTCGAGCGTGCTGTAGTGCAAGACTGTGGAATTAAATCCGGTTCCGACGATGGGTGCGTAGGATTCGCGCGAGCAGCCTTCGAACTCGTGGATTTCCTTCATACGCGCGGCCACTTGATATTCGAAAAGCCCGGGGCGCATGCGCTTCATCGCGTCGAGATGTGCATCAATCGAGGCATCGATGGCCTTTCGCATGAGCGCGAGCTCGTCCGGCGATTTCACCTGGCGCATGGCGTCAATCACAGGACCCGCGTCCCGAACGTTCGCTCCGGGAACCGTGCGCTTGAGCCACTCGCTCCAATTGCGGAGGTGAGGGTAGCCTTCCTCCTGCTGGCCGGGGAGGAGCGTGTAAAAGGTTGGATAAATTTTTGCGAGG
The DNA here is from genome assembly GCA_036513895.1 of Candidatus Acidiferrales bacterium. Lineage (GTDB taxonomy): Bacteria > Acidobacteriota > Terriglobia > Acidiferrales > UBA7541 > Palsa-147. The sequence continues at coordinate 17,154 of DATBYF010000133.1, read as the reverse complement.
TCTTCGAGTTTGGCACGGAGATTGGCGAAGACTTCGACTTTCGCGAAGCCTGTTTTTTCGGCGATGCCGGGATCGTCGGGGCCCAGCCTCGGACCTTCCCAATGCTCGACCGCTGGATTGCGCGGCGGCAGGTAGAGGATCTCGCGGGGGCCTGTCAGCGATTTGCCGGCTGGAGGATCGGGGATGAGGAGAACTGCGCCGCCAGGCTCGTCATCGCCTGTGAGGTAGTAGAAATTTTTTTCCTGGAAGAAGACCGCGAATTCGGAGAGGTCTTCGTTGCCCGTGTATCCAAAAACCACGAGCGGCCCGTCGAGTTGGGAAGTGAGCTTGGCTCGGCGGGCGCGATATTCTTCGTTCGATTGGCGAAAACGCGCTGTCGCGACGGTTGTCCCGATGAGTGCGAGCGCGAGAAGCAAAGTGAGGTGAGTTGCACGCGATCTCAAGAATCGAAATCTTCTTTTGGGGGCCAGAAATTCAGCACTCGCGCCCTTCATTTTCGAAGAACCTACCCTGCGATGAGCCAAACTCGTTCTCCCTTCGCGAGCTGCGATATTTCATTCGTACGCATTCCTGCCCACGCTAACATACCGCTGAAACGCCAGCAATTCCGAGGAGACGCGGATCTAGATTTGCCACGCGTAACTTGACGACTGCATGGATTTCGAGAAATTGTTGACCAAGGAGCGATGAAGAAGTAACTTCTGAAACCAACGCGTAAGTGAGCTTAACAGTCAGATAAACTTCATGGTACCGAGAGGCAACTTGCGGAACCGGACTTTATTGTGTTTAGCAATCCTCGTGTTTTTCGTTCCTGCAGCGTTCGCCCAGTCAGCACCGAATTCATCTCTGCCGAAAGTGGTGGCGAACGACAATCAAACTCCTGCCGGCCAACTTAAAAACGGCGTTTTGGAGCTGCGTCTCGTATTGCGCGAAGGCGTCTGGTATCCGGAAGACGAAGGCGGCGCCCATCGAGACATCTACGCATTCGCGGAGGAAGGACAGGCACCTCAAAGCTCTGGCCCTCTGATTCGAGTGCCGCAGGGAACACAGATTCACGCGAGCATACGGAACGTGCTACCTAGGGCCGTCAAGGTTTATGGACTCCATCGCCATCCCGGAGATTCGAAGGACGCAATAAGCATCGCATCCGGTGAATCGCGAGAAACGCAATTCGTCGCGGGCGAACCCGGAACTTACATGTACTGGGCGGCAACTTCGGACCATTCCCTGGACACTCGCGAACTTGCGGAGACCATGCTTTCCGGCGCGTTCATCGTCGATCCACCGGGAGCGAAGGCGGACGACAGGATTTTTGTTCTTAGCTTGTGGGGCAAGGACTTCTTTGCCGCGGACGGCGTGGAAATCGCGTCCATAAACGGCAAAGCATGGCCATTTGACGAGCGCGTAACGTACAAGACCGGCGAGACCATTCATTGGCGAGTGATCAATCCGACCGTTTCTCCGCACGCAATGCATCTGCACGGTTTCTTTTTCGATGTTGATGGGGTCGGTGACGGCGAGCACTACGAGCGTTACTCGGAAGACCAGCGTCGCAAGGCCGTCACCGAATTGATTGACGTCGGGCATGTGTTCGACATGACGTGGACGCCCGACCGCGCGGGGAATTGGCTATTCCATTGCCATATGGTTGCGCACATGTTGCCGTCAGAGTCTCTCCATCCCCCAGTGCCCGAGCCAGCCGCCTACTCGCCGGAACACGATCATGGCTCGACGATGGGGAGCCTTGTGATTGGCATCACGGTGCTTCCGAGTCCGAATTCCGCAGCGGTGCCAGTAGCGAAGAGCGCCACGCGAAAACTGCAACTGATGATCTCGGAGAATCCGGCGAAGATTCCGCTTTTTAGGCTCGAGGTAAAAGATCCTGCAGCGCCAGCACAGGCAACTCTGGCCCCGGGTGCCATTGCGCCGCCCGTTTGGCTCGGGCCGCCGATCATTTTGACGCGGGGAGAGACAACAGATATCGAAGTGAAAAATCAAACCACCCAGCCGACGACGATTCACTGGCATGGAATGGAGATCGAAAGCTACTACGACGGAGTTTCGGGTTGGACGGGCACGAACGAGAAACTTTCACCGGCCATTCCGCCAGGGACGTCGTTTATCGCACGCATGACTCCGCCGCGCGCCGGGACTTTCATCTATCACACACATTGGCATGACCCGTCGCAGATTCTGAACGGAGTCTATGGACCGCTGATCGTCCTCGAGCCGGGACAAAAGTACGATCCCGAGCATGACCGGACAATTGTTTTCAGCATTGGTAAGTACGATCCGTTCGGCTATCTCTTGCTCATTAACGGCAATCCTCAGCCCGATCCTCTCCAGTTGCAGGCCGGAACGCGATACCGGCTGCGGTTGATCAACATCACCGACAATTTCGTCGACATGCGGGTGCGTCTCACGAGCGACGGCGCGCCGGTGCAATGGAAAGTGATCGCGAAAGACGGCGCGGACCTGCCTCCGGCGCAATTGAAAAGTTCGACAGCCGATATGTACCTTACAGTCGGCGAAACCTACGACGTGGAATATCAGGCAGCGAGTCCGAGCGTTGCCACGTTGGAAGTCTGGGAAGCCAGCCTGCCGACATCAATGGTGTTACCGCTGAAATTCGCGGCGTCGAAATAGCGTGATGCCGGAAAAATGCGGCGGGCCTTAGTCCATTCCTTTTTGTGCCACTCGGCGGCGACGGCGGCAAATCAATCCAACGTCAAAATCCCGGAGCGCCGGTGGCGGCGGGGCGGACTTCGCCGGCTTCAACTACGCCGAAGCGCAAGCGCTCCAGATACACCTGCGCGATCGACATCAGGCCCGTGTAGAGATAACCCCACACGAAAAGCAAGAGGAATGGGATGGTGGCATAATTTTCGTTTTGTATGGCGTAGCCGACTGTCGCGGCGAAGTAGAGTCCGAGAGCGACTTCGGCGAACGGCATCCAGCCCGCTCGCTTGCGATATGTTTTCTTCGCCCATGCGGAACGCTGCTGGCCTTCAATTTTATATTTCGGCGTGCGCACAAATTCCGATTTCACGCCGAAGATAGCTTCGACGACCGCGACGGCATTGCGAATCGAGAGCCCGATGCCGACGGCCATGACCAGCGGAAGATAGAGAAACGTGCGCTTCCACGTTTTGGGGTACAGCACGCGCTGCGAGCAAAGATAGAAACTGGAAATCGAGCACGTGGATGCGATGAAGAGCGGCAAGTCAATTACGAGAACTTGAAACCAACCCTGATAGAAACGCACGACCATTGCCGGCAGCAGAATGATCGAAAGGAAAACCATCAGCGGGTAGCTGATGTTGGCCGTCAAGTGAAACACGGCTTCGCTTTTGACGTGCGCGGGCTCGTTCGACCGTAGAACGCGCGGAAGAATTTTCTTCGCTGTCTGCATCAGGCCCTTGGCCCAGCGCGCCTGCTGCGATTTGAACGCGTTCATCTCGACCGGCAATTCCGACGGGCAATCAATCTCGGGCAGATAAACGAAGTGCCAGCCGCGAAGCTGCGCGCGATAGGAGAGATCGGTGTCCTCGGTGAGCGTATCGTGCTGCCATCCGCCCGCGTCATCGATTGCAACTCGCCGCCAGACTCCTGCGGTGCCATTGAAATTTAAAAAATTCCCGCGTCGATAACGCGATGAATGTTCGATGACAAAGTGGCCATCGAGAAGAATCGCTTCAACCTCCGTAAGTGCGGAATAACCGCGATTGACGTAGCTCCAGCGCGTCTGAACCATCGCCAGCTTCGGATCGGCGAAATAGGGAAGCGTTTGCCTGAGAAACTCGACCGGCGGAAGAAAATCGGCGTCGAATATGGCGACGAATTCCCCGGCCGCGCTTTTCAAGCCCTCTTGTAGCGCGCCTGCCTTGAAACCCTCTCGATTGTCGCGATGAATGTATGTAATGGGGAGGCCGAGCTGGCGGTGGCGCTCAACGCAATTCCGCGCGACTTCCTGCGTCTCGTCCGTCGAATCATCGAGCACCTGAATGTCCATTTTTTCGCGCGGGTAATCGAACTGTGCCACGCAATCCACGAGCCGCTCGATCACGTAGCGCTCATTAAAGATGGGAAGCTGTATGGTAACCTTGGGCCACTCCGTGATCGGCGGTGGCGGGCCCGGAACGTGATCCTTGTATTTAAAAAAATTGTAGACGAGCGCGTAACGATGCAAGCCGTACGCCGCAAGAATCACAAGCACGAGAAAATACGGGATCATGATCGCGAGATCAAACGCGTTCGGCTGATACTGTCCAGCGAACGTCAGATCGGTCAAGCGGCGCCAGTAATTCGAGAGCGGCGGGCCCGAATGGAATGCGATCGCCGATGCAAACCGCAAAATCACAGTCCTGACGCCTCCTGATGGTTCCGACTGAAAATTTTCCCGCGCGCCTCAGAATTTCGCAAACGCAAATCCTTCTCGCCGCCTTGATCCTGCTCGAAGCGCTTTTTTGGCGCCTGCGTCGATTCGGCAATCTCGAGACCTTCGTCGTGGAGACAATCGCCACCGGGCTTGCGGCCGGCGTCATCTACTTCATCGCGATCTACGGCCTCGAACATACCCGCGAAGGACGTTGGGCTTTTTGGCTGGTTCTCGCCGCAGGAATTCTTTTCCGCGCGACGCTTTGGCCGCTCGCACCGACGCTTTCAAACGATCTCTACCGGTATCGCTTTGATGGCCTTGTGCAACTTGCCGGCGAGAATCCCTATCTCACTACGCCCGACGATGCACGTCTTCGCGGCCTGCGCAATCCAACTGATTTGAACGAGACGCGGATGCCGGGCCAAGAAATTCCCACCATCTACCCGCCGCTAGCCGAACTCGTCTTCCGCATGGCGGCGCGATTCCTGCCTGGGGCCGTCGCGTTCAAGTTGCCGATGGAAGCCGCAGACGTTCTTACCATGATACTTCTCGCTGCATGGCTCCGTTCGACGGGAGGACGGGCATACCAACTTGCCATCTACGCGTGGAATCCCCTGGTGATAATTGAGTTCGCCGCCAGCGGACACAGCGATGCGCTAGCCCTCGTGGCGCTTGTCGGCGCCTTCGTGATTATAAAGTCCAAGCCGATGCTGTCAACGATGCTGCTGGCGTGCGCGGCGTTACTCAAGTCGTTTCCCATCATGCTCTTCCCTCTATGGCTCTGGAGGCAAGGCTGGCCCAAATCGCGGCGAGCTTGGGCAAGCGGATTCGCTAGTGCGGCGCTCGCGGCAGTGTGCACGTGGCCCTATCGCGCGGCACTGCATCAGATTCCGGTAACGATGGCGTATTTCGAATCGCGTTGGCAGGATAACAATGCGAGCCTCTATACAATTCTAAAATTTTTCACACATTCGCACGCAGTGGCGGCGGGCATCGGAGTGGGCGTTGCGATTGGGCTGGCGTTATGGACAGCGATTCGAGGAGTCGACCCCGCGCGTGCGGCGTTCTGGATCTTCGGCGCGATTCTATTGTTCTCACCGAATGCTTATTCATGGTATTTCACGTGGGTGATTCCGTTTCTTTGTTTCTATCCGAACGCCGCGTGGTTGCTGCTGACGGTGCTTCAGTTTTTGTCCTATCAAGTTTTGATTGATTATTCGGCCTCAGGACGGTGGCATTTCGATCCGCGCTACGTCGCACTCACTTATGCGCCGTTTTATGCGCTCCTCCTCTGTCGGGCGCTTCGCAGCCGCGGTCATGGCAGCCCGCTGGGATTAAACTGAAATCGTGATGACAATTGAAGAGGACGCACGCCGGCCTTGGCCTGCTTTGACTTCGCCGTGGAACATGCGGCAAAAGTGGCACGACCTGTTATTCATGCACTGGCCCGTCGCGGAGCGGGACTTGCGGCCAATGATTCCAACAGCGCTCGAACTCGAAACGTTTGACGGCACTGCGTGGGTCGGCGTCGTACCTTTTCACATGTCGGGAATTCGATTTCGCGGATTGCCACGGATCCCGGGGCTCTCCGCGTTTCCCGAACTGAACGTCCGTACGTATGTGCGTCATGGCGAGAAGCCGGGCGTATGGTTCTTCGGGCTTGAGGCAGCTAGCGCGATTGCCGTCGCGGCCGCGCGGCGATGGTTTCACTTGCCATATTTTCGTGCGCGCATGTCAGTTGATGAAATCGGTGGCACGATTATCTACAAGAGCCATCGCACACATCGCGGTGCATCGGAAGCGGACTTTCGCGCTAAATATCGCCCCACTGGAGAAGTATGCTCCTCGCGTCGAGGCACGCTCGATTATTTTCTCACCGAGCGCTACTGCCTTTACGCCAGCGCCGGCCACACGATTTTTCGCGGAGAGATCGACCATCCGCCGTGGCCCTTGCAGGCCGCGGAAGCGGAAATCGAAACCAATTCGATGGCTGCGTCGCACGGAATCGCGCTTCCGGACACAAAACCTCTTCTGCACTTCGCGCGGTTTCAAGATGTCAAGATCTGGGCTCTCGAATCCTAAGACTGCTGTTTGATTATTTCAGGACTGTGGCGTGGCACGCGGCGAGTGCGCCGGCGGGAACGTGGCCCCGGGGCTCTCCGTTTCCGCCGCGGAGCACCCGGCACACTTCGTTTAGATCCTTTACGTTCTCCTGAAGTTCCGTCCGTAAGTCGCTGATCTTGCGGACCGCGTCCTCCCGATCGGTACTCGCGGCGAGAATTTTTTTTTGAGCGTCCATCAGCTCACTTTGCAGCGTTTGGACCTTATCATTAGCCGCCATCGAAACGAGTGTTTGGTGTTTAACCTGCGTGTCGAGATCAGCTACCTCCTGGCGCAAGCCCGAGATTTCCGATTGTGATGCGTCGATCACAGGGCTAGGAGGATTTGGCGGCGCGACGGTCGCGGGCGAAGGCAGGGTCTCAGCGCCCGCAGTTGCCGAGTCGTAAGTCGTTGCTCGCCATCCGGCGAGGAAAAATAGAACGATCAGCGCCAGAATGAGGGGCACGGGAATTGCATTGAAAATACGGTACCGAACAAGACCTGTGCGCGTTCTCCATTTGTAGGGCATTGGCTGGGTTCCCCCCTCGGAGAATTTTTCTTTATGACTTTAGAATTGGTAAGCGATCGAGAACGAGAAGCGCGATGAAACTTGCTGCGTTCGCGAGCGCGTGCCCGAAGGCGAAGGGAAACTACGCGTACGGGAAAGAACCGTCAATCCGCAGGAATACGTAATTTGGCTCCGTAATCCTACGCTGTCTGCAATACGGAGATGGCGCCGCGTGCGCACTCGCGAACGAGATGTGAATCAATTAGCAGAACATTTTGAAGTGCTAAACGAGACCAGGTTACTGCGCTCGAGCCGTGAGAGTTGATTCGGGGATTAAATCGCCAGTTGTGCGTTTCGGCGCACGCATCGGTGGAAGGTGTGAGCGATCCACTCTGCGATAGAGCGTATCGCGCTCGACGGGAACACGGCCAGCGGCACGAATTAATCGCTCGAGATCGCCGTGTGTTAGTCCCTGCGGAGTATTCGCGCCGGCATCGTGATAAATCTTTTCTTCGACCACGGTGCCATCAATATCGTTTGCGCCGAATCGGAGCGCGACTTGCGCGACGCGCGGCGTCAGCATGATCCAGTACGCTTTGATGTGATCGAAATTATCGAGCAGAAGCCGCGAGACAGCGATTGTTTTCAGATCGTCGAACGCCGTGGGCTTCGGCACGTGGCTCAGTCCCGTGTTGTCGGGATGAAATTGCAGCGGAATAAATGTGACGAAGCCATGTGTTTCATCCTGCAAGCCGCGTAGATCGAGAAGGTGCGAGACGCGTTCCTCGTGCGTTTCGATGTGGCCATAGAGCATCGTGGCGTTCGAGCGCAGGCCGACTTGGTGCGCCGTACGCGCAATCTTGAGCCACATTTGACCGCTTACTTTGTGATCGCAAATAATTTTGCGCACGCGTGGCGCGAAAATTTCCGCGCCGCCACCCGGAAGCGAATCCACTCCGGCTTGTTTCATCGCCAGCAGCGTATCGCGAATCGAAAGCTTCGAGATGCGCGAATAAAAGCCCACCTCGACCATGGTGAATGCTTTGAGATGAACTTGCGGGTGGCGCTGCTTGATACCGCGGATTAGATCGAGATAGTAACTGAACGGAAGATCGGGATGCAGTCCGCCTACGATGTGGAATTCCGTGGCACCTTCGGCGACGCCTTCCGCTGCGCGCGCCCAGATTTCTTCAAGGGTGAAGGTGTAAGCACCCGGCGAATTGGCATCGCGGCCAAAGGCACAGAGTTTGCAGTGCGCGCCGCAGATATTCGTCGGATTGATGTGCCGGTTGACGTTGTAGTAGCAGATATCGCCGTGACGCTTCTCGCGGACGTGATTCGCGAGCCAGCCGACGGCCAGGAGATCGTTCGATTCGAAAAGCCTCAGGCCTTCCTCAGCGTCGAGGCGCTCGCCGGCGAGAACTTTATCGGCAATTGGCCGGAGGCGGGCGTCTGTGAGTTGGAGTTCGGAGGTCATTTTCGATGGTTCTGTGCTTCACGGGTGCGACACGAACGCCGCAGCGCCCCAGAAAAGCAAGAATAACATACTGATATAACCATTTACGGTGAAAAAGGCCGCATTTAGCTTCGAGAGATCCGTGGGCTTCACGAGAGAGTGTTCGTAGGCCAGCAGCGCCGCAACCACAGCAATTCCAACCCACGCAGGCCACGCGAGCGCAAAACTCCACGCTAGCCAGATGAGCAGCGCAATCACTCCGATGTGCATCGCGCGGGCGATGATCAGAGCGCGCGCAATGCCGAATTTCTTTGGGATTGAATGCAGTCCAGCGCTTTTATCGAATTCGACGTCCTGGCAGGCGTAAAGAACATCGAAGCCGCCCACCCAGAGCGTCACCGCGGCGCAGAGTATCAGCATGCGCGCATCGAGCGAGCCGCGAACGGCGATCCATGCGGCTGCGGGCGACATCCCGAGGCAAAATCCCAAAATGAAATGGGACCACGACGTAAAGCGCTTGGTGTACGAGTAAAGGAAGAGCACGGCGAGCGCAACTGGCGAAAGCTCGAAGGCGAGGCGATTCAGGCGCCACGCCGCGATCACCAGCAGCGCGGCCGCTGCGATCGTAAATCCCCACGCGAAGCCCACTGAAAGAGTGCCCTGCGGAAGCGCACGTTTTTGGGTGCGAGGGTTGCGGCGATCGTATTCGATGTCGGCAATACGATTGATCGTCATCGCGGCCGAGCGTGCGCCAACCATCGCGACAATGATCCATAGGATTTGCGTCCATGTGGGCGATGTCCCTGCCGAACGGGCAGCGAGCAAAGCTCCCACGAGCGCGAAGGGTAGCGCGAAAACGGAATGCTCGATCTTGATCATCTCGAGGACGGTGCGAATGCGGCTGGTCACGCGGACACCGCTCGGCGAAGGGAAAAGAGAAAAGGGAAAAGGGGCCTTGAATTAGCGGCTTTCTCTCGGTTGACGATGCGACGGTGCATTTTGATTTCCATTTTCGTTTGCTAAGTTCCAGCAACTGCGTCCTGTTCTCTATTTTTGCTTTTCTATTTTCTGATTTCACTAATCCCTTTTCCCCCGCCTTCCCAGTGATACTGCGCCTCCTGCGGCAACCCGATTTGCGCTAGAACGCGACAGACGAATTGCTCGACCGCGTCTTCAATTGTTTTTGGGCCGTAATAGAACGCGGGCATAGCGGGCATCACATTGGCACCTGCATCCGTGACACGCAGCATGTTTTCGATGTGTATGCGATTGAGCGGCGTTTCGCGCAGGCAGAGAACGAGCGCGCGGCGTTCTTTCAGACAGACATCCGCTGCGCGTGCTAGCAAATCATCGGCGATTCCTGCCGCAATCGCCGCGAGCGTTCCCGCAGAGCACGGAATCACAACCATCGCGTCCACCGGGGCGCTGCCAGAAGCGATTGAAGCGCCGACGTCTTTATTTGGGAGATATTCGATTTTCTTCGCTGCAGTGCCCGTAAGAAGCGAGGGCAATTTTTTTGGATCCGGCGCGACGATACCGAGCTCGGTCGCAATTAAACGCAATCCAGTTTCGCTGGCCACCAGCGCGACTCGGGCCACGCGCTTATCGGCGTCGAGGAAACGCAAAATGGCCCGCGCGTAGGCCGCGCCACTCGCTCCGGTCACGCCGACTGTGATGACCTTGCCCGCTGGTTTGTTCTTCGCCATACGCCGAAATCCACTCTAGGCAGGCGCTTTCGACAAAGTCAAGAATTGCAGGATGCACTGGAGCCGCAGCAGCGACGTTCGTGAGGCGGGTCCATTCTTCAGCGGAATGCTACAATGCGCGCGGAACGGTGAGGCGATGAACGAGAGCGACGCGAGAAAATTTCTGGAAGATGTGCGCGCGGGTCGAGTATCACTCGATCAAGCGCTCGAAAAACTTCGGCAGCTTCCATTTGAAGATCTGGGCTTCGCGAAAATCGATCATCACCGCTCGCTGCGGCAAGGATTTCCCGAGGTAATCTACGGCCGCGGGAAAACGCCGCAGCAGGTCGCGGGAATTGTCCGTGGAATGCACCGTGCGAAGGCCTCGCACAATATTTTGATCACGCGTGGCAGCAAAGCTACCTACGCCGCCGTGAAGCGCGTGGCGCGCAGCGCAAAGTTTCATCCACTTTCAGGCGTGATTGCCATCGAGCGCAGCCGCGAGCGCACGGGAAAGGGGCTCGTGCTTGTCGTAACGGCGGGGACGAGCGACATCCCCGTCGCGGAAGAGGCGCTAATTAGCGCGCAGATGATGGGTAATCGCGCTCAAGCGATATACGATGTGGGCGTCGCGGGGCTGCATCGGCTGATGGAGCACCGCGCACGGCTCGACGACGCGCGCGTGATCATCTGCGTGGCTGGAATGGAGGGTGCTTTGCCGAGTGTGCTCGGTGGGCTGGTTGGCGTCCCGGTGATCGCGGTACCGACCAGCACCGGCTACGGCGCGAGCTTTGGTGGCGTGGCGGCACTGCTTGGGATGCTAAATAGCTGCGCGTCAAATGTGAGCGTGGTGAATATTGACAATGGATTCGGCGCGGCTTGCGTGGCGACAGTGATTAATCGGCTGGAGAATCTGGAAAAGGGAAAATAGAAGGGGGAAATGGGGCGATTTAAGACTCCCCAATCAACGTCATTCAGCGGCGTCATCTTCCCTTTTCTCTTTTCCGTTTTCCAATTCCCGGCATTAACGAACGGCGGCCAGAAGTGATTCCGCCAACGCGGTTTCTTCATCCGGGAAGACCGTACGTAGATCGAACACAAGGCGATCGTATTCGATACGGGCGATGATTGGAATGCCATTGGCCGGCTCACGCAGACGCGATTCGATTTCTTCCACAGAGCGTCGTCGGCTTTTCACGGCGATCAGATGCGTCGGCAACGACTGATCCGGGGTTGAGCCGCCGCCGATAACGGATTTCCCCTCGATAAGTTCGATTTCGACATCGCTGGGTAATGATGGACGAAGCCTCTCGAGCAACGCATGGGCACGGCGTGCAATCTCTTCTGCGCTCATGCGAATCATGCGGAGCGCCGGAATGTCGTCGAGCGCGCCGCGGCGATAGGCCTGCAACGTAACTTCGAGCGCCGCGATCGTCAGCTTGTCCACTCGGAGCGCGCGAAAGAGCGGCTTGCTTCGGATTTTCTCAACGATTTCTTTTTTGCCCGCGATAATTCCGGCCTGTGGCCCTCCAAGGAGTTTATCTCCGCTAAATGAAATCACCCCGGCACCGGCGATGAAGCTCTCGCGAGCGACAGGCTCGTTGACGCCCGCCGCGGCCAGATCGGCAATGCAACCCGAGCCAAGATCTTCGTACACTGGAATTTTGAAGCGGCGGCCCAGATTCACGATCTCCTCAAGCGAAGGCCGCGCGGTAAACCCGGTGATGCGGAAATTCGAAGGGTGAACGCGAAGGAGCAGTTGCGTGTGTTCGTTCATGGCGCGCTCGTAATCAGCGATGCGCGTGCGGTTCGTCGTGCCCACTTCGCGCAGGATCGCGCCGCTCGCTGCCATGATGTCCGGAATTCGGAATCCGTCGCCGATCTCAATCAATTCGCCACGGGACACCACAACTTCCGCGCCGCTCGCTAGGGCATTCAGAACCAGAAAAACAGCGGCGGCGTTGTTATTGACGACAATCGCTGCTTCGGCTCCGACCGAGTCTGCGAGAAGATTCGCCGTATGAACGTCGCGCTTCCCGCGGGCTCGCGACGGAATGTCGTACTCGAGATTCGAATAACGGCCCGAAATCGCAACGAGATGTTCGAGGGCGGCAGCCGGCAGAGGCGCGCGCCCGAGATTCGTATGAAGAACCACGCCTGTGGCATTGATAACGCGTCGCAGCGACGGCGCCAGCGCCTTCTCGACGCCAGCGAGGATGCGCTCTTCGAGCCTCGACATATCCACGGCAGCGTTTGGTTCTTCCTTTAAGCTCCGCCGCTCCTCAGCAAGAACTTCGCGGATGACGCTCGTGACCAAAGTGCGCCCGGCATTTTTCGCCGCTTCGACAATCGCCGGGCGGCCGAGCAATTCATCCACGGACGGAACGCCGCGCAGCGCATTTGCGCGCTTTTCCACAGCTCGATCGGCCGGAGGATTCATCGTTTGAGTATTGGAACACAGCGAGATTAAATCGAGCAACCGAAGGACATGCCGCTTGCGTCACTTACGACGTCCCGGCGGGTTGACGGTATGCGCCGGTGCCCGTAACCTGAAATGGCTGCCAATTAGCCCATGGCCACAATCGACGACGATCTCGCACAAGTCGAGCACGACATTCGCACGCTGAAGATTGAGTACGAGCAATTCTTCGGCGGTGGACGAAAGCGCCCACCGGTTGATACCCAGTGGCGCGTGGACGTATTTATTAAGCGTTATGCCGAGCGCATGGCTGAAGTGAACTTGGCGCAACGATTCCGCTACAACAATATTGCCTCTACTTACGCGAAATATCAGGACATGTGGCGCAAGAAACTGATGCAGAGAGAGAGCGCGTCCATACCGCATCACTTCGGCGCGGCCGCGAAAGCCATCGCCGCGCAACGCAGTAAAGCCTTGGCCGAGGCCCGGCGAGCACTGGCTTCTTCACCTTCGCCGACCGCCGTCGCCTCGCATGGAGGCCGAAAGGCTCGCGACGAAGCAGAAATTGACACTCCGGCGCCGTTTTCCGTTCAGTTCTCGAATCCTACTCGTGAAACTCGTAAGGTACACGATCTCTACGGAGCGCTGATCGATACCCGAATGGCCACGGGCGAAAAGTCGGGCGCGCCAAGTCTCGAAGATTTCGAACGCTTCGTCGAAAAGAAAACCGAGGAACTCAAGAGGCGGGGCGGCAAAGAAATCGAGTACACGGTGAGCGTTGAAGGCGGGAAAGTAAAGCTAAAGGCCCGCGTTAGCCGCTAGTTTTTTTCTCCAGCCAGATTCCCCAAGGATTCCCATATTGCAGGAAATTCGCAGTCATATCGCTTTCTCTTGACGTTCTTGACGGCAACACACACGAACCCTACGATGCCTTGTTGCGATTTTCGCTCGCGCGAATACACTAGCGGTTCTTTTCAAAAGTCCTGAAACGGGGAGAGCACGATGACCATAGAGCGCGCGCTGATCAGCGTCTACGATAAGACAGGCGTAGCTGAATTCGCGCGGAGGCTCGCAGCGCTCGGAATCGAAATTGTCTCGACTGGAGGGACGGCGCGTCTGCTTCACGATGAAGGGGTGCCCGTGCGCGACGTCGCGGAACTAACAGGATGGCCCGAAATGCTCGGCGGTCGCCTGAAGACGCTTCACCCGAAGGTACACGGCGGAATTTTGTTTCAGCGCGGCAAGGATAGCGATCTCAAGCAAGCGACCGAGCACGGAATTGTTCCGATCGATCTCGTCGCCGTGAATCTTTATCCATTTTCTGCTACGGCGCAAAAACCGGGCGTGACGCCGGAGGAGCTCATCGAGAACATTGATATTGGCGGGCCGGCGATGGTGCGTTCGGCCGCAAAGAATTTTGAGAGCGTCGCGGTGGTCACCGATCCGGCGGATTACGGTCGCGTGGCGCAGGAGATCGACACGACGCGCGACGTGAGTCTCGCGACACGACTCGATCTTTCGCGCAAAGCCTTCGCGCGGACGGGGCGCTATGACGGTGAAATTGCGACCGAGCTCGAACGACTGGCAGCGAATGGCTCGATACAAATTCACGCTGCTCCCGAGCTACACGAGCGGTTGCACATCGCGCTCGAGCGGCGCCAGGTTATGCGCTATGGCGAAAATCCGCACCAATCGGCTGCACTTTATATTCCCGCAGGTCACGCGGCTTCAGGACTTGCGGGAGCAAAGCAAATTCAAGGAAAAGAACTCTCCTATAACAATCTGGTGGACCTGGATTCAGCGTGGGCGCTCGCGCGGGAATTTAAACGGCCGGCGGTGGCGATCATCAAGCACAACAATCCATGCGGCGCGGCAGAACAGGACGAGCTCGTGAACGCTTACGTGAAAGCGCTCGCGTGCGATCCGGTTTCGGCGTTCGGAGGCGTCCTGGCGTTCAATCGCGCGGTGGATGCCGCGACGGCGGAAGAAGCGGCGAAGCTGTTCGTCGAATGCATTGCGGCGCCGGGGTACTCAGCCGCGGCGCTTGAAAAATTCTCGACAAAGAAAAATTTGCGGCTCTTGGAAATCACGAGCGAAGCCGCAGTTCGGGAACTCGAATTGAAGCGAATTTCCGGAGGAGTCCTGGTTCAGGATCCTGATCTACATATTCTGAGCGAACGAGAGATGAAAACCGTCTCCGCGCGCGAACCTGGCGACGAAGAGCGCCGCGCGCTGGCATTCGCCTGGAAGGTTTGTAAGCACGTCAAATCGAACGCCATCGTATTCGCGCGAGAAGGCGAGACGGTGGGCATCGGCGCGGGCCAGATGAGCCGCGTGGACTCAGTGAAACTCGCCGTGATGAAAGCGCAATCGCCGCTGGTCGGAACCGTCGTTGCATCCGATGCATTCTTTCCGTTTCCCGATGGCATCGAGGAAGCCGGAAAGGCCGGGGCAACGGCGGTGATTCAGCCGGGCGGCTCGGTGCGCGACACCGAAGTTATCGCAGCGGCGAACAAATTTGGGATGGCGATGGTCTTTACCGGCATTCGTCATTTCCGCCACTAATTCCGGAGCAGCGGCGGCTACTTCACGCGCGCGTAACTGACTTCAATGACGTCGTGCTCTCCCTTCTCATCGTAAAGATCGGAATGTGCGGTGAATGCGTCGGGGCCCTTTCGCGTGATGATGGTCCGTTTCGGCTGGCCGTTCACCGGATTATCGAATTCCACGGTGGTGGCATCGAAGCTTGTGACCTTGAGAAAAATGGGATCGGCCTTTTCGTATGGCTCGAGTTTTGGACTGAAGTGACGGATGTACTCGACGACGCCGTCCGGCGCCTCGACAAGATTCGCGACTTCCACGACGAGCACTTTCCCGTTCCCGTGAAGTTTCATGATCGACGTGATTACGCCGTCGGCCGGGCCGCTGAAGTAAAGTTCTGCGGCATTATTGCCGAGGTCACCTTTCCACGCGCCCTCCATCCAAGCGAAATCAGCGAGTCTCGCTTTTGGCGCTGATTTCGGCTTCGATTCCTGTACCCGAGCCGTTCCTGGCGATCGGACGGGTGAAATTACGACCGCAAGCGCTAAGGTGCTTGCCACCATAGATTTCCGGAGCAGCTTCCGCCAAATACTTACCCCTCTCAAATAGCCTCCCCTCGGCCGACAAACTACCGGCCCGCATGACAAATATCGGCCTCACCCGCTGATTCAACACATCAAGATGTTCGAAGAAATTGTACGTCGAAGCACCTAATTGTAACCTTTTCGCATCTTTCGAGAGTCTTACTTTAGGACGAAAGAAAGCCCCAATGTAGAGTCTTAATCTTAATGGCAATGCTAAGAACGGTTTGTTTTGACGATCCTCGACCGGTAGCCGATAATGAAGGTTTACGGTGATTGAATGACAAAGATTCGTATCAGCCTGACCATGGTGGCCATAGCGCTGCTGCCGATGTCTGCTCGAGCGCAGAACGCAAAGCCCCGCGCCGAAGGCAAGCCTCCTTCATCGCAGACGCCTGCAAGCCCGTCCCATTCGGACTCGGACCACAAGTCCGAAGCTTATTTCAACTTTGCGATGGGACATGCGGAAGAGGAAGAATTCGAGCTTACCGGCCGCTCCGAGAATGCCAATGAGGCCGTCGACTATTATAAGAAGGCCCTCGAACTTGATCCCGAATCATCGGTAATCATCGAGCGACTCGCTGAAACGTACGCCAAGTCGCAACACATTCAGGATGCGGTCCATGAAGCCGAGGCAGCGATCAAGGCGAACCCGGACAATCCCGGCCCGCACCGGCTGCTGGCGCGCATCTATGTCCGCAATCTCGGCGATCTAAGCGCTGGTTCCGGCCAGCGAGACATGATTGACAAAGCCATCGAGCAGTTTCACGAAATTCTGCGTCTTGATCCGAAAGACAGCCAGTCCGCGCTTTGGCTCGCGCGCCTTTATCGCTTCGAGAACGAGCACGACAAAGCCGAACAGACACTGCGGGACGTCTTACGCTGGGACCCCACAAACGAGGGCGGCCTCGAACAATTGAGCCAGTTGCTGATGGACGAGGGTCGCGCCGGCGACGCGATCGACCTCTTGAACAAAGCGGCAGCAGAATCGACATCTTCGACCCTGTACGATTTGCTCGGCGACGCTTACGCGCAGACGCATGAATATGCAAAATCGGAAGAAGCCTACAAAAAGGCGGTCGAAGGCGACCCGGATGAAGCATCGCACCGGAAAGGTCTCGCGCAGGCTCTCCTGACCCAAGAGAAATTTCCGCAAGCTCTCGAAGAGTACAAGCGGCTGGCCGATCTCGAGCCGGAAAATCCGGATAACTATTTGCGGCTCTCGCAGATTTACAGGCACTTGAACCAGTTCGATTTGGCGGAAAACAATGTTGTCCACGCCAAGCAGCTTGCGCCCGGAAATCTCGAAGTTACCTACAACGAAGCGCTTCTATACGACGCGCAAGGGCGCTTCGACGATGCCGCACACGTGCTCGCCGATGCGATTGCCGGAATCACTGGGCAAGGGGATAGCGCGAGCAATCCCAATGCGCTCGCGATTCTTTACGAAGAGCTCGGCCGGATTTACCGCGAGAAAGAGGATTAC
>DATBYF010000132.1:0-5752 GCA_036513895.1 Candidatus Acidiferrales bacterium | reverse complement strand
TGTTTCGATGTCTCCCGGCTCTCGGATCACCACGCGTTCGAGCTCGGCCTCCGGACTAACTTCGAAGAGGATTTCACGAAATCCGGGTTGCTCGTTCGGATCCTTCGAATTGCGAGGCAGGCAGCGAAGAATTCGATTGCGCGGGTCGTAGGGCAAGTCCGCGGGTGCGGATGTTCCGGACGCTTCATCCAACAGCTGTATTTGATTGCACAGGCGGTCGAGATGCATTTTGCCGGTCAGAAGTGAGAGCGGCGTGCGCCAGTCTTCGCTCTCCTTTACAGGCGCGCGGCTGGCGGTGCGATCAGCCGGAACGTAAAACCAGACGTTTTTCCCGTCCACAACAAATAGTTTTGGCTCCGGAGATTCGTACTCCCAGCGCATTCGGCCGGGCTTCGAAAAATAGACGATCCCGGATTCGGCCTGACCTCCGCCATTTCCGGCGTGATATCTCTCGTAGAATTCGGCCCGGAGTGTTTCAGCGCGTGCGTATCTTGCTTCGACCGCGCGAACTAGAGTCGCCGACTCGCCATTCGCAGCTTGCATCGCAGCGCCTACAAGCATCCACGAAAGCACGAATTTCATGCGCCTAGTCTAACAAGAAACCACCGCGCTCGTATTGGCCCCAGCGCCGAAACCTCACCCAGGCCGCACATTTCGGAATGCGAAAGTATCTACAGCAGCGGCTGTTCGATGCCGTAACGGTAACCCAAAAGTCTGTTCTCGCCGTCCGATTACCGGCGGCATACGTTAATCTAAAGCTTCAGGAGAAATCGTCGCCGTATGTCTTTGCCTAAACCAACTCTCGACGAGGGAGCTTCCTCGGAGACTCTGTCCCAGGCGTCAGTCCATGCGGCCGAGAAAAGTCAGCCCGGAGGTCCGACGCGACCGGGCGTCACGAATGCCCCCCATTCCAACGGGGGCTCCAAGGATTCAGTCGGACCTGGCGCACCGACATCCATGCGCTCCGCTCCGTGGATCGATTCCGCGATGTTCGTGATTGCTTGGCTACCTGCAGCCGCGATGGGGATATACGTCAAGTGGTACACCATGACGAATCTGGGCGGTTTTTCAAAGGCTGCCCGGTTCGGTGGCTACGTGTCGCTCAGCCTCGGCAAGCGAATCGCTTTCTTCGACGGTGAGATCATCGTTGGTTTTGCACTCATACCGATTACGCTTTGGATTCTGAGCCATTATCTCGGCCGATATTTTGCAGTCGCTGCGGGGGCAATCCTGAGCATGGGGTACCTGCTATTGTTCGCAGTTCAGCTCCAAGCGATGCAAGAAGTGGGCCGCTATATTTCCCTGCACATTATTGGAATCGCGCTGAATTGGGGAATTCACGAGCCCGGCGCGAACTTGGGCTACCTATCGGCGCGCGGGGTGGCTGAAGTACTCCTTGCGCTTGTCGCAGTCATCGGATCACTCGTCTGGAGCTTCAATCGTCAGGGGCACCAGTACTCCAGCAAGACAATTCAAAATTGTCGCGTTGCCGGGGAGTTTTATGTTCTGGCCATCGTTATTCTGCTGGCCGCCGGGCGGCAAAATAGCGAGTTTCATACACCCTACCACGAGAGCACATTCGTCCGCGCGGTTGCGTCCCTCTGGAAGGAGAAAGCTGTCGACACTGGAGAATTTCTATATTTCAGTCTCGACAGTTTGAAACAGCTCGACATTAAAACGCTCTCGACGTTGCCGACCCCCGATCTAATCGAACGATATCAAGCTCTCGCTCACGTCCCAACGCCCGAAGTTGATCCGCGCTATTTCGGCAAGGAGCAGGGAGACAACGTCCTTTTCTTCGTGTTGGAGACGGCGCCCAGTGAATTCGTTCCGCCGGACGATGACCTAAGCCAGTTTCCGAACATGCGGCGCTTGAGGGAAAAATCATTTGTCGGCACGCGGCATTACACCACTCTGCCTTTCACCCAGTGTGCCCTGTTCTCGGTTTTCAGCTCCTGGTATCCGCTCGACACGCTGCACGCCGTGCGCGGCTACCCAGAGGGCGACGTTCCGCCGGATTTTCTTTTCCGTTTGAACTCGATGGGTTTTGAGTCGGCCGCCTTCACTCCACTTGCGGAAGCGAATAATCCGGACGAGGCGATTTACGCCGCGGTCGGCTTCAAAGATCATTTCTACCTCGACCCGTCGGCTCTCTTGCCCACGGTGCCGAGCCTTGATGGTCAAGATGCGTGGAAAGCACACCGCGTCGGCGCCGATTTGGTGACGTTACAGAATCTGGAGACGCACCTGGATGGTTGGATCCGTGCGCGACAAAGATACGTCGCCGCATTTCTTCCCCAGATTGGACATTTTCCCTATCCTGATGCGTACCCCGAAAACAGCGAGGAAGACCTTCGAAATCGCGGCCGCGCGATTATTGCCATGCAGGACGCGTGGCTCGGGCAGGTAATGGATTTTCTCGAGAAGCGCGGACAGCTGGACCACACGATTATTCTGGTATTCGGCGATCACGGACGACGCAACGCTCGCGAAAACCCCATGCTTCGTCGCGGTACGATCGACGAGACTGCGTTTCACGTTCCCTTGCTGGTCTACGCGCCACGCACTCTCGACCATACCGAGCGCATTCCATGGATCACGTCTCATATCGATTTAGCGCCAACGGTGCTAGACCTGCTTGGAATCAAGCGTGACGAAGAGACGGCACAAGGCACAGCGATGTGGAATCCTGCGCTGGCGGGCCGCACAACGTTTTTCTTCGCGCAGCCTCTATTCGGCGCGGACGGCTTCGTCGCGCGAGACAAATTCTATATGTGGCACTATTACTCCGACATGGTTTACGAGAACAAGGTGGCATTTTTCGACGATTCCAATTTCATTATGCGTCAGTCACCGATCGCTCGCGATGTCACCTCGAACATTCGGAGCATGGTTGATCTGCAGGCTACCTGGCAGAGCCGCTTCGCCCGTCCTCCGGCACCGTAATTGTCCGGTTTACATCGCGCGCAACGAAAACCCCGGCATCAAGCTTGTCATTTGTGTTTGCACATTGGCACGTCCCAGCAGACCGGTATCCGCATATAAGGGCGCGTGGTGATAGATTCTCGTGATGAACTTGATTCGATTTCGATGTCATTATGTCGCTTGAGCGATTATTTGCCTGAAACTCACCCAAAAGACCCTTCTTCCGAATCAGCCGCCCTTCCGCCTTCGCGCCTGCTGACAATCCAACTTCTGTTACTGATCGCGCTCACTGTGTTGCCGTATCTGCCCTCGCTTGAATATCACTTCGTCTATGACGACGACGTTCAAATCGTCAACAACAGTTCGATTCAGAGTTGGGACGCTGTTCCTTCCTATTTTACGACTACGCTTTTTGGCTCCGACGATCGCACTGCAGCCAGCAATTTTCATTACCGCCCAATTTTCTTTTTGTGGCTTCGGATCAACGATTCGCTTTGGGGGCGAAATTCTCCCGGTTGGCACGCCTCGGCTATCGGCCTTCACCTCGCAGTGACCGTCTTGCTTTTCTTTCTGCTGCGACGGCATTTCGGTGACTCATGGATCGCAACTCTCGCTGCGCTTATTTTTGGCGTTTATCCTGCTCACATCGAGTCAGTTGTTTGGGTGTCGGGCGCAACCGACCCTCTTGCGGCGCTCTTCTTGCTCGGAAGCATACTTCTGTGGCTGGATGGAACCGACTGGAAGAATAGTCCCGGCCGCATCGGGTCGCTCGCTTGTTATGCAGCGGCGCTTCTGACCAAAGAAACCGCAATTGTTTTTCCAGGGATCATTTTCGTCTACGCACTCGTTGGCATGGGTAAAACTCGTCAGCCCGATGCGGCCGAAAGCCATCTCGCGTCTATGACTACGGTCACGTCCGCCGTTCCAGCCTTTCGCGAGACTCTTCCCTTCCTCGTTGTTACCGTTTTCTACCTGGTAGCGCGTCACGCGGTCTTGCGTGGTGTTCCGCCGCAGGCCCCTTGGCTGGGAACTCGAGACGCCTTCCTGACCGCGCCGTTAGCGCTGGTCTTCTATTTGCGCCACTTGGTCTGGCCGTTTGGCCTTAGTTTGTTCTACAGCTTTCCGGTCATTTCAACTCCGAACAGCATGCTTTTCTGGTTTCCAGTGCTCATGCTGGCCGTATTGGCGGCGTTAATTTATGTGTTCGTTCATCGAACGAACGAATCGTCTATCCCACTCGGCGTCGCGTGGTGCTTACTACCTCTCTTGCCCGTGCTCGACATTGCCCTTTTCCAGCGAGACGACACGGTTCACGACCGATACTTGTATCTTCCGAGCATCGCACTTGCGATCGTGGCTGCTCTGCTACTGCGACTCTCCGCCTACTCCCTCGACAAATCGCGCCAACAGAGACTCGCATTCGCAATTACGGCCGTCTTGATCGCAATTCTCGGTGTCTCGACGGTCTCTCAGTCGGCGCCGTGGAAAGATAATTTTGCGCTGTATACGCACGCGGTTGAGCGATCACCCAACAACACCATCGCGCGAAACAACCTCGCTGCCGAATTGGTAAAGCAGAGCCGTTTGGATGATGCCGTTCCGATATTTCAGGCTGTCCTGCTCGATCGCCCGGATTATTGGCTCGCGAACTACAACTTCGGATATTTGAATTACCGGTTGAAGCATTTCGACGTAGCCGAAGATTACTTGCGCCGCGCAATCGCGTTAAATGCTGCCGACCCCGACGAGCATGCGTATCTCGGCCTTACGTATTTCCACGAGAGTCGCTTTGATGAGGCTGCTGCGGAATTAAGAACGGCAATTTCAATCAAACCCGCGGGCGCCGGTTATCACATCGCGCTCGCAATTGTGCTGCTCCAACTTCAAGATCTCGATGGCGCTCGGTCCGAATGCCTGGAGGAACTGGCCTATCACCCTGATAATTCCGCCGCGCGCGGAGAACTGGAGTTGATCGAGCATCGAATTGCGGAACAGAAAGAACCTCAGAGGTAATCCGAAGTGGCAGATTATTGAAGCGCAGGCAGCGTCTCGCAGGCCGTGGTGCTGCCCGAGACCGCACCGGTTTTGTCGTAATGCAATGAGGCCGGTTCATCGCTGCAGAAACTGCGCTGACCAGTTGAGCCGACGGAAGTCGGAACCGCAGTCACGAGGTAATTGTTGTAACCGGGATTACTACAGCCGGCTCCGGCCGGATTGAGCGGGGCTCCTACGCCTGTCAGAGCATAGCTGTAACCACCCTTCATTCCCGCGGCAACGACTTCGTCAATCAGATTCGCCGCGTCGCACGTAGCAGTATTGCCTCCGCCTGCAGGGGGACCGAGGGCGGCCAGTGTCGGAGGAAAGCCATTGTCGTATGTGGAGTTGTATACGACGGATGCCGTAGTGATCGTCCTTACATACGATGCCGCCGCCGCTTCGTTCGCTGACATTCTCGCGCGCAGGTAGTTTGGAACCGCGATCGCTACGATGACCAGGATGATCGCTACCACGATAAGAAGTTCGATGAGGGAGAAACCGCGGGAGCTTTCCTCGGGCACCGTTGGGTTTGAGCTTATTTCGTGCGGTCGCATGGCCCGTCGCCGTCCTTTATAAAGAACGAAGGGGAGGAAGCTTCACGCCTCCTCCCCTTCGGACTAAACGATGCTTACTGCAGTGGCGCGGACGATGCTGAAGCCGCACCAGTCGCGTTGAAGCGGATCACACCGGTCTGGTCGGTGTAGAAGTAGCGTTGACCAGTCGTGCCCGGCGTAACTGGCTGTGCAGTGATGGAGTACAGGTTCCAGCCAGCGCAACCGCCCGAAGGAGC
>DATBYF010000131.1:0-19939 GCA_036513895.1 Candidatus Acidiferrales bacterium | reverse complement strand
TCCGATGCTTTGCTTTCTAGAATTTAGCGGCGTTTCTAATCGTTTGGGTGTCTCGATTAGAAATGAGCGGGATTGCCTGTTCGTCCCCGTTTCGTACTGTCCGTAGAGAAGATTTTCAGCATAGCTCCACCATAACGGTAGCCCAAGTTCGGAGCGAAAGCAAATGGAAATGTTGTAAGGGTTCTAGTACCACATAGTAAATGGCATCTATGAAAATCAGTAAAATTCTGGTCCCAGTTGATTTTCCAGATACCTCGCTGCACACAATTCATGAGGCCGCGGTATTAGCCCGCCATTTCCATTCTGAAATCATTATGTTGCATGCCGTTACAGTGCAAAGCCATCTAGCCGGCGTACCCGAGAGCAGCGCCGAACTAGCTCATTGGGATTTGCTGGCGGCGATCATGGAATGGGCCCAGAAACATTTGAATCGAAGTGTCGGGCCAGAACTCAATGGCCTGACGATCCGGCGGATCGTGGCAGCGAAGGTTGGTGCGGCGCGGGCGATTATGCAGGTCGCTCGCGAGGAGAATGTGGGCCTGATCATGATGCCGTGCGGTGGCCCCACCTTCTACGACTTCCTCCAGAGTTCTTCGACGGCGCAGCTTGAGCCGGCTGCCGGATGCCCGGTCTGGACCGACGCTAAGGGTCCAGAATCGCCAGTCGAGAAATTTGCTATCCGCAGCGTGCTCTGCGCGGTGGAATTCAACTCCAACGATCGTAGAGCTGTCACTTGGGCTTCACAATTGGCCGCCGAATTTGGCGCGCGGCTGACTCTTGCCCACGTCACTGCAAGCGTTGAACGGTGGGGACCCGGTGGAACCTCTATCAATCCGAGATGGAAAGAGGCGCTCGTCGGGGACGCGTCTCAGCAGATTGCAGATCTTCAGAAAGCTGCCGGCATCGAGTCCGACGTATTTATCGGCAGTGGCGACGTTCCTACAGTGCTGAGCCAAGCTGTAAAAGAGACGGACGCCGACTTGCTCGTGACCGGCTGCTATCCCTACGGCGGCCGGCTCAGGACCCATGGCTACAAAATCATGTGCGCGGTTCCGATTCCGGTTTTGAGCGTCTGAGAGTTTGCGTTCGTAGCATCGTTTATGTGTGGCGCGTCATACGACGCGCCGGTTTTTGAATTTATTGGGCGAAAACCTTAAGGGCGACCGGTCCTACGACCAGCGCTACAAAATCGCTGGCGTTAATCAATCCGCGCTAGATTGACCCTCCGCGACTCCATATGTAACCTTTTTACCCCACCCACAGTTGCCGGTCTAGATTTATCCCAAAATGAGACTATTAACTAACTATTTTTCAGTAAGTTAGCGTCAAAATCGGTTGGCGCTTGAGGTGCTATTTCTTATGCCTAGATAGCTATATCTGCCCAGTTCCCGAGGGCGTGTCCGAATTTCCGACGTGAGAGGAAGTGCCAACGTGAATTCACACGTACGAGCAAGCCGTCAACTACAGCGCGGATTCACGATGATCGAAGTGATGATCGCCGTGGCGGTTATCACTATCGTCATGGCGATGGCGATCACGCAAATGCAGCCCGCGGTTCAGCAATCACGCGCCAATGCCGGCATGGCGGAAGTTGTGAGCGCATTCCGCACCGCCCAATCGTACGCTGTCTCTTACCGACGTTTCGTCCAAGTGAGCTTCCCGAGTTATCCAAGCGTAAACGCGAATCAGATTCAGGTGACCATAAAGAACAGCATGACGGCAAACGCCGGAAACGACGTGATTTTCG
The DNA here is from genome assembly GCA_036513895.1 of Candidatus Acidiferrales bacterium. Lineage (GTDB taxonomy): Bacteria > Acidobacteriota > Terriglobia > Acidiferrales > UBA7541 > Palsa-147. The sequence goes on along the minus strand of DATBYF010000131.1, from coordinate 18,192 downwards.
CGACGTATGCCCTCGAGGGAAGCGTTTACTTTCAGAAATATGCCGGCATGCCGGATACGCCGGACGCTTTTGGAAACACTACTTCTGTGAATTTTGAGGGCGTGGATGGCGGACCGACCACTGGGATGTTTTTCCAGCCCGACGGCACGTTCGTTGATTCGGTGGGAAATCCCGTCAACGGCACAGTTTTCCTTGGCGTGAATAATTTCGCCTCCAGTGCGCGCGCCATCACGATTCTGGGCTCGACCGGCCGGGTGAAGAGCTACCACACCAACGGGACAAACGCATGGAAGCAAGCCTACTAAGGGAGCCATTCGACATGCGCACGCACAATATAGCCAAGAAAGAGCAAGGCTTCACGCTGCTGGAGACGATGATTGCCATTCTCGTCCTGAGCATCGGCGTCCTCGGCCTCGCGGCACTTCTTGGCAATGGCCTGGTCTTCCTGAACGGTTCGCAGGCCGATTTCATCGCCCAGCAAAAAGCAGCCGAAGCCATCGAATCTGTTTTCACCGCTCGCGATACCCAGGTTCTAACGTGGGCGCAAATCCAGAATACGGCAAGCGGCGGGTTGTTTCTCGCGGGCGCGCAACCCATCACCGATCCCGGCCCGGACGGGCTCATCGGCACGGCCGCGGATTCAGGCGTCAATCCGTCCACGATTATTTATCCGGGGAAGGACGGAATCCTGGGCACCGCCGATGACGTGGTTCTCAAGCTATCCGATGCATACAACATGACCCGGACGATTACGATTACAAACATCGCCAACGAGCCGTCTGTACGCCAGATTCAAGTAATTATCAATTACCAATCGGGCCGTTTCATTCGGTCCTACACGCTTACGACTTACATCTCGCAGTACTCATAGGGATTCGGAGCCGAACTGATGGACATTCGAAAAATGAAGAGGCAAGCGGGTTTCTCGCTGCTGGAATTATTGATCTCCATGTCTATTCTGGTGACCATCGTCGGCATCACGCTTAAGGCTCTTACCGACGCGCAGCACGCCAATGAAGCGGTGGGGTTGCTCGGAGACATGACTCAGAATCTTCGCGCTTCGATGGGATTCATGAGCCGTGATTTGACCCAGACAGGAGAGGGCGTTCCGCAGAGCGGAATCCCATATCCTCAGGGCGGTTCGGCCAAGAAAATCAACTGGCCGTCACCTCCAGGCAAAGCCTACACGTATCCTCTCGCGGCCCCGATGCCGCAGAGCACCTTGCTGACGCCAATCGTCCCCGCTGCGAATCTCGGGCTAACCGTCAACGGCGCCGTGACCGACATGGTTTCCCTCATGTTCGTGGATAACTCGCTGATCGACACCAACCAGCACTGGCTCAGCGAATACCCAATCTACAGCGCAGCTAACCCCGTTTGCACCAAGGGCGTTATCAGCGCAACGGGCCTGACTGTGACGTTCGACCCAGCTTGCATCATCATCACGGGCAACGACGGCATTAAAGCCGGCGACCTGATCATGTTCACCACCAGCACAGGCAATGCCATTGAAACGGTGACCTCCGTCAGCGGGCAGGTGGTGAACTTTGCAGCCGGTGACGCGTTCAATTTCAACGGGCAGCTTGCAGCCGCGACCGGAGGCACCATGCTGCAGCTACAGAATGGCGCAGCCGGCGCGCAAGGACCGTATCCTCCGGTCACAGCTTCTCGGGTGAAGATCGTGTCGTACTGGATTGACAACGTCACCACGCCCAGCATTCCGACTCTCATTCGCCAGGTGAATTTCAACGCGCCGTATGCGGTTGGCCAGGGCATTGAAGATCTTCAGATCACTTATGGAATTGCACAGCCGTCAAATACAGGAGCTTACGGTGCCGCCGGGCCTGGCAACGCCGCTTATCCGCTTTCTCCGGACACACCGACGCAAATCCGAACCGTGAATTTGTTTGCGGCCGCGCGCACGGAAAATGCGTACAGCCAGAACGGGCAGTTTTTCCGCGACAACATGGTGACGACGGTGTGCATCCGCAGCCTGTCTTTCGTAAATCGTTATCCATGAGTTTCGAAGAATTCTCGAATGAGTCAACTAATCTTGAATTGCCAGTGAACCGAATTTTTGGGAGGACTTCCGTGAACAGCGGAAAGCAAAAGGGAATCGCACTCATAACAGCATTGCTGATACTTCTGCTCGTGTCGTCCATCATCATCGGACTTTCCTGGATGGTGATGACGGACAATCGCCTCGGTGGCAGCAACGCCGACCGCCAGAATGCCTTTTACGGCGCTGAGGCAGGCATGGAGAAAATGACCGCGGATCTCGGCGAGCAATACGGCGCGACGAACGCTCTCAGCGTGGCCAATATAAACACTGCCATGGCCGAACCGCCCGTAATTCCGGGCATTTCCTATGTGAACGCAGCCGGTTCGAGCACTTACCTGATCACCTTTACGCCGGACCCCGCTAACAACAATAATCCGCTGGCCTTCAACGAGACGATCTCGCCGCCCAGCGCATTTGCGGGCCTAAACGGCTTGATTACTCCGTTCTCCCTTGCCGTGACCGCCAGAACCGTCACCGGCGCGGAATCGAAGCTGCTGCGTACCGTTCAAACTGTCGGCATTCCGGTGTTTCAGTTCGGAATCTTCTCTCAAACGGATTTGAGTTATTTCCCTGGCCCCATTTTCAATTTCGGCGGTCGCGTCCACACAAACGCCAACTTGTGGCTCGCTAGCGGCAGCTCGCTGACGCTGTCAGACAAGGTTACAGCGGTCGGCCAAATCCTCGTGGGCAACCTCGCAAACGGCTACCAAACCTACTGGTATCCCGGATCCGCGAACCAACAGACACCGCAGACGGACACTTGCCAGAGCGGCTGGTCTGGGACGGTGCCCAGCACGAGCAATCCATATCCCGGAATTATCATGGTAGACACCATTCCCTATTCGGCTTGCTCGCAACTGGAAGTCGGAACGATGACTGGAACCAGCGTGACCGGGAACATCAGTACCACGCCAAACACGAACTGGGTTAGCACCTCGACGGGAACTTTCAACAGCGACATTCAAGGCGGACCCCAAAACGTTCCAGCTTTGAACCTTTCCATCGCTGCGCCTGCCGTGGGCGGCACGCCGATTGAGCTCATTCGTCGCCCGGTCACCGGCGAGAGTTCGCAATTAACGGCCGAGCGTTACTACACACTTTCGAGCGTCAATTTCCTGCTCGATGACACTTCCGCGGCGCTGACGAGCATCCCCAACGCGTGCGGAACGCCGGTGGACTTGGCTACACTCGCAGTGGATCCTTCAGGGGAATACAAATCGTATCCCGCTTGGTATACGGGCGGGCCGGAGGGAAAGCTTCCTCTACCCACATCCGGCGCTGCGTCCGGCTCATATAGCGCCGCGGACGGCTACTGGATTAAAGGTCACTGGCCGATTATCACTGGCTACATTCTCGTAAACTTACACACTGCTGCAGGCGCCTGCACGGACGTGACGCACGAAATACTCAACCTCGGATTTACAGGTCCCAATCTAAATCCGCTATCGGCTGCTCAAGTCAACGGTACGCCGAAGAGCGGGTCGAATCCCGCCGTCGCCGCATCAGTCCTGGCAGATACGGTTTCTACATTGGGCGGACTCGGCCTTTTGGCTCCGAATACAGATGTCCCAATAGCGTCTTCGTGGCCGTGCACGACGTTTCCAAGCGCGAATGCCGTAATCCGGCTTGCGCGCTTGCGCGACAATCCGGCGAGCGTTTATGCACCGTACGGCACAGGGGGCTGCGGCTGGCCTTATCCAAGCGGGCTCACCCCCATCGGGACTGATTTCTGGCCCAACGTGCTCTACGACACGCGCGAATCCATTTCCCGGGACACAGCGCCGCCAAACGAAAATAACGTCCTGAGCCCGAACGGCAATCTTACCGAAGCCGGCGTCATGCACTATGTCGAGCTGGATGTCGCCAATCTCGATAAATGGTTTATGGGGACCATTGGCGCAACCGGAAAGACTGCGAACAACAACACCGGCTACACCGTGTATTTCTCCGATCGACGCGGAGAAGGCGTGGATCTGACGCTTGGCCGCAAGTCCGGCGCATATGGCTACAACGACATCGTAAATCCGACCGACGTCGGCAATGGTTGCCCGAACGGCGCAATGGATTTGGGAGAGGACTTCGCACAGGTCGGAGGTAACGTACTCACGTATGGCGGCACGCCGGCGAGTTTGGTCGACGATACCGGAGCCAGCATTGGTACGACAGCCAACGGAAGCGCGTTTGGGGGCGGCAATTTCGCGCCAGGGCCCGCGCTGTTAACAAATACTGCGGACGCCACCTGTCAGGCGCTTGGGGAAACTTGGCCGGGAGTTGAGATCGCGCAGGCTGCGGAAGCGATGGAGAATCCTCCGCTTTTCTTCCGTCACGCGCTAAAGATCGTTCATGGCGGCACGATTACCCTGGGTACGTGCAACACCGTTCTCTGCGGTTTGAGTATCGCCGCAGAAAACCCCGTCTATCTGCAGGGGGACTACAATTCCCCAACAAATGGCGCATATAATGCCAGCGCTGCCAGCCCAGCTGCTTCCATCGCGGGTGACGCGGTGACGCTGCTTTCGGATGCGTGGAACGACAGGAACTCGTTCTGGTTCCCTTACTCGCCGGGCGATCGTCCAGGCGCAGGCGGCACTACCTACCGCACGGCCATCATTGCCGGTAAAGGCGTGCAGTTCCCGCAAATCGGCACCGTCCAGGACTACGGCACGGACGGCGGAGTTCACAATTTCCTCCGTTACCTCGAGGGCTGGGGCGGCACACTTTATTACGAAGGCTCGATTGTGAGCTTTTACTACAACCAGCAGGCCATCGGACCGTTTAAGTGCTGCACCACGGTGTACGGCCCGCCGACACGTAACTATCAGTTCGACACGAACTTCAACACGCCGGCGCTATTGCCGCCGCGGACGCCAATGTTGCGCGACGTAAACAACGTGGGATTCACGCAAGTGGTTAGTCCGGCTGAGTAGGAAACGGCAGACGTTTTCGGCTCGAACATCCGTGCGGCTCTCAGATGGTTGGGAGCCGCATTTTTTTTTCGGATCTCTTTCGTTCTGGCACTACTGCCGTCCTGTCGCTATTGCGTTGCGGGTTGAATGCGCGTCGTGAAATTTGTGTTTACTGCGGGGGCGGTGCACGCGCCGCTTCCGCTCATGCTTCCGCTCCCACTGCAGATGCCGCTTGATGTTTCGTAGAAGTCTTCGGTTGTCGCGAGGCCGTCTAGCGGCTCGACATATAATTTGTAGTTGACTCCTACTGGCAGCTTGTCGATTCGGTACGAGCCGTCGAATTGCGGGACTGGATTTGAGGCCGCGTTTGACGCATTGCAACTCCATCCGCCCATCGCTGCGGCGAAGATCGCGCCGGTGTCGGCGTTTTCCGCGACTACCTGCGTGCCAAAAATTCCGGTTACAGGAGCGCCGGGCGACGTGGCTGGGAAAATTGCGAGCGCGAATGGATTTGCGGCGACGACTTGTCCGCTTATCGTGCCGACGTAAGTTGTGTCTGCGGGATCTGGATAGATGACGCGCAGGCCGGTGCGGTCGTCGTCTGCGAGTTGTGCGTCGGGCGCGGATGTGGTCGGGCGGTTGCCGATGAACGTGCCTGGCGGCGGGGCGAATGGATACAAGATGGCGCGGCGCACCGCGGAGTCGTCGAGGCCGAAATAATGGCCGAGTTCGTGGGTGAGCAGCGATTCCAGATCGTAGGCTCCGGGCGAATTCGTCAGCGCGCTGGGCGTGGCGAACGTGACTTGGCCGGAATTGTTAAACAGCGTATCGGAATCGAGAATTTGGCCCGCGAATGCTGCCGGCGCGCTGGCGCCGACGGAAACGCCCGCGGCGTTTGCAGTTATCACGCGCGTGAATGCGATTACGCCGGATGTAAATGCGTCACTTGACTGGTTGAAGCAGATCGTGTTGAGGCCGTCGACGTTTGTGCCTGCATCATTTGTGCATGCGTTTTGGAGGCTCGTTTGTTGGACGGCGCTTACGATGCCTGGAGTGACCGTTGGATTCACGGTGGTGCTGGCTACTCCGGTCCAGGCGTTTAGCGACGCCTGAATCACTGCGCCAATTTCTGAAATTTGCTGCTGCGTTCCGTTGGCGGCTGCGGTGATCACGACGGGCGGATATGGCAGCGACGTGCTCCATTGCAGCTGAAGCGGGGCTGCGCTCGAGGCATTCCAGCGATCGGGAGCTGGGCAGCCTGCGGACTCGGGAATCGTAGTTTCGATGATGTAACTTTGCGCGGATCTTGCGAACGCAAGAGCGAGGATGCATGCGCAAATCAGCGCGCAGACCACCGCGTAAATGAATTGTCGTTTCATTATTTCCCTCGGACTTTTGGTGCGGCGTTGGAATTTGCGGCGAGAGCCAGTTCGATTCGGCGATGAAAGTCTTCGAGTGGCAAATTCCGCACGGCGCGAGCTTCGAACGCGATGGATTGTGAATTCCGATCTTGATATGCGGCTGTATCTTGCGTGACGACGAGCTTGTTCGCAGCCGGATCTCGATGGATGCGAAACGTTCCTTGCGCCCAGCTCACGATCGAGTATTCGCCGCCGCGAATCGGCGTGAGAAATATCACAACCTCTTCGCCGGCACGAAAGCGCGGGACGCCGCTCACGTGTGAAGTCAGTTGCGGCGTTCGTCCACCGAGGAGCCGAGTGCGAATCACGGCGGGCGCGTCGCCTTTCCACGTCTCGCGCACTTCAAACGATGTAATGGTCCAAATTTCGCTGTCGCGAGTCTGGACCATGTTTCCGATGCAGCGCGCGCGGACTACAAGAGTGGAAACCTCTGCAAGTTTTTCGGGCGACATCGAAATGAACGTCGTCGCGTTCAAATTAAAATTCGAATTGAAAGCTGCGAGACACGCGATAGCGGACATCAAAACCGCTCTGATTCGCACTGAATAGCACACTATTGCACCTCCAAAAGTCCGGTGGCGACGGCTTGGTCGTTGTTGGGAGTCGAAATGAACAGGCTGCGGACGCCCGGCAGCGTCGTGCCCGAAATCGTCAGGTTAAGTTGGATGAGATTTGGAAATAGGGAAGCAAGCGACGCCACCGAGACCGAAATGTCCGGTGTCGACGGTCCCGTAAATTGGTAAAAGAACGATGGATCGAGCGAGTTACCGTGAACGCAAATGCTCACGACTTCCGTTCCGCTCGCGGGTCGCACGATCTCGATCGGCGAAGAATCGAAATTGCACGCACCGTCGGAACTAATCGGCCCCGCAAAGTCCACATTAATCTGCGCAGACGTAACTCCCGCCGTTGTCGGCTCGAAGACGACGATATTGTTCCCGTCGACATCGGGCTCAGCCGCACTCAATGCGATCACAGCCTGGGTCAGCGTAAATGGCACCACCACGAACGAAACCGGATTCGAGAGTGCCGCCGGCTCGCCCGGATTTTGAATCTGGATTGTCAAAGTTCCTGCGGCGGAAACGTCGCCCGGCTGAAGCGGCGTGCCGCATTGAAGAACAGTCTGGCAAATCGTAGATCGTGCGTTCCCATTCACTAGAATCACCGACGCGGATGAGCCCGTACCTACGACAAAGCCAACACCGTTCACAGTCAGAGTGAAGCTCGATGCCACTCCAGCCATCACCGACGACGGCAGTATTTGCTCAATTGTCGGCCCGCTGGTGATGGATACGTTTGCGGTCCCGGATTTTGTGGGATCGGCGAGGCTCGTCGCCGTGACTGAAACGGCATTCGGCGAAGGCGCCACGCTCGGCGCGGTGTAAAGTCCCAACACGCTTATCGAACCGCACGCCGTTCCGCCGCAACCGCCGCCTGCAACGCCGCTTTGTACCGACCACGTCACGCCAGTCTCGCTGGTCCCAGCAACTTGCGCGCTGAATTGCAATTGGCTAGGCGACGCTCCTGAAGGAGGCAGGTAAGCGTACGCCGGTGATACCGTCACCGAGATCGGCCCGCTCGACGATGACGTGACCGTGATCAGTGCCGCGCCGCTGCGTGACGCATCAGCATGGCTCGTAGCCACAAGCGTCACGGGATTCGTCGTGGGTGCCGTTGCGGGCGCAAGATAGTAAACGTTTGCGGCGGTCGGCGTCGTTGGCGGTAAGCAGGGATTTGAACCAGACAAACAAACTTGCCCAATCGCCGCGTTCCCATTTGTAATTCCGTTGACGCTCCAAACCACAGTCGCATCCGGCGTGTTCGTAACCACCGCAGAAAAAGTCGCTCGACCACTCACCACGACATTTGCTGTCGGCGGCACGACGGTAACAGCGACATTGCTGACCACCGTGACACTCGCCGAGGCAGAGTCGACTCCCGCGATCGCCTGAATGGTTACTGGATTCGCGCCAGGCAAATCCGCCGGAGCCGTGTACGTAGCCGAACTCGCGTCGGTAATCGCAATTGTCCCGACACTCGCATTTCCGCCTACGACGCCATTCACGTCCCACACAATCGAAGTGCCGGGAGCAGCGCACAGCGTGGTCGTAAAGATTTGAGATTGCGCCAGCTCGACGCTCGCTGTAGCTGGAGAAATCGAGGTCGTACCGCTACAAGCAGCCGTAATCGTCACCACTCCCGACGCGGATTTCGAGACATCCGCGATGCTAGTTGCAGTCATTGTGACGTTTGGAGGATTAGGCGCTACAGCCGGCGCCGTATAGATCGCAGAACCTGGCCCTGTACTCGTTATAGTTCCCACATTTGAATTTCCGCTAGCGATGCCATTAACACTCCACGTAACGCTTTGAGCAGGATCGCCCGCACTCGTCACGGTTGCCACAAATGTTTGCGCTCCCCCCGGCGCAAGCGTTGCAGAAAGCGGCGAAATACTCACGGAAACACCACTCGTAATCGCGATCGTCGCAGATGCCGTCACGTTCGTATCAGTCTGCGCAATCGCGGTCACCGTCACGCTCGATGGCGTAGGAAGAATCTGCGGCGCCGTATATTGCCCGCCCGCACTAATCGAGCCAACTTGAGCGTTCCCGCCCACAACGCCGTTCACCGTCCAAGCAACCGCTGTGTTGGAACTCCCGCTGACGGCAGCGCTGAATTTGACGCTTGCGCCCAGGAGGACCGACACGCTCGTGGGCGTGAGGGTCACAGTCACGTTCGAAGAAGTCGTACCTCTACCGACAGCGCCGGCGCACCCTGCATTCAAGATCAACAATCCGAAAGAAATGAGCAGCACAGCGTAGGATTCAAGTGCACGCCCGATTTGAAGTCCGCTCGTGGTTCTCGGCATAGGCATCCTGCCAGCATGCAAATCGCTGGCCCGCGCCGAGAAGAAGCAAGGAGTGTGCCACTCCGGTGCAACGCACCCGGCGACATCCTGGCCGATGACAATTTCAAACTTTGAAACTCGCGCGAATCCCAGTGAATGAACGATTTAGCGACCCTTGTTTCGGTAACGATTTGACTCGGGCAAGCGGGCAATTGAAGAAAAACTCTGCGGATTTGGCACACATAAACATCAGCCGCAAGTTCCAACGCGGGACAAATTTTTCAGTTCGGGAATTTGAACGAGGATTTCGCGAGGGCGAGCGCTAAAGCGCTCCTCGTCCGGATAAATGAGTGAGCTCTCGGCATTGTCACTCCCAGCGAAACACTTTGGCCGAGAGAGCCGTGCAAATTGCAAAGACCAGGACTAGGGCGGCTATGTCCACTACATGTGCGGACCACGCGTCGCCCTTCCAGATGCCTTCGAGCAGCGATACCGCGTAGGTTAAAGGCACAACTCTTGCCACGGCGCGGAGGACCGGCGGCAGCGCTGCAACGGGCGTGAAGAGTCCTGAAAAAGCAATCATCGGGTACATGATGAAGGCGCCGATTGGTTGCGCGAAGCGCGCGGTAGGAACGATGCTGGCGATGAGAAAGCCGATCGAGAGGATGCTCCACGTACTGATCAGCAGCGCGATGGTAAAGCTGAACAATGGAGCATGAACGCCGACGGGGTAATACCGTTTGCCAGCCAGCACCATCAAGGTGAGCGTGGCCGCGGTGAGCAGCAGCTTGACGATTACATGCGCCGTGAGAATCGTCTGCGGGCGCAGCGGAGTGGCGCGAAGGCGCTTGAGGATGCCGCCCTCGCGATAAATGGAAATGATGGTGACCAGCGAGAGCACGGCGTTGACGGCGATCAGTACCGACGCGAGGACAGGCAGACCGACGCCGATAAAACTGCTGGCGGCAAGAGCGCTCGGCGCGCGACCCCGGCTGAGAATTCGACCGACGCCCAGGAACACCAAAACGGGGATAAAGATTGTCCCGAAGGCGCCCATCGGTTCGCGGAGAAATACCTTCATTTCAATCCAGGTCAGTTTCCAGAGTCCACGTAGCATCATGATTGTTGTTGAACCTAAATTTCGAGCCTAGTCTCGAATCGAATGGCCAGTGAGTTTGATAAAGACATCTTCGAGATTGGGGAGAATCGTACGGAAATCCGTGACGCGGATCCGATTCTCGGATAGACAATGAATCACTTCGGTCACCAGATCATCGCCGCGCCCGCGAATCGTGAACTGCGAGTTGCTGCGCGAAACCGCTTCCACGCGCGGGATCGCTCGGAAGCGCTCTTCAGCCGCCGGATGGTCGCTCGCGAGTATCACAGTTCGCTCGGGGCAGTGACGATTGACGAGATTCTGTGGCCGGTCGATGTCGATGATGCGTCCGTGCTCGATGATCGCTACGCGGTCGCACAATCTTTCGGCCTCTTCCATGAGATGAGTGGTCAGGAAAACCGTCTTGCCGCGCTCGCGGATGCCGCGCACCAGTTCCCAGATCGCGCGCCGCGACTGCGGGTCGAGCCCGGTGGTCAGCTCATCGAGAAAAACAACTTCGGGATCGTTGATCAACGCAAGCGCAATGAACAGCCGCTGCTTCTGGCCTCCGGAGAGATTCATGAACCAGGCGTTTCGCTTATCCGTGAGGCCAAGCTGCTCGAGCAGGCGTTCACCGTCCGCCGGCTTCTTCTGGTAAAGCGAGGCCCACAGGTCTACCGCTTCCCAAACTTTGATTCGCTTTTGCAGTTGGGCCTGCTGCAACTGAACCCCGATGCGATCCTGCAGCTTGTAGACGTCGCGGAAGGGATCGAGACCCAGCACGGAGATGGCGCCGCGGTCGGGCGTGCGCAGGCCTTCGATGCACTCCATCGTGGTGGTTTTACCGGCGCCGTTGGGGCCGATCAGGCCAAAGATCTCACCGTGGTTCACCTCGAATGAAACTTCGTCCACCGCTACGGTTGAGCCGTAGGTCTTGCGGACTTTGGAAACTTGAATGACGGGAAGCATTATGATTTGCGAGATTGTGGATGAGGTCCGCTTTAGGATCAGTGGATCAACAAGTTTATATCACGGGCTCCGCCTGGCACCGGATTAGTCAGGATTAAACCAGTTTTGACACATTGACATCCCAGGGCCTTCGCCAAATAATGCCGGAATGGCGAAGCCTGAAGTAGCCCATCGAATCAAGACTTACTCTTCCCCAACGACGGGGTTCGTTTATCAATATCAGTTCCACGAAGTAAAGCCTGTCGTGCGCGATGGCGCTGCCGGAAACGAATATATCTACTACGTTTCATCAGACCGCAAGACAATGTTTCCCGTTCGCATTCTCGTCCGCGCAGACGCGATGGAAACGCACGGCGAGCGCATCGGCCGCAAATTAACCGGCACGGAAGAATATGCGGTGGCGAAAATGCGCCTCTTCCAGGCATTCGACGAAGTCGAGAATTTCAGCGAGACCCGGCCGGATCTAGTCGTGGATTCATCCAACCTCGAATCCCTTTTCGCCAAGCTCGATCTCTGAGCAGCGATGCCGGGGGAAGCCCGGCGCTACATGTGCCAGTTGCGTTCTGCGCGATGCTATTGCCGTGATCCTGCTTACGTTTCGAGCGCATGCCGCAATGCAGTTTCCAGCTCCACATACCGAAACGAAAATCGTCCATCAAGCAACTTCTGCGGCACCACGCTCTGGCTCGAAAGCAACAACGCATCGGCCATTTCGCCCAGCATCAAACGCAACGCGAACGCGGGAGCAGGGAACAGCGCAGGACGGTGGAGCACGTGCGCCAGCACTCGAGTGAACTCGACATTTCGCACCGGATTTGGAGCAACAACATTCATCGGCCCGCGCCATGACGGCGTCTCAATCGCGTCTCGAATCGCCGCAACCACATCATCGAGCGCCACCCACGACATCCATTGCTTCCCCGAACCCAGCCGCCCCCCGACGCCCAATTTGAACGGCGTCAGCATCTGCGGCAACGCTCCTCCGTTTTTCGACAGCACGATTCCGAAACGCGTTATCACTGTGCGAATCCCCAGCTTTTCAGCGCCAATCGCCGCTGTTTCCCATTCCGCCGAAAGCTGCGAAAGAAACTCGTTTCCCGGCGGGCTCGATTCCGAGAGCAATTCTTCTCCTCGATCGCCGTAATAACCAATCGCCGACGCTGACACCAACACACTCGGCCGTCGCGTGAGTTTCTCCAAATTGCGGACGAGCTGCTCCGTCAAATTGACGCGGCTGGTGCGCAGCAGCGCCTTGCGCTTCTCCGTCCAGCGGCTTCCGCCGATGGACGCGCCGGCCAGATTTACAATCGCATCGGTTCCTTCAACGGCGCGAAGATCCATCTCGCCGGTTGCGGGATTCCACGCAACGACATCCTTGCGCGCTGGCGAACCCGACCGCACAAACCGCCCCACCGAATGCCCTTCGGTGGCAAGCTCAGCAGAAAGCGCCGACCCAACTAATCCAGACGCGCCAGTAATCAGAATTCGCATCGCCGAATCCTCCCTGCAAGTGTGTCCGCGTCGCAGTGCGACACTACGCTACGGTGTGCAACTCCCAACGTCAAGAAAACCGAATTCGCAGATAGGTTTGCTCTTTGACTCATCTTGCATGCTGCTAGAATTAAATGCCTTGCGCCGCTTATCTCATAAGCAAAAGCGAATGGGCCAGGTTTTGCGCCGTCTGAGCGTCGGCACTCTGAGTGTGATCATGGCCGCTGGCGCCGCGATGGCCGTTCGCAACAATGTTCGCGACAATGTTCGTGGTGCGACCGCGCCGCCGCGAATTCGCGGCTTCTTCGCCTCTCGCGTCGAAGCCGAACAGCAACTCGAGCAAAAACTACGCCGCATCCCAGACTCCGCTCACGCCGAAGCCAATCTGCGCAAACTCACCTCCGAGCCGCACATGGCCGGAACCGACGCGAGCCGCCGTACAGCGGAATGGCTCCGCGACCAATACGAAAGCTACGGCTTCGACGCCAAAATCGTTTCCTACCAAGTGTGGCTTCCCATGCCGGTCGAAGTTCGCCTCGAGCTCGTCGAGCCCGAGAAAAAAACTTTGGCGACGCAAGAAGAGCCCTATGCCGAGGACAAAGACACCTCCGACCCTCGCGCTGCGATCGGTTTCAACACGTACTCGCCTTCCGGCGAAGTCACTGCGCCAGTCATCTACGTCAATTACGGAAATCTCGAGGATTATCGCGAGCTCGACACGCGCGGCATCAGCGTCGAAGGGAAAATCGTACTGGCGCGATATGGCAAAGGCTACCGCGGCATAAAAGCGCGCCTCGCCGAAGAGCGCAAAGCCGCTGGACTGATTCTCTATTCCGATCCCGAGGACGACGGCTACGATGCCGGCGACGTTTTTCCTCACGGCCCGTGGCGGCCGCGCAGTGGAATTCAACGCGGTTCGATTCTCTACACCGAACTCTACCCGGGCGACCCGCTTACGCCCGGAATCGCCGCGACTGCGGGTGCAAATCGCATCATCCCCTCCGCCGCCGCGAGTCTGCCTCACATTCCGACCATGCCGATCAACGCTCAAGACGCTGCCGCGATCTTGAGCCATCTCGATGGCCCAAAAGTGCCGCGCAATTGGCAGGGCGGTTTGCCGATGACGTATCATCTCGGCCCCGGCGGCGCGAAAGCGCATCTGAAGATCGTCATGGATTACAAGCCGCGCATGCTCTACGACGTGATCGCGCGGTTGCGCGGCGAAAATGATAACGAGTGGGTCGTGCTCGGCAATCATCATGACGCATGGGTTTACGGCGCGGTTGATCCCGGAAGCGGCACGAGCGTAATGCTCGAAACAGCGCGCTCATTCGGCGAACTTGCGCGCTCAGGATGGAAGCCGCGTCGTTCCATCGTGATTTGCGAATGGGACGGCGAAGAACCTGGGCTGCTCGGCTCGACGGAATGGGTCGAAGACAACCTGAAGGAATTGCAAACGAAAGCGGTGGCTTACATAAACACCGATGTCGGCGTGGCGGGACCGAATTTTTCCGCCTCCGCAACGCCCTCGCTCGGCGAATTTATCCGCGAAGTGTCGCGCGAAGTGGCCGACCCCATCACCGGCAAGACGGTCTACGACGTCTGGAAAGATCGCGTTGAGCACGCCAAGCCTGAACCCAACGGTGCCGCGCGTGAAGAGCCGCTCATGACGAACCGCGATGTCGCTATCGGCGCGCTTGGCGCGGGCTCCGATTTCTGCCCCTTTTTCGATCACGCCGGAATTCCTGCGATTGATCTGGGCTTCGGCGGGGAATACGGCGTCTACCATTCGCTCTACGATGATTTTTTCTGGATGAAACATTTCGGCGATCCGACGTTCGAATACCACGCAGCCCTCGCGCGAATTCTGGGGACGCTGGCGCTGCGTCTCGACGAAGCCGATGTCTTGCCGTTCGACTATTCGGCTTACGCTTCCGACATTCAGAGTCAACTCGCCATGCTCTCAGCTGATGCCAAAAAAAATGGACTCACCGCGCTGAATCTTCGCAGCGTTTCCGATGCGGCTAGCGGGCTCACCCTGGCCGCGGAACATCTCACGCCAGTGCTGCGAACGATCGAAACCGCATCGCCGAATTCCGCGACACAATCCGAAATCAATCTCGACTTGGCCGATGTCGAGCAAGCATTTCTTTCTCCGCGCGGCCTCATCGGCCGTCCGTGGTACCAGCACACTTTATATGCTCCCGGAACATACGCCGGCTACGAAGCGGCGAGGCTTCCGGGCTTGCGGGAAGCTGTCGATCGAAAAGATGCGGTAACCGCGCAACTCGAAGCCGACGAAATCGCGGCGGCACTAATCCGCGCAACGGATCGCCTCCAGCAAATCGCCCACCTCGCGCAACCCGCCAACCCAGCGCCAACCGGCGCCAAGTAGGTCGTGACGCAGAGCTCTGCCACGCTAACACGCTGGATGAAGAAGCTGCGGCGGCAATCATCGGATCCTGAGCGGCTAATTCACCAAATCAATTTGTGGAGTTTGAAAATGGCGGCAACGACCGCGGCTATCCGGCAGGCACAACCGGCAAGCTAATGAAACTGGCTTTGCCCGGCGCATGCCAGATGCGCTGCGTCGCCTTTTGATAATCCGCTGGCTTCGCATCGAAAATGTTCGGAACAAACGTCTGCGGATTGCGGTCGTACAGCGGGTAAAGGCTCGATTGGATTTGAACCATCACGCGATGCCCCGGAAGAAAAACATGGTTCACCGTCGGCAATCCAAAGCGATATAGCAACGGCTCGTTTGGCGTGATTGCTTCTGGATGCTCGAAGCTCGTGCGGTAGCGCCCGCGGAAAATGTCCAGTGAGATTGAGAGTTCATATCCGCCCATCGCCGGCTGTGACGGAACGCTACCGGGATACACGTCAATCAGCTTTACCACCCAATCGCTGTCACTGCCGCTGGTCGAAGCGTACAAATTAACTTCAGGCGCGCCACTCACTCGCAGCGGTGAAGTCAGCGGCTCACTCACGTACGTGAGCACGTCGGGGCGCCCATCAACGAAACGCTGATCATCCACAAGCCATCGTTTCCAAGCAGCGTCATCGCTCTCAACGACCGGCCTCGTTCTGTATGGCACTGGCTTCGACGGATCGGAAACGTACTCGTCATATTTCGCGCCATCCGATTTTGCGCCATCCGATTTCGAATCGGGGCTTTCAAAAGATAAGCCGCCGTTCGATTTCAAATAAAGTCCCCGCGGCTTGTTGGCGCAGCCTTGTTCGCAGCTCAGCGGCCACGACTTGAAGCGATCCCAGTGATTCTCGCCAGTGTTATAAATCAACACCGGCGGCGTATCGGCCTTGGGAGCATCGTCCAGCAAATATTGATTGAAAAATGGAAGCAGCACATCACGGCGAAACTGCAGCGCCGTGTCGCCATCCCAAAGCAGCGGTCCAAGCGAAAAGCCGTCGTAATTCACCTGACTGTGCCGCCACGGCCCCATCACCAGGTAGTTCTTGTCGTTATTCGTATTCTTCGGTTCCACCGCTTCGTAACTATGGATCGCGCCCCACATATCTTCCTGATCCCACAGTCCCTGCAACCACATCGTCGGAACTTTCAGCGGCAACGAAGCCATAATTTTATCGAGCGCCTGCCCCTGCCAAAATGCATCGTACGCCGGATGCTCCTCGAGCTTTCGCCAGAACGGCAATTGCTCCAATCCATAGAAGCGCCCAATATCGCCGGCCGAACCCTTATTGAGAAAATTGCTGTAGTCGTCGTACCCTTCGCGCGGATTGCTCACGCCTTTGCCGCGCGCCACGGTCTGTCCCGAAAAGTAATCAATACCGATTTCGCGAAATGCCCCGTAGTGGAACCAATCGTCGCCCATCCAGCCATCTACCATCGGACTTTCCGGCGCTGCCACTTTCAACGCCGGGTGCGGATGGATCAGCGCCATCACAACTGTGAAGCCTTCGTAGGACGAGCCGATCATCCCGACCTTGCCATTCGATTCCGATACATTTTTGACCAGCCACTCGATCGTGTCGTACGCATCGGTGGTGTCATCAATGCCGCTCGAATTCAGCGGCCCAATCGGAGGAGGCGTCATAATATAAGCGCCCTCGGAGCCATATTTGCCGCGCACATCCTGAAATACGCAAATGTACCCGGCCTTGACGAACACATCGTCGCCCAGTGGCAGCTCATCGAGCATGTAGGGCGACTCATTCCGCGAAGCACGGCCAGCGGCGTTATAAGGAGTGCGAGTCAATAGAATCGGCGCGTGCTTGGCGCCCTTCGGAATCACGATCACCGTATAAAGCTTCACCCCGTCATGCATCGGAATCATCTCGACGCGTTTCGTATAGTTGTAATCCGTCTTCGGCATATTGAAAGAAGGCGGAATATCGGAATCGCCGGGTTTTTCTTGCGCGACTAACGGCAAGCTCATCACAATGAGCGCCAGCGCAGCAATCGCAGAACGGCTGAAGAAGTTCATAGGATATCCTTCTGCTCGTGAGCGGAAATAGACTAACTTACTGCGTCTGCCCAAAAGTATTGCAGGCCGCGATCGTGCCATTATCTAAACCCGAATTGAACCAGTGCATTCTCTGCTCGGAAGTGCCATGAGTAAAGGATTCCGGACTCACATGCCCGGTGGCCATTTTCTGCAGCCGGTCATCGCCCACCGCAGCCGCCGCACCGAGCGCCGATTCCACATCTCCTTTTTCCAGCAGGCCGCGCTGTTGCGTGGAATGCGCCCAGACCCCGGCAAAACAATCCGCCTGAAGTTCCAGTTTCACCGATAGCGGATTCACTTCGCGCGAATTGCTTTCCTGAAGCTGGCGCACCTTTCCTTCGATTCCCGTCAATTTTTGAATGTGATGCCCCAGCTCATGCGCAAGAACGTACGCCTGCGCAAACTGGCCCGGCGCTCCGAATCGCCGATTCAATTCATCGAAAAATCCGAGATCGATATAAACCTTTTCATCGTCAGGGCAATAGAAAGGTCCGGTAGCGGAATTTGCGCCGCCGCATCCCGACTGGGTGTAGTCGCGAAAAAGCACCAGCTTGGCGTGGCGATACGCCACACCAGTCTGCTGCGGCAGAAGCTGCGTCCACGTGCTCTGCACATCGTCGAGCACGAACGATACGAATTGCACCAGCGGCTTCTCGGCGACATCCTGAGCAGGATTCGGCTGGCTGACCGTCGTGCTGGTATCTCCCGTCCCGCCGCCCAGCAATGCAAAAAGATTGGTTCTGAAAATTAAACTGAGAACCAACAGAACAATCGCGCCACCGATCCCGATATGAATGCCGCCGAACTGAAAGCCACCTCCGCCGCCCTCATCGCGGCGATCCTCAATGTCCGGACTCTCATCACCTGGCGTCCATTTCATGTATTGGTTCTCCTCGAAGAAGACATCCTTGC
>DATBYF010000130.1:0-43628 GCA_036513895.1 Candidatus Acidiferrales bacterium | reverse complement strand
CGCGGAGATATGTGGCGGCGACGATGCCGTATAATTCGCGGCCCGCGTACGGTGTGAGTTTATGCCGCTGGTGCAAGCGCTCGGGCTCGACGCGGAATTTCGCGTTGGGATCCCAGATGACCAGATCGGCGTCAAAATCCTCGGCGATTTTTCCCTTTCGATTTTCGAGGCCAGCCAAGCGCGCTGGTGAGGCGCACAACCAGCCGGCAAGCCGCTCGACAGCATAGCCGCGCTCGAGCGCCGAAGTCCACACGGCGGGAAGCGACAATTCGAGCGAGGCAATGCCGCCCCATGCGGCCATGAAGTCGCCCGTTTCTTTCTTCTTCATTTCTGGCGGGCAAGGGGAGTGGTCGGTGGCGATGAAGTTGAAAGTAGCATCTGCTAATGCTTGCCACAGCTTTTCGCGATTTTCGGTTTCGCGAATTGGCGGGGCGCATTTGAATTCTGTGGCGCCGTCGGGGATATCGTCGCTCGCGAATGTTAAATAGTGCGGGCAGGTTTCGGCGGTGACGGCGAGCCCGGCCGATTTGGCTTGGCGCAAGATTGGCAGCGCATCAGAGGAGGAGACGTGGACGATGTGCACGCGGGCGTCGAATTCTTTGGCGAGTTTTGTCATTAGCGAGATGGCTTCGTTTTCTGCTTCGCGGGGGCGCGATGCGAGCCATGTGGAATATTTCGAGGCGGGCGCGTTCGTGAGGCTTCTCGCCGCCGCGTCGATTGAATCGGGGAGTTCAGCGTGAATCAGAAGTGGCGCGGCGAGTTCGGCGAGAATCGGCAATGCCGCGCGAAGATCTGCCTCGTGCGATTGAGGAAATTCGTCGACGCCGCTGGGCACCAGGAAACATTTGAAGCCGAAGACGCCGTCGCGCCAGAGTTCGCGCAAATCTTCAGAATTTCCTGGGATCACGCCGCCCCAGAATCCCGTGTCCACCCAGAGTTTTCCTGTGGCGGATGCAAGTTTTTCGCGGAAGGCTGATGCGGTTGTTGTCGCCGGGATGCTGTTGAGCGGCATTTCGATGAGCGTGGTCACGCCGCCGGCGGCTGCGGCACGCGTTGCCGTCGTGAAACCTTCCCATTCGGTGCGGCCGGGCTCGTTGATGTGAACGTGCGTGTCAACGATCCCGGGCGTGACGATTAGATCGCCGGCTTCGTGGATTGGGCAGCCGGCGGGGACTTCGTTGAATTTTGCGACGGCGGTGATGACTCCGTGCTGAATGTGGATCGCTGCGGGAGCGGGCTTGCCGCTGCCGTCACCGGTGATGACGCGATTGCCGCGGACGATGAGGTCGGGTGCGCTCATTAGGCACCGGTCGTTGTGAGAAATTCTTCGAGGAGATTTAAAGCGACGACTTTGCGGTAGTGCGCGGTGGAACGGATGTCGTCAATTGGCGCGATTTCCTTGGCGAAAGTGTCGCGCGCAGCCGCGATTGTTGTTGGATCGAGAGGCTTACCGCGGAGCAAGGTTTCTGTTTGCGAGGCGCGCACGACGGTCGGCGCGACACTGCCGACTGCGATGCGAACGTCGTTCACGGTCGCGCCATCGAAGTGAACGGCGCCGGCGAAGCAGACTTTTGAGATTGCTTGCGCTCTTCGCGTGCCAACCTTGCGGTAATAGGATTTCCAACCTGTCCTGCCGCGCGGGAGGAAAATCCGGCCGACGATTTCATCGGGGCGCACGTCCATTTTTTTGTAGCCGATGTGAAAACCGTGATAGGGAATCCGCCGCGAGCCGCGGGAGGAGAGCATTTCCAATTCCGCGTCGTAGACGAGCAGCGCGGGCGGCGTGTCGGCGGCGGGCGATGCGTTGGCGATGTTGCCGCCGAGGGTGCCGCGATTTTGAGTCGCGACGCCGCCGGTTTCAGCCGCGGCGCGGCAGAGCAACGGAAATTCGCGTTGCAGCGTAGCGTTGCGGCGCACGTCCGTGTAGGTCGTAAGAGCGCCTAGACTGATATGCCTCGAGGCCGATTCGATTCCGCGCAATTCCGCGAGATTCCAAATGTTCAGGTAGCGGCGATGAGCGAGTTTTCCGGCTTCGAGCAGGACCATCAGATCCGTTCCGCCGGCGAATGGGCGCCAGACGCCCGGCTCGCCCGACAAAATATCCAGCGCGGCAGTGAGGCTTTGCGGCGTTTGCATTTCGTAAGCTGGGATGAACGATCTCACGAATGCACTTCCGTTCGGTCGCAGGCGCGCAAGATCGCTTCGAAAATTTTCATGTAGCCGGTGCAGCGGCAAAGATTGCCGGCAAGCGCGGCGCGAATTTCCGTTTCTGTCGGATGATTATTTTGCTCGAGCAGATTGACGGCGGCGAGGACCATGCCGGGAGTGCAAATTCCACACTGAGCGCCCCCGTAGGAGATGAATGCCTGCTGGACGGCATTTAATTGGCCCTGCGTGGCCACGCCTTCGATTGTGCGGATTTCAGCGCCTTCGACTTGCGCGATGGGGATGAGGCAGCTATTCACTAATTTACCGTTGAGCTCGACGCTGCAGGCGCCGCATTCGCCTTCGCCGCAACCTTCTTTGATTCCGGTGAGGCGCAATTTTTCGCGCAGGGTGTCAAGCAGGCGTGCCATCGGATAATCGCACAAAGTTTCGTCACGGCCATTCACGCGGCAATGGATGGAGATTTTGCCTGACGCGGCGGGCGATTTTGCGGCAGGCGATTTTGCGTCAGGCAATGGCGCGTCAGGCAATCGCTTTCTCCCGCGTGGCTTCGAGCGCTGCCATAAGATCTTCGGGGGTCATTGGGATGCGACGGATGCAAATGCCGGTCGCGTTTTCGATTGCGTTGATGATGGCGGGAGCGGTGCCGTCGAGAGGAAGTTCGCCGATGCCCTTGGCACCCGCGGGTCCGCGCGCGTAGGGCAATTCTTCGAAGTAGACACGAATCGGCGGCAGATCCATGGAAGTGGGCATGATGTAGTTCGTCATCTGGTTGTTGATCATGCGGCCTTCTTGCCAGACGACTTTCTCGTAGAGAGCGAAGCCGATGCCTTGTGCGACGCCACCTTCCACTTGGCCCGCCGCGAGGACGGGATTGATCACGCGTCCAACTTCCTGTACGGCGACGAAATCTTCGACGCGAGTTTCGTACGTCGCTGTGTCAACGGAAACTTCCGCGACATATACAGCCCAACCGTATGCGCCGTAGGCGTCGCCGCGATAGAGATGCTCATCCCAATGAATATTTGGCGGCGGGGAATAGCGGCTGGTTGCGCGCAACGGGCCGACTTCGTCGTGATAACGGCGGCACGCGGCGACAAAGGCTTGCCGGTCGTATCCTTCTTGAAGGAATTTATGCTGCTGCAGCGATTGCTTGATGCCGATAGCTGCCGTCTCGACGAGCTTGCCGACGATCATGCACGTTCGCGATGCGACGGTGGGGCCGCTGTTCGGAACTTGAGCCGTGTCGGGCTGCATCACTTCGATGTCCGCGTAGTCGAGACCGAGGGCGTCGGCGGCAATCTGCGAGAAAATTGTGTTTGTGCCCTGGCCCATTTCCGTGCTCGCGGCGTAGACGCGCACGCGGCCTTCGGGCGTTGCCTCCACGTCCGCGATTGACGCGAGATATTCTTCGCCGGATCCAGTGAATCCCGCGCCGTGCAGAAAAGACGCGAATCCGATTCCGCGCTTGACGCTTCGGCCCGGATTCTCACGCGCGAAGCGTTCGCGTTTCGCGTTGTAGTCGCTCAATTTCAGGGCGCGCTCGAGAAGCTCGGACATATCAATTTCTTCGTGGACGATCTGGCCTACGGCGAGCGTTTGGCCTTTGCGAATGAAATTGCGTCGGCGAAACTCATCGGGCGTGAGCCCGACCGCCTTCGCCACTTGATCGAGCTGCCGCTCGAGAGCGAAGACGCTTTGCGGCGCGCCAAAGCCGCGGAACGCGCCGTGGGGTGGAGCATTGGTCGCGGCAACGCGGCTGCGAATGCGGACATTCGGGCAGTTGTAAGGACCGGCGGCGTGGATCGTGCCGCGCGAGAGGACAACAGGCGAGAGCGTCAGGTAGGCGCCGCCGTCGAGCGTGAAATCAATATCCATCGCGAGGAGTTTGCCGTCGCGCGTGACGGCCGTGCGATGGCGCGTGCGAGAGGGGTGGCGTTTTGTGGTGGCCGCCATATCTTCGGCGCGGTCGTAGACGATTTTTACCGGCTTACCTGATTTCCACGCTAGGAGCGAGGCGTGGGCGGCGATCATCGAAGGATATTCTTCTTTCCCGCCGAATCCGCCGCCCGTTTCGAGCTGCACGACACGAATTTTATCCGCGGGCAATCCGAGGAGCGCCGAAAGCGCTTTGTGAATGTAGTAGGGGCATTGCAGCGAGCCCCAGACGGTGACGCCATCGTTGGGATTCGCGGTCGCGATCATTCCCTGCGGCTCGATATAGAGCTGCTCTTGCGCGCCGGTTTCGTATTCGCCTTCGATGATTTTGTCCGCCGTTGCCCATGCGGCGTCCACGTCGCCTTTATCCACGCTCAACGATTTGAAAATGTTGTTCGTGCGCCAGATCACTTCTTTGGATGCCAGAGAATCTTCCATCGTGAATATGGCGGGCAGCGGATCGATCTCGATGCGGACGGAGCGGCGTGCCTCCTCGACGAGATATTTGTCCTTGTGAGCGAGCAGAACGATAGGCTCTTCGGGATGATTGACGATATCGGCGGCGAGGCACGGCTGATCGTCTTCGAGCAGGGTGATGCAATTTTTGCCGGGGATATCTTTTGCGGTTACGACCACAAATTCATCCCACGGCATCGCCGGATCGAAATGGATGGCACGGATTTTTCCGCGCGCGATTTGGCTGCGCACAGTCGCTCCATAGAGCATGTCAGGGAAGGTGACGTCGTCGGTATAGATGGCTTTGCCCGTGACTTTCGCGAGGCCTTCTTTGCGAGGAACCGATTCGCCGATGATGGGATGTCTCATCGCGGGTGCCTCAATATTCCTTTTTATCCGGCTTTTCTTGCCAGGCATGGAAGGCGCGCAACGCCTCTTCGCGCAGCAAAGGAATCATCGGAATTCGGCGCGCCGAAGTTGGCAGCTTAAACTCGGCGTAAATATCTGCGTCATCAAAGCCGATCGCTGCGGCGTCCGAGGCGAGATTCGCGTAAAACACGCGATCCGGGCGCGCCCAGTAAATTGCGCCGAGGCACATCGGGCACGGCTCACAAGTTGTGTAGATATCGCAGCCGGCCAGTTCGAAATTCTTGAGCGCTTGGCTGGCGGCGCGGATTGCTACGATTTCAGCATGCGCCGTCGGATCATTTGCCGAAGTGACGCAGTTGGCGCCTTCAGCGATGATTTTTCCATCCTTCGCTATGACTGCGCCAAAGGGCCCGCCGCGATCGGAGCGCACATTCTCGAGCGAGAGTTCGATCGCGCGGCTCATGCACCGCTTGTGAATGTCATCACTCACGAGAACATGCCTCCCGAAACGCCGCCGGCCTGCGCGAAATGAAGGCGTGAGGAAATTGTATCTCAGCCAGTGGGAGTTGCAGCGTGGATCGTATTCGGCGTGACAACGGCGGACGGCCTAACGATGGTCTCAGCGAGCGACGAGCGCAAATCTGCGCACTGTGCGCTGCCAAAATATCAGCAGCGCCGAACCAATCAAAATCAGCGCAAGGCACAATCCCGTCCACAGGCCCGGCGCTCCCCAACCGCGGTAAAAGCACAAGTAGTATCCAAGCGGCAATCCAATGAGCCAGTAGGCGATCAAATGGCAAAGAAATGGTGTGCGCGTATCGCCCGTCCCGCGTAAGGCGCCGGTCGTCACCGCCTGCACTCCGTCGAACAATTGGAAAAACGCCGCGACGAACAACAATTGACTCGCAGCTTCGATCACGCTCCTATCAGGCGTGTAAATCCGGACGATCTTTTCGGGAACGGTCCAGAGCACAATCGCCATGCAAGCCATAAATCCTGCGCCGAGGGCCATCGCGGTCCATCCCGCGTGGCTGGCGCCATCGACATCCTTGCGGCCGAGCGCGTGGCCGACTCTAACGGCAGCTGCAGAGCCGATTCCGAGCGGCACCATGTACGTGACGCTCACTGTGTTCAGAGCAATCTGATGGCTTGCCAACGGAACCGCTCCGAGGCGTCCGATGAGAGAAGTGACAACCGCGAAGACGCCGACTTCGACAGTAAATTGAGACGCGGCAGGCAATCCCAGTCGCACAATTTTCCGGATTCGAGTCCAGTCTGGCCTGGCCTCCGCCGCGCGCAAGCCGGTCTTGTGACGATGTTCGAAATAGACGATGTAAGCGAGGAGAACAGCGGCGAGGTACGCGCGTGAAATACAGGTCGCCCAGCCCGAGCCGACCGGCCCCATCGCGCGAACGCCGAAATGGCCGTAGATGAATATCCAGTTGCCCAACAGATTGATGAAATTGGCGGAAATGAGCGCGAGCATGACCGGAGTAACGCGGTTCATGCTTTGCAGATAGCGCCGAAGAACGAAGTACAGCAACAACGGAAACATCGCCCAATCGAGCGCGTGCAAGTAGGGAATCGCGTAGGCGAGAATTTCCGGCTGAACGCCGAATCTCCACAGGGAATTTCCAATCAGCCACACCATACCTTGAAGAATGGGAGTCGCCACAAGGCTCACGTAGAAGCCGTTCACCAGCGAATGATGGCAATCGGCGATGTTTCCTGCGCCATAGGCTTGCGATACCAACGTGTCGAGGCCGAGCATCAAGCCCGTTCCGAACATGCCCATCGTCAGGAAGACAATACTTCCGAGACTCACGGCGCCGATCGCGTCGGCGCTATAGGGCAGCCGGCCGACCATCATCGTGTCTACGATGGACATGCCCATCCAGCCGAGCTCGGCGGCCGCAATGGGGGCGGCCAGGCGCAGCATCGGCGGCAATTCATTTCGCAGGAACTTCACTTCGACCCCGGAAACGGCAAGAATTTGTGCCTGGCATCGTAACACGCCACGCTGCGTTAACTTCTGCGATGCGGCGGTATCTTCTCGGCAATTTCTGTTTTTTGCCGTGACGCAAAAGAACAAGCTTTGGGATTACACTCAAATTGACCTGCGCTGCCGCGCAGACCCGGCCCGGCATTCACGACGGAGGCTATTGTGAGTCAAACAGCAAAAGTGAATCTGCCGAACAGCCATCGAGAACCATATCCCGGTGCGCGCCGTGTCGGTCCGGCCGATCCGAACGAAATTATTGATGTCACCGTGTACGTGGCGCGGCGATCGAAAGCGATGCGATTGTTTCCGCATATCGAGGATCTCGGGAGAACGCCGATTTCCGAGCGCCGCTATCTCTCGCGCGATGAATTCGCGGCGATGCACGGGGCCGCACGCGAAGATATCGCGCGCATTCGCGAATTCGCGGCTGCGAGCGGGCTGAGTGTGAAGGGCGAAGACGCTGGGCGCCGCGCGATTGTCCTGACGGGAACTGTTTCAGCGTTTGCGCAAGCCTTCGAAGCGGATCTCGGGCGCTACGAATTTCCTCCGTCCGGCGCGTTCCGAGGACGAACGGGTGAGTTGCAAGTTCCTAGCGAGCTCGCAAGCATTATCGAAGGAGTTTTCGGTCTCGATAATCGTCCGCAGGCTAAAACACATTTTCGAATTCGGGGCGAAGGGGCAAAAGCTGCTGCGCCCGAAGCTGCGGCCGCTGCGTTCACACCCGTTCAGGTGGCTAGCCTTTACGATTTCCCGACAGGAGTGAACGGCAGCGGAGAATGCATCGGCATTCTCGAACTCGGCGGCGGATACAACGCGAGCGATCTCACATCGTTTTTCGTCGGCCTGGGATTGGCGACGCCAAATGTGGTGGCGGTGTCTGTGGACGGCGGGGCAAATACGCCCGTTGGCGATCCGAATAGCGCAGATGCTGAAGTGGCGCTCGATATTGAAGTGGCTGGCGCTATTGCTCAAGGAGCGAAGATCGCCGTCTATTTCGCGCCGAATACGGATCAGGGTTTTCTCGACGCCCTCACCACAGCAATTCACGATACGACGAACAAGCCTTCGGTGATTTCGATCAGTTGGGGCGGCCCGGAGAGTTCCTGGACGAGCCAGGCGATGACCGCCATGGATTCGGCGTGCCAGGATGCCGCTACGCTGGGCGTAAGTATTTGCGCGGCATCGGGCGACAACGGTGCCACCGATGGTGTAACGGATGGCCAGGACCACGTTGATTTTCCTGCATCGAGCCCTTCGGTTCTAGGATGCGGCGGAACGCTGCTCGAGGCTAGCGGAAATAAAATCACGGAAGAGGATGTGTGGAACGATTCGTCATCGGGAGGCGGAGCGACCGGAGGCGGCGTGAGTGAATTTTTCGCCAAGCCTTCGTGGCAGGCGAGCGCAAATGTGCCTGCTGCGCCGAATAAATTTGTGGGACGCGGCGTCCCCGATGTTGCTGGCGATGCCGATCCGGATTCGGGCTATGAAATTGTGGTCGATGGGCAACAGGAAGTGGTCGGCGGAACGAGCGCCGTCGCTCCTTTGTGGGCCGGGTTGATTGCGCTGATCAATCAGAAACTCGGGAAGCCTGTTGGCTATATGAATCCATTGCTCTACGCGGCAACCGTTGAGGCTACGTTTCACGACATCACCAGCGGCAATAATGATGGTTATTCGGCAGGCGCGGGATGGGATCCTTGCACGGGGCTCGGCTCTCCTGACGGCGCCAAGCTGCTCACCGCACTTTCGCCGACGTAAGAATAATAAGAATTGCGATTAGATCCGGTCGATTTTTGCGGCGAGGATGAAGTCGCTCTCTGTGAGGCCGTTGATTTTGTGCGTCCAGGTGGTGATTTCGACTTTGCCCCAACCGAGGAGAATATCGGGATGGTGGCCTTGCTCTTCCGCGATCGCACCGACTTTGTTCACAAACGCGAGCGCCTGCCGGAAATCGGGAAACTTGAACGTGCGCACGATGTGGTGCGCGTCAACAACTTTCCACTGCGGGACTTCTCGTGCAAGGCGCGAGAGTTCTTCGCCGGCGAGCGGCGGCACTCCACCTTTACATGGAACGCAAGTCTTGCTGGCTAAATCGGACATTCGCACACTCCTCAATCAACCGACTCGATTTTAGCTTAAATCCGATTCTCGGATGTCATTTGCGGCTCGAGGTACGCGAAGGCCGTGATTTTTGTTATGCTCCCACCACGCAACCCGCATTGAGCGATCCTAAATTCAAGAGAGGTCAAGGCGTATGGCGGAAGAACCACAGGAACTAGCTGAACGCGCGGAGCATGGCGCACATGATTCGGGAATGGCTCCAGTCACAATTACGATGGCGGTGCTGGCCGTATTTGTGGCCGCCTGTTCGCTGATGGGGCACCGCACACATACCGAAGAAATCTTGTTGCAAAATAAAGCCACTGACCAATGGGCTTATTTCCAGGCGAAGGACATCCGGCGGCATGCCTATGAGTTGTTCATTGATGAGATGAGCGTCTTCACCGTGCAGAACTCGCCTCAGGCGGACGCGATCAAGGGAAAATATCAGAAGGAAATTGACCGCTATCGTGATCAACAGAAAGACGCACAAGCCGATGCGGAAAAGACGGAGAAGGAAGTAGGAGTTCGAGAACGTCAGGCGGACCGGTTCGATTTAGGCGAGGTTTTGCTCGAAGCTGCTTTGGTTATTTGCTCGATAACGCTGCTCACTCGAAATCGGGTTTTCTGGGCGGCCGGACTGCTGCTAGGTACAGCCGGCGTGGTAGTTGCCGTGGCGGCATTCTTGATTCATTAGCAGTGAGGGCTTTCGGCCTTCATTCAGAGCCGGGGGGCTTCCGCCTCCCGGACCAAATTAAATCAACAGCTATATTTTCGACAGAGCGCGCATGTAGCAGCGATTCTCAGCGGGCTACGGTTGCGGAATGCGCGGCGACGTAACTCGCGATATATGCGCTAAACACTTGTTCAAGCTTTCGAGTGATGGGGCCAGGCGCAGCAAACATGTGTCCTGCGAGTTCGCCGACGCCCAGCAGGCTTCGATTCGTG
This sequence comes from Candidatus Acidiferrales bacterium, assembly GCA_036513895.1. Taxonomy (GTDB): domain Bacteria; phylum Acidobacteriota; class Terriglobia; order Acidiferrales; family UBA7541; genus Palsa-147. The sequence goes on along the minus strand of DATBYF010000130.1, from coordinate 33,649 downwards.
GATGAGATGAATAGCTCATCGGCCGAATACAAATCTTCCGGGCGCAACGTGCGCTCTTCGACGGGCACGCCCGCTGCGGCGCCGATTTCGAGGAGAACCGAGCGCGTAATTCCTTCGAGACATCCCGAGTCTAGCGGCGGCGTCAGCACGCGGCCATTGCGCACGCAAAAAATGTTGGCCGCCGTGCATTCGGCAGCTTCCCCTCGTTCGTTGAGCAACAGAACTTCGTCGTAACCGTTCTGCTGTGCCTCGTAAAGATTCCAAACATTGAGGAGCCACGACGTGACTTTGACTCCCGCGAGAGGCGACGCCGCGTGGCGTCCCTGCTCGCGCAAGCTGAGGCGCGCGGGCTCGCGATGGGCCGGCAGGCCGGCGGAATAGATTAGCAAATCGGCGTCGGGGAAATTTTCTTCGCTGGTCCAGAAGCTTCGTTGATCAAAAATGATATAGATTCGCGCGGTGCCGTCTTTTACGTTATTGGCGAGCAAGACGTCGCCGAGTTGCGCGCGAACTTTATTTTCTTCGAAAGGGAATGGGCAGTGAGTTTTTGCAGCGTCTTTCGCGAGCCTTTTCCAGTGGCGCTCAAATGCGAAAGGGACGCCGCCGGAGACACGCAGGGTTGTGAACAGTCCCCAGCCGCTGAGCAGTCCGCTCTGTCCCGGCGATAGGCGCACATCTTCCACCGGCAACAGGCGATCATTGTGAAAGACGTGGCGATGGATCATCGGAACTTCTTATGTATAGTGCCACAATTCTAGCGCAGTTTTCGATTTGCAAATCCCGCAACAGGAATCAATTTGGACTGACGCGATCGGCGGAAACTTCAACCTCGCTGATGCCTCGAAAGCTGAAGAGCAATTTCACAAGATACTTTGGTGGATCCTCACTCGTTAGCTTTACGATTGTGCCGACGGCGCCAGTCACGGCTGCGTGAAACAGCACGTCCTTCACTTGGAGACCTGCCAGATTTACGCGCACGGATTGGCCAGGAACGAACACGATATCATTTTGAGTTCTGGTGAAGGATTTTGCAAATGGCGTATCGGATTTCTATCTTGCTGGCCAAGACGTTGCCACCCTGCTCAATCGAATGAGAATGAATCCTAATTCAAAGCCTGGAGGCCGCCGCTTCAGCGGCCCAACCAGTCATGGCCATATTTTAAAGGAAGAGTTCGTCTGCTTGCATCCGTGGGAAGCAGGAACTTGAGTGCTCGTATCTTAAGTTATAGTAAATACAAGGCTTATCTGTAACGCGCGGCAAAACCACCCAACCTCAGTACCATTTCGGGAAGCACGCAAGCCGAGCGTCTTATTAATCTAAGTCTTTTGCAAGGACGCAGTTGGAGTTCCAATTCGGAACCCCTGGGCATATCCAGCCGAAAACATAGATTCGATGATTTTTTGAACGCGTAAGGGGAATTGTGCATTGACTTAACCCTGTCGGAGCCCTACATTAATAGGGCCCCGCTGGAGGTGTAATTGTGCGAGCAGTGATTCGGGCATGTCTGATTTCAGCTCTAATAGGAACTCTAGTCAGTTGGCCGGTACAGGCTTCTTCAACCAGACCGCTGGGTACGATTACTCAGGCTCAGGCCACGTGGATTGACAAATCGGTCGCGGCAGTAGGCACGACCGTATATCCCGGGGATACGCTGAAGACGGACGACAGCGGGTCAATACGCATGAGGTCGGGTCTCGCTCAGCTCTACATGATGTCTGCGAGCGAAGCGCGCCTCGAGGACGCTGGAAAGGGTATCCGCGCATCGTTGTTGAAGGGCACGGCGGGTTTTTCCTCCGGTGTTACCGACCCAGTGGAGTTTAATGCCTTGGGCGTTGAGATCCACTCGCTTGATGGTCAGCCGGCACATGGCCGAGTCTCGATCGTTGGAGCAAACGAACTGGTAGTTACCAGCTTCCGCGGCCCGTTCGAAGTATCGTACGACGGCGCCACGCACGCGATTGCGGACGGTTCATCGTATCGTCTGACTCTTGCGGACGCCGATGATAAGCCGGGTACAGAAGGAAACGGCACGCAAGCAGTACGCAGCCGGAAGAAGTTGCTGTTCATCGTTCTCGTCAGCGCGGCAGTCGTCGCTGCCGGCGTAGTCTCCTGGGTAGTGTATGACGAGTTGACCGAAAGCCCGTCGAAGCCAACCCCGCAGTAATTCTAAGCAGACTTTTTGAAATCCATGTCTCCCTTCCCAGGGAGATGTGCGTCTGTGCGCAGTGGATCGCACGAGGTTTTTATTTATTCTAATCGATACACCAAAACGATTAGAAATCGCTATAAACTATAGAAAACAAAGGCCACAGTGCATTTCTAATCGTAACAAATTTGCACCCCTCGGCGAATGATTTCAGCGGGGAAATCCAGTGCACTTCCAGACTCGAAAAGCATGCGATACGTCTATTGAACTTTTAGCGTGAACGATGCCGACTTGGAATTTCCGTTAGCGTCGTCAGCCGTCAGCGTGTAAGTCGTATCTTTGGTGGGCGAAATATCAAAGCAGCGGTTGTAGGAAGGCCATACGGATGCGACTGGCGGATCGAGGCGCACTTCCTTTGTGTTCGAAACTCCGTAGCAAAGTTGGGCGGAATCGCCGCGGTGAATTATTCCGGGCGAAGCGTAGAAGCTGATGATGTCAAAGCGGTTGCCGCCGAGCGTGTCAACAGTCTTCTCATCCGCGTCGCGTTCTTTTGCGGCCTTTTGTTGTGCTGCCTTGTATTCGATATCGCGATTTTCCTGCCAGCGCGACCAGAGTGTCCAGCCGGAAATAAGCGCGACGATCAGGATTACGATCGAGCCGTACCGCCAGATCCTCTGCGCAATTTTGTTAGAGTTGGGTTCCAGGTTGTTTTCGCCAAGCAATTTAGGCCCCGCTCATTTCATCTTATCATTCGATGCGATAGCGGAAATATGTGACGCAATATCACCCGAAAATTCGCGCACTTGGTTTCCTCACATTACTGCGATAACCTGCCTGCCGCTGAAACGACTCAGAACGGAAAAGTTGCGTTCGGCTGTGATGAAAGGGGATTCGATGCGACGTTTTGCAATTCTATTGGCGCTCGGTGTTTGCTGTCTCCTAATTCCGGCGAGCGCCGATGAAGAGCCATTGCAGGGCTTCACGCGCGACAGCTCGACGATGGAGCGCCAATGGGAAGTGAAGTTCCGCGCCATTCCGAGCCCGCAGAATCAGCGCGACTATATGCAGCGCCTGTCGGCGCGTCCCCACAATGTCGGTACCGCTTACGATAAAGAAAATGCCGAATGGATTCTTTCGCAGTACAAGCTATGGGGGTGGGACGCGCACATCGAAGCTTTCGACGTGCTCTACCCGACGCCGAAGGAACGCGTGCTTGAGATGGTCGCACCCACCAAATTCGTCGCGAAATTGCAGGAGCCGCCGGTCGCGGAAGATCCGACATCGAGCCAGCAGAACGAGCAGTTGCCGTCGTACAACGCGTATTCCATAGATGGCGATGTCACGGCGCCGCTCGTCTATGTGAATTATGGAGTGCCCGCCGATTATGAGGAACTCGATCGGCTTGGCATTTCCGTGAGAGGCGCGATTGTGATCGCGCGCTATGGCGGGTCATGGCGAGGGATCAAGCCGAAAGTTGCGGCCGAGCACGGGGCGATAGGATGTCTCATTTACTCCGATCCGCACGAGGATGGATATTTTGTCGACAACGTATTTCCGAAAGGTCCGATGCGGCCGGCTGACGGCGTTCAGCGCGGGAGCGTGATGGATTTTCCCTCGGCGCAGCCGGGAGATCCGCTGACTCCAGGAGTTGGCGCGACGCCTGATGCGAAGCGCATTGCCATCAAGGACAATCCCGCGCTTACGAAGATTCCGACGCTTCCGATTTCGTACGGCGACGCGCAACCGTTGCTCGCGGCTCTCGAAGGTCCGATGGCTCCGGCCGAATGGCGCGGCTCACTGGCGATTCCATATCACGTTGGTCCGGGCGCGGCGAAGGTGCATCTCAAAGTCGCATTCAATTGGGATACCAAGCCTGTGTATGACGTGATCGCGAAAATTTCCGGCGCCGAGCATCCCGACGAATGGATAATCCGGGGCAATCATCATGATGCGTGGGTCAACGGTGCCGGGGATCCGCTATCGGGACAGGTCGCGGAAATGGAAGAAGGCCGCGCATTCGGCGAGTTGATTAAGCAGGGCTGGAAACCGAGGCGAACGATTATTTATTGCGCGTGGGATGGCGAAGAGCCCGGACTGATCGGTTCCACCGAATGGGCCGAGGCTCATGATGCAGAGTTGAAGCAGCATGCGGTGGCGTATCTCAACACCGATGGCAACGGCCGCGGCTATTTTTACGCCGAGGGTTCGCACACTCTCGAGCATTTCATGGACGGCGTTGCCCGCGACATTAACGATCCCGAGAAGAATATCTCTGCCCGTGAGCGATGGTTCCTGCACGATATTTCCGCCGTGCACAGCGATCATGCTGGCGAGGATCGCAAGGAAATTCGCGAGCGCGCTGACGTTCGCATGGGCGCGATCGGTTCTGGCAGCGATTACACCGCCTTCGTAGATCATCTCGGCATCGCATCCATAAATCTCGCGTATGGCGGTGAAGACCGGGACGGCATTTATCACTCGGTTTACGACGATTTCTATTGGTTCACGCATTTTTCGGATACTGATTTTGTCTATGGACGCGCGCTGTCCCAGACTGTGGGCACTGCCGTCATGCGTCTTGCTGATTCCGACTTGTTGCCATTCGAATTTACTGATTTTGCCGATACCATTCATCTGTATCTGAAGCAGCTCAAGAAACTCGCGGATGAGGAGAGAGATAAGGCGATTGAGCGCGATAAAGAGCTCGATGAAGGCTTATTTAGCGCGACCAGCGACCCGCGGCGTCCGACGGTTGCGCCGCCGCGCGAAGACGTGCCTCCGCACCTCAATTTCGCGCCGCTTGACAATGCTGCTGACGCCCTCACGATGGCTGCGCAGACCTATCACGACGCGCTTCACAAAGCTTGGGCGGCTGGTAGCATCTCCGCAGCGACTCTCGAGGACTTGAATCACAAACTCACGGAGAGCGAGCGGCGCCTCACGACGCAAGAGGGACTCCCGCACCGCGGCTGGTACAAGCACATGATCTATGCGCCCGGCGTTTATTCTGGTTACGGCGCGAAAACGATTCCCGGCGTGCGTGAAGCGATCGAACTGAAGCATTGGGATGAAGCTAATTCGGAAATTGGAAGAGTTTCGGCGGTACTTAACGGTGAAACGGCTCTAATCAACGAAGCAACAAAGGTTCTGGAAGGCACCAGTCACTAGCGCATGACTCGGTATGGTGAGAGGATTTGGTTTTCGGTCGGGATTTTACTCCGATTTTTCTCGCTTTAACTTTCCAGAGATAGTTCGATGGTCGACTGCAAGCTAGTTTTTCAACGATAACTCCATAAGTACACCATTATCGGGATTCATTCGGGGCCTTTCTCGGTGTATAAGAGTGCCTTGGCGCGTAAGTTCGTAAGCCGGATTTTCGCCGCCACTTGGGGCACTTATGCCGACTACCCTGACTTGGCAAGATATCGGGCTACGTATCCTGCTAACCGCTGTTTCCGCAGGAATCATAGGCTACGACCGAGACGAGCGTGGCAGGTCAGCCGGGCTGCGCACGAATATTCTTGTGGGTCTCGCTGCATGTTTCGCGATGATCCAAGCGAACGTGCTGATCAATTCAAACGGGAAGCCAAGCGATTCGTTTGTGGTTATGGATACGATGCGTCTGCCGTTGGGAATTCTTTCAGGTATCGGATTCATAGGCGCCGGTGCGATCGTCAAGCGAGGCGAATTGGTGGTCGGCTTGACTACGGCGGCCACTCTTTGGTTTGTCACTGTCATGGGTCTTTGTTATGGCGGCGGCCAGATCAATCTCGGTTTAGCGGCATTTATTATCGGCTTTGCAGTGCTACTGGCCGTCAAAGAGATGGAGAACCGAATGCGGAGAGAACACAGTGCGATGTTGAGATTATCGGTAACTGCGAACGGCCCCAGACATGAGGAAATCGAAACTTTGCTTAAACGGGCCGGTATTTCGCTCTCGAATCCATCTCTTTTATACGCGAGTACGCCAACTGAAAACACAGTGTTCGGCTGGAAGCTTCGCTGGAGAGGCGAGCGCGAGGAGACAAACGCGCCGGCCGCTATTCAGGAGTTGGCGACGCATCCGGATATACGTGGATTGGAATTTACGCCCCCTGAATAGAGCTGCAGAGAATTCGCTGCTGCTAATTACGCTCGATTCTCGCGATAAGTATAATTTGAAGATAATGGCGGAGAGGGGGGGATTCGAACCCCCGACACCCTTTTGGGGTGTAACTGCTTAGCAGGCAGCCCTGTTCGGCCACTCCAGCACCTCTCCGCAGGCTGCTAATGTAGTTGACGAACATCCACTTTTACGGCTGCACGGATCTGATCAGGCGTCCGTTTGCTTCCAGCGAGACAACGCGCTTGTAGGATATCACGGGTGTGGTTTATCATTGCCTGCGAACGGCGTGCGGGCTTAACAAGACGGTTCCTCCTCCTGTCCCCCAGGGTGTGACGAAAAGCCAATCATGCAAGGACAGTTACGTGAGTAGTACTTTAAATGCCCTTGCGTACAGTACTTTGCATCCACCTCAAATGGTTTAATTGGGGCAATAGCTCCGCGAGCCAGCGGGAAGGCGACGGCTTGTCCGACGAGTTGAGGTAATCGCTGTCTGCTGGTCAGCTCCAGATTTTCGATGCGGCTCTAGGTTCGCGCGACGGTCACGGGAGGCCCAATGTCCAAATCCAAGCACTCGACATCGAAGAGTCAGCAGTCGCAGGAAATTTCAGGACAGGTGGAGCGAAACGGTTCGACGCGCCGCGCGTTCCTCGGCCAGGTAACCAGCGCGGCGGCCGTTACAGTCGCTGCGGCGGCTGCGGCTTCGGCTCCTTTGGCAGTGTCGGCTGATGCGGCTCCCCTGTCAGCAGCCCCCGCCTCGCAGGGACTTTTAGCAGCGCAAGCGAGCGCGGGCGCCGTAGGTCGCGCACTGGCTTCCTTCAACAATCGCGTCACAGCTGCACAGACGGAATTCAGAGTACCGACTCCCAATGAAATCACGAACGGCGACGAATTGCGTTTTCCGAATCGCATTGGCAATTATTCCAAGGGCCTCGCGCACAATTCGATCGGGGAGGTCGGAAGTGCTTCGTACTCAAGCTTACTTACCGCGGTACAAGGCGGCAACCCGCAGCAGTTCAATCAGATCCAACTCGGCGGCACTGCTCTTCTAGTTGATCCGCAGGCTGGTCTTTCATTTGATTTGGAGGGAACTGACGGGCATAAATTCGCCATCGGAACTCCACCATCGGTCGCGAGCCAGGCGATCGCCGACGCCGCCGTAGAAAGCTACTGGATGGCGCTGTGCCGCGATGTCAATTGCACGCAATACGGAAACGAGCCGCTTACTTCTGCGGCCATCGCAGAATTGAATTCGCTTTCGGCGTTTCACGGTCCGACACCGGTCACACCTCAGAATCTATTTCGAGGCTTCACGCCCGGCGACGTGCTAGGCCCGTACATTTCGCAGTTCCTCCTGATACCGTTCAGCTACGGCGCGCTGCCGATCACGCAACTTTATACAACCTACACGCCGGGCGTTGACTACATGATGGATCAGCCGTCGTGGCTGGCCGTGCAAGACGGGCAGGGCCCCTTTGGCTCGGATCAAGCTGATCCCGCGCTTCAACACATGCGCAACGGCCGCGGGCTCTCCGCATATGTGCACGTCGACATACTATTTGAAGCCTACTTTAACGCCTGTATCGCGCTGATTGACCTGAACGCGCCGCTCGATCCGAACAATCCTTATGTAGGTTCGAAGACGCAAAGTGGATTCGGGACGTTTGGAACGCCACATCTGAAAACGATCGTCGCGGAAGTATCGCAGCGGGCGCTGAAGGCCGTGTGGTATGCCAAATGGTTCGTTCATCGGCATCTTCGTCCGGAGGAATATGGCGGACTCGTTCACATGACGGAGACGGGCCAGGCAAAGTATCCGCTGCACGCCGACGTGTTGAATTCAAAGGCCCTCGCAAAGGTGTTCAGCGATCACGGGACGTACTTTTTGCCGCATGCGTTTCCAGAGGGCTGCCCGCAGCATCCATCTTATGGACAGGGGCACGCGTCGGTTGCAGGGGCTTGCGCCACGATCGTCAAGGCTTGGTTCAACGACCTCGCACCTCTTGTCTCCATTCCCGGCGTTGAAGTGTGGCAATCGAGTGAAGATGGATCGTCGTTGGTGCCGTACACCGGAGCGGATGCGGGCGAACTGACCATCGGCGGGGAAATGAACAAATTGGCTGCAAATATTGGCATGGGACGCGTTCACGCGGGCGTTCACTGGCGCTATGACTACACCGATTCGTTGCCTCTCGGCGAGGCCGTCGCCATTTCGATGTTGCAGGATATGGGTCGCTGCTGGAACGAGAGCTTCGAGGGATTTTCATTCACGAAGTTCGATGGCACGCGGATAACTGGAGTGGGCAAGAACACTTAACGCGATTTGCGGCCAACGCGATCAGTGAAGTTTAAAAAGAATTCAGTGCATCGAGCCTTCGGGACGAAATCGCACGAACACGAGGTAGCCCATGGGATGCTGGCCATAGATCGGATCGAGAAATGCGGGCTTTCCGTAGAAGGTCGCTTGTCCTCCAACCGCAGTTGAGAAGTGTGGCAGAACGGGAATTTCGCGATCGTAGCCGGCCGTGCAAGCCTGAACTCGCGCGAGAAACACTTCCTGGAATCCAGCGGGTAGCGGATTTTCGCCGATGAGAAGCAAGTTTGTGCGGTCCACGTTTTCGATGCGTCCCCACGCAGCATTCTTGGCTAGAAAATGAAGCGTTGATTCCAGCAAGTAGCTATTGAGCACCCCGCCGGTGTTGAATGAGCGCGTGCGTCCCCAAACGAGCGAAGACGCCCAATTGCCGCGATCGAGCGGGCGGTTATAAGTGACGGATGCGGTCACGCGGCGCTGGTCGTCGGTTGGATCGAGCGCTTCGGGACTGTGCAGGGTGCCGAGCGAGAATTGGCCAGACCAATTTCGAGCGGGGTTCAACGTGAGGCGAGCCGACCACGAATCAATTGCGCCTGCATCAATGTTCCAGCGACCTTCATTTGGTTCGCGGCCGTGGAATCCCGAAAATTCAATTCGAGCAACGCTGTATGCGTAGCCGACCGTAACAACTTCGTCGGCGATGTGTGTCGAGTCCTGCATGTGGTGTCCGAGGACGGCGATCGGGTCTTCACTTGCAGACGTGCGATGCGGATAGGCGACGGGGCCGAGAGCGGGATCGCCGACGGGCGCGGCGTAGAACGACAGCACGTTTTTGCTGTTCAAGTTCCAATCATAGAAAGCGCCGATCTCCATGAAGAAGTCGTGCGGATGTTGGCCGTCAACGATTGGCAGGCCAAAGGCCGTCTCGCCAATTTGGAAAAGTTCTGGATAGCGGCGATCGGTGACGGTTGCAGGTTCGAGACTCAACATGACGCGCGCCGTGAATTTACCAGGGCCGAGTTGATGTTGCGCCATCGGCATGAACCAGTTGGTCGAGAAAAACTTGTCGCCGCCGCGAGGGCCAGTTTGTTGTAATTCATTTACGAAGAAATTGCCGTGGAACATGAGCTGCCAGCCTGCGCGTTCGTCCATCCACATCGGATGCGGAGTTGAGGCGGGCTCAACGTCCGTCCCGGATGTCCCGTGTAACTCGATTGCGTCAATGAGCGAAGTTGCGTGCTCGTGCGACATCGAGTTACTCGACATGGGACTCTGCGACATCATGTCGTGCGGCAACTGGGTAGTTGGATCGTGTCGCATCTTGCAGCACGATTGGAAGCACTCGAGATGCGCGCTGCCGTTCGGCTGAATCGCCCACGCCGCGGTATTGCCGAGGAGCGCCGTTGAAAAAAGAGCAAATCGAATCATGTGGCTAACACGTTGCAACGGATTCTCCTTAGTGCATTTCCGCATCTTGCGATGTCGCGGGGCGATTCTCTCCTGTCGATCGGATTACGCCGGTGTCGTCCAAATAGAAATTGCGGTAGCCGTAATTCCCGGGCCTCGCTAGCACCGTGAAGTTTTTGATGCGCCCATCGTCCGAGGCGGGCGCCGGAGTGTATTGAATTTCGTAGCCTGCGTTTTTGGCGGATTGCGCTGCTGAGCGAGCCACCGCTCCAAGCATTTCGAGTGAGGATGGATAGCTGCCTGTGGCCGCTGAGTATGATGCGAGCTCCGCGCGCAATTCAGATAACGCCGTGAGCGCGCTCTTCTCAGCTTCCGGCTTTGATGTGCCAGGTCGCGGTGGAAGAACAAACCAAACGATGGCCCACAGGCAAGCAATCAGCAAGCCCCAGATGACCACGATTTTTACGATGCTGCGCTTCTTCTTCGGCGATACAAGTTCTTCGAGCGGTTGTCCTGTCAGGTCCGCGCCACAATATGGGCAAAGTTCCGTCGCTTGATTGAGCGGCTCGTCACATTCGCGGCAAGCGTACATCCGCTTGAATCGTAGGAACAGGCGGAGAGGATGTCAACGACCGCTTTCGGAACGCTTCGAAATAATTCCGGCAGCACGAGCAAGACGATTGGGTGCATTGGACGGGCAACTTCAGGAACGTAGCGTGTATCATTATCTCCAGAACTAGAGCGGCTTACGGAGCGCCACCCGTGCCCACATCGCTTCGACTAGCGCCCGAACTGAAGCCGAAGCTCGAAGAATTATTCCGCCGCGCGGAAATACCCGAAGGCTGGAAGTGCAGCTTCGAGGATTTCAGCTGCGCTGTGGAGCGAAGTGTCGGCGCGCGGTTCCGCGATGCACAGGCATCCCCGCGAGATATCTCCGCGTACTTGGACACACTTCATTGTCAGGATCTCTCGTTGGCACATTGCTGCGCGGCTGGCAACTCAAGCGCGTGGGAACACTTCGTCGCCCGTTTTCGTCCCGAACTTTATCGCGCAGCTCGCGCCATCGCCGGAGATTCGATAGGGCGCGATTTGGCGGACTCTCTCTACGCCGAACTCTATGGTCTCGAAAGCCGCGAAGGACGCCGCCGATCTCTCTTCGATTATTTCCACGGGCGAAGCAAATTGGGCACGTGGCTGCGCGCAATCCTGGCGCAACGTCATGTGGATGAAATCCGGCGCACGCGGCGGACGGAATCGCTTGACGATCCGGAGAGCGAAGTCGCCGATCCGCCACAAGCGCAGCCAACAGCAGACGACGGCACGGATCCCGAACGGGCGCGCTACCTCATCTTGCTGCAAACTGTTCTAAGCGCCGCGCTGGCAGGCTTGGCTGCGCGCGATCGCCTGCGGCTCGCGTACTACTACGTGGACGATCTAACTCTCGCGCAAATTGGGCGATTGCTCGGCGAACATGAGGCAACCGTATCGCGCAAGATCGAGCGCGTTCGCCGCGAGTTGCGCAAGAGCGTTGACGGAGAATTGCGCAATAAGAAACGGTTAAGCGACGCGCAGGTGCAGCTTTGCTATGAATACGCGCAGCAGGAGTGGCCATTTGATTTGACGCGCGCACTCTCATCAAAGGAATGACGCCGGACGACTGTAGGTGGCGTTTCCGTGCAAGTTCTTGAGGGAGTATCGTTCTAAGTTAGGGATCAGGAAATGAAGGCCGGAGACAATAAGACGGGATTCGACAGCACGCTGTGCCGCGGGCTTTCTGCCAACGCGGGAGCTACCGCGCAGGGCTGCCCTGACGCTGACCTACTTGCCGCGTACTACGAGCGCTCGCTCGCGCCCGCTGAAATAGAGCGATTCGATGCGCATCTCTCCACCTGCGCGCATTGCCGCGAGAAAATTGCCGCGCTTGTGCGTTCGGAACCGCCCAACGAGAAAACATTGGACGCTCGCGCGCCATGGTTGTGGAACTGGCGATGGCTCGCGCCCGCCGTTGCTGCAATCGCAATCATCGTAATCTGGGTCGGAGTTCGCGAGCACAACAATCTAACGAGCAAGCCGATCGAAGTCGCCATGACGCAGACGCGCCCGCAAGAGCCTGCTGTGCCATCCCCTCCGGTCGCACAACGGGCGGCGCCAGCGAGAACAGTAACTGGCGACGGATTGTCCAAGCCTGCTGCGACCCCAACTTTCGAGAAGAAATTCTCGGGAGCACCTGTTCGAGGGCTCGCCAAGGAAAATGCTGAGGCGCCGGTCATGCCGAAGCGGCGTGCGAGTACTGGCGAGCCGCCAAATCTGACGCGGGAACGCGGCGGCATGTCGTCCGCCGGAGGAATTGTGGGGAGCGCGGTGACGGCACCCCCTCCACCCGAGGATAGCGCCTTGACGCAGACCCTCGCGCAATCAGCGCCGGCCGATGCCGCGGCCCCTGCGAACAGGAAGGCGACAAAACTCGCGGCGCCACAATCGCAAAGCGTTGGCGCCATGATTGCGCGAAACCAGCTTGGGTCGAGCGCGAAGATCCCCGGCAGTAATGCGCCGACGAGGGCTAAATCGGCCGTCGCGGATCAATTGGAAGTGCGAGAAGAGTCATCGAACTCTATCCTGATTCCGTCTCCTGATGCGACGAAGTCATGGCGAATTGCCGCTTCGGGTGCGATCGAATTCTCAAGCGATTCAGGCGTGACGTGGGAGATGCAGCGACCAGGGCTTGCCGGAGCGCTGACGGCGGGTTACTCGCCTTCTGCAAAAATTTGCTGGATCGTGGGCCGCGGAGGCGCCGTGCTGCGCACCGTGAATGGCATCGATTGGATAAAAGTTACTGCGCCCACGACCGATGACCTTACCGCCGTGAGCGCGTCGAACGCGAAACACGCACAAGTTACGGCTGCCGGCGGAGCCGTGTTCGTGACCAAGGACGGGGGAAAATCCTGGACCCCGCGAAATAATCCTTAAATATCAGAAAGTGGCTGCAAGAAAATGTGCGGGTCGCGTTCTAAGTGTGAATGGATGCTGCTCAGAATTTCCGGGAGGAAGAGATGATCGGAATTATTCGCAAGCGCCAGTACCTTGCAGCCGTTCTCATCGTCACGCTCAGCGCCATTGGTTCTTTTGCGTTTCGAGCGCGTAATGTGCAGGCTTCGCCGCGGCCGGATAACGGCGCGGCTCCGAGTACGACACAGAAGGACCAGATTGACCTCGCGGTCACGGTCTACAACTCGAATGTCGCGCTGGTGCGCGATGTGCGACAGATATCGCTGCCGTCCGGAAACTTCTCATTGAAGTTCGAGGATGTCGCAGCCTCGATCAATCCTCAGACCGTTCATTTCCGCTCGCTCTCCGAGCCCACCAAGCTATCTGTTGTCGAACAGAACTATGAATACGATCTCCTCGATCCGGCGAAACTGCTTCAGAAATACGTGGGACGTGAGGTGACTCTCGTACGCGGCGAGGAAGAGAATAATTCGACCAAATGGGTGGAAGAGAAAGCACTCCTGCTTTCCGATAATAATGGACCCGTTTGGAAAATCGGGGACGAAATCGTCACGGGGATGCCAACCGATCATTACAGGTTTCCTGATCTGCCGGAGAATCTCTACAGCAAGCCGACGCTCGTCTGGATGCTCGAGAATGGAGGGCCGAAGTCGCAGCGAGTTGAAGCTTCGTACCTGACTAACAACATGAATTGGAACGCTGACTACGTGCTGACCGTCACCCGCGATGAAAAATCTGCCGATTTAGATGGCTGGGTCACGCTCGCGAACAACAGCGGTGCCGCTTACAAGAACGCGAAGCTCCAACTCGTGGCCGGAGAGATTCACCGGGTTGCGCCAATTCCGATGAACGGCAGATCTCTTGGGGCCGCTATAGCAGAAGCCAAGGCAGCGCCGCAATTCGAACAGGAAAATTTTTCGGAATACCACCTGTATTCGCTCGCACGCCGCACTTCCATCGAAGATAAGGAATCCAAGCAGATCAGCTTGCTGAACGCGACCGGCGTCACCGTGGAAAAGCTGTTGCTTGTGACAGGACAGCCGTATTACTACCGAAACCCGCAGACCATCGGAAATCCAATCCAGCAGCCCGTGCAAGTGAATTATCGGTTCAAGAACGAAGACAAATCCGGGCTCGGGATGCCATTGCCGGCGGGCACTGTCCGCGTCTATCAGGCTGATTCACACGGCGGCATTCAGCTTGTTGGTGAAGACAACATCAATCACACGCCGAAGGATGAGTCAGTCACGATTCACGTCGGCGATGCGTTTGACATTGTGTGCGAGCGCAAGGAAACCGATTTCAAAAAGATTGCTAACAACCTCTACGAATTCGAATATGAAATCACGTTGCGGAATCACAAGGAATCGGATGTGACCGTCGAAGTTCGCGAGCCGATCGGCGGCGATTGGGAACTGGAGAAATCGAACTACAAGTCAGAGAAACTTGACTCAACGACGCTTGGCTTTCAAGTTCCAGTTGCAAAGAATGGCACGCCAACGCTTGATTATCGCGTTCGCGTGAAATGGTAGGCGCGAAGCGATTCGAAGTTCGGGCGGAATGCTGGCGCGACACAGCCGGCGCGACTCGGAGGCCGTTGCGTAACTACGGCCTCACTTGCCCCGGAGCGCTTTCTGAGCGATCTCCAACTCTTGCGCGAAGTGAGGATTCTCCGGGAATTGCCGCGCGAGATCGGCAAGCAGCCCTTGCGCCAGATCGTAGCGATGCTCGCGCTCATCGGCCAGCGCGAGCATGATTTTCGCGAACGGCTGCAAATAATGGCCGTGATCGGCCGCGTTTTGCATCAGCACGATTCCGCGTTCGCGATCACCATGGATTCCGCCAAACCACAGAACCGCGCGTTTGTAGCTCGGCAAGCAGCCGATGATGTAGCCCGCCACACCGAGGGACACGTAGGCATCCTGCAAATTCGGATCAAGCGCGAGCGCGCGGACCGCTTCGCCGTCCGCCTGCTTCATCAACTGCAAGCTAGCGATTTGCTTTTTCTCAATTAACGCGTCGTAATCGGATTCCATTCCGTCGGCAAGCGCGAGAACCAGGAGAGCTTCGGCATCTCTGGAATTTGCATGAAGCCGGTCGTTGGCCAGCGTGCGCGCCCGGCTATCGGCGTCGAGAAATTTTGGATTGCGATTCTCTGCTACGGTTCCATCCACGCCGACAAGCAGTTTCTTGTCATCAAGGAAAAACGCCGAGGAAAAAATGCCCTTCTGTTGAAATTCTTCAAATAGATAGCTCGCCGCCTCCGCTACCGTTCCCAGCGCGTCATTTGGATGAAGCCGTTCGTAAGCGACGATGACCGAGCGCGCACCATCAAACTGCAACCGGTACATGTCGTCGAAGGCGTTTTCGAGAGAAGGTCCCGCCCTCATGCTCGGAGCTTGAGTTTGAAAGGAAAAAGCGGGCCCCGTTTTGTCATCGCCGAATGACGACCGCGGCGCAGGGACTCCGGCGAAAGCCGCGCTTGCAGCCAGCGTGACGACAACAAAAACGGTCAAATGATTGCGGATGTGCACTTTCATCGTCTCAACGAGCCGTCACTCTTAGGATGCCAGCGCACCATCAAGGAGTGCCAATTAATCGGAAAATTGTTGTCACAAATTGTCGAGAAAGAATTGCATGATGCGGTTGAACAGCAAAAGTTGCGCCGGGCGATCGCTCATCGGATGGCCACGTCCTGGAAAGATCAAAAGCTCGGGATATTTGCCCGCCTCGATAAAATGGTTTAACAGCAGCGCGGTGTTGGCGAAGTGGACGTTGTCGTCGCCAGTGCCGTGAGCCACCATGAGCTTGCCGTTCAGATTCTGCGTAAAATATGCCGGCGAAGATTCCCGGTAGCCGGCTTCGTTTTCTTGGGGCGTTCCCATGTACCGTTCTGTGTACGCAGTATCGTACAAACGCCAATCCGTGACCGGCGCCACGGCAACGCCTGCTTTGAATACATCGGCCGCATGGAACAAAGCCGTGAGTGTCATGTATCCGCCGTAGCTCCATCCCCAGATACCGATCCGCGTGCCATCCACATATGCCAGCGATTTAAGATACTTTACGCCGGCAAGCTGGTCCGCAAGTTCGACTTTGCCGAACTTGTGGTAGATGGGCGTCTCGAAGTTATGCCCCCGGCCCGTCGAACCGCGGTTGTCGAGACTCCAAATGATGTAGCCCTTTTGCGCCATGATGTCCGACCAAAGACCTCCGGTCCATTGGTCGCGAACAATTTGAGCGTCTGGCCCGCCGTAGGTCTCGATTAACACCGGGTACTTTCGTGTGGGATCGAAATCCGGCGGCTGGATCATGCTGGCGTGAAGAATCGTTCCGTCTTCCGCGGTAACCGTCTTGAACTCGACCGGTGAAAGGTGGTACTCGGCGAGTTCCGGAACATCATTTTCAGCGAGGATCGCGATTTTGGTGCCATCAATGCGATCGAGCTCTTGCTTCGGCGGAACGCGGGCACTCGAATACGTGTCAAGAAAAGTGGACTCGTCCGGCGAAATTTCCGGCGCGTGCACGCCATGAGTGTGGGTAACTTGCGTGACGCTTCCGTCGCTCATTCCCACCCGGAACAGGTGAGACTCGACGGCGTTATTTTTGTTCGAGAGAAAATAGATGTAGCCGTGCCGCTCGTCCACGACTAGACCGTTCGCGCTTTGCGGTCCGAATCCTTCGACGCCTGTCACCGCCCAATCACCGCTCGTAAGTTGCTTCAGAAGTTTGCCGCTGATGTCGTACAGGTAGATATGGCGGTACCCGGATCGCTCGCTGGTCCAAAGAAATCGCTGGCCGTCGGCGAAGAAATGAAGATCGTCGCTCAGATTGACCCAATACTTGTCTGTGTCCGTAAGAATGGTGCTTGATGTGCCGCGGGCGGCGTCAAACAGCATGAGGTCGAGCCGAGTTTGCGCGCGATTCAGCCGTTGGATCGCGATGTCTTTGCCATCGGGAGTCCAATTCACGCGGGCGATGTATACGTTCGTATCCGAGCCGGTGTCGAGCCAGCGGGTATCGCCGCCGGTAACCGGCACCACGCCGACACGCACGATGGGATTCGCCTCGCCGGCTTGCGGGAAGCGCATGTTTTCGACGGTGCCGATATCGGTGCTCATGTCGTAGATGGGATACTTCGTGACCGGGCGCTCATCCATCTCGTAATAAGCGATGCGCGAGGAATCAGGCGACCACCAGTACGCCGTCCGGGACGAAAGTTCTTCCGGGTAAAGCCAATCTAATTTGCCCTTGAGAAGTTCCTCCGAGCCGCCGGTGGTGAGTTGCTTCTTTTCCTTCGTCGCCACGTTAACGACCCAGAGATTGAAATCCTGGACGTAGCTCACCCACTTTGCGTCAGGCGAAATTTTCGCGTCTTCAATCGAAACATCGCCGGTCACCAGCCGGCTCGGTGACATTGATTTCAGGTCGAGCCAAACTAGCTGCGTATCGCTGACGAAAAGAAGTGCGCTACCGCCGGCAGCCCATGCGTAATCCTGAGGGACCGCGCGGCCAAGGCCGGTTGCCTGCGTCGGGCGTTCTTTAGGCGGTTCAAGCAGAGATTCCAGTAACTTCGAGTCAACAAGCACGCTCGATTTTCCGGACGCGGCATCCATGGTCCATAGTTCCGTGACCGCGTCTTTGCCGGCGCCCGCGCGATGAAAATACGCGAATCGCTTGCCGTCGGGACTCCACACGATTCCGCGCTCGATGGATCCGCTCAAATTTGGCGCGCTGTAGAGCCGCTCAACCGTGAGCGCTTTACCGGGCGCTTTGGCAGATTGCGCTCTTGCCGGCTTCGCAACAGATATCGTTGCTGCGGCGATCAATAACGTGAAAGCGAAATTGCGCAGCCCGGCTGCATGCATGCGTAAAACCTCCCTAACAAAGTTCGCTATTCTAGCTTGCGCCGCAGATGGAAGCCATCACAACGCAACGAATCATTTTCGTAAAGAAGGGAATGATTGCGAATCGTTAGCGGGCCTGCTCGAGACCAACGGCGGAAGTTGCCGATTCGGCTGGCACCGACTTTCGGCGCGCCACGATGAACGCTCCTGCCGTCACCGCGAGCGAAAGCACGACCATGAGGCTCTCAAGCGCAAGTCTTTTTGGTCCGAGTCGCTCGCCTGGACCGAAACAGCCGCAATTAATTTCAAGTCCCATCAGGTAAGTTCGAATCAGCGTCGCAAAAAATCCGCCGAGCAAAAGCGTCGAAACGACAGAGGAAAGACGCAGAGCGATTCCGCTTAGTATCCACAATCCCAGAAACAATTCGAAGAAGGGGAGCGTGTGCGCCACTAAATCAGCCGAGGACGAGGAAAGTAATTGGAAGGAATCCACCTGCATTGCAAACATCGAAAGAGACGTTTTCACTGACCCGGCTGACCAAGGCCCCGGCGCCTGCGGCTTCAACTTCGCGTAAGCCGCAACGAGGAAAATGCCCGCCAGCCCGATCCTTCCGATCAAGAGCAGGATGCGTCCAGTTTGCGATCGCGAAGTTGCGTTCATTCTATTGGCTAATCACCTGATCCAGGAATTGCTTCATGATTGGCCACGATACGACGCCTGACATCGGTCCGTACGTCTTGCCCTTGTAATAGAAGCGAAATGTGGGCGTCGCGCTCACGGGGACAGTGTTTCCGAGGGCCTTGTCTTTTTCAATCGACGCATCGAACGGGCAGCCGTGCGCCGCGGGTTTGCCAGTTTGCGAATAACTCGCCGGACTCACGCCAGCAGCCGGCGGCGGGCAAACTTCCATCATTTTGTCGACGCGCTTAAAATCCACAGGAGACATCGCCGCCGCTACATACTTTTGAATATTGCCGTCAACCGACCAGGCTGCCTGATTGTCATAGAGTGCCGCTTCGACTTCTGGATATTTACCCACTAACGCCGCAGCATTCACCCACCTCGCGGCTTCATATCCATATTTGTGTAAGGGAAGCGGAAAATCGCGGTGCACGAGATACACTTTGCCGGACGCGACGTAATCGGCGATCAACGGCTTCAGCGTTTGCTCGTAGAGCGAGCCACAGGAAGGGCATTGGTAATCGCTGAAGACCTCCATAGTGACCGGAGCGCTCTTCGATCCGATCGCCTTGACGATATATTCGTCCGGCACCGCAGCCGTTTTCGTTACCGGTGGAGTGTGCTTGGCGGTCTGTTTCGTTGCCAGAGCGGGAATGGCCACGAGGATTGCCGCAATAATTACAATTCCGGCTGCGCGCCATCCCTTCGCTGCTCTGCGAAGCTCCATGAATGCTCCCTCGTGTTAACTAGATTTCCGAAATGTGAGCTGTATTTTAACCTCAATTGGTCCTAACGCGCGTTGCTGATTTATCCGAAGACACGCGAATGATTGCGCTGGAAGTATGATGCTCACGCGCCCTCGCGGGGTAGGCTGCGCGGGCAGCCTGCGTGGGCAGCCTGCGTGGTGCCGTCCGAGACGAACTAGGCGCACCGTGCTACCGTGAGGTATAGAAAAAGCGAAAACTTGTCGTTTCCGCGAACTCGATGAAAGGAATGTACTTAGCTACACTAATGAAACTTGACAACGAGGCACTCAACATGTATACTGCCCCGGTCTATACGAGTAGACGATGCATTTCTCTAACTTAGCCCGCGCAAGGAGCTCTCGATGAGCAAAATTATTGGAATTGACCTCGGAACAACGAACTCGGTCGTCGCCGTTATGCAAGGTGGCGAGCCCGTCGTGATTCCGAACCAGGAAGGCGGACGCACGACACCGTCCGTAGTAGCAATTACGAAGACCGGCGAGCGTCTCGTCGGCCAGGTGGCCAAGCGGCAAGCCATCACCAATCCCGAAAACACCGTGTATTCGATCAAGAGATTTATGGGCCGCCGCTTTGACGAAGTCACGGAAGAGGCGAAACGCGTTCCTTACAAAGTCGTCAAGGGATCGCATGACGATGCCCGCGTGGAAGTTTCCGGAAAAGTTTACAGTCCTCCGGAGATCTCGGCCATGATTTTGCAGAAATTAAAGAACGCCGCGGAAGATTTTCTCGGTGAAAAAGTGACGAAGGTCGTGATTACTGTTCCCGCGTACTTCAACGACGGCCAACGGCAAGCGACCAAGCAAGCCGGCGAAATCGCAGGCATGGAAGTGCTGCGCATCATTAACGAGCCGACGGCAGCCGCGCTCGCCTATGGCCTCGACAAAAAGAAAGATGAAACCATCGCCGTTTATGACCTCGGCGGTGGCACGTTCGATATTTCCATACTGGAAGTTGGCGAAGGTGTTGTCGAAGTGAAGTCCACGGCAGGCGATACGCACCTCGGCGGCGACGACATCGATGAAAAAGTCGTGCAGTGGCTGATCGAGGAAGCGAAAAAGGAATTTGGAAGCGACCTACTCAGCAAAGACAAGATGGCATTGCAGCGCCTGAAGGATGCCGCGGAAAAGGCCAAGATTGAGCTCTCTCAATTGACCGAGACCGAAATCAACTTGCCGTTTATCAGCGCGTCTCCGTCAGGGCCCGTTCACCTTGTTAAGAAACTGACTCGCGCGAAGCTCGAGCAGCTGATGGAAGATTTGCTCCAGCGGACTGTCGGGCCCGTCAAACAAGCGATCACCGATGCCGGTATCAGCCCGGACAAAATCGACGAAGTCGTCCTGGTGGGCGGCTCGACACGTATTCCGCGTGTCGTTGATATCGTGAAACAGCTTTTCAACGGCAAGGAACCGCACAAGGGCGTTAACCCTGACGAAGTCGTTGCCGTAGGTGCCGCAATTCAGGGCGGCGTGTTGGGCGGCGAAGTGAAGGACATCCTGCTGCTCGACGTGACACCGCTTTCACTCGGGGTCGAAACGCTCGGCGGCGTGATGACCGTTCTCATCCCGCGCAACACGACAATCCCGACGCGGAAATCGGAAACGTTCTCGACCGCCTCGGACAATCAGACCTCCGTGGACATTCACATCCTCCAAGGTGAACGTCCGGTGGCGAGCGGCAACCGCAGCCTCGGCAATTTCCAGCTGGTCGGGATTCCGCCGGCGCCGCGTGGATTGCCGCAAGTCGAGGTGACGTTCGACATTGACGCGAACGGCATACTGAACGTATCGGCCAAAGACAAAGCCACGAACAAAGAACAGAAAATCACGATTACAGCTTCCACCGGTCTCGGTAAAGACGAGGCGGAGCGCATGCGCAAGGAAGCCGAGGCGCACGCTGATGAGGACAAGAAGCGTGTGACGGAGGCTGAAGCGCGCAATCGTGCCGACAACCTGATCTATCAGACTGAGAAGCTTCTCAAGGAAAATCGCGAGAAGCTCGCAGAGGCTGATGCCAAGGCGGTTGAATCCGCAATCGAAGAGACCCGCCGGGCGATTGCCGATGGAAACGTCGAGCGCATCAACGCCACCGTTGAGGAATTGACGAAGGCATCGCATCGCATCGCTGAAGCTCTCTACAAGACGCAGAATTCTTCGGCGGGATCGACAGCAGGCGGCGCAGGCGGTTCAGAGTCGGCTCATACCGGTGGGACTTCGGCGAATGGCGCCGGCGGCCAGGGACAAGGACAGGGCGATGTGGTTGACGCCGAGTTCGTGGACGTGGACGAATCGAAGAAGCCGAACTAAGCGAGTTAACAATCGAGCCGGGCGGAAATGAAAAATCCACCCGGCTCGAGTTCATCTTGCACGAAGTTTTCGGAGCGATATTTGGCGATCGGTATCAAGCGCTCAAGCCCGCCCCAGGCGGTTCAGAAGGTCCGGGATAACTTCTATCTGATTCAAGTTTCTATTTCGGAAACGCCCAGCGCGGACTGGCGAAGATTGTTCTACGAAATGCAGCAGGGCGTCACGCCCGATTTCCCAACGCGGTCGGTAGAGATTTCCGGAACGCTGCTCCGTTTTCGATCGAATCCCGAGAGCGTCGAAGAAAAGATCGCGCAGATTGACCGATGGCTTGAGCGCGCGAATCAAAAAGACGCCGCGATGGGCACGCGTTCGGAAGAGCAACGCCGGCATCGCGAGGAGTTAGCGCGCGAGGCTCAGGAGATGAGCGATTGGAACGGCCGCTGGGCAAAGCTTTAATGGTTTGCCGCAGCGGCGTAAACGATTTTAATTCGTAAGGCAATTGAATGGCGACGACATCCAAACAAGATTATTACGAACTCCTCGGCGTTCCTCGAAAGGCGCCTCTAAAGGAGATTCGTCAGGCATACCGTAAGCTTGCCCGCAAGTATCACCCGGACCTGAATCCGGGCGACAAATCCTCGGAAGAGAAATTCAAGCAAATCCAGGAAGCCTATGACGTTCTTTCCGACACCAAGAAGCGCCAGGTCTACGACCAGTTCGGCTTCAACGCGCCGGGTCCCGGTGGGCCGCCTCCAGGCGGCGGGCAGTACAATGTGTCGCCAGAAGATGTGCATTTTGATTTCAACGGCTTCGACTATGGCGGCAGTGGCGGAGGCACGAGCTTCCGGGACCTCTTCAGCCAATTCTTCCGTGGCGCCAACGCAGCGCAATCGCGCCAGGAGGAGGAACCGGGTTCAGACCTTGAGTACCACATCGAGATCACGTTCGCGGAAGCTATGCGTGGGACTACAAAAAAAGTCACTATCACGCGCCTCGATACCTGCCCGACTTGCAATGGCAAAGGTACAGTCGGCACGTCGCAAACCTGTCCCGAATGCAAGGGAAGTGGGCACGTCACGGAAGTAAGCGGCAAAATGCGCTTCGAAATCAGTTGCCCGCGCTGCGGCGGTTCCGGCAAGGTTCAAACCATCTGCCGAACCTGCGGAGGCGAGGGGCGAGTGCGCCGAGCCGAAACTCTCGAAGTTCGAATTCCGCCCGGTGCACGAACCGGATCTCGAGTTCGCGTCGCTGGGCGCGGCAATGCAGGCGCGAATGGCGGCCCTCCCGGAGATCTATATTTCATCACCAGCGTTGCGCCGCATCCATTCTTCGAACGCCGCGGCGACGATCTCTACACCGTCGTACCGATTACCATTACCGAGGCAGCGCTCGGTGCCAAGGTTGAAGTCCCGACGATCGACGGCCGCTCCCAAGTGCGCATTCCGCCCGGCACCGATAGCGGCAAGAAGCTGCGATTGCGTGAGAAGGGCGCGCCTTCAGCCGGTCGCCCCGGACACCGCGGAGATCAGATCGTTGAAGTCCAGGTGATTGTTCCGCGCCCGGAAGATGAAAAGGTTAAGGAACTGCTGCGCGAATTGGCCAAGGCTGCGCCCGAAGATCCGCGCCAGGAGATTTTTTCGCGTGCGGCAGTCTAAGCGTCGAGCGGAGAAAGAACATGGCAGCACGAGCGAGTAAGAAAGCAAAAGCCGGTTACATGATCAGTGCGGTCGCGGAACTGTACAAACTGCATCCGCAGACCTTGCGTCTCTATGAGCGAGTCGGACTTTTGAAGCCTTCGCGCTCGCAGGGCAACACTCGGCTCTATACCGATCAGGATCTTGAGCGGCTCGAAGTTATTCTCACGCTTACGCGCGAACTCGGCGTGAATCTCGCCGGCATCGAAGTCATTCTCAACATGCGTGACAAGATGGCTGATATGCAGCAGCAAATGGAATCTTTCATCACGTTTGTTCGCGGCGAACTCGCCCGCGGTTTCAACGCAACCAACGAGCGCCCCACGCGTAACGCCATCGTCCGCGCCGCTCCGCCTAGAGTCGTTCGCATCGTGAAGTAATCTCTCTTCTGTTTTTTCCACACCTCGCTTCACTTTGCACAGGTCTCGTCGTCTTGCGCGCGACCGCTTCCGCGTTTATTCTTTCTTTATGGCGCGGCCTGATTGTCCCCAGTGCAGCGGTACAGGATGGAAAATTGTCGAGCGGCCGGATCATGAATCTGGCGCGAAGGCATTCGCCTCCTCCGATTCGAAACCCGGTATCAGCGTTGGCGAACCGAAACTGGTCTGGGGTGTGCCGTGCGAATGCACGTTTGACGACCGTGCATCGAGCGTCTTTGCTCGCGCACGAATTCCCGAACGCTATCGCCATTGTGATTTTGAGAATTACGACACGGATCTACAGTACGACCACGCGTCGCCATCCCAGGTGGCAGCGTGGAATCGAACTCTCGAACAAGCGCGGGTGGTGGTTCAAGGCTTTGCTCGTGATTTCCCGGCGGGAACGGAACACGGCGTGCTTTTGATCGGATCCTGCGGCGTTGGCAAGACCCATCTCGCCGTCGCTGCGCTGCAGGAAATCATGAAGCGCGGCCACAGCTGCCTCTTTTACGATTATCGCGAGCTGCTCAAAGAGATTCAGAACAGCTACAATTCGGATAATCAAGTCACGGAAATGGGAGTTCTAGAGCCCGTCTTGAAAGCCGAGGTGCTGCTCCTCGACGATCTCGGAGCGAGCAAGCCCTCTCTTTGGGCGTTGGAAACTCTCGGTCACATCCTGAACGCCCGCTACAACGACAAGCGAATCACGCTCGCCACCACGAATTTTCTAGACGGCGACGCCGCATCTCAGCCTCCGTCGCGCTCGACGGCGCCGCGCCCATCGGCGATCGAAGACACCCTCTCCGAACGTATCGGCACGCGAATCCGCTCGCGGCTCTACGAAATGTGCCGTACCGTTGAGCTGGCCGCTCCCGACTATCGCAAGGAAATCCGCCAGGCCCATCGTTTCCGCGCCTAAGATTGCCGCGCTCGCCAGGGTCGAATTCCACGTGACTCGTTCTGTTGACATCACTTAGAACGCGCGGGTATCATTCATGCCGATATGGCGTCCGGCGCGGGCGCTCTATTCCCCTTCTTTGCTCGATCCCCAGTAGGATGGAGAATCCATCCAGGGATAACTCCCGGCAAGCGGGGCGAATGTTCGCACGGAGGCCGCTTTTTATGGCACACGATCAAAACGAGCCAACGTTTCAGGCATCGGCGGGGCAAGGTGCTGCCGTTTCGGCT
The DNA here is from genome assembly GCA_036513895.1 of Candidatus Acidiferrales bacterium. Lineage (GTDB taxonomy): Bacteria > Acidobacteriota > Terriglobia > Acidiferrales > UBA7541 > Palsa-147. The sequence continues at coordinate 8,773 of DATBYF010000130.1, read as the reverse complement.
CCAGCCGAACAGCCTGATAAACAATCCTCTTCCAGTTCCTTTGGCGAGCATACCGCCACGGCTGTAGCGGCCGAGGCTCCGCCAACCGCCGCACCACCGACTCAACAAGAGGGCACCGAGGCATCGCCCGAACCTGGCTCAACGCCAATGCCGCAGGCCCAGGCACAAACCGGCGCAGAGACTGAGACCGCCGCAAATTCCGTGACAGAGTCAACGGAGCAATCCAATTCACAACCCACGGCTCAAGCCGAGGCACAACCCACAAACGGGGACGTCGAAACTTCCGAGGGCATGGAACAACTTATCGAGCAGTATGCGACGCCTCCGGCTGCTCCCGCAGAGGGCGAAATCTTCGACGGCCGCGTGATTGCCGTCAACGATACCGGCGTGGTTGTGGACGTTGGCGGAAAATTTGAAGGGCTGGTCCCCGCGCAGGAATTCCTCGAAACGGGCGGTGCGATTCCGTTCGGCCCCGGGCAGACGATTGAAGTCGAGCGCCTGCACGAGCACAAGGATGGCTACGTTCTGTTGTCACACGTTCGCGCCCACCGGCGCCGCATCTGGGAGAATGTCGAAAAGTCGTATCGCGAATCGAAAACCATCACTGGGAAAGTGATTGAACGGATTAAGGGCGGGCTTGTAGTGGACATCGGTGTTCGGGCATTTCTCCCCGCATCGCAGATTGAACTCCGTCCCGTGCACGATCTCGAAGTATGGAAAGACCGCGAAATCGAATTGCGCGTGTTGAAACTGAATCGCAAGCGCGGCAACGTCGTTGTCAGCCGCAGGGTCCTGCTCGAAGACGCTGCAAAAACGCAGCGGGATGCGCTCGTGGCATCTCTATCCGAGGGCGCAGTCGTCAAAGGCAAGGTGAAGAACGTCACCGACTACGGCGTGTTCGTTGACCTTGGCGGTGTGGATGGCTTGCTGCACATCACCGATCTCGCCTGGGGACGCGTCAAGCATCCCTCTGAAATTGTGAAGGCGGGCGACGAAATCGAGGTGAAAATTCTCAAGTTCGATCAGGCAAAATCGCGGATTTCTCTCGGACGGAAGCAGCTTTTGCCGGATCCCTGGGCCGCGGTTCCTGAGCGCTTTCCGGCGGGCACGCGTATCCACGCAAAGGTGGTCGGGGTCACGGATTATGGCGCATTCGTTCAGATCGAACCGGGAGTTGAGGGCTTAATCCACGTCAGCGAGATGAGTTGGTCGCGCCGCGTGAAGCATCCGTCGAAGATCGTCAAAGTGGGCGACGAAGTGGATGTGGTTGTGCTTGAAGTGAAACCTGACGCGCAGAGGATCTCGCTCGGCCTGAAACAGACATTGCCGGATCCATGGGCAGCGGCTTCAGAGCGATTTCCGGTGGGCAGCATCATCAACGGCCGCGTGCGGAGCCTCACTGATTTCGGCGCGTTTGTCGAGATTGATGACGGCCTCGAAGGCCTGATTCACATCAGCGACATGAGTTGGACCGAGCGCGTGAAACACCCGAGCGAAAAGTTCAAGAAAGGCGACTCGGTGGAGGCGAAAGTCCTAAAGGTTGACGGAGAAAATCGCCGCCTCTCGCTCGGCATCAAGCAGGTCAACGATATTTGGGCCAATTGGTTCAGCACTCATCACGTCAACGACGTCGTAAAAGGCAAAGTCGTCCGCACCACCGATTTCGGCGCATTTGTTGAATTGGCCGAAGGCATCGAAGCGCTCTGCCACATCTCCGAAATCGAAGAACGCCGTCCTAAGGGCGAGCGCGAAAAGCAGCCGAGAAAAGATCGCAGCGCGTCTCTGCTCACCGTCGGCCATGAGTACGAGTTCAAGATCATTCGAATGGAAGTCGAGCAGCGCAAGATCGGTTTGAGCTATCGCGCTGCTCAGAAGCAAGCCGAGCGCCAGGAAATGGAGACTTTTAGGTCGTCGAAATCGTCGCCCACCGCGACGATCGGCGACGCAATCCTGGCCAAGCGCCAAAGTTCCTGAGAGGGGCCCGCTCGCGGTCGCCGGCTCAGGATTTCTGCGGACGTCCTCCCGCAGGAAAACCGTTTACCTTGCGGTTGATTGATGATATGCAAAGACCGTCCGAGTCACGCGGCGGCCGATTTCCGGGCGGAACTGCCTGCGCGCGCTGAACCCGGAACACTTAGGTCGATTTCGCGACGCCGGAATCCGCGCAATGGCATCTAAAGGGGGACACGCAATCTCGTTGGAGAATGCAGAGAGGAGGCCTGCCACGCCATGCCGAACACTGCCGGAGAGCAGCACATCAAAGAACGCACGATGACGAAAGCAGATTTGATCGAAGAGGTGACGCGCGTCACCGAGCTGCCCCGCAAGGAATCAGAGTTGGTGGTCGAGACGATTTTCGACAGCATCATCGAAGCGTTGCAGCAGAGCGACAAAATTGAAATTCGCGGCTTCGGAAGTTTTCGCACTCGCCAGCGCCGCGGCCGCATCGGCCGTAATCCGAAGACGGGCGCCAAAGTGGAAGTTCCACCGAAGAAGATCCCGTTTTTCAAGCCCAGCAAGGAATTGAAGGATTTCGTAAATTCGGCGAAACACGCTGGCGCTCCAGCGGAACCCTCCGCGCACGGCTGAGACCTACTGGATGGATTATCTGTGGACACCGTGGCGCTACCGTTACATCGCCTCGGCAAAAGATGACGGCTGCATTTTCTGCGATGCGGTCGCCGCAGGCGATGATGCCCGCACCCACATCGTTTTTCGCGGCGAAAAGAATTTCATCATCCTGAATCGGTTTCCTTACACGACCGGCCACATCATGGTCGTCCCCTACGTTCACGTCGCCGATCTCGCGGCATCCGATCCCGAGACGCTCGCGGAAATGATGCGGCTCGCGCAAAAGGTCCAAACGGCCCTCGAAGGGATCTATCATCCGCAGGGCTACAATCTCGGAATGAATCTTGGGCGCGCAGCCGGAGCGGGCGTGACCGGGCATCTGCATCTTCACGTCTTGCCGCGCTGGTCCGGCGATGCAAATTTCATGACTACCGTAGCTGAAACTCGCATCGAGCCCGAAGAACTCGAGACCACTTACGAAAAGCTTCGCCACGCCCTCAATCCTTAATCCCGGACCGAGATACCTGCTCGTAATGGCTGCTCGTAATGCCTGCCCTGGGAAATCGAAGCCGCCACACGCCGGACACGCCGCTGCTGTACACTTACGTCTGCTGCTCGATCGCTCGATCCGGTCCAGGAGCTGATTCGTGAATTTTGAACTCACTGAAGAGCAGAAGCTGCTCCAGCGCACCGTCCGCGAATTCGCCGAAGCGGAAGTGAAGCCGCTCGCCAAGGAACTTGACGAGACAGGCCACTTTCCCCGCGAGACATTTCGCAAGGCCGCGGAACTCGGACTCACCGGCGTTGCCATCCCCGAAGCTGAAGGCGGCGCGGGGATGGATCACATCTGCTACGCCATAACCATCGAAGAGATCGCCCGCGTCTGCGCTTCCACCAGCGTGGTGCTTTCCGTTCAAAATTCGCTCTATTGCGATCCGATTCATCGTTTCGGCACTGACGAGCAAAAGAAGCGATTTCTCCTTCCCTACGCCCGCGGCGAAAAAATCGGCTGCTACGGTCTCACCGAGCCGCAGGCCGGCTCGAACGCCGCCGCGCTCGCCACAAAAGCTGTACTCAAAGGCGATCGCTACGTGGTGAACGGCACAAAAGCCTGGATCACCAACGGCGGCGTCGCGGACGCCGCGATTGTCTACGTAAATACGAATCCGGAGAAAGGAGAGAAGGGAATCACCGCGCTTCTCATCGAGAAAGGGACGGCGGGATTCTCGGTTGGCAAGGAAGAGAAAAAATTAGGCATCCATGCCACCGCTTGCACCGAGCTTGCGTTCTCCGATTGCGAAGTTCCCGTCGCGAATCGGCTTGTCAACGAGGGCGACGGTTACAAGATCGCGCTCTCGACGCTCGACGGCGGCCGAATTGGCATTGGCGCGCAAGCAACTGGGATTGCGCAAGGCGCCTTCGAAGCTTCACTCACGTATGCCAAGCAACGTCAGGCCTTTGGCCATCCCATCGCTGATTTTCAGGCCATTCAATTCATGCTGGCTGATATGTCCACTGAAATTGACGCGTCGCGGCTTCTCGTTCGCAAAGCGGCGTGGAAGCAGGATTCCGGCGGGCGTTTCTCGATGGAGGCTGCCATCGCCAAGCTTTTTGCGAGTGAGATGTCCACCCGCGTCACCCACAAGGCGATTCAAGTTCACGGTGGCTACGGTTACAGTTGCGAATACCCCGTTGAGCGCATGTACCGTGACGCGCGCATCACCGAAATTTACGAGGGCACCAGCGAAATTCAGCGCATTGTGATTTCCGCCTGGGTCCTCAAGTCGTACTAAATCTCTCACCGCCACAGTCGAAAAACCGTATCTTCACATTTTCTTTTGGCCTCCCACCCAATTCAGAGCCCCGAGGCTACTGCCTCGGGGAACTCAATGCCGAACCGGCTCGCCTCATAATTGACGTATTCTTATCCTGTGCTGGATCTCGATTGCGGCTCAAAGTTCGACCCCGCCCGCGATGAAGATTTTTTCGCGTCTTTGCCCTCCCGCCCGGCCGTCTACCTCATCGAAATGCATGCACCCGGCGCACAGCCGTATCTTTCTCGTACGGTCGATCTCCGCCGTGCGGCCGAGCGTCTTTTGCATCCTTCCGAAACTCTCTCCAAGCGTCTGAATTTGCGCAACGTTGCCGCACGAATTCGTTTCCGGCTCACCGGTTCTCGCTTTGAACAGTCGCTGGCGCTCTACCAGCAGGCGCGAATCCATTTTCCGAAGCGCTACCGTGGTTTCCTTCGTCTTCGCCCTCCTGCTGTCGTAAAAATCAATTTGCGTAATGCTTATCCGCGCTGCTACGTGACGCGCCGGATTTCGCCGGACGAAGGCTTGTACGTCGGGCCGTTTGCATCGCGTCGCGCCGCCGAATTTGTCGCCGACGGATTTCGCGATCTGTTCAAAGTTCGCCGCTGCCAGATCAAAATCCGCCGCGATCCCCAATTTCCCGGCTGCATTTATTCCGAAATGAAAATGTGCCTGGCGCCATGCTTTGCCGGCTGCACCGACGCGGAGTACGCGGCGGAAGTCGCCCGCTCCACAGAAGCGTTGGCAACCCTCGGCGCGTCGCTCGAAACCTCGCTTCAGCAGGAACGCGAATCAGCCAGCGAGGCGCTCGATTTCGAGCGAGCCGCGGCGCTGCACAAAAAACTCGAGAAGGTTTCGGATGTGATGCGGAGCTTTCCCGAGCTTGCGCGCCGCGTGGATCAACTCGACGCCGTAATTCTCCAGCGCATGGCGGAAGAAAACACGGTGGCTTTCTTCGCCGTCCACCACGGCATCATTGCCGATCCATTGCTGGTACGATTCGACGAGCTTTCCAGCCAGCCGCGCTCGGTCGAAGCGATTATCCGCTCGTATCTGGAGGCGAACTCAACTGCCGCGAATGCAGCCGATTCAGAATTAGCGCCTTCGCTCGGTACAAGCGATTCTCGAACCGCAGAATCGGTAATTTCGAGTGCTACCGATCTGAAAGCTCACTTCGGCATCCGCTCCGTTCCAGACGACCTCTCGGAGAATCTCTCCCTGCTCGCGCGCTGGTTCTACGCCAAGCCGCGCGAAGGCGAAATCTTCTTTCGCGATCCCGCATGGCCATATCGGCGATTGCTGCGAGCCTGCGCCCGCATACTCGCGCCGCCAGCCGCGCCTCCCGCACCCACCTCGTCGGCGTAATCGGCTCACCGCCGGCACTTCATTCTCGTGCCGTCATATCTTCGCTGGAACTCCGAACTTCATCTCGCCTCGAAGCGTCGTACAATGTTTGCGTGACGGAATCGCAAACGATTGCGAAAGAAAAATCGAAACGCCCAGCCTCACGCGGTGATGGAAATCGGTCGGTTATCCAGACGTCCGCGATGTTTCGCGCGCTCCGGCACCGCAATTTCCAACTTTTCTTCGGCGGCCAGCTCATCTCTCTCATTGGAACGTGGATGCAGAGCGTCGCTCAGTCGTGGCTTGTCTACCGCATGACAGGCTCGGCGCTCCTGCTCGGTACGGTCGGATTCGCCAGCCAGATTCCGGTGTTCGTGCTGGCACCGCTTGGCGGAATGCTGGCGGATCGGCGAAGCCGGCAACACATTGTTATCGCCACGCAAACGATTTCGATGCTCCTCGCTTTCGCTCTTGCGGCCTTAACGCTGACAAGCGTTATCACCGTCTGGGAAATTATGGTCCTGGCAGTTTTGCTCGGCGCGGTCAACGCCTTCGACATTCCCGCCCGGCAGGCCTTCCTGATGGATATGGTGGGACGCGAAGATCTGATGAACGCCATCGCGCTGAACTCGTCCATGTTCAACGGCGCGCGAGTTATTGGGCCGGCCGTCGCAGGAGTTCTGGTGGCGTGGATCGGAGAGGGTTGGTGCTTTTTTGCGAACGCGATTAGCTATATTGCCGTGATCGTAGGACTGCTGTTGATGAAGCTCACGATTCCAAAGCGGGCGAAAGTTACGGCCTCGCCGTTTGAGCACATCGTGGAAGGTTTTCGCTTTGTCGAGCGCACCAAGCCGATTCGCGCGCTTCTTCTTCTCTTGGGCTGCATCAGCTTGTTTGCCTTGCCTTACTCGGTTCTCATGCCCATCTTCGCCGATCGAATTCTGCACGGAGGCGCGCGAGGCTTCGGAATTCTCATGGGCTGCGCGGGTCTCGGCGCGCTCGGAGGAGCTCTCACACTTGCCATGCGGAGCAGCATGCGTGGGCTCGGCCGTTGGATCGCCATCTCCTGCGCGGCATTCGGCGCAGCACTCATCGCCTTTTCGCTATCCCATTGGTTTTGGCTGTCCGCGGTTCTGCTCGTGCCGGTGGGCTACGCCGTGATGTTGCAGACATCCGCATCGAACACGCTGCTACAAGCAATGTCTCCCGACAGTCTTCGCGGCCGGGTCCTGGCCGTTTATTCCATGATGTTCATGGGCATGGCGCCCATCGGCGCGTTGTTCGCCGGGGCGGTGGCGAAGCACATTGGCGCGCCATTGACGGTGGGCTTCGGCGGCATTGGCGCGATTGTCGGAGCGGCGCTTTTCGCGCGCGTATTGCCCCAGTTCCGGGTGGAAGCGCGAGAGTTGCTGGTCGCTTCCGGTATGGCCGCAGGCCAGCCGCCTGAGAGCCTTCCGGCCCGGCCTCAGTCGTCATAGAGTGCCACGAGCGCTCATTGATGAGTGGATGAGAGGTTCTGCTATACTCCCGCGTCTCCTCTAAAATTTAAGTTCAGCGAGAGAATCATTGCCAACACTAGCGACACCCGAAGGAACCAGCCGCTACGCCGCGCGATTCAAAGACCGCGCCGCTCCGGGCCATTTTCGCGAACAAGCATCCTCAAAGCTGCGGCTTTCTTCGATTGGCATAGGGACGTATCTCGGCGAGCCGGATGCTACCACCGACGCCGGCTACACCGCCGCGGTAATCGCCGCCGTGGAGGGCGGCATCAATGTTCTGGACACGGCGATTAACTATCGTTTTCAGCGCAGCGAAAGATCGATCGGCGCCGCGCTCCGTGTTCTTGCTGGAAAGGGATTCGCGCGCGACGAGCTGGTCTTGTGCACCAAGGCTGGATTTCTAACCGCTGACGGTGAAATGCCCGCGGACGCCAACGATTATTTCGTCCGTGAATATCTCACGCCCGGAATCTTTCGTCCCGAGGATATCGCGGCCGACTGCCACTGCATGGCGCCTTCCTATCTCGAGAATCAACTGGCGCGCAGCTTGCGCAATCTGAACGTCGATTCAATCGATGTCTTCTATCTCCACAATCCGGAAACCCAGCTTCATGCTGTTTCGCGCGACGAATTCTTGCGCCGAATCGAAGCCGCATTCGAATTTCTAGAGGGCGCTGTCCGCGACGGCAAAATCGGCGCGTATGGCCTGGCTACCTGGAACGGATTCCGCCAGGAGCGAGGCGCGAAGGATTATCTTTCGCTCGAGGAAATTCTCACGGTAGCGCGCGCGGTTGGCGGGGACGGACATCATCTCCGATTTGTGCAATTGCCATTCAATCTGGCCATGTCCGAAGCGCTCATTCTTGTGAATCAAACGATGGAGGGCCGGCAGGGTTCAACGCTTCAGGCCGCGCGGGCGCTTGGCATCACCGTCGTCTCCAGCGCCGCATTGCTCCAAGGACAGCTCATCAGCAACCTTCCGCCGTTTGTGTCGGCAGCTCTGGGATTGAAAAGTGATCTTCAGCGTGCGCTTCAATTTGCGCGCTCGACGCCCGGGATTACCACCGCACTCGTCGGCTCGAGCCGCGCCCAGCATGTGCGCGAGGATCTCGAAATCATGAGCGTCGAACCTGCCGCGCGAGAAGAGTATCTGAAAGTTTTCGAACGGGGCACATAGCGTTTCAAACGTTATCCGCTAACGAACTTCGCGCCGATACCGAAGTCACGCACTCGCGACACCGTGGGTAAGGCTGTTTGGTCTGTCATGTTGTGTGCTCCCGATAGATAACGCCGTGACCGATATTACCGGCCCTTGCTCATTTGCGCAGTACTCCGCCGATGCGAGCCGATAAAAGGGCGCGCCGCGGACGCACTTTTACCTCATCTCACATGAGCCGTTCAAGATCGCGGGTTTAGTTTTGTCGCCTGTACCTGGGCCACAAATTTCTGAAGCAAAGGCAACGAATTGTCTTTCTTCCAGATTAGATTAAACGGGAGCCGGACGTTCATATCGGCCACGGGGAGCAAGACAATTCCTCTGGGGCA
>DATBYF010000129.1:0-13324 GCA_036513895.1 Candidatus Acidiferrales bacterium | reverse complement strand
AATGCCGAAAATTCGGGCAACGCGCCTGGTAACGCCAGGGGGTTGCGCTCGAAAGGGCGCGGCTACGGAAAGTGCCACAGAAAATAAACCGCCGGTGCGAAACGCGCCTCTGCGGCGGCTCAAAGGGAGACCTTACGAGCCGCCTCAATCGGCCGTCAGCCTGGTAAGGGTGAAAAGGTGGGGTAAGAGCCCACCGCCCGGATGGCAACATCCGGGGCACGGAAAACCCCGCGTGGAGCAAGGCCAAATAGGAGGGGAGGGCTGGCCCGGCCCGGTGCAGCGACTTCGCAAGAAGTCTCTGCGATGACCCTCGGGTAGGCTGCTTGAGTCCCGGAGCGATCCGGGATCTAGAAGAATGATCGCTGTGGCGCACATCGATTCGTTTTGCGGTTTCGGCCGTTCAACGTTCGAGTGCGCTTGACAGAATCCGGCTTACAGATTCACCCGCCACAATTTTTCGATTCAGTGGACCCGTCGACCGGTTGGGTCCGACTGCTTGCGCCGAAGCTAGAACGAGCAGTAGGATGTGCGAGTAAGGAGTCCAGATCGGAAATCCCGGCTTAGTAGCGCACCTCCGTCAAATCGCGGCGCGTGTAGTCTCGACCTCTCTGCTCGCATTCCTCGCTTGTCACGCCTCATTCGTACAAGAAGATCGTTGGAAGCAGCTATTTGCACAATCCGGACAGCTGCAGGACGCCGGGCGGTATGCAGACGCGCTTCCCGTCGCTCTCGAAGCCGAAAAGATTGCCGAATCTACGTTCGGACCCAATCACGCGTACACGTCCGCATCTCTAAATCGTGTCGCCACGATTTACAACGACCTCGGAAAATATTCAGATGCCGAGCCGCTGTTGAAGCGCGCCATCGAAATCGGCATAAAAACCGTGGGGCCCGGGCATCCCGGCGTCGCAAACATACTCAACAACCTCGCCGCCCTTTACGAGTCGGAAGCCCGGTATGCCGATGCCGAGCGTTATTACAAGGAAGCTCTCGCAATTCACGAGAAGGCGCTCGGACCAAACGATCCAGGCGTCGCCACTGATCTAAACAATCTGGCGCTGCTCTACATGAAGCAAGGACGCTACTCTGAAGCCGAACCGCCCTTCCAACGTGCCATCGCGATTGATGAAAAAGCGCTCGGATCCGAAAGCCCCGGCCTCGCCACTGACCTGAGCAATCTCGCCCTCCTCTACACAACGCGTGGCGACTATGCGAAAGCACTTCCGCTCTACAAACGCGCCGTCACAATCGACTTAAAGAAACTCGGCCCGGCGCATCCGGATGTGGCCAACCGCCTTCATGGCATGGCGGGCCTTTCTTCTGGTCAGGGCTTCTATGGCAGCGCGGAGCCCCTTCTAAAACTCGCGATTTCGATTGATCAGAAGGCGTACGGCCCGGTTCATCCGGCGGTCGCCGCCGAACTCAACAGCCTCGCGCTCGTCTACATCGCGCAAGGACGTTTTTCAGAAGCCGAGCCGCTGCTGAAAAACGCTTTGGAAATTGACGAAAAAGTTTTTGGTCCCGATCATCCCAGCGTCGCCGCAATCCTCCTCGCTCTGGCGAGCCTCTACGAATCCGAACATCGCTACCAGGACGCCGAACCTCTCGCCAAAAGCGCTCTGGTTATGAATGTCAAAGCGCTCGGAAAGGACAGCGACGTCGTGGCCGCGAATCTCAATCTCCTCGCGTTGATCTACGAAGACCAGAACCGTTATCCCGACGCCGAAGCTTTTATGAAACGCTCAGTTGAGATCACCGCGAAGGCTTTTGGGAGGAACAGCGCGAATTACGCGTCTAGCCTCAACAATCTCGCCATCATCTATCGCCGCGAGGAGCGTTATGCCGACGCGGAACCTCTCTACAAGCAATCCCTCGCAATCAACGAAAAAGTTCTCGTGCCGCAACATCCCGCTCTCGCTTCAAATATTCTGAACCTCGCGGCGCTCTACCAGGCTCAGGACCGATATTCAGATGCCGCTCCCTATTTCGATCGCGGGCTGGAACTGATTCACCACCGCTTCCAGTACGGATTCGCGTACATGAGCGAGAAAGATCGTCTTCAGTTTCTCGCCACGGAGCAAAATCTTTTTCCTGGTTACTTTAGCTTTTCGATTGCGAACCGCGAACGCGACCCGTCGGTCGCCGGAAAGATGTACGACGTAATTCTCTGGGAAAAGGGCCTCGTTGGAACGAGCGTCTCGGCCCTTCGCGCACAAGTCGCGGCGAGCGGCGACCCCACGGCGATTCAATTGTTTGACCAGCTCACCGAGAAGAAGAGCGAATCCTCGCAACTGGCGACCTCGCGTCCGCAGGGTTGGGCCGATGCTCAGGCCAAGCTGGACGCTGAAGCCAACGAACTCGAACAGCAGTTGGCTCGGCGTGTGAACAAGGTGAGCGAGCGGAAGGCTCTGGCGAGTGCGACCTGGAAGGACGTGCAAAAGGCACTTAAGCCCGACGATGCCGCCGTCGAATTCGTCCGCTACCGGTATGACGACGGCAAGAATTGGACAAATTCGTTTTACTATGCCGCGCTCGTCGTCACGCCGCGAGCCGCCCTGCCGAGCTTGATTCTTCTCGGCGAAGCACAAAAACTGGAATCAGCGCCGCTCGACAGTTATCGCACGCACGTCGCGCTCACTCGCGGCGCTTCTGCCGTGGAAACGCCGGAAGAAAAAGCCGCGGAAGGCGCCGCTGGCACAAGCGCGGCGTACGACGCATTCTGGAAGCCGCTCGAAACGGCGCTCGGAAATTCCAAGCGCGTTTACGTTTCGCCCGACGGGCTCTTGAATCAAATTCCTCTGGGCGTTCTCGCGGACGATTCCGGCAAGCTCCTGCTCGAAAAATTGGATCTGCGACTTGTGAACAGCACGAACGACGTCCTGCGCGTACCGCAGTCTCCGAAATCTAAAGTCGCCGTCCTTCTGGGCAATCCGAAGTTCGATCTCTCCGAAGCGGAACAGCGTACCGCGCTCGAGAAAATCCCCGGCACTAAGTCAGCTCCGCAGCCTACCTCGGCCGAGAGCACACCGGCGGCCGCCACCGCCTTGCCACGCTCCCGCGACGTTCGTGGTGGGCCGCTCAAGCCGCTTCCGGGAACGCAAACTGAAGTCGATGCGGTCGGAGCCCAGCTAAGAGCCGCGGGATGGGAGGCGGAGTCCTACACGCGCGCGAGCGCCCTCGAAGAAGCCGTCGATCGGATGCAAAGCCCCCGCGTCGTCCACATTGCAACGCACGGCTTCTTTCTTTCCGATCAGGAAATCGCGCATGATCCCGATCTGAATAGCGCGCGATCCGTTGCCCATGAAGATCCTATGCTACGCTCGGGTCTGTTTTTCGCCGGCGCCGATCGCGCGGAATCGGGCGCACCTCCCTCCTCAGGACTGAAAGACGGTGTACTCACAGCTTACGAAGCCGCGCAGCTCAATCTTCAAGGCACCGAGCTAGTCGTTCTTAGCGCGTGCGAAACTGGACTCGGCAAGCAGAGCAACAGTGAAGGTGTTTTCGGGTTGCGCCGTGGCCTGCAGGAAGCCGGCGTCGATGCCATCTTGATGAGTATGTGGTCTGTGCCCGACCGCGAAACGCAGGAGCTGATGACGCTCTTTTATAAGGGTTGGCTCGGCGGCCTCGACAAGCACGAAGCTATGCGCCAGGCGCAACTCAAAGAGCGCGAGGTCGTTCGCCAGCGTTTCGGCAAAGACCTACCGTTTTACTGGGGCGCGTTCGTCCTCGTCGGTCGTTAATCAGTCTGGCTGCGCGACACGGGCGTACGGCCTCGCCGCGCGCGTCACATGCTTATCCCTGCCGAACAATTGAATCGCGTTGGAGTCCGCGTCAGACTACCGCGCTGCCTGAATCGTTTGCTCGCCGCTTTTTGCGGTGATCATTGCGGCTATCATTTGTCGGAGCGCCATGGAGCCGTACGCTGTCGCGGAGTGGAAAGATTTCTACGTCGCCGTTAGCGGCGCAGCTGCTGCATTCGCCGGGCTGCTTTTCGTCGGACTCTCCATCAATTTGACTCGAATCATCAGCCTCCCAGACATCTCGGACCGCGCCGGCGAAACTTTGATTTTTCTCGGCGCGGTTTTGGTGGCGGCGTTGCTGGGACTCGTTCCGTATGCGTCCGCAGCTTTTGGGATTGAGCTGTTGTGTATTTTTTGTTTCGTGTGGTGCGTGGCGACTTATCTCGATATTCGAGCGCTGCGGCGCCGTCATTACGACACGCTCTTTCATGGATACCAGCGCTTCGCGTTCACGCAAGCTGCCACGTTGCCATTGATGATCGCGGCTGTATCATTTCTGTTCCAGGGTAACCGGGAGCCGTATTGGCTCATCCCAGGTTTAATTTTTCCTCTCCTTGTCAGCATGAGCAACGCGTGGGTGCTATTGGTCGAAATCATGCGCCAGACGGATTTGAGAAAACCACTCGCGATGGCACGCACGCCAAAGCCGAGATACGCGACAATCCTCGGGCAGTAAGCTACTATTTCCCGCATTGGAGTGAGTGAATCGAGCTGTTCCGAACTAGACACTGCTGAAATCCGTCGCTCGATTTACTTGATTAACCTAAGGAGGCGACGTGAAAAAATCTAGTCTGCATCTTGCGCCACTACCGCTGTTTGTTTTATGTGTGAATTTGATCACTGCCTCACCCGTTCGAGCTCAGGCCGATGCCGCCAAAATCTTCAAAACGAATTGCACGCTGTGCCATGGGGCGGATGGAAGCGGGGATACCTCGACGGGCAAGGCCATGAAAGCTAAGGATCTGCGCTCGGATGAAGTGCAGAAACAATCGGACGCCGAGCTCGCTGATATCATCAGTAAGGGACGCGGGAAAATGCCAGCCTTCGGCTCGAAAATTTCTGCAGACTCGATAAAGTCCCTCGTGGCCTACATCCGTCAACTTCCAAAAAAATAACAGACTCTCGATCGTCACGGGCTGGAGTAAACGGAGCGCAGCACGCCCGCTCTTTTTGATACTCAACTACGGGAGAGTTGGATGAGCCGGAGCCAAGCGAATTCCAGCAGCACGAGGGCGCGTGAATTATCCGCTCCCGAACGAATGCCTCGGAACAGACGGTCTTTCCTAAGTGCACTGCTCGCTTTGGGATCCGTTTGCGTCGGCGTGCTGCTTTCCGTTCCGTTAATTCGCTTCGCGCTTTTTCCTCTCTTGCGCCGTACGACCGAACTCAAAGAATCTCCCGTTGGGCCGATGACCGAATTTTTGAACTTGAGTATACCGGTCCTGCGGAACATCCAAATTGAGCAGGTAGACGGCTGGCGCAAAGCAGTTTCAGAAAAAGCCGTCTATGTGACCAAAGACTCTCGCGGGCAATTGCTGGTCCTATCGTCGGTGTGCCCCCACTTGGGCTGCACCGTGCCGTGGGACGCTGTCAAAGGCACATTTATCTGCCCATGTCACGGCGCTGTTTACGCTCCGGACGGCACGCGCGTCAGTGGGCCGTCGCTTCGCGGGATGGATAGCCTTGAAACAAATATTCAGGACGATCAATTGATGGTGCGCTTTCAGTATTTCCGTCAACTTGTCGCTGATAAAGAGGTAATGGGCTGAGGAAGGTGTTTTAAGGAGATGGATTTAACCAACCGCAATGGAAGAGAGAACTCCGATGTTCCCCGAACCGGAGTTCGCGCTTGGCTCAATCGGCGCACTGGCTTGGATGACCTGCTCCGCGCTTCCCTCGACGAACCTATCCCCGGCGGCGCGCGCTTCGCTTATATATTTGGATCTGGGCTACTGTTCATATTTCTCTCGCAGATTATTACCGGAGTATTTCTCGCGCTGTATTACGTTCCATCGGCAGACCACGCGCACACGACCGTTGTCTATATCACCAAGGCAGTGACTGCGGGCTCCTTTCTTCGCAGCCTTCATTCCTACGGATCGAGCGCGATGGTTGTTGTCTTGCTCCTTCACCTCTCTCAGACGTACCTCTACGGCGCTTACAAGGGCCGCCGCGAAATTCTTTGGATCTCCGGATGTGCGCTATTCGGGCTCGTGTTGGGAATGGCCTTCACCGGTTATTTGCTTCCATGGGACCAGAGAGCTTACTTCGCCACGGCAGTCGGCACAAACGCGATCGGCGAAATCCCCGGAATTGGTGAGAGCCTCACGCGTCTCGTGCGCGGCGGAACTGAAATGGGAACGCTCACTGTCTCACGCTTTTTTGTGGCCCATGTTTTTTTGATTCCAGCATTCATTTTTGCCCTGGTAGCCTCGCACATTTTTCTCTTCCGCAAGGCTGGCGCAGCCGGACCAATCAGCGAAGATCCCTACAACCCTAAACAGAAGACGGAGCCGTTCTACCCGCGCCAGGTGATGATGGATCTCTCGCTCACGGCTCTTCTCATAGCCGGACTCGGCGTCTTGGCCTTTTTCGCGCCGGTGCCGTTAGGTCCAGCGGCCGATCCGGCAAATGCGCAGTACGTGCCGCGGCCGGAGTGGTATTACCTCCCCATTTTTCAGTGGCTGAAATATTGGCACGGCGCGGTTTCGGTAATCGGGATTCTGGTTATTCCCATGATTCTCGTTATCGCTGTAGTCGCTCTGCCGTTTTTGGATCGCAGCATCGAGCGGCGTCCATGGAAACGGCCCGTGGCGATGGGAGCCTATGTATTCGTTATTGTCGCGCTCGTGGGCCTGGGGCTTCGAAGTGAGTATCAGGACCAGCACGATCCTGGAGTTGCGAAGCAACTGGCTTTGCAAAAGACCGAAGAAAACGACTTCATGCGCAAACCATTTGAGCCTGAGCTTTCTTCCGGCTCCTTGGCTGCCGCGAATGTGTCTCTCGCCGATCCGCTTGCGGCGAAGGGAAAAACAATTTTCGAGGCGCAATCCTGCAACGCCTGCCACGGTGGTGGCGGAATTGGCACGGCTGCGGCTCCGGCCCTCGTCGGAATCTCAGCTAAATTTACATCCGATCAACTTGTCGAACTTTTCGCGCATCCCACAGCCAAGATGATTGCTGGCGGCATGCCCAAAGTAGATTTGCCGCCAGACGATTTGAAGACACTTATCGCGTATATAGAAAGTCTGAAATAGTAAGCAAGCGGACGAGCGACATTCGCGGACGTGATGTGTGCCAAGCCCCGGCGATGCGCAATCCGCCGGGGCTCGGCAATTTTCCGCCAACCGTCTTACGGACGGCTAGGCACAGGAAGATTTAGCGATACTGCTCCAACCGTAGTTCCGATTACGTCGCCCGACACGATCATCTCGACGCGGCGATTCTCTTGACGTCCTTCCGCCGTATCATTGGTCGCAGCAGGTTGCGTCTTACCGAATCCCTGCGCCGTCATTGACGTCATAGGAATGTTTTGCTGCGCCAGGTAATCCCGAACGGCATCAGCCCGCTGTTCCGAAAGCGTCTGATTCATAGCGTCGCCGCCGACGCTATCCGTATTGCCTTCGATGGCTAGCCTCAAATCGGGATAAGCAAGAACGATTCCGGATATTTTGGCTAGCTTCTCGCGCGCCAGCGGACGAAGCGTGTACTTGCCGGTGTCAAAAAGCACGTCCGACAAATTCACGACCAGGCCGCGAGCGGTGTCGCGAGTCGCGAGAATTGCGTTGAACTGTAGCAGTAATTTGGCCCGAAGTTCTTCAC
The DNA here is from genome assembly GCA_036513895.1 of Candidatus Acidiferrales bacterium. Lineage (GTDB taxonomy): Bacteria > Acidobacteriota > Terriglobia > Acidiferrales > UBA7541 > Palsa-147. The sequence goes on along the minus strand of DATBYF010000129.1, from coordinate 5,702 downwards.
GATCCTGCACCGCTTGCTGTAGTTGCTGATCCGAAGACGCTGCAGCGGCTCGATCGCGATCCGATTGCGCCTCTGCGTCTTTCTGACCCTGTTGCGCGTCCGCAGCCGCCCTGTTGGCGTCCGCAGCTGCGGCGCGATTCTGATCCGCGTCCGCTTGAGCATCGTGCTGTTTCTGCTGTGCGGCAAGCGCAGCCGCATCGGCGTCGGCACGTTTGCGGTCGGCGTCCGCGCGTCGGCGGTCGGCATCCGAAGTCGCTGCTTCTGCGTCCTTACGAGCGAGCCTATCGGCGTCGGATTTGGCGTTTGCATCTGCAACTTGCGCTGCTGCCGCATCCCTGTCGGAGTTCACGCGATTTGCATCAATCGTTTTCACGGCGATTTCGCGAGCGTCGTCCGCCGTCTGCACAACTTCGCGTGACGCCGCGATCAGTGATTTCTTGTCAACGTGTCTGTTGATCGCGAGATCGTCCGCCTGCTTCATTTGACGGACCGCGTTTTCATAGCTGGCGGTCGCGTACGTCTCTGCTCCGGCTGACTTGGCGATTCGCACGGCATTGCGCGCTTCGAAAAATTCGAGTGGGAGTTTCGCATTCATGACGACGGGATCGAAATGATAGCCCGTGGGAACATAGCCGCCGCGATCGATGAGTTCATACTTCGCGTCCACGGCCTCGCTTGCGCCCACGGTGTCGGAGCGAATCGCGTTTTCGAGGATGACGACATTGCTCGGACGGCGCACCGCGTAATAAGGTTCCGCGGTCACGATCAGCGCGAAAGCCTGAAGGTCCGTGGTCACTTCGAGCTTGCTGCGATGGTTATCGCCCACTAATACTTCGCAGATGTTGACCGGCCGTCCCTCCGGCGAAATCGCCCACAATACATATGTCAGATATTCAGTGCCAAAGCTCGTCGGCCTATCGAGTCCAGAAAATTCAGCTTCGATGGACATCGCGCCGCGCTTGCTCTCGACTTTCGCCTCGCCCGCTGCTGTTGGCATCAAATCGGTGCCGAGGAAATCGATTTTCGTTGATCCGCTGCGGTGTCTGTAACTCACCGCTCGTGTCGTGCGGCTGACTACGCTTACTCGGTAGGTTGATGTCTGATTATTGTCGGTCGATACTGTGGTTTGAGCCTGGACCATCGTAGACCCGCCCAGACTTACGAGCACTGCGAATAACACTGCGGAAATCTTCAATGAGAGTCTCCTTAAGAAACGGTGAGCTCTCAGTGTCAGACCGAGTGAATTTCAATACTGTCCGCAATTGCACGTTGTGCGCAGGTCAGCACAACACGCTATTCGCGATAGTAAGCGTATCTATTTTGAAGTTTGTGGCGCGCCCGGAGAGATTCGAACTCCCGACCCTCTGCTTCGAAGGCAGATGCTCTATCCAGCTGAGCTACGGGCGCGTTGCGTGCAAGTGATTCACTGTACTGCGCCTGGAATCAGTTTGGCAACGGGCAAGTCTCGTGATGACCCGGGGCGGTGTTATGTTCGGACTCGTGAGATCAGGCTAAAGGCCGCAAACTCCCTCGACCTGCAAGGGAATAACCACGTTTCCGACCTTGTCGATGTAATCATACCTGCCGCCGACTTCGACTGGATCCCGCTGTTCGGAGACGTGCTGAAGAGAAAGAGCGCCGGCCGATGTAAGGCGCGGTGGAGTTACGGCGTGCCCCGTCTTGTCAATGTAGCCAAACGTTCCAGCGCTCTGAACCAGAGCCAATTGTTCGGAGAACGAAGCTGCGCCGTCAAAGTGCGGAGCGATCACGATTGTGCCGGCCGCATCGACGTAACCCCACTTATGATCGAGTTGCACCGCGGCTAGCCCCTCGGAGAATCGCTTTGCGCTGTCGAACTTTGGAGCAATAAGAACCTTGCCGGTCGTATCGATGTAACCCCATTTGCGGTCGACTTGCACGGCCGCGAACTGTTCGGAGAACTTCTGAGCAAAATCAAACTGAGCAGGAATCACCAGGTTGCCGGTCTTGTCGATGTAGCCCCATTTTTTACCGACTTGAACCGCTGCCAAATGCTCGGCAAACGAATTCGCTTTATTGAACCGAAGAGGGATGGCCATGTTTCCTGTTGGGTCTATAAATCCCCATTTGCCGTCAACTTGAACGGCAGCCAAGTCGTCGGAAAACGGTTCAGTCGAGTCAAACTTCGGGTTAATCACGAGCTTACCTGTACTGTCGACGTATCCCCACTTGGCGGCGTTGTTGACGCACGCGGCTTTGGGAGATCTCGTTCCTAGATTCGTTTGAAAACTGGTTTGAGCAATAACCGTGGTGCACGTGGCGGCGGAGATCGCGATCAATACGGCCGCGAGATAACTGCAACGCCGAGCGGTTGCCCATGCAGATTTATGTTTTAAGCCGCGAGAAGCGGGCAACAAACTGTGTTCCTGGCGGTTCGTTTCGAAATGAGTGTCTGGGGTAATCATTTTCGAACTCCTGGTTTCCTAGCGAGCTTCCGCGCTGGCACAACCGTCCGCTTCCATGTCTTGCAGCTGCTGCGAGGCTTCCGCGCTTCCGCGATTCGATGCGGCGATCAGCAGCACCCGCGCTTGTTCGCAATTCTGAGGCACGCCACGTCCCCACGCATACAGATCGGCAAGAAGCATTGCGGCTCTCATATTTCCTTTTTTCTCTGAAGCCCACAGCCACTTCACGGCGACTGCCGTTTCGGCCTGCCCGCCATCTCCGCCCAGATATTGCAATCCAGTGTTGAGTTCGGCTTCTCCGGGGCCTGTGCCCGAGGACCATCTAAGGGCCGCTTCGCGCCCCGAGACAACGGGCCGTGCTCGACGATTCTTCGATGGAGGCAACAATAGCGGGCTAATTGCGTTCGCTGTCGGCGAGGTCTGCGCGTCAGACTGCGAGTCCCAGCGCCAGTTGGACAAAACCTTGCCGAGCGCCTGCGTGTCCCCGCCGGTGCGCCAATAGATGTAAGCGGCGAGGCCAGTTACGCCAACAAACACCAAACATAGAATGACGGTTACGGCGGTGCGAACTCCGCTCCGCGGAGCATCTCCCGGATTGAAGCGCGCGCCCGCGGGAGGCCGCCATGGCGCTGCGAACTCCGAACTTGGCGCGGAAGCTCCGGCGCGAGACCCATCGTCACCCGCGGGTGCCGTCAACGCAAATTCATCCGCGCCGGCCAAGATGGGTTCGCTTCCAATATCGTTTACTACTTTGATTTCCGGCGCCGACTCCGCTCGAGGTGGCAGCGGGAGGGCATTCTGCTCGAGCCATCTGCCGATGTTCGCGCGCGAGGCCTCAGGTAGATCCCTGAATTGCAGGCCACCGGTTTTGCTTTCTGCGTCGATCCAGATGATGTCGGCAACCGTTTCCATTTCAGCGAAGGGGCTGAAGGTGAATCGGATGGAAACCGCGCCCTGATCGTGCTCGACCGGAGCTTCGGCCCGAAACTGCAGACCATTTTCGCAGGCATCAATGACGACGCCGCGGTTCTGATTGGGGAAGCTGATGTAGACCGGTTCGTAGGGGGTAACTCGGGGCGATTGCCGGCGTTCCGTGACCATGGGCTGGTTCTCCTCTTCGGGCTCGCGGCACGGTTTAGGTGCCGCCCTGCATGAATCACATCTACCCGGCTTCGTTCAAAGCCGGCGCACCCTCAATCTAGCTCCTAATGTGGTCATTCATAGTAAAGTTCAGGCCCGCCAACATGGAAGGCACATTCTAGCTGGTACTGTGGTTACGGTACCACAAGGATTTCAGCCGTTCATAAATTGCGCTCGAAATGGCTTCGTTTGACCCCCTCATTTTGTCTCGATTAGACATGGGTCGTGGTGATTGTTTTGTTTGAGTTGCAGGCGTTTCTAATAATTTCCAGTCTCGATTAGAAATGGGGAGGAAAGGGGAGATGGAAGAGTGAAACGGGGACGCTGAGCCGTTTGGCAGAGCCGGGTGCCTGCCTCCGAGGGGTGCTTCCCATGTCAGAGCGGGGCATCTGCGCTCGCGGCCGCCGTGACGGCGCGAGAGCGGTGCTCTCCGTATTAACTCTATAAGTATCATAATGTTAGGTTAATTAAAGGGGCCAATTATAACATGCGTCGCGGGGTGTGCGCAAATGCATTGGGTGTAAGGATTTGGGGAAGTGTCGGGGAATCAGTGGGATTGGGACACGAAAATCTTACGAAATTGTGCTTTGATTTTGCGGAAGATGCGAAATTGGACGCACGTGGCGCACGTATAGCCAGCGATCAGCGTCCCGGGCTAAGAAAGCCCGCCGCTACAAGTGCTTGCGGGCGTGGCTGCACGAATAGAACGGGCGTGCCGACCGTGCATTGGCTCCGGGGGCAGGGGCCTCCCGGCTCTGAAGAAAAGTAGTGGGAGAATAAAACTGGTGCCGGAGTAGGATGGGTTCGTGACGGGAGAACTTAAACGGCGGATTTTGACGGTGAACCGGGGGTCGGCGACGCTGAAATCGGCGTTGTATGACGCGGGGGTTCAGGATGAGATAGCGGGAGCCAAAGTCAAAGACGCCGGCAGGATGCCGGCGCGACGAATGGAGCTTGTGCTTTCGATATCCGTGGAGCAGGGTGGGGGCGCGAAGGGACGGCTGAAGATTGCGGATGCTAGTGGGAAGTCGCTCTTAGACAGCGTGCTCGACGGCGCGAAGTCGAACGCCGCGCTGGAAGCTATGCTCGCGTGGATGGGCGAACGCGGATTTCTTACGGGACTTGCGGCGGTGGGTCACCGGCTTGTCCACGGCGGGCCTCGATATAGAGATCCTCAAAAAATTACGCCGGAATTTATGTCCGAGATCGAAAGGCTTATTCCACTCGATCCCGATCATCTACCGGCGGCGATCGCTGGAATAAATTTCATCGCCAAGAAATTTCCGGATCTTCTCCAAGTGGCATGTTTCGACACCGCGTTCCATCAGTCCCTCCCAAAAATTGCGCGGATGTACGCGCTGCCGCGACGTTTCTACGACGATGGAATTTTTCGATATGGATTCCATGGACTCTCGTATGAGTACGTGATGAGCGAATTGCAATCGCTTGACGGAGAGCTTGCCAACGGGCGGGTGATCATCGCGCATCTTGGCAGCGGCGCCAGCATGGTCGCGGTGAAAGAAGGGAAGAGCATTGACACGTCAATGGGATTTACGCCGCTCGAGGGACTGGTCATGGCGACGCGTTCTGGCGACTTCGATCCGGGGGCGCTTCTCTATCTGGTCGAGGAGAAGAAATTGGGCGGGAAAAATGCGAGTGCGTTGCTGAATAAAAAATCTGGACTGCTGGGAGTTTCAGGGACGTCTGCCGATATGAAAGAGTTGATTGAGAAGGCCGGCCAAGATTCTCAAGCCGCGGATGCTGTGGATCTTTTTTGCTCTCGAGCTAAGAAATATGTCGGCGCGTATGCGGCGGTGCTTGGCGGGCTGGATGTGTTTGTGTTTGCGGGAGGGATTGGCGAAAAGGCGCCGGTGGTTCGCAAAGGTATTTGCGATGGATTGGAGTTTTTGGGGATTCGGTTGGATGCGGGCGGAAACGAAGCTAATGCGGCGGTGATATCGTCAGGCGAGAGTCGCATAAAAGTGCGGGTGATTAAAACGAATGAAGATTTGATGATTGTGCGGCATGTGGCGGCTTTGATTTGATGGGTGTGGTCATCGTTGCGCTGGGTTTCGGGAGGCGGGAGCCTCCCGGCTCTGAAAAAAAATGCGAGCTATG
>DATBYF010000128.1:0-19162 GCA_036513895.1 Candidatus Acidiferrales bacterium | reverse complement strand
ACGTCGAATCAGCTTTGGCCACGCTCTCGGCCGCAATCTTGCCAAAATCATTTCCAGCTTGACCCTTTTTATCGGCTATATCATGGCGGGAATCACGGCGAAGAAGCAGGCGCTGCACGACATGATCGCTGGAACGCTCGTTATCAAGCAAGTTTCGTAAAGCTTCACGCGCCGGGGAGGCCACGATGTTCTGTTCACGTTGCGGTGCAGCGTTAGTAGAAGGAGCAGGATTCTGTCCGGCTTGTGGCACTCCCGTGCCGGCGTCAGTCGCCGTAGTGGCGTCCCCAATCGCTTCAGCGCCTTCGCCATTTCCATCTTCTGCGCCCGCAGCTTACGCGCCCGTAGGGGCGCCTCTTCCCGTTCCGTTCTCGCTTATGGCTCCGTACGCTGGCTTCTGGCTCCGGTTCGTTGCGTATGTGATTGACGCAATAATCATCGGAATCGTCGCGCTGCCCTTGGTTGTTGTCCTTGCTGTTATGACAGGCCTCACAGCGACTCTCGCGGCTGTCGCCGGCGGCGGGGAACATCCTGATCCGAACGCATTGTTCGCCACAACAGGTTTTGTCTTCTTCCTGCTCTTGCTGTTTCCACTCATCATTGGCGGCGAATGGCTTTACTTCGCGTGGATGGAAAGCTCAACCTGGCAGGCGACGCTCGGCAAAAAAGCGCTTGGGCTGATTGTCACAGACATGGAAGGAAGGCGGCTGACCTTTGGCCGCGCAACGGGGCGATTCTTCTCGAAAATCGTGACAGGATTTATTCCGCTCGGGATCGGTTACATCATGGCGGGATTTACGGAAAAGAAGCAGGCGCTGCACGATTTTATCGTCGGTACCCTGGTCCTGCGCAAAACCTGACCCGCGCAGCTAACTTTCTAAACGCCCCAACCGTACCGCTCTGCGTGAAGCAGCGAATCCGTCATCTCGCCGCGAATCAGCTCAACCATTTTCGAGCAGCCCACCGCTTCACTTGCACGCTCGGCAATATCCGCGGTGCGATAGCCTTGTTCGAGGACGCGGTCCACGGCCGATTCAATCCACTCTGATTCGGGCAACAAACCGAACGATTCTTTCAGCATCAGGCTCGCGCAGAAAATCGAGCCAAGAGGAGACGCGATATCGCGGCCCGCGAGCGATGGCGCGGAGCCGTGAATCGGTTCGTAGAGCGCGCCCTTCAGTGAGTCTCCGCGACTCATGGAAGGGATCAGTCCAATGGATCCGGCGAGCGCGGCCGCCTCGTCGCTGAGAATATCGCCGAAAAGATTTGCGGTAACGATCACGTCAAACTGCGCCGGGCTGAGCACCATCTGCATCGCCGCGTTGTCCACATATAAATTCTCCAGCGCCACGCCAGGATAATCTTTCCCGACTCGAGCCGCGGTTTTTCGCCAGAGAACCGACGTCGCGAGTACGTTTGCTTTGTCCACGCTCGCAAGCCGCTTCCGCCGCGCCGTGGCGCGTTCGAAGGCATATCTCGCAACACGCTCGATTTCGCGTTCGTCATACTGCGCCACGTCACGGGCGCTCTCGACGCCATTCTTGCTCGAATGTTCATGCGCGCCGAAATAAATGTCGCCGGCCAATTCGCGGATGACTTCGAAATTACAGCCGCGCACTTTCTCCGGACGCAGTGGTGAAATTCCAATTAGCGCTTCGCGAACGCGAATCGGCCGAAAGTTGATGTAAAGGCCAAGCCCTTTTCGAAGCGCGAGTAACCCGCTCTCCGCGCGTTTGCCGATGGGCAACCCGTCCCACTTGGGGCCGCCGACGGCGCCGAGAAGAACAGCGTCGGCTTCGCGGCACGCTGCCAGAGTTTCGGCTGGGAGAGGCTCGCCACAGCGGTCAATGGCATTGCCGCCGAAAGGCATTTCGTGGAGATCAAACTGGTGGCCGAAGGCGGTCGCGCACTCAATGAGCAGCCGCGTAGCTGCGCTTGTGACTTCTGGACCGATTCCGTCGCCAGGAAGGACGACGATTTTTTTGTGGACACCGCTCATGTGAGGCTTTCCCCGAAGCGGCTGCGCTCGCGATTTCGTTTGAAGAAATTCAGTCGCCGGCCGTAGCGTTGATGCCGGGCTCGTTCGCTGCGGCGATATTTCCGCGGCGCACCTGATGCACGATGGTTAGAAGGTCACGATCGGTGACCTGCTTGGCCTCGTCGGCGAGCGCCATCGCAGCACTGTAGCACAGACGCAATTCGTCGTCGTTCGTCATGAACCCGAGCTCGAGGAGATGCGCGCGAAGCGCGTTGCGGCCAGAATGTTTCCCAAGGACAAGCCGCCGCGCCGGCACACCAACTTCCTGCGGCGAAATAATTTCATAAGTTAGCGGGTTTTTCAGTATGCCGTCCTGATGAATCCCGGCTTCGTGGGCGAAAGCGTTGGCGCCTACAACCGCCTTGTTCGGGGCCACCGAGACTCCAGTGATTTCAGAGAGCAGGCGGCTGGTGGCGTAGATTTCCTTCAAATTGATTCCGGTTCCCACTCCGAACGAAACGCGGCGCACTTCCAGCGCCACTACAATTTCTTCAAGCGACGCGTTGCCGGCGCGTTCGCCGATGCCATTAATCGTGCACTCTACCTGACGCGCGCCCGCACAGATGGCGGCAAGTGAATTGGCAACGGCTAGGCCCAGGTCATTGTGGCAGTGCGCACTCAGAATGATGCCGGGAAAGCGGCGAGTGTGTTCCGCGATGTGCCGAAAAATCGCGCCATATTCTTCGGGTGTGCTGTAACCGACGGTGTCCGGAATATTAAGGATGGTCGCGCCAGCTTCGGCGGCGATCTCGAAAACACGCGTCAAATAATCAATGTCGGTGCGGCTCGCGTCTTCGGCTGAGAATTCGATCTCATCGCACCGTTCGCGACCGTATCGAATCATCTTACCGATCTGCTCGAGGGCTGCTTCGCGAGAGAGGCGCAGCTTGTATTTCAAGTGCAGGTCAGACGTAGCCAGGAAAATATGCAGCCGAGGCTTTGCGGCAGGTTCGATGGCGCGAAGTCCCGCATCAATATCTGGCACGTAAGCGCGTGCAAGCGCTGCGACTGTCGAATTCTTCACTTCTTGCGCAACCGCGCGGGCCGCTTCGAAATCGCCTTCGGACGCGATGGGGAATCCTGCTTCGATAATGTCCACGCCGAGTCGTTCGAGTTGACGGGCAAGCCGGAGCTTCTCCTCCCGGTTCATCGAAAAGCCGGGTGATTGCTCGCCGTCGCGGAGCGTAGTGTCGAATATATGTACCGTATCCATACTTCTCTCCCCATCTCAGTGAAGCTCAACGAATAGCCCGCGTCAAATTTATAGTTTTTCGCTTGTGTATTAGCATCGTTTATAGAAGGATTGTGGCTAATCCGATGTACAGGGCGAACGTACGTGCCCGCCGGGAGATCCCAGTTTGGACCTCGCATCACTACAGGTGTTCTTGACAGTCGCGGAGGAACGCAGCTTCTCCCGCGCCGCGGTCAAACTCTTCAGGACTCAGCCAGCTATCAGCATTTCCGTGCGCAAGCTCGAAGAATGGGTCGGCCAGCCGCTTTTTGTCCGCGGGTCGAGGACTGGGCAGCTCACTGAAGCAGGAATTTTCTTGAAGGAATACGCCGAACGGATGCTCAACCTGAGGGAGGAAATCCGCCGTGGCGTCGACGATCTCCAGAAGTTGCGCCAGGGCGAGCTGTCAGTCGGAGCGAATGAGAGTTCCATTCATGCCTTGTTGCCGGCGCTTGCAGAATACCGCCGCAAGTACCCGAAAATTCACGTCCGGTTTCACCGGGTATTCTCGCGGGAAATCCCGGCCGAGATTTTGAACTACAGATTGGACTTTGGCGTCGTGACGTACCGTCCGATGGATCCGAATCTTGTCGCAGTCGAATTCATGCGGGACGATCTCGCGTTGGTCGTTCCTCCGAAGCACCGGCTGGCCAAGCGCCATACGGTCAGCGTGAAAGATCTGGGCGAAGAGAGCTTCGTTGCCCATATCGTCGAATCGCCTTATCGCCAGCGCGTGATGCAGCTCTTTGCGCGGCATCGCACGTCGCTGCGTATGGATATTGAGCTGCCGACGATCGAAAGCATCAAGCGAGCGGTTGAGATGAACATGGGCGTGGCCATCGTCCCGAGGATGTGCGTGAAGATGGAGCTCGAACGCGGCACACTCGTTGAGTTGCGCATTCGCCAGATGCATTTTCCGCGTCACCTATTTTTGCTCTATCGCCGCGACCGCGCACTATCGCATGCCGCGCGCGCTTTCATGCGACTTTTGCGCGTGCGCTGAATCTTTCCAATATCAGTGGCCGTGTGAAAATTCATCCAATGCTGAAGCGATCCGCTGAAGCCCGTTCTCGAGCGTCTCCGCGTCCACGGAATAACCCAGCCGGAAGAAATCAGGCATCTCGAAAAAATGGCCGGGCACGACCGCAGTATCGTATTTCTGCCGTAGCAATTGGCAGAACGCATCGGCGCGACCATGCGCGAGTTTCGGAAACACGATCGTGCCCGCTTCCGGACGCACCGCCGAGAGATCGCTGCGTGAATCGAGAAATTGGTGCACACGCGCGCGATTTGCATCGAGCAGCGCTTTCGCATCCGCTGCAATCTCCGCCAAATGATCGAGCGCGATGACGCTCAGACGCTCGGCCGCATACGCTGGTATCACGCCAAAAAGGTCGTTGAGCCTCCACATGCGTTCCGCCAACAACGGCGGCGCCAGAATCCATCCGCAGCGCAGGCCCGAAAGTCCATAAGCCTTTGTGAGGCTGCCGGTGACCACGAAATTCGGGCCAAGATGAAATGCCGATCGCACTGCCGAGTCGTAACACGCTTCTAAATAAACTTCATCCACGAGCACCGTCGCTCCGTGGCTCCGCGCGATCTCACCCACCATACGCAACGCCGAATCGGGTGTCCGCACGCTCGTGGGATTGTGAAGGTTCGTAATCACGATGACGCGCGTGCGCGGTGTGATTGCCCGCTCAATCTCTCGTGGATCTACTTGGAAGCCGTCGTCCAAAATCCGCGGAAAGCGCCCGATTTTGGCTCCCAGATAGGCGGCCGCCGTCAAAATCAATTCGTACGTAGGCTGCTCCACGAGAATTTCGTCGCCCGGTTCGATGAGAGCGGCGAGCGCCAGATGATTTGCCATCGATGTGCCCGTGGCCTCGACAACGCAGTCAGGTTCGACGCCGCATTTCGCCGCCAAACGCTTCACCAGTGGCTCGTAGCCATACGCGCCGGGCGCCGAGATCTCGATGTCCGCAAGCGTTACAGGCAGGCGCGCAAGCGGCAAATTCGGCATGCCGCTGACCGCTAAATTGAATTGCGCATGCGAGCGCAGCTTCGCCCATTCCATGTACGCTGAACGAATTTCGCGCCGTTGAGTCATGGTCGAATCGCGTTGCGCCATTTCCAGATGTAATAGACGGGAACGCCGGCCAAAAGAATACCCATTCCGACCAGCGTGTTGCCGGGATATTTGTAAATTGTGTTTGCCACCACGAACCAGGATATGGCGATGAAGACAATCGTCGTATACGGATGCCCGGGCGCTCGATACTCCGCCGGCCCGGCCGCGCCGCGATCCGGGCTGCTCGAGTCTCGCCGGCGAAACACGAACAAGCATGTAGCCGTCAGGCCAAAAAATAAGAAGTCCATCGAGACAACATAATTCAAAATCTGCTCGTATTGCCCGGTTAGCGCGATAACCATCGCCGCAACAGCTTGCATGAGAATCGCAACCGCCGGGACCCGATGCCGCGGGTCTACCCACGCCACGCTGCGAAAAAACAGCCCATCCTGCGCCATCGCGAAATAAACGCGCGGCGCTGTCAGAACGCACTGACTCAGAAATCCAAGCGTCGAAATCGTGATTCCGAGCGCGATAAATCGGGCGCCCGCGGAGCCGAGCGCGCGCTGCATCACGTCGGTGGCAGGTGTGCTGGTTGCCGCCAGGCCCGCAGGACCGAGCACGCGCACATAAACCAAATTGACGAAGAGATAGAGCAAAATCACTCCGATCACGCCGAGAACTAGCGCCCGCGGCAGATTCCGTGAAGGCTCGCGGATCTCCGCCGCGACGAAGTTTGCCGTCTGCCACCCACCGTAGGCAAAAAGCACCGGTGTAAGCGCCGCTCCGATCGCGCTCAGCAGATTGAGAGAGACGGGCCGATCGAGAATTGGTCGCGAAAGAACGCTCGAAGCGGGTGCTGCTGACGTCAGTCCGATGACCACAAGCGCCGCAATAGCAAGTATTTTCAATACCATCAGCGCGCTCTGCACAGCGCTACCGGCCCGTACACCCAGGCAATTAATAATCGCCAAGCCGGCAAGCACGATAGCCGCGACCCAGGCATCGGAGAAAGGCACCGTGATCAAAACTCGAAGGTACTTGGCAAAAGTAACGGCCACGGCGGCCATTCCGCCCGTTTGAATCACGAGCAGCAGCACCCAACCATAGAGAAATGCGAGTCCCGAATTATAAGCCTCTCGCAGGTACGCATATTGCCCGCCCGCACGTGGCAAGCGCGCCGCAAGCTCCGCGTAAATAAACGCGCCAAACAGCGCCACAATCCCGCCGATAATCCACGCTCCCAATATAAGCGCCGGAGTATGAACCTGCCGCGCGACGACGTAAGAATTGATAAATATGCCCGAGCCGATGATGCCGCCCATCACAATCATCGTCGCGTCGAATAGGCCGAGGCGCGCTGCAAGTTGAGGCGCGCGCGAGGTTTCTGCGGAATTGTCGCCGGAGTTCATGGCTCGACGCTCCGTATGGAGCGCAATCGTGCCGTGACTCTACCATCGCAGCGCAAATCCGCAATGTATCCCGCAGGGTGCGGCGATAACTCATCCGACTCCTAAGCAGCCAAATCGCTTGCGGCTCGCGTCCCGTGGGTCTTTACTTATATAAGGAGATTCACATGGCAGAAGCCAAGCCCGCAGGGCCAAGTGTCGTTGCGGATGGTCATTCCGAGAAGCGCCGGACCAAGCGCGTTCATATTTCCATGCCCGTCCGCGTTCGAGGGAAAGCCGGAACACAAGCCTTTGAGGAGGAAGCGCTGACAGCCTCCGTGAGTGCGCATGGCTGCATGGTGCGGTTGCGCCAGCCGGTAATCCGCGGCCAGCAACTCCTCGTATTCAATCATGCCGTTGATGAAGAGCTATCCTGCACCGTCACGTATCTTGGTCCAAAGGATCGAGGAAAGTTGGAAGTGGGCCTCGAATTTGTCGAGGCGTCGCCGCGCTTCTGGAGAATTAATTTCCCTCCGGATGACTGGGACCCGGCCGATCGAAAACGTCCAGGCGAGAAAAGGCCGTAAGCGCGCCGCAATTCGAGGAGCGGAAAGTGAAAAGCCTCGTCGGAATCTTGGTCGTAGCCGGTCTCAGCGTGGTGGTTTACAAACTCTATCTAACCAAGGCGCTGCCTCCAGAAGGCAAAACTCCGCAACAGACGATCGACGTTGTCGGCGTGAAAAACGATCTCCTTGCCATCGCACAGGCGGAACGTGGTTACCAGGCCGAGCACGGATCCTATGCTTCGCTCGATGTGCTCGAATCGAGCGGCGCCATGGTCATGAAGAAGTCCGGACGCGATGGGTATACCTACGAAGTACAAACCTCGCCTGGTAATTTTCAAGCCATCGCGCACTGTTCTCCCACGCCCGAGTTGCCCTGCACCAACTATTCGATCGATTCATCCATGGAAGTGCAGCCACTTCCCTGACCCGCCAGCGAATCCGCCTTTGCGGGCGCGGCTGTTACGGCGTGCGCTTTTGATCGGCGACCGTTACTCCACCTTCTGCGTAATCCGTCGGCGGCAAATCCACGAACGTCACCTGAATATTTTCGCGCTTTGCATTCCCTTCGGCGATCAATACGTCGGTGACACGCGTGGCAATCTTTCTCTTTTGGTCGGCGTTGCGACCCGCGACCCATGTGATTTGGACGTATGGCATCCGAATTCCTCCCGGCAGGAGTGTAGCGCAGGCGCAGCGGACTGAAAGGCCGGCGGTGACGAACGCCAGCGGGTTGCGTCGAAATCAAGCTGTGCGCGGAAGATGGCCGGGCAATGTCGAACCGCAATGGGCGCAGTGTGTCCAAGCCAGATCGACGGCTTTGCCGCAGTGCGAGCAGGTCGGCTTGACGGACGTGCCGCAGCTCGGGCAGAACGTGAATTTCGAAAGCACGCTCGTTCCGCAAGATGGACACGTCACCGGCATCGCATCGCGAAGAATGAAGTACAGGATGATGCCGATCGCGTCGGGAATGAATATCGCAAGAAGCGTCCACATCACGTAACGCATTCCGCGCCGCTTCGAATCGCCGTATACATAACCGATCAAAGCAATGTAGGTGAACAAAGTCGCGAACGCGAGAATAGGCAAGAGTATTCTTCCCACCAAAGGAATCGGTTCGCTGTGATCTGGCGGAAATGTCGACAGGATTCCGACAAGAACCGCGCAGCCCAGCGCCACGATCCACGCTGTCACCTTTGCCGCCCGCGGAATCGCACTCAAGTTGTCCTGGAATCTGCTCATGCCAGTCTCCTCTCGCGACGTTGGTGCCACGCCAGCACCATCGCCGCAATGCCTCCGGCCACCCAGCCCAAAGCTGTAAGCCCAGCGAAGGCGTACCAGGTCGGTGTGAGCCGTGTCGTAAACCACGATGCCAACCCCCCGCTCAAAATTCGGACGATCGGCCAGCTCAGCACGGTTATCGTCCATGCAAACGCAATCAGGAATGCCAGCACATTTCGGTTCCAGCGTTGTTCTGCCTCTTCTCCAAACGCCAGTTCCGCCCGCGCCCGTGCTCGTTCAACTACGCCCGCTGTCGGCTGCGGCGTTGGAAGACGGCGGAGTCCTCGCGCAAGCAATTGCCAATTCTCGAGCTCGGCAGCGCAGGCCGTGCAATCGTGAACGTGCCGCGCCACGCGCTCGTCCTCATCCGGCTCGAGCCCTCCAGCAGCGGCGAGTGAAAGCATTTCGCGGATTTCGTCGCAGGCGCTCATGTCCATCGCTCCCCGGGGTATCGGGATTCCAAACTGTTTCGCAAATAATCCAAGCCGCGTCTCAGTCGCGTCTTCACAGTCGAAAGCGGCGCATCGAGGACCACCGCAATATCTTCAAGTTTCATTTCCTCTTCAAACCTCAGCGAGAGCACTTCGCGATAATGAATCGGCAAACCGGAGACGCATTCGGCAAGCCGTGAGCCACGCTCGCGCTCGAGTATCCCGTCGAGCGCCGGCGGCTCTTTTGCGGCAAGGTTCGCCGCCTTCGTCGCGCCGTGCGGATCGCCTGCTGGCGGCTCGTCAAGGCTTTCGGGATGCCGCCGCCGCAGAAAATCAATGGCCAGATGGCGCGCGAGCGTGAACAGCCACGCATCGAAATTTCTGTTTGGGTCGTACCGCCGGATTTGTTCGGCCACGCGAATCCACGTTTGTTGAAAAAGATCGTCTGCGTCAGCTGAATTCCGCACAAGGCGCAGCAAATAGCGGTAAAGCCGATTCTGATAGCGGGCTACGAGAGCGGATAAGGCATCAAGGTCACCTCGACGAAGCTGGCTGACATCGGCCTCAAGCCCCACCGTCGCCTCCTCCGCGCAGGTAAGCGTCGCTATCATAATGGGTATACGGCCGGCGCAGAGAAAAAGACTCATCGCCCGCCCAGCGTTTGGTGCCACAATCCAGCCGCCGGGCTAACGCATCTATAAGAAGGGAGGCATCTTGCGCCGAATTCTTACCATCGCTTTGGGCTTGGCCCTCGGAGCGAACGGCGCGTGGATGCTCGTCGCACCGGTCAGTTGGTATCTCAGGATTCCCGGAGTCGCAAACACGGGCCCTGCGAATCTGCACTTTATCCGCGACATTGGTTGTGCTTACCTCGTGGCTGGGCTAACCGTCATATGGCTTGGGCAGGCTTCGCGCCAAGCGTGGCCGGCAGCGCTTGCAAGCGGAACATTTCTTGGACTTCACGCGTTGGTCCATTTGTATGACTTCTTCATCGGACACGAGAGCGCGCGAGAATTGATGAGCGACTTGCCGACGATTTTTCTCCCGGCGATTCTCGTTACTTGGCTCGCATGGCATGGGCGCCGCGAGGCGCAAATGGAGAAATGAAATGTTTGGCTGGCTGGTAAGAAAAAAGCTTGATGCCTATGAACGCGAATTCGACTACGACACGACCTACCTCCGCGATATTTATGCGGCAAGTCCTCGCGCCTTCTGGCGCTTCTCGAAATTTATCGGCCTTTCAACTTATCGGGAAGGCGCGCCATACGACGCGTGGTTCGCCGCAAAATTGGTAGGCACTCTCGCGGAAGACTGCGGCCCGTGCACACAACTTGTCGTCACCATGGCGGAGCGAGCCGGCGTCAAAGAAGCCACGCTACGCGCGATTCTGGCGGGCGATGAAGCGGCGATGTCCTCCGATGCCGCGCTTGGCTTCCGATTTGCGCGCGCCGTGCTGTCACGCGATGTTGCTCTCGGCGACGAACTCCGCGAAGAAATCATTTCGCGGTGGGGGCAGAAAGCGGTGATTTCACTCGCTTTTGCCGTTGCCTCTTCGCGCGTATTCCCCACCGTGAAGTATGCCCTCGGCCATGGAAAATCATGCGTCCGAGTCAGCGTTGCCGGCGCGGACGCGCCCCTGCACCGTGAACAATTGGCCCACTAAGCCGGCCTGTCGCGCGCGAGAGTGAGCCCGCCGCGCTGTGCTAGAATCGTGGTCTCGTGCAACCCATCATCAAGCATCTGCTTGACCTCCAAACCGTTGACACTCATCTCCAAAATGTTCAATCACGGTTGGCTCAGTTTCCAAAGCGCCTTGCCGAAGTGGAAGCTCGCGTAGCGGCAGCCCGCGCAGAACTCGAACACTCCAAGGCCTCTCACCTCACCGCGCTGAAAGATCGCAAGAAGTACGAGTTGGACGTCGAGCAATGGAAAGAAAAGGCCAAGAAATACCGGGACCAGGCCTATCAGGTGAAGACGAACGAAGCCTTTAAAGCTCTTCAGCATGAAGCGCAGGGAGCCGAAGACGAAATCGCGAAGTCTGAGGACCGTCTGCTCGAGCAAATGGTGGCGGGCGAAGAATACGATGGGCGCATCAAGGTCGCCGACAAAGCTTTGAAGGAAGTCGAGGCAGTTGCCAAAGGTGAGCGCGCCAATATTGAATTGGAACGCGCCGCAGCGGAGAAGGAACGCGCTGGGTACGAAGCCGAACGCGCCATCGCGGTCGCGGCAATTCCCGAAGATCTACTCGACCATTACCAGCGCATCGCGCGCAAACACGGCGGCACCGCCCTCGCCGAAGTGAGAAGCGAAATGTGCGGCGCCTGCGGCGTGCGGGTCCGCCCTCACGTGTTTCAGGAAATGCGCCGAGAGGGCAACGAAGAGATCTATCATTGCGAGACTTGCACTCGCATGCTCTACTATATCGAGCCGCCCAAGCAGCCCGCCCCGCCTACGACGGATAATTCAAGTTCCGCCTCACAATCGAGCGATACTTAGAGCGAAACCCGAGTCCCGTGACCTTAAAACGCTTGCCGAAAACTTCGCCGCCCGGAAGCGCACGTCTGTTCAACGAACCGCACGCTCCGGAAGCTCCAGCGGCTGTTCATACCGCGCACGTTGACGGCGCATCACGCGGCAATCCAGGGCCGGCGTCGTACGCAGCCATCATTTACGGTCCCGACGGCAACCAGGTTTTCCAAATTGGAAAATATCTCGGTCGCGATACCAACAACGTAGCGGAATACTATGCGCTGATTGCCGCACTCGATTACGCCGCAAACCATGCCATCAAGCGCCTTCGCGTGAATAGTGATTCCGAATTGCTTGTTCGCCAGATGCAAGGTCGCTACAAAGTGAAAAGTCCGGATCTGCGACCGCTTTTCGAGCGCGCTGCCAACCTTGCCCGCTCACTCGAATATTTTGCCATCCAGCATGTTCCACGTGAAATGAATCGGGACGCGGATCTCCTGGCCAACGAGGCCCTCGACAGGACCGACGGGAGAACCGCAGTGCACGGAATCCAGAAAGACGGCGCAAAAGATGGCGCAATACGCGGCCCGAAATCGGGCGCGCAGCCGGTCCAATCAAACGCCCGCTCAGTTCGCGTTCGCGCTCACTACGTCAATGGAGTCCTCGTCCCGCTCGAACCTCTCGATTTACCCGACGGGACCGAAGTCTCCTTTGATCTCCGAAAGCCTCTCAAACCCTGATAATTGCCCCTCTAATCCCGCTCGCAAGCGCACTTACTTTCGTTTAAAAATTTAGTACATGCGGTCTATTGTTGCTCTTCCTCCTCGATTGTTAGTCTCTCTTGCACCGCGAAAGCAATCGTAAGGGGGGCAGTTTTGAACGCGATACTCGACAAGCTGCCTACTATTCTAACCCTCGCCGTTCTGGTCGGAATCTTCCTCGCTCTTCAGAAGCATTCGGCATCTTCTCGCACCCGGCTGTGGACCTTTGCCTGGGCGCTGATTTTCGTCCATTTCTTGATCCAAGTCTTCGAAACGCACACGGGCACGATCGAGCTTGTGATCGAATCGATTGATTTGGCCTCGCTGGAACTCTCCGGCGTGGTCTTTGTCGTTTCTATGGCGCGTTCCGTTGAGAACCATGTTCGCCGCACGGTATTGCTCTATCTACTGGCTGTTCCCACTGCGTTCCACGCGACGGCCATCACGTTTGGCTGGCCCGTTCGCGGCGCGCTAGTCGCAGCCCTCGCCGTCCTGACGGCCGCCAGCGTGGCGTTTGTCTTTCTCGAAGAAGGCACTGAATCCGGTTTTGCGCGCATCCTCTCTGGAATCGTAGTCGTGACTGGCGCATGGGCGATTCACAACCAGTGGCTCGGAAGCCCCGATTTCGCCGCGAATGCCATCCTCACACTTTCCTTCGGCGTTTGTGGGCCGCTCTTCTGGAAGCGGGTGCAGCGCTGGTCGCCCGGCGTTGCCGCCGTAGCCGGGGGATTTGTGGCCTGGGGCGCGGTGTTTCCAGTAGGCGCGCTCGTGCAGCACTACTATCCGGCGCTTGTCATAAACGGTGAACTCTGGAACGTGCCGAAGTTCTTCGTGGCCATCGGGATGGTTCTGACGGCTCTCGAAGATCAGTCGCTTCTCGTCGAACAGGCCCGCGCGCGCGAACGTGCCGAAAACTTGATGCTGCACCGTTTGTCGAAGATTAGCTCCCGCCTGATCGCAGGACGCGACCCAGCCACGCTGTGTGAAGAAATCGTCGAAGGAATTACCAGTACAAGCAGCTTCCGGGGAGCGGCTCTGTTCTTTGTAAGCGAAGACCGCGCAGTGAAACTTGCGTGCGCGAGCGGCGTAACACGCGAAGTCCGCAACGGCCTCGATGAGCGCACCTGCGGCTTTGATTGGGATAGTTTCGAGAAGGTCTACGCAACTCGGAAACTCAGCAACAATTCGATTGTTCTCGACCCCGGCCAACTCGCAAAATTTCGGCGCGTTGGTCTTGAGGACGTTTCCGAAGGCTGCGTTGTCCTGATTCCTTTAGTTTCGTCGCGGGGCGCGCATCTTGGCATCCTCTGGCTTTCAACTCCTTTGGCCCCGTCCGAACTCGACGAATCCGAGGTCGCCAAGCTGGAGATGTTGGCCGCCGATCTCGGCGTCACAATGGACAATTCCAGATTGCACCGACAATTGGTGCGTTCGGAAAAACTCGCGTCTCTTGGCCAGTTGGTTGGCGGCGTCGCGCACGAGTTAAACAATCCGCTCACCGGCATCCTCGGCTACAGCGAGCTCCTTGCAGGCGAGGTCGAAAATGAAACCACACGCGCCCGCCTTGGAAAAATCGGTCATGAAGCGCGGCGCATGCATAATATCGTGAACGGTCTATTGCGTTTCGCGCGCCAGAGCAATCCTGGCACGCGCGTTGCGGATCTCGCCGGTTCAATCCGTGATGTCGTTCAGCTTCGCGAATACCATCTCCGCAAATTTGGAATTCAATTGCAGCTGAACCTCGAGGGTGGACTGCCGCAAATAGCCGTCGGCGACGACGATTTGAAGCAAGTGCTCCTAAATGTGTTGAATAACGCGATTGATGCCGTGGAAAACAGCGAGACACGCGAGATTCGCATTTCGGCCGCGCGCCAAGGTGGCAAGGTTGCGATCCAGATTGAAGATACCGGTGCTGGCTTCCGTGATTTGAATCGCGCGTTCGATCCGTTCTACTCCACAAAGCCGGTTGGAAAAGGAACGGGGCTCGGCCTCAGCGTCTGCTACGGAATCGTCCAGGAAGCGGGCGGCGAGATGACCCTCTCAAATGGCCAAGCGCGCGGTGCCAGCGTCGTTATTGAAATCCCCGCGGTGACTGCCGCCGTTCCATCGCGAGCCAGCGTCGCCGTCCCAGTCTAATCGCGACCGCCCAACTCCGCAGCCACGAGCACTTGGACACCTACTGTTTTGAGAGCCCGGAGGCTCCCGCCTCCGGGAATCCTGCCGATTGCCTCTCAGTTGCACTAAAGATTTTGGGCGATTTAACCCAGTTCTAATCGATACACCAAAACGATTAGAAATCGCTGTAAGTTGCAGAAAACAAAGCGCACACCTAATTTCTAATCGTAACAAAATTGACCTCATCTTCGGCTGCGTTTTGGCTTGGTCTTCTATTGCTTGAGGAAGTAAGTGCGGTAGAGCGTGTCCCGTTGCGCGGGAATATACCCAGCGTCGCTGATGATCCGGCGGAGTTCAGTTTCGTTCGTGCGATTGCGTACGCCCGCGGCGTAAACCACATTCTCTTCAATCAAAATGCTGCCAACATCGTCCGCGCCGAACTGCAATCCCACCTGGCAGATCTTAATTCCCGGTGTCAGCCAGCTCGATTGAATGTGATCAATGTTGTCGAGATACAGTCGGCTAATCGCCAGCGTCTTCAGATAATCCACCGCGGTGGTTTCCTGCACTCTTTTTCCGAGAGAAGTATGATCCGGCGCAAAAATCCACGGAATAAAAGCGGTGAACCCGCCGGTATCTTCCTGCAATCGCCGTACCCGCTCGAAGTGATTCACACGCTGGCTATAATCCTCGCCGCAACCAAACATCATCGTCGCCGTGGTGCGCAGGCCGAGCGAATGCGCTTCGCGGTGGACTAATTCCCATTCATTCGAAGTGCACTTCAACCGCGAGATTCGCGCGCGAACTTCGTCATCCAGAATTTCCGCGCCCCCACCGGGAATCGATTCGAGCCCCGCGTCTCGCAACCGCGCAATCGTGTCGCGCACGCTCAGATTTGAAATCTCGGCAATGCAAATAATCTCGGGTGCCGAAAAGCAATGCAGATGGACGCGTGGATACTTCTGCTTGAGCGAGCTCAAAAGATTTTCGTAATACTCGAGCTTCAATTCCGGGTTCAGCCCGCCCTGAAGCAGGACGCCTGTGCCACCGAGCTCCAGCATTTCATCAATCTTGTGGCAGATTTCCTCGAACGACAAGACGTAGCCCTCCTTCGAGCCCATCGGGCGGTAAAACGCGCAGAAGGAGCAGTACTCGGTGCAAAAATTTGTGTAGTTGATGTTACGGTCGATCTGATACGTGGCGATGCGCGGATCGGTTTTCTTCCGGCGGACTTCATTCGCCGCCATTCCGATGCCGACGAAATCATCCGACGCGAATAAATCAAGCGCTTCTTGCTGCGAAATTCCCATCACCGCTCCGTATTCACATTCAAACTATCGCGAGTGAGCCGCCGCGCTACTTCTTAGATAGCATAGATCGGATCGCCAGCGTGCACGATGCCCTCTCGCAAGACGGCGCCGTAGACTCCCGCGCAGCCGCTGTGTCCATGGTAAACCGATTCGAGCACTTTCGGCGAGGGGGCGGCGGTATCCGGGTCGAGCGTGATCATGATGCAGCGCCCATCCTTTTTTACCAACTGCACTACAACGGTTTCGCCAATCTGCAGTTCGCGGCCGACGAGTTGATCCTCGAAAAACGGGGCATCATCATCCCAGCGGACGTAAAAATTCGCGCGGAACCGGCGCTTGTCGAGCGCGATTCCAGTTTCCTCGGACAAGCCACGCAATGTCGCAAGCCCGAACATCGAAACCGGCCGGGCATCCGTCATGCAGCGCTCCGAAAATCGCAGCCGCAGCGATCGCCCAAATCGCGTTTCAAGGAATTCCGTGAATTTCGGATCGCCCATCATAAATTTTTCGCCGCCCGGCGCCGCCACTTCAATTGCGAACTCAGCCGCGTCGGGAATCTCGTTCGCGACGGCGGGAGGTTTCAGAAATCTAGGCTTAAAGAGTACGAAGTCGTGCCCCTGGCGCCCCGTCATCCATGGGAAATCGGACTTGTTATTGTTGTCCACAAACGCGTAGACCCTGTCGCCCGCGATGCCTGCATACGTAACACGCGCGTCCGCGAGTTCTTCACCCGCCATGCTCTTAACGGGATAGCGCCACAGCTCGACCAGCGTGCCGAGGCGCTCCAAATCCTATGCCTCTCGGTGAGCGAGCGTTTTCGCAGGCGCGCTCGCAAATTCTATGGGCCGATAGCGCGCAATCAATCCCAACGCCGCAGCTTTTTGATAGTAGAGGTTCAGCCCTTCGATGTTTTCGGCGTCGAGATCGAAATTGATGTTATCGGTGAGATATTTCTCGAGGTCCTTTGGCGGCAGATCGAGTTTCATGGACGCCGCGTCGGCGATTTCAGGAAGCCGCGCCATGCCATATTCCTTGGACGCAAGAAAATCGGAAATTACTTCCGGCGTGATCACCTTGCGCCGTCCCGCCCAGATCGCAAGGACGCAGGGTTTTCCAGTCATTTCCTGCCATTCGTGCGCCACGTCATAAACGAAAATCGATTCGCGGCCCGGTACCGGCATTTCACTCACATCCCCCTGGCAGCACGTATTTCCGCTGGGAGCTTTCCCAGCGAGCTGGTCCATCTTCACAGCAATCCGCAGCGCCGGATCGCCGATGATCAGCGCCGCATCGGCATTCTCCAGCATTTCGGCAGCGTTCGGCCGGGCATCCACAAATTCGGGCTGGATGCGCCAATGCTCCGCCGCCAGAATTCGTACCAGCGCGACGGAACTCCGAGAGCTCGTGTCGAGCGCGATGCGCTTCGCCAATTCAATCGGCTTCTTCGAAACAACGAGAATGCTTCGCACTTCGCGCTTCGCCGCCACGGCCATTCCCGGCAGCATCACCAGATTCTGAATCCGTTCGTATTCGATTGCTGGAATGATTGCCACGTCAGCATCGCCCCCGCGTAGCGCTTCAGCGCATTGCGAAGGCAGCGTGAACGAGAGATCGTACCGGCCAGCTTGTGGCCCCTCTGTGAAACCCCACACCAGCGGCGCAGTATTCAAATATTCGACGATTGATATTCGGAGTTTTGCCAATTGAGACTCTTCCTTGCAGGGACAAACCCAGTTTAGCACAGACGCCCCGAACGCCCAGAAATGCCGCAGGCGAATCGGGATCTGCTTGCTCTAGATCAAGACCTGCGTCTATCGCCATTCATTGCGGAGGCCACGACGGCACGGTATAAACGGGCCGTGCTACCACTTGAACTAATCGCCACTTTGGCCGCCGGACTGTTTACCGGCGCTTCGATCTACATCAACTTGGTAGAACATCCTGCCCGGATGGGGTGTGGCACAGCGGCAGCACTTGCGGAGTGGGCTCCCAGCTATAAGCGAGCAACCGTGATGCAGGCAAGCCTAGGCGCTGTGGGATTTCTGAGTGCCGTTGGCGCATGGATACTGCGAGCCGGAACATTGTGGCTGCTTGGCGGTGTCCTGTTTGGCCTCGTGATTCCGTTTACGTTGATCGTCATCTTTCCCACGAATCGAAAGCTATTGAGCCCCAGCCTCAATAGTGAATATTCAGCAGCACGAGCTTTGCTCAATCGCTGGAATAGACTGCATGCGGTGCGAAGCGTTTTGGGTTTCGCTTCGTTCGTAGTTTTCCTGCTCGCGTTGATCAGGATTCTTCAGTAGAGAATTCAATAGGCTTACCGATCTGCTCCTCCCCTCTCGGAGGGCCTACGGAATAACGACAATTCTCCGGCCGGATTGTTCTTTGCGTAGCCATGCGCTCTCGATTTCCGCGAGGGGAACCGGCACCGTCTCGATGCGCAACTCGCCGCGCGCTCCCCGCGCCATTACCTGCTGCATCGCATCCACCAAAATCTCTCGCGACGGCATGCCGGCGGTCCCGAGAATCGTTAGTGCCGTGCTGCGCAATACAGCAGCTCGCAAGGATATTGCCGGACCCGCGCTCTCTCCCACTTGCACGAGCCGCGTCTCCTTTGTTACCGCAGCAAATTCCGATTTTGTAATCGCCGCGAGCAGCATCTCCGTAGGGTGCCCCCACAAGTAATCAATGATGACGTCGAATCCAGCGACCGCCTCCTCGCGAACAAACGCATCTTTGAGGGATTCGCTTGACTGGTCGAGCTGGATCGTCGCGTCCGCGCCCAGTTCGCGCAGCCTCTCGAGCATTCGCTCGTTGCGGCCCGCCCCAATCACGCGCTTAGCCCCGAGCAGCTTGGCGATCTGCAAAGCGAGTTGCCCGGTAACACCAGTCGCGCCGAGAATGAGCACCGTTTCGCCGGGCGCAAGCTTCGCGCGATGCGCAAGCGTGAGCCATGCGGATACTCCCGGATTCGGCAGCGCCGCCGCCGTCTCATCATTGATCCCGGCAGGCACGGAAAAGCAAAACGCACTCGGCACCACGGTGCGCTCAGCCATCGCGCCGTAAGGCCGCCTCGCCCCGCCAAAAAATACGCGCGTACCATCTTCGAGCTCACCGACTCCGTCCGTCCCGCACACGACTGGCAATTCGCGAGGACTTGCATAATGCGTGCCGCCGGCTAACTGTCTATCCACGCTTTTCAGCGACGCAGCGCGCACGCGCACGATAACTTCATCTTTGCCAGCAATCGGCTCGGCAAACTCACCGTGTCGCGGCGCCTTCCCAAGCTCATGCAGCACCACAGCCTTCATTCTGCATCCTCCTGGGCCCGCATTATGCCACCGGTGTGACTGCACCAATGCCACAAGCGACTGACCACTCAAAGAGACTGCGTAGTTTCCGCCTTTGACAAGCCGCTCGCCGCAAACGTACCCTCGGCGGCGTTTCTCTCTCGATGCCCACCGATACCGACCAATATCTGGGTTGGGTCGCGCTTGCGCTGACTCC
>DATBYF010000127.1:0-4324 GCA_036513895.1 Candidatus Acidiferrales bacterium | reverse complement strand
GAAATTCCTCACGCGCTTCGAAGCCATCGACGCTTCGGACCTCCCCGAGCAGGAGGCGCTCAACAAAGTTCTGATGGTTCGCGACCTTCGAATGCAGCTCGAAGGCGCTCGTTTCAAACCGTGGGAAATGCCGGTCGATCAAGAAAACGGAATTCATCTCGAGCTGCCCGATTTAGTCAACGTCCTCTCCTTCGAATCGACCAAGGACTTTGACGACTACATCGCGCGCTTGAAACAGATCCCTCGCCTTCTCGATCAAACGACGATCCAGATGCACAAAGGGATGAACGATAAATTGATGCCGCCGCGCTTTCTGCTAGAGAAAGCCGCAGCCCAGTGCAGTGCAATCGCCTCGCAGCCGCCACAACAATCCCCCTTCGCCCAGCCTTTCCTCAACTTCCCTGCCGGCATTTCCGAAACCGAGCAAAAGCGGCTGCGCGACTCGGGCATTGCTGCGATCAAGCAATCTGTCTTACCCGCCTATGCCCGCTTCGCCGCATTCATCCGCGATGACTACGCCCCGCACGGCCGCGTCGATCCGGGCATCTGGTCACTTCCCGACGGCGCCGAGCGTTACCGCTTCGAAATCCGCAACATGACCACCACCGATCTCACCGCAGATCAGATTCACGAGATAGGCCTCAAGCAAGTGGACGAGATCGAGGCCGACATGCTAGCCCTCGCACACAAACTCGGATTCAAGGATCTCGCTGCGCTCAATGAACACATCAAAAGCAAGCGCAGCTTCTACGCCACTTCCGGCCAGCAACTGCTCGACCTTTACACAAAGTACGTGCACGAAATGGAACCACAACTCCCCAAACTCTTCGGTCGTCTCCCAAAGAACAAACTTGCCGTGATTCCCATGGTAGCTTCGCGCTCGAAGGACGCAGTCCCCGCCGATTACACCGACGGCACAGCAGACGGCTCGCGCCCCGGACATATCAACGTAAATGAATGGGATCCTGAGCATCGCCTTCTGCTAAATGTCGAAGCGATCGCTTATCACGAAGGTATTCCCGGACATCATCTTCAGATTTCGCTCGCGCAGGAAATGCCCGATCTGCCGTCATTCCGGCGATATGAGGGCTACACCGCATTCGTCGAGGGCTGGGCTTTTTATTCCGAGCGGCTGGGAAAAGACGTTGGTCGCTACGAGGATCCTTACAGCGACTACGGCCGGCTGGAAAATGAAATGTGGCGGGCCATCCGCTTAGTCATTGATACCGGCGTGCATGAAAAGCGCTGGTCCCGCGATCAGATGGTGGAATATTTTCATCGCTACACGGCGATGGACGAGCCCAATATTCAGAGTGAAGTGGACCGCTACATCGCCTGGCCCGCGCAAGCTCTCGCTTACAAACTCGGCCAGCTACAAATTCTCACTCTTCGCCAATACGCCAAAGAACAACTCGGCGACAAATTCGATATCCGCGCCTTCCACGACGAAATCCTTAACGGCGGCGCGCTACCGCTCGACGTCCTGGATAAGCGCGTGCGCGACTGGGTCGCCAAACAGAAGCGCTGACATGTGGGTCGCGCACGCGACTACTTCGCCGTCGGCGCCGCCGCCGACCAATGCGCATTCCGAAATTGCCAGCGTCCATCCCGCTTTTCCACAGTCCCCGTAAAAAACCCCTCCTCGTCCACGCGCTTCCCCCCAACATCCACGCGAACTTCATGGTAAGAAGCCGCCACAACGGCGAGATTCTCCGCGAGCGGATCCACTCTCAAATCATCGCCCCACCGCAACTCAATGTGCTTGATGGCTGCTGCCGCACCCTCAATTCCCGCCGTCGCCGCCGCGCTATTCGGAAAAACCAAATGACCATCCACAGCCATAAAGAAAGTGGGCGTGTCGGCGAAGTGCTTGCGCCATGCAATTGGACCATCTTGCGTAACATCGTGAACCACAACGCTCATAAAAGCTCGCACATCTGTATCAACGGCTGCAGCATACGCTGCCGTCATAAATTGCGGCTCGTCTGATGGCGCCCGATGCGCGTCCACTCCCACGAACGTCAGAATTGCCAGAAGCACCGTACACTGCCAAGTCCGCATAAGGACTCCCCTTTGCAAATGGAATCGTAATGCACGCTATCACCAAATAGCGCGAGGAGCTATTCGCGCGTCGCGTTCGCGCCGAATTTTTTGCCGCCTCACTTCGTATGTGATTTGAGATTTCGGTAAGGCACTTGGGATGTCGCGCGGCTCACTCCGGGCCAAATCCGATTTGTGATTTCAAATCCGAGCGGTGTTATTGTAGGTCCGGTCAATCGCAATGCGACATCAGAGCGAATACCGGATGCAATCGCTATCGCTATCGCTAAATTCTTTGAGACTTCAGCGGAAGTCACCTTTCACTCGGTAGATAAATCCTATCGCTTGTTGAGCTGCAAACGAACTCGAATCGCTCATGAACATTCTTGACTTAGTCGTCGGCAAGCCCATCAAGACCACTGACGAGCGCGCCGAGCAAATCGGCGCCGCCAAAGGCATCCCCATCTTTGGTCTCGACGCCCTCAGCTCCGCCGCATACGGGCCGGAAGCCGGCCTAAGCCTTCTGATTCCCCTCGGCATTCTAGGAGTTCGCTATCTCATTCCGATCAGCGCCGCCATCATTACGTTGCTGATCATCGTGTACTTCTCTTACCGCCAGACCATCGCCGCCTATCCCAATGGCGGCGGCTCCTACACCGTCGCGCGATTCAATCTCGGCGCACGCGCCAGCCTTCTCGCCGCCGCTGCGCTCCTCGCGGATTACATTCTCACCGCCGCAGTCGGCATTTCCGCGGGCGTGGGCGCATTGGTCTCAGCCGTTCCGTCGTTGCTGCCGCACACCACTTCTATGTGCGTGGGCATTTTGATCCTCATCACCATCATCAATCTTCGCGGCGTGCGCGAAGCCGGCGTGGTCTTCGCAGTCCCCACATATCTCTTTGTCGGCACGCTGCTCATCACCATCGCCGCAGGACTTCTCCGCGTCCTCCTGAGCCACGGACATCCAACGCCGGTAGCTGCGCTTCCTCCTCCGCCTCCCATCACCGAAGCCGTCAGTTACTGGCTGCTCCTCAAAGCTTTCGCCAGCGGCTGCACCGCGCTCACCGGCGTCGAAGCCGTCAGCAACGGTGTTAAAGCCTTCCGCAAGCCTGCCGTGAAGAACGCGCAGCGCACTCTCACCGTAATTATCTTTATCCTGGCTGTCCTGCTGGCTGGAATTTCTTATCTCGTGAAGGTTTACGGCATCACGGCAACGGATCCGGGGCAACCGGGCTATCAGAGCCTTCTCTCCATGCTCATCGGCTCCGTTTTCGGCAAAGGTATTTTCTACTATCTGACCATCGCCTCCATTCTTCTCGTTCTTTCGCTCTCCGCCAACACTGCCTTCGCCGATTTCCCGCGTCTCTGCCGCGCTATCGCACAAAATGATTATCTGCCGCACGTCTTCAGTTATCGCGGCCGGCGTCTCGTGTATACGTACGGCATCGTCGTCCTAGCGTTGCTTTGCTGCATCCTTCTCATCTCTTTCCGCGGCGTCACCGACCGTCTGATCCCGCTCTACGCCGTAGGCGCTTTTCTCGCCTTCACTCTCTCGCAGGCCGGGATGGTCGTGCATTGGCGGAAACATCGCGGCCCGCATTGGCTAAAGAGCGCTTGCGTTAATGGGCTCGGCGCGTTCGTTACCGGCATTACCGTAATCGTCGTCCTGGTTGCGAAATTCGTGGAAGGCGCCTGGATCACGGTAATTTTCATTCCGTTCATGATTTTCTTGTTTGTCGTTGTTCGACGCCACTACCACAATATAAAACTTCTCACCTCGTGCAGGGTTCCCGTTCGCGCGAAAATTCTTAGCCCGCCCATCGCCGTCGTTCCGATTGACCGTTGGAGTAAAATTACTTGCCAAGCCGTCGAATTTGCCTCTCGCATTTCGCCGCAAGTCATCGCCATTCATGTCGAAATCGCCGAATACTCCGAGTTGCTTCGCGCCGACTGGGACCGCTACGTGGACCAAGCCTTTCGCGACGCAAGCAAGGAGCCACCCAAACTCAAGATTCTGACTTCGCCCTATCGTTTCGTGATCATTCCCACCGTTCAGTTCATTCTCGATCTTTCAAAAAAACATCCCTCTCGCACCATCATCGTCGTCATACCTCAACTCATCGAAAATAGATGGTATGAATACTTCTTCCACAATCAGCGCGGCCGCCTTATGGAATGGGTGCTGCTGGCTCGGGGCAATGATCGGATCTTCACCGTTAGCGCTCCCTGGTATCTCAAGGGGCGAAGCTGATTGCGTTATGCTCGTTAGTTGGAGTTTTTGGAG
>DATBYF010000126.1:0-8942 GCA_036513895.1 Candidatus Acidiferrales bacterium | reverse complement strand
GCAAGATGAGGCCACGCGTCTGCGGAAACGCGCGCCAGTCGCGATTCGGGTAAATCCGGATGTCCAAGCAGGTGGGCATCGCCACATTGCGACCGGCCGTCATCAACACAAGTTTGGGCTCGATTGGCCCGCCGCAAGGCGCCTCTATCAAACGCATCGCAATTCGCAGTGGCTCGAGTGGAAGGGCATCAGCGCGCACGTGGGTTCGCAGATTCTTGATCTCGATTCGGTTCGTCGCGAACTCAAACGGCTTGTCGAATTTGTCGGCGGCTTGCGGCGCGATGGAATTAGTTTGTCGTACATTGACATCGGTGGCGGCTTGGGAATTCGATATGCCCTCGAAAAGCCTCCTTCGATTTCTCAGTTCGCCGGAATCGTCACACGCGCTCTCAAGCCGCTTGGGTGTCATGTACTTCTCGAACCCGGCCGGTCAATCGTCGGCCCCGCAGGCGTGCTTTTGATGCGCGTCATTCACACAAAAGTGAATCGCGGGAAAAACTTCGTCGTAGTAGATGCAGGAATGAACGATTTTATTCGCCCGGCGCTCTATTCAGCCGATCATCCCGTGACGCCGGTCAGGCGCAGCAAATCACGCTCAAGAATTATCCGCGTGGACATCGTGGGCCCGGTCTGCGAGAGCGGCGATTGCTTTCTTCATGACTGGCCAATCGAAGAGGTGCACGCAGGCGATGTGCTGGCCCTGTGGGGCGCGGGCGCGTACGGGTTCGTCGAAGCGAGCAATTACAATTCCCGGCCTCGCGGCGCGGAGATTCTAGTCTCAGGAAATAGCTCGAAAATCATCCGGCGCAGAGAATCGCGGCACGATCTTGTGCGCGGCGAATAGCGCGCCTCAGGTCAGCGACCGCCCCAACCCAATTTGCTCCGCAACACTTCAAAGTAGGATTTTCTGGATGGTTGGACGAGCAACACGCGATTTGGCGATTTTGTGATAACGACGCGGTCGTTGCGTTCGAGCTGCCAACCAACTTGGCCGTCGAGCGTAACGTGAACAGGCTCGTCCCCATGTGTAAAGGTAACTTCAATTCGCGAAGAATCGGGCACGACCAACGGCCGATTCGTCAGCATGTGCGGGCAGATGGGCGTAATGACAAACGCATGGATGTCGGGATGCACGATTGGGCCGCCAGCAGCGAGCGAATACGCAGTCGAACCCGTTGGCGTCGCGATTATCAATCCATCCGCGCGATACCTTCCCACATGGCTGCCATCCACGTGGACGTGAAATTCCATAAGGCGAGCTAACGCTGCTTGGTTCACAACTGCATCATTCAGCGCACGTTGTGCATGCGTGGTCGAACCATTCCGCACAACCTCCGCTTGCAATGCCATTCGCTCGCTCACGCGATGCTGGCCCGCGAGGGTTTGCTCGAGAAGCGGATACAGCTCGCCGAGAGTCACGCTGGTCATGAACCCGAGCGCTCCAAGATTGACGGGAAGGATCGGGACCTCGCGATCTTGGAGTAGCCGTGCGGCCGCGAGAAGCGTGCCATCGCCACCAAGCACAACGACGAGGTCAGATTCGGAGACGAGCGCTTCTTGTTGCGCGGCAGCTTCACAGCCAGGACATGATTCTGCCGCGCTTTGATCGAGCAAAACACGAAGCTTGTGCGCACGCAGCCATTCAACAAGAGAAGGAACGACCGAACCAAGATCTTCTTTGCGAGGCTTGCAGATAATTCCGACGGAGCGAATCATTTGGTTTGAGCGGCGATTGTACTAGACGGCCTGCGCACTGCGTGCAGGAAAAATTCGATGTTGCCTTCGGCGCCTGGCACGCGGCTTTGCTCGACGCCCACCGCATCGAGGCCATTGTTTTGCGCCGCTTCTTTCACGCGCTCGATGGCTCGCTGATGCAGCGCGGCATCACGCACCACGCCGCCTTTTCCGATATCGCCGCGGTCCAGTTCAAACTGAGGCTTGATCAGAATCAGGAAAACTGCGTTCGGGCTCGTGACTGCGACGATTGCCGGGAGAACTTTCTCCACAGAGATAAACGACAAATCCATCACCACGAATTGCGGACTCTCAGGAAGCATTTCCGGTTTGAGATAGCGCACATTGCATTTGATGGGCACCACACGCGCATCGTTCGCTAGTTTCCAGTCCAGCTGTTTCACGTTTACATCCGCCGCATAGACGCGCGCCGCGCCGTGCTGCAACAGACAGTCCGTGAAGCCCCCAGTGGAGCTGCCTGCGTCGAGGCAGACTTTGCCTTCCGGAGAGAGATGAAAATCCTCCAGAGCGCCTTCGAGCTTCAATCCGCCTCGGCTGGAGTAGCGAAGCGTTTCACCGGAGATTTTGATTTCGGCATCGTGCGGAATGAGCGCGCCGGCTTTGTTGGAAGTCTGTCCATTCACGGCGACGTTGCCTGCCAGAAGCATCGCTTGCGCTCGTTGTCGCGAAGGAGCAAAGCCTCGCTCAACGAGAAGGACATCGAGGCGTGTCTTGTCTGTGTGCGACTTCACTTCGTTAGGGTCAGGCGCGACGCGCGACCAGAAATTCTCCCAGCTGCCGCAATCGGTCGCCACGTGCGTCGTAAAAATCTAATTCGGAGAGAGCTTTGCTGGCCAATTCGGTCGCGACTTCGCGAGATCTCTCGAGCCCAAGCAGTGCAGGATACGTGGCCTTTTGCTGCGCCTGATCTTTGCCGGCGGTCTTGCCGAGCGCTGCAGACGATTCTTCGACGTCCAGGATGTCGTCAACTACCTGAAATGCCCAGCCGATGTATTCGCCGAAACTGCGGAGACGCTCGACGTCTTGCTCCTCGGCGCCTCCGGCAATCGCACCGGCAACGATTGACGTGCGGATAAGCGCCGCGGTCTTCGATCGATGAATAAATTCCAGTGCCATGAGCTCGATGGGCTTGCGCTCGGCTTCGAGGTCCGCCACCTGGCCGCCGATCATTCCGTGCACTGTGCCGGCGGCGCGAGCGACTTCAGAAACGATTTGAATGCCGCGCTGCGGTTCGATGGGAGATTTCGCCAGCGTTTCGAATGCCAGTGTCAGCAAAGCGTCGCCTGCGAGGATAGCGATGGCCTCTCCGAATTTCTTATGGCACGTCGGCTTGCCGCGGCGCAAATCGTCGTTGTCAAGCGCGGGAAGATCATCGTGAATCAGCGAATAAGTGTGAATGAACTCAAAGGCACACGCCACAGGGATGGCCGCGTCGGGAGGGTCGCTAAACATGCGCGCGGATTCTATACACATAATTGGACGAAGGCGCTTGCCGCCGGCAAAGACGCTGTAACGCATGGCTTCATGAATCGAAGAAGGCTGAATGTCAACGGGAGGAAGAAACCTTTCCAGCGCGGCTTCGATAGCTGCGCGATCCGATTCGAAAAATTCCGGGAGCGTCATTACACGGATTGGTTCACTAAGGCCCGCAACTGCTCCTGGGCCGGCGGACACGCACGCCTACGAAGACTTCTCATCCACATCGAAAGGCTGAGCTTCAATTTTTCCGCCCGCCTTCTTGAGCAGGATTTCGATTCGGCCCTCGGCCTCTTCAAGCTGCTTCTGACATTCGCGCGAAAGCGTCACACCTTCTTCGAAAAGCTTCATGGCCTCGTCGAGCGATAGATCCGCGCTCTCCAGCCGCTTGACGACTTCTTCAAGCCGGCCGAGTGAACGCTCAAAATCTCCGCGCTTCGGTGACTCAATTGCTTTGTTAATTGCCGCGCTCAAATTCGCCTCGTTATGCGGAAGGATCGCCTCGCTAATGATTATGCCAAAGCAAAATCATTCTTAGCATTCTAGCGCACGTTCGAGAGACTCAACAACGCCGATCGAGGCCTCCGGCCCTAGACACCTTGGCCTCGAAAAAGAAAGTCTTAAGGCAGCCGGCGGATTCTCCGATCACTGAAGAGGAACCAAAACCAGCCGATGGGCCCTCACCCGCGCTTCCGCAGCGGAACTGAATGGAGATTGAATCCCGCGCCCGGCGAACCACTCAGGAAACTGATCCCGATAATGCGGACTCGTGTATTGCCCCGATTCACCCGCAGGAATTTCCATAAGCGATTGATCGAAATCTGAGAGATCCGCCACGAAACGCATCGCGGGGCCGTGCCGATAGCCCATCGCTCGAATCGTGTCAATCGTTCCGCCCTCCCCAATCGGACCAATGCTCAGCAAATCGCGGAGCATTCCCGATTGCCCCAGGGGATGAAGAATCTCGAGCGGGTGCAATTTTCCCCAGTTCGCGTGTGAAGGATCGCCATCAGGGCTCAAAGCCGCGAGCGATTTTATGGCCGCGTCGGCGCTCTCCATCATCAGATCCTCATAACTATGGAACCCTTTCGGCAACCACGCTGATGGTTGATCTTGCAGAATGTTTGCGAGGAAAACTTTATCGCGCCACCACACTTCGTTGTATTCGCTGTCAGGTTCCCAAAGTTCATACTGGCTCGAGTCGCCTACAAGAAAAGGACGAAGTAGATTAATCATCAATGCATGGCGCGTGTACTCGACGAATGAAGTTTCCACGGAATCGGCAGACGTTCGACCGTCCCAGGTTTTCAGCTTGTCGATGAACGATTGAGTCTCCGGGCTTTTCGGCGGTGACTTCTCGCTCGCATCAATGAGCTGGTGCGCAAGGAAAGTATCCGGCATGCTGAAAATGTCGTTCTGAATCGCGTTCGCATCTACCGGGCGCATGTCCTTGCGCCCCGTCAGAAGTTCGTACAGCCGTGCCGTGCGGTCCGGTCCGGCCCAGCGTTCCGATACGAAATATTTGTATCCCGGGCCGATAGTTCGCGCATTCGCTGTCGCGATCACGCCGCCCGCGGGATTGAGAGCTTTCGGCAAGTCATCGAGCGGAATGTAGCCCGTCCATTCGTACGCGTCTGTTGAACCGTCGACAGGCAACGCGCCATTGCCCGCCTTCCGGATTGGAATCCACGCGCCGACGGCGTAGCCGATGTTGCCGTTCTTGTCGGCGTAAACCCCGTTCTGCCCCGGCCCCGCAATCTTGTGAATAATCTGAAGGAATTCAGAAAAATTCGTCGCGCTGCCGAGCAGGGGGTAGGAGAAATCAAGGGCGCCGGGTTCGGTGGCGGTCCATCGAAGTGCGTAGGCGTATGCGCCACGCCCTGGGGCGTCGCGAGCTACGATCGGTCCGTGGCGCGTCAGAACGACGTCGAAAATGTCGTCATCTTCGCCCTTCACTTTGATTATTTCGCGGCGCGTCGTGGCCTTTACCCAATTTCCCTTCACCAAATATTCGAGCGGGTCCGCGGGATTCAGCGTCTCGGCGTAGAGATCCTGAACGGATGCGTTGCTGTTTGTAAATCCCCAGGCGATGTCATCGTTGTGGCCGATGATGATCAGCGGCGAGCCCGGAAACGTGAAGCCTTCCACGTTCCAACCCGGCGCCGTAAGATGAATGATGTACCAAATGCCCGGCATGCTGAACGCGAGATGCGTGTCGTTGGCCAGAATCGGTTTCCCGGAAGCGGTGTGCTCGCCGCTCACAACAAAATTATTGCTGCCTATGATCTCGGAAGTCTGCTCTTCGAATTGCGACAGGAAACCTCGCGCTGAGTTCCAGCCTAGCGGAGAATCGGCTGCGCTTGAGCGATGCTCCGGCTCCGGCGCACCGGCGATTGAGAACGCCGCGGCAGGTAAAGTGTTGGGCATGTTTTCCGAAACCGCTCGCAAGTGCAATTCGGGCGCGCCGACGATGTAATGATCCAGCGCGGAGTCAACCACGAATAAATCCTTTGCTCTCTCTGGTCCAACGAGTGCTGTAATCCGCGCCCGATTCAATTTCGCTTTCCAAGTGGTGGTTAGCGTCTTCCACATGTAAGCGCTTATGAGAAAGGTGTCGGCGGGCGTCCATGCGCGAGGCTCGTAACGCAGCATCGTGAATTCAATTGGCAATCTGTCGCGGCGCTCGTCAATATAGCGATTCACGCCGCGCGCATAGGCTTCGAGGATATGCCGCGCTTGGGGATCCATCCTCGTGACGGCTGCGTCCGCGGCCACGCGCAGGCCCAAAGTGCGATTCTCGCGATCCACATCAAGCGCGAGTCTGCCAAAAATCTCGGAAAGTTCCCCGCCCGCGGCGCGGCGTAGCAAGTCCATCTGCCAAAGCCGATCCTGAGCGACCACGTACCCCTGCGCTGTTGCCAAGTCTTCGATCGAGCTCGCCTGTATCCACGGAATGCTCCAGGAATCCCGGTCAACGGTGACAGAATTTTTGAGTTCCGGCAGCTCCACCGTACCGTCTAGCCTGGGCAGCGGACGCCACGTGAACCACCAAGCCACAAGAAGCGAAACGCCGACGACGAGCAAAAGAAGTGCGATGAAATTAATTAGAAAATGAGAGCGATTTTGTCGAAGCATTTATAGTGATTCACGAAGTCTAGCCTACGGAACAATGAGTCGCAACCGAAGCGCCGCAACGTAGTTAACGCCACGTCGGACCTAATCGCAGTTGCGCACTTCAAAGGTAGGTTCGATCGCCGTCCTCGTACCACAAACGATTGGAATACTCCTTTTCCTCCCCGCAAATTGTTAGAATTTTCTCGCATGCTCTTCTTGCAACTATTTGGCGTGCTGGCGCTTGTTGGCGTCAACGCCTTTTTCGCCGCCACGGAGTTCTCCCTCGTGGCTGTGCGAATTTCGCGCGTGCGCCAGTTGGTTCTCGAGGGAGATGCGCGTGCCCGTGTCGTCGAGTCACTGCTTGCCGATGTTGGACGCGTCATCTCCGGCGTGCAGGTGGGAATTACACTCGCGAGCCTGGCGCTTGGATATGTCGGTGAGATCACGCTCTCCAACATGCTGCGGCCAATCGTTGCCGCGATGCCGCAGCACTGGGCCGCCGTCGCAGCGCACGGCATCGCGCTTGTCGTCGCATTCGGCCTACTGACGACGCTCCAAGTCATCCTTGGCGAATTGGTTCCGAAGAGCGTAAGCCTCGCGCGAGCCGAGCGGGTGGCTCTCCTGATCGCGCGGCCCTTTCATTGGTTCCTGAATTCATTCCGCTGGGCAATCGATCTTCTTGACGGCATCGCTGAAAAATTTGTGCGCAGCCTCGGAGTCCCGGCTGCGCAGAGCCACACGCTGGTCCATTCGGCGGAAGAACTCCAGGTGCTTATCGAACAGGCGCGCGAGCGTGGCCTGCTGCAGGCCTCCGAAATGCAGTTTATTCAGGGAACGATGGAGCTCAGCCGCGTTGAAGCGCGCGAGATCATGGTGCCGCGCCCGGACATCCACGCATTGCCGGCCGGCGCAAGCCTCGAAGACGCGATGAAAATGTTTGCAACTACGCAGCGCTCGCGAATACCCATCTACGAAGGTACGCTCGATCACGTCACCGGATTCGTGCACATCAAAGATTTGGTTTGGCCTCTGCTCGAGAGAGTAAGGCGCGCGGAAGAAGGCCAACCCGCAACCGATTTCAATCTGAATCGCTACCGCCGCGAGATTCTGATCGTTCCGGAGTCGAAATCCGCGAGCGAATTGCTCGTGGAATTTCGCGTGCGGCGCACTGAAATCGCCATGGTCGTAGACGAATTCGGAAGCATTCTCGGCCTAATCACTCTCGAAGATATCCTCGAGCAAATGGTCGGCGAAATTCACGACGAATTTGACGTCGTCGAACGCCCGCTGAAACTCCCCGACGGATCGCTCGTCTTCGATGCCGCTCTCAAGGTGCGCGATCTCGAAGCTCAATATGGAATATGCGTTCCCGACGATTCCGCATACGAGACAATCGGTGGCTTCGTTTTGAGCCGTTTGGGATTTCTGCCGCGCGGCGGCGAAAGTTTCGAAGCCAACGGCCACCTCTTCACAGTGGTGGACATGGATCGCCGCCGAGTTTCGCGCGTGAAGATCAAGGCCCTGAAAGCAGACGGCTCCGCTTCCGAGGCTTCCGCGCCGGCCGCCAGCGCCGAGAGTGGCAGCACCGCGAATACGCCGCCCGCGGCGAAATCGGCTGCCCAGTCCGCTTCCGAATCATCTTCGCCTGCGCGAAATCGTGTGCGCTCGTGACCATCCTTCGCCGCATCTGCCTGCGATTCCTGCTCGCCATTCCCGCACTCTGGCTGATCGTCACGATGGTATTTCTTCTCGCCCACATCGTGCCCGGCGATCCCGTGCAGGAAATGCTGGGTGAAGGAGCGCGGGTCGAAGATTTGAATCAACTGCGCCACGCTCTCGGCCTCGATCTTCCTTTGCCGGTGCAATACGCGCGCTATTTGGCGGGCGTGGTTCGCGGAAATTTAGGCGAATCGTTCCGTTACCAGCGGCCAGTCTCGCGCGTGATCCTCGAACATTATCCGGCCACTCTCGAACTTGCAATAGTCGCCTTGCTCGCCTGCGCCGCCATCGGGATTTCGGCTGGCGTTTTAGCCGCACACAAGCGCGGTCATGCGGAGGATCGCGCCGTCAGTGTTTTCACGCTGCTCGGATTATCTGTTCCCAACTTCGCTCTTGGACCCGTGCTCATTCTCGTTTTCTCCGTAATCCTCGGATGGCTGCCGGTCTCGGGCCGAGGTGGCCTGTCGCACCTGGTGCTTCCCGCGATCACTTTGGGCGCAGCGCTGGCAGCGGTCTTGACTCGTATGGTGCGCATAGCCGTTATCGAAGAGCTCTCGAGCGACTATGTGCGAACCGCGCGTGCAAAGGGTCTCTCCGAATCGGCCGTTTTGTTTCGTCACGCGTTTCGCAATGCGCTCATTCCCATCTTGACGATTCTCGGTCTTCAGTTCGGCACGCTACTCGCCGGAACGATCGTCACCGAGACGATTTTCTCGTGGCCGGGCATTGGTCGCTTGGCAGTCACGGCGATCCAAGCGCGAGATTACCCTTTGCTGCAGGGATGCATTTTGCTCATCGCAGTTTCCTATGTGCTCGTCAATCTCCTTACTGACTTCGTTTATCTGCTGGTTGATCCCCGGGTGCGTTTCGAATGAGGC
>DATBYF010000125.1:0-16435 GCA_036513895.1 Candidatus Acidiferrales bacterium | reverse complement strand
AGGCGCCAAATATGTCTTCACGCCGCCGCTGCGCGAAAAATGGCATCAGGAAAAATTGTGGCACGGCCTCGCGCACGATACGCTCCAAGTCGTCTCTACCGATCACTGTCCCTTCTGCTTCAAGGAACAAAAGGAACTCGGCAAAGACGACTTCACAAAAATTCCCAACGGCGGCCCAGGCATCGAAAATCGCCTGAGTCTAATTTATTCCGGTGGTGTAAACGGCGGTCGCTTCTCCCCGAATCGTTTCGTGCAACTGGTCTCCGCGGCGCCGGCCAAACTTTTCGGCCTCTTCCCGCGCAAAGGCACAATCGCCGTCGGCTCCGACGCGGACATCGTCATCTTCGATCCCGACGAAGAGCAAGTAATCAGCGCCAAAACGCACCACATGCGCGTGGACTATTCGATGTTTGAAGGAATTAAGGTAAAGGGTATTCCGAAGATCGTGCTATCCCGCGGCCGCGTCGTCATCGAGAATGGAAAATTCACCGGCAAGCCCGGCTCAGGAGAATTCATCCGCCGCGCGCAATATTCCGGAGCGTAATCGCGCCCGCGCTACTCGCGGTCCACGCTGGCAACCCACGGAATTCCCACGAGCCCTTCGCCCACGCGGACCACTACAAAATCTCCCGGATGAAATCGGTCGTAATCGTCGCGGGTCACCGCGACGCGCTCGACACGGTGACCGTCTCTCCACGATTCCACTACCAGCCTGCGGCTCGGCAGCGGGCCAAACATCGCAAACCTGCTAATCACTCGCGCGTCTCGATCAACCTTTGCCGAATTGTCGAACGCTCCGTTCGCAATCAATAGCGCACCGAGAAGCCACGGCACCGGAATCAATCCGTAATACACGCGCTTCAGCGCTTCCACTTCCTTATGCCCAAGCGCGCGCTTCTCGACGATCATTCCCAGCCCCAGCGTCAGGAAAAACAGCACGCCGATAAAAATCACGATCCCATCAACTTCCAGCGGAGGGAATTTCCCAGTGGCGAACATAAAGGCGATTCCGCCAAGCAGAAAAATCGCCGTGCGGTTCAGTAATCTCTTCCGGAGCGCCAGTTCGGCCACCATCGGGCTCATCCCGCACGATTCGCATATCTCGGTCTCGCGCTCGGCGCCGCAATTCATGCATCGAGTCACTGCTGCGTCAGTCCTCTCAGGAATGCTTCGAGCTGATCTCTTTCCGCTTCCGGCAAATCAATGAAAGCCACGGCCATGCCCCGCCCGGGTTCCACGCGCTGAACCATGCAATCCACTTCGATCGTCTCTCCCACATTGATCCGCACGGTAAATTCAGCGCGCAGCCAGAGCGGGTGCTCTGTCTCGATAAACATTCCCTTCATGCTGATGTCGCGCGACATGCATTTCAGCACTTCAGCGCCCCAGCCGATTTCCACCACTGTTCGATATAGATGTCGCTGTTTCTTGCGTCGCTCTGTCTGTGGCATGAGAGGGCCCTGGGAAGCCGGAATTTGGGACACCGAATGTTGCCGATGTTATTCGCCGTCTCATGACAAGTCAATTCATCGCCCTCAGACTCATGCCCGCGACCTCACCCAGGGTACCTTCGCGTGCATCACGGATGCGTATACCTGCTTTGTAAATCTGCAAGCGCACAACACCTTTAGACACCGCTCACCTCAATTTGGATTCCACATATCGATTTTCGTCAGGGCACGACTTCAGTCGTGCCGGCAAGCGACGACAGGCTAGAAAACGTTGTCGCACTCAACGTAAACCATTGCGCAAATTTCGAGTCAGAGCCGGGAGGCTCCCGCCTCCCGGACCCAATGATCATTGATTCCTCATTTTCTAATGGGCGCAGGCGCCGCCACGTAATCAATTCTCCGCCCCCGCGCCGACTCTCGAACCAGTATCTCCAATCTTTTCACCCGCGTCTCTTCCCGCTTCGCGCTCACCACCCGAAAAATCGAAAGCCGACGATACCCCGGCGGCTGCGCGCTAAAAAACTTCCACGCCTTCTTATTACGGCGAAATCGCTTCTCGAATTCCGGCGGCAATGTCGCGCTCTTCCGCTGTTCGTACGAATAAATCGCCGAATTATCATCCGTTCGCGCCTCAAACGCCTTAACCCCAGCAGGCTTCATCAGCCCCAACTTCGAAAGCTCGGCCGCCCGCCGAATATTAATCGCGCTCCAAGTGCTCTTCGTCTTCCGCGGCGTCACCCGGATCGTGTAACTGATTTCATCAAGGCTCTTCCGCACCCCGTCAATCCAACCAAAACACAGCAGCGCGTCCACCGCCTCAGGCCAAGTGATACTCGGCTTCCCCGAGCTTTTCTTGTAAAATCCCACCCACAATTCCTGCTCCCGAAGATGAGCCTCCTCAAGCCAATCGCGCAGCTCCGCAGGCGTAGCAAAAAATTTCGCCTTCATCGGCATCGCGGAATCATCCCGCCGCAATTCTAGCCCAATCGCCACATACCCTCGCGGCGCGTGCATCCTACCCACGATTTCCTATTTTCGCGCTACTCTCGCCCGACGCCTCCCCTCAACCATTCACCACTCCGACAAACGATGGCAGCCTGCCGGGCGCAAGGTAACCGCATTTCTTTCCATCACCTCGCCAGCCATACGAATTCAGGACATTTGTAAATTGCGCGTTACCGATTCGCCC
This sequence comes from Candidatus Acidiferrales bacterium, assembly GCA_036513895.1. Lineage (GTDB taxonomy): Bacteria > Acidobacteriota > Terriglobia > Acidiferrales > UBA7541 > Palsa-147. The sequence goes on along the minus strand of DATBYF010000125.1, from coordinate 13,795 downwards.
AGCCATCGAAGGTAGCCGGCCGATCCCTCGGCGATCGGCAACGCGATAATCTCCGGCACGTCGTAGCTGTGCAGCCGTTCAATCTCTCGCCGCAGCGCAGCGAATCGTTTACGCGTTGACTTCACCAGAAGCAAGTATTCGTTGGCGCGTTCGACGCGGCTTTTCCAGCGATAAACGGATTCCACACGCGCAGTTGAAATATTCACGCACGCCGCGAGTCGCGCCTCCACCAAAGCGCCCGCCAGCCGCCTCGCTTCCTTCATCGAACCGCATGTGACCAGCACAATGATCTTGTCCGTCATTTCAAATCACGCCCGCGCCACTCGGTTACCACCTCGAAACACATAAAAGTTTTGTCATCTCGCCTTGCGCGCCAAGATACAATAGCGCCGCATGGCGAGCAACGCGATCCACTTTGGCACCTCCGGCTGGCGCGGCATCATGGCTGAGGATTTCACCTTCACCGGCGTTCGTCGCGCCGCTGCCGCCATCGCCGATCACTGCAAAAGCCTGAATCGTTCTCCAAAGCTAATCGTCGGACACGATACTCGATTCTTTTCAGAAGAATTCGCGCGCGCTGCTGCCCGAGTTCTAAGATCGCGCGGCTGCTCGGTACTACTCTGCGACGGTCCTGCGCCCACGCCAGCAATCGCCTACGAGCTCGTTCGCCGCAAACTGGATGGTGCGGTGAATATCACGGCCAGCCACAATCCGGCGGCGTACAACGGCCTCAAATTCTCCGGCGCGAACGGTGGCCCAGCTCTTCCCGAAATAACTCACGACATCGAAGCCCGCGCTGCGAAATATCCTGCCGAAGAATTCGTTGCTCCCGATGAAGGCCCTGCGAGAGATTTCGAGAACATTCATATTCGCGCCCCGTATCTCGCCCGTCTTGCCGAACTCGTGCGTTTCAAGACTCTCGCTTCCGCCAAAGGCGCGTACGTCTGCGACGCAGTTCACGGCTGCGGCGCGGGATGGCTCGATCGCGTCCTCGTCGATCACGGAATATCTGTGACGGCGATTCGAGACAACCGTGATGTTCTCTTCGACGGCCATGGCCCCGATCCCTCGGATGAAAATCTCGCGCCACTGCGCAAAGCAGTAAGCGAAAAGAAAGCGGTCGCCGGTCTTGCCACCGACGGCGATGCCGATCGCTACGGAATCATAGATCGCGATGGAGAATTCATCTCTCCCAATCATATTCTCGCGATGCTCTTCGACTACTTGATCGAATCGCGCGGCTGGAAGCTCGGCGCCTCCCGCAGCGTCGCCACTTCGCATCTAGTGGATGCCGTCGCCAAGCTGCACGGCGTCCCCGTTTACGAAACGCCAGTCGGCTTCAAGTACGTCGGCGAATTTCTTGCAAAAGACGAGATCGTAATCGGAGGCGAAGAAAGCGCCGGCCTCACGATTCGCGGCCACGTCCCCGAAAAGGACGGCATTCTCGCATGTCTGCTCGTTGCTGAAATGATCGCGGCGCGGGGCGCATCCATCGCCGAACAGCGCGCAAATCTATTTCGCAGGGTCGGCCGCGAATATTGGCCCATCCGCGTGAATCTGCATCTGGAAGCAGATGTCCAACGCCGGCTGGTAGACAAATTGAAGTCAGAGCCCAAGCAACTCGCCGGAAAGCGCGTCACAAAAATTGACCGCACCGATGGGCTCAAGGTGATTCTCGATGGCGGAGATTGGGTGCTGATGCGCCCCTCGGGCACCGAGCCGCTGGTGCGAATTTATTCCGAATCCACATCCAATGATGCCGCGCTGCAACTGGCAGAGGAGGCTCAAAAGTGGATCAGTCAATAGGCTATCTCGCGCGGCTTCGTGAAATCGTCAAAGACAATGCGCGCACAATTTTCATTCTCGGCTTCGTTTTGCTTTTGCTTCAGGACGTCTTCGGCACTCACGGCGTCGTGGCCATGCGCCGCTCTCAGCAGCAAGCGGCGCAAATTGGCAAAGAGATCAAGCAGCTAAATGACGAGAATAAGCAACTCGACCAGCAGGTTAAAGATTTGAAGTCCGATCCGGAAACGATTGAGAGAATTGCTCGCAGCGAGAACGGACTCGCGCGCCCGGGCGAAATCATTTTCAAGGTTTCTCCCTCAAAATCCGCTGATACTTCGAGAAATGCACACGCGCCAGACACAACGTCAGCGCCCGCGAAACAATCACCGTAAAACGAAATTAAATCTGCGATTTCTTAGGCAGCCTGCAATTTACGGCGCAGCGCAGCCCACATCTCCGCGCCGCGTCCCTTCGTCTTGGTTCTCCAGATGGAGAGCAGAACCATCGCCGTAAAAATAATCGCGAGTCCCAGCGTCGCCGTCGGAATAGTCTGCTCGCGCTTCGCCAGTATCGAGAAGCGGCCGTAGACGAATTCGATATGCACCCAATAAACAAGCAGCGAAGTCTGGCCAAGCTGGGCGATCGGGCTGAAAATCCAGCGCGGCAAGCCCCAACGGCACCATGCATAGCTGATCGCAATAATCACGAACAAGACTCCGACGCGCGCGAGAAAAAAATTCGGGCTCGTGTGCCAAAAATCATAAACTGAATAAATCTGCAGTGGCCGCGCATCGAGACACAGCGCCACTTCATATAGCACTGCGCCGCCAACGCCGAAGGCCGCTGCCGCGAGCCCCAAATTCTTTTGCGACCATTCGGTGAATAGCAGAAATCCGGCCGCAAGCCCGGCAAACGCAAACGCCGTCCACGGAAATATCGGGAAGAGCCACGGCTGCGGCTTGTCGAACGTGTGCACGCCATTGATGTACGACTCGAGATACCACGGCAGCCAATGAGGACGCCACGTCGTCCAGAGCGGCGGAGTTGCGAGCGCGATTGCGGCCGAAGTGACTGTTGCGAGCACGATATTCGCTGCGCGAGTTTGGGTGAACCGGCAAACCACACCCATCAACATGATCGAAACGCCAATCGTATTCAGTACATCCACGCGCAGCAAATCGGTCCACGGCGCCCATGGCTGGCCGAGGATGAACTCCTGCACGCGGAAAAGAATCCCGAGGCCAAAAATCTCGGCCCCGCGGCGAATCGTCGTCATCGCAATTTTAGTCGCCGGCACACTTTTCTGCCGCATGCGGTCGGTGACGAGCGCGACTGAAACACCGGCGAGAAATAAAAACAGCGGCGCGGGCAGCGTTCCGCCCAACTGCGAAAGCTGAATGAATTTGGATTGCCGCGCCGCTCCTCCGAGCCACGAATCGTAGCAATGCGTCTGAAACATCAGCACGCAAGCGAGGCCGCGCATCCAATCAATGTAGGCGAGGCGATTTTTTGTCGCGTCAGGCATCGGCCAAAACGCACCAAGCATCGCCGAGCCATCGAGGCAAATCAACTTTTTTAAGTTGGTGAGTTGCCTGCAATAATATTTCCCATAACATGTCGACGATGCACGCACAATCGCAAACCCGGAAGATGCCGCCCATAGCCGCCGCAATCATTTGGGCGGCGCTGATCGCACTCGGGGCGACGCTGGGTATCTACCTCGGATTTGGTGGATTTCGATTCGCCGCCGCGATGACGGTCTGCGCCGCGTTGCTCGCAGGGCATATTTTCCCGGCCGCACCGCGCATTCGAGCGCGTCTGCTGGCTTTTGCCGGCACACACCGCGGCGTCTTCGCAGTGTTCGTCCCGCTCGGCGCATTCATCGTTTACTCGACTGCCGTTGCAGGCAATTGGAAGACCGCGCTGGCTGGCGCCGCCTACGTTCTTTTTCCCACTCTCGTTCTAATAGGCGTCGCCCGAAAAGAAACGGCGAGTTTCCTCGACTACGTCGCCGTCTTGCTGATTTGGCTGCCCGTCGAATTTCGTTGGATGTACAAGCTTCTGCCCTATCCGCAGCCGCTGACGCACACGCTCACCATTCTTCTCGCGGTGAACGTCGCTCTCGCGGCATTCCTGTTCACGCGTCAGCTATCAGGCATCGGCTACGCGGTGGTATGGCGCCGCGGATTCGCGATGGCCGTTGCATTCAATTTCCTAGTGTTTATCGCCATCGCGATTCCGCTTGGCGAAGTGCTGGGCTTCCTGCACTTCGCGCCGAGTCTCACGCGGGGGCGATCGGTCCCGCTCGCCATTATCGGCATTCTTTTCTTCACCGCGTGGCCTGAAGAATTATTGTTCCGAGGCTTACTTCAGAACCTGTTGGCGAGATCGCTCCAAAACGAATGGGCGGGATTAATTGCGGCGTCGCTCGTTTTCGGCGCGTCGCATCTGAACAACGGCGGCTTCCCAAACTGGCGCTACGGCATTCTCGCGACAATCGCAGGAATTTTTTATGGCCGTGCGTGGTTGAAGACCGGCTCGTTACTACCCGGCGCAATCGTTCACGCGCTGGTCGATATCCTGTGGCACCTTCTATTCCGCTGAGCCCGTTGGATTCGCGCGCTATCCACGAACTAGAATCGCGAAACTATCGCACAACTCCGCTAAGCGGGCTGGACGCGGTCGCGTATAGCTTCTTCTCAATTCGTCCCGCCAGAAAAGCCTTGCGCCCGGCCGAAACTGCCTCTCGCATCGCCTCAGCCATCAGCATCGCATCCTGCGCACCCGCGATCGCCGTATTCATGAGGACTCCGTCGGCGCCCAACTCCATCGCCACAGCTGCATCCGAAGCCGTCCCGACGCCCGCGTCCACAATCATCGGAACTTCCGTGATTCGCTCGCGCAAAATTCGAAGATTCGCAAGATTCTGAATTCCCATCCCTGATCCAATCGGCGCGCCAAGCGGCATGACAGCCGCGGCACCGGCATCAATCAGCTTTCTCGCCACTACGAGATCGTCGTTCGTATATGGCAGCACCACGAATCCATCCTTCACAAGTTCCTTCGTCGCGCGGATAAGATCCTCGGTGTCGGGAAAAAGCGTCTGCTCATCGCCGATCACTTCGAGCTTCACCCATTCCGACAATCCCACTTCCCGCCCCAATCGCGCGGTGCGTACCGCCTCGTCCGCGGAATAGCAGCCGGCTGTGTTCGGCAAGATAAAAATCTTCGAGCGGTCAATGTAATCGAGCAGCGATTCCTTCGAACGATCCGTCAAATTCACGCGCCGCACCGCGACCGTCACCATATCCGCGCCCGACGCTTCGTGCGCCCGCGCCATTTCCTGGAAGCTGCGATATTTCCCCGTGCCAACAATCAGGCGCGATCGAAACGCGCGCCCCGCAATGACAAGCTCATCCGCCATGAAAGTTCTCCCGACCCAATTCTACCGCGTGTAATAAATTGTTTGTAGCAGCGTTGGTTCCTGCGCGCTGTTCAGTTCCTATACGGCGTTTACGTAAGACGCTGAGGACGCGGCTCCTCGACATCGGCATACAAGCCTTCGATAACGTCCTTGTAACGCTGTTCAATCGCGCGGCGTTTCAGCTTCATGGTGTAGGTAAGCTGGCCGTTCGCGGTGGTGAAATCTTCGGAGATCAGCGCGAAACGCTTCGGCCGCTCATACTGCGCGAAAGAAGCCGTCAGCCGCTCCATTTCATCATTCACGAATTGCCGTACCCACGGATTCGCCACAGCTTCATCGTGAGTTCCGATGTCATGCCCTGCCTCGCGCCCTTTTGATTCGAGCCCCGCAAAATTCGGCACCAGCAAGACGCTGACAAATTTCCGCCGGTCCCCCACCACAATCGCATTGGCGATATACGGGCTGCTCTTCAGCCGGTTCTCGATCGGCTGCGGCGCCACAAACTTTCCCGCGGAAGTTTTGAGCAGCTCTTTTTTTCTGTCGGTGACGACGAGATATCCGTCCGCGTCGAGATGTCCGATGTCTCCCGTTCGCAGCCAACCGTCAGCTGTAAAAGTGTCTCGCGTCTGATCGGGCTTGCGGTAGTAGCCCTGCATCACGCAGTTCCCTCTCACCAGAATCTCGCCGTCTTCCGCGATCCGCACTTCCACATTCGGAATCGGACGCCCCACTGTCCCGACCTTGTTCGCCCCCGGAACATTGGCCGAAACGATCGGCGAAGTCTCCGTCTGGCCGTAACCCTGAAAAATCGGCACATCTATCGAAGCGAAAAATTCGCCCAACTCCACTGCGAGCGGCGCGCCGCCGGAACAAAACGTTCGCACGCGGCCCCCTAGCCCGGCGCGAATTTTCGAATACACGAGATTGTCAGCAATTTTCCATTTCAGCCGCATCCAGCTCGACGCTTCGCGCCCATATGCGCGCCACGGCATCGCTTCCTGCGCTACTCGCAGCGCCCATTCGAAAATTTTCCTTTTGAGCCCTGTTGTCTGCCGGCCTTTTTCCAAAATGCTGGCGTACATCTTTTCGAAAAAGCGCGGCACGGCGGCGACAATCGTCGGCTGAACTTCCATCAACGCCTGAACGATGGCGTCAATTTGTTCGACGTACGCTACCGGGACGCCGCGAAAAATATATCCGTAATCAATCGTGCGCTCGTAAACATGCGCGAGCGGCAAAACGGAAAGCGCCAGATCCGTCGTGAGGAAATCGTGGCAAGCGAGCGCGTCCATCGCGTTCGAAGTCAGATTCCCGTGCGAGAGCATGACGCCTTTTGGCTCGCCCGTTGTTCCCGATGTGTAGATGATCGTCGCCAGCTGGTCGGAAGTCACAGCGGCCACGTTGCGGCGATACTCGACGATGTCAGCCTCGCCCGCTGCGGCGATGAGAGTTTCATAACGCAAAATCTCGCCGCCGAGATCGGCTGGGCCCGCTGCGGCGATCACGTGCTCGAGTCCTGGCAGATGATCGCGGCAGGCAAACAGTGTTCGCGCTTGCTTCTCGCCTGCCGAGATGGCGATCTTTGCGCCCGAATCGTTCAGGATGTACGTGATTCGATCCGGCGACTCATTGAAGTACAGCGGAACGTTCACGCCACCGATGCCTTGAATCGCGAAGTCGGCGATGTGCCACTCCGGGCAATTCGGCGCCAGCAGCCCAACGCGGTCACCCGGCTTCACGCCGAGCTCTTGCAGCGCCTTGGCGAGGCCGGCCACGCGCCGCAGCATCTCGCTCGCGGGAATGCTTTCCCAGCCGGCGTCCGTCTTCCATATTTGCGCGCGCGGGCATGCGTAACGATCCACCGCGTCGAGAAAACATTTGGTCGTGGAGGGGTAGGTCATCGCTGAAATCACTCTAACCTACACCTCACACGCACGCAACGCGTCGCGCGCGCTATCCGTCAGGAAGACGGACAGGCGCTAATTGCGCCCGATTTAGGGTGCAAAATTGTCTCGATTAGAAAGTACCTCCATCGTTTGTTTTGTGTCAGTTACGGCGATTTCTAATCGTTTGGGTGTCTCGATTAGAAATGCCTTGTTGGGGTCGTCGCCGACTGCCCCTCGTTGCCCTGGCGGGAGCACGTCTGGCCCGCGGGAGATGACCACGTATTTGGGCGCCTCGATCCATCGGCCGCTGCTTGTCACCCGGGAGTGGGCGCGGACGGCGCGGATGATGGCGTCGGCGGTGGGCGAGGTGCGCTCGGCCTCTTGTATCACCAGTTCGAGGGCGCAGCGGAGGTTGCGGCGGCGCCGGCGGAAGAGGCCGACGGCATGGGCGTGGCGGTAGATGCTCGCGCGAGAGTTCAGCTCGTAGTCGTCGACGATGGTGTCGGGGTGGTGCCAGTCGATGAATTCCCTTCGATGGCGTCGCGATCCGAGTGATGGCATATCTCGCATTTGCGAGCGTGGCGTGCAGGATCGGCCGCCGGGCGGTTGGCGCGGCGGGTGCTGCTTTTTTTATCAGTATGCATAATACCCAGAGAGATATCATGCGGGGGACGAATGCGCAAGAGCGAGCTTTGTAAGGGTCCTAGTACGAAATGGGAAAATACGAAAGATTGAAAAGAGAAAAAAGAAAAGGGAAAAGGCGTGGAGCTACTTCCGATTAATGCTTTATCGGGAGTTAGCACGAAACAGTCACCCCGCCGCGAAGTCTGCCTCTAACGCGTTTGCGTCCAGTGACGGTTCATCATCGGTGATTACGCTGAGTTCTCACCATACTTCGGGTTAATTTGCCAGAATCACGACATTGGTGATGCCAGCGAGTCGAATCTGGTCAAGAACGATTTCAACGTCTTTGTTCTTAGCTTTGCCGTCCACGTGAAGGTAGATTTTCCTTTCGGAGCCGCCGCGCACTGCCGCTTGGATCAGATTGGGCAAATCTCCCGGCATGGTTTGGTGCCCGCCAAAGAAACGACGTCCGTCCCGAGTGACCGCAATATGTATGGCGTCCTCGCGTTCCGCCCCCGGCTGCGACGGTGCGTTTCGAGCCTTGGGCAGATCAACTGGCGCGCCGTGGAAAGGAGGGGTATTGCATATGAACATAATTAGAAAAACGAGGAAAACACTAAGGAACGGCATGAGGTCGATCACCGGATAGGTGCTTGGCCTTCTTTTTGCAGCTCGCTGTGCTGCCGCCTTGCTAGGTGACCACACCGATGGACCTCGTGTGTGATTCTTAGAAGCGTCCTCAATCATTAGACCCGACGTATTTCCGAAAGTGCCGGGTCACTTTGGGAAACGTTACCGAAGGGTACCTACAATTCAATAAGATGGAATTCCCGAGGACCCGATTAGTCGGGTTACCAGACATTTGGTATCGGGGCTAGTCCACCAGGCTTTATCACCAGCGTCGCTCGTTAGGCACAAACCCGTGAGCGGTGGTGTCAAAAAATCCAGGCGAACAATCTGCCGATGTCACCTTCCGCCGGGTGGGTCGGATGAGCACGCGCATTCGATAAGGAGTCCTGATCATGGGAATGGCAATTGGTGGAAGTAAAGGCGGCCCGGTTTCGGATCCCAACATCGTACCGTTGATTGACGTGCTGTTGGTACTGATCATCATCTTCATGGTGATCACGCCGCAGGTTCCCACGGGGTTGCCCACCTCAGTTCCCCAAGCTCCTCCGCCGCAATCGAAACCCGAGCCACCCGATCCTCATACGATCGTGGTAGAGGTGATGGAAGGAGGGAAGCTCATGATTAACCAGGAGCAGAGCGACTGGAATGTGCTTGGCACACGCCTCTCTGATATTTTTAAGGAGCGCGCCGATAAGGTGGCCTTCGTGGAAGGCGCCAAGGAAGTTCCATTCGCAGACGTGGCGCGTGCGATTGACATTATGCGGCGAGCGGGGATCGTTCACGTGGGTCTGATCACGTCTCGCGACAACGTCCGAAGAGAGGCTCTCTAATGAATATGTCTGACCTTATTGCCCGGTAAGTCGGTTATCGGACATTGCGATCCAGTTTCCGATTACCGCGTTAATCAGGGATTGACGTTCAGCTTCTGCCGGATTGCGATGCTCGTGGTGTGGCACGAGGCCAAAACTTGCACAACAACGCTGTGCCTCCGCCTAGCGCCATAACTCCGCCAACCAAGAGTCCACAGAGGTAAGCGTCAGTATCATCAGGGTCTTTTGCTGGAGGGCCGAAGTGGCCCCAAAGGTACATTCTGCAAGAAGTCCGCCAAATTCCGACAGGCACGCCATTATCAAAGAAAACAATATCGCCGTTGTCGCGCGTCTTGGTATGGAGTGCGTCGTCATCGCTGCCCCTGCATGACTGTCTTACGGCGGAGTATAGACCACCACGTGAAATTAAAACTGCTCAACTCCTGTGTAGTTTGAATGCATAGGTCAAAGGGGGAGCGTTTGGTGTACAAGAGCTGAACTCAGCGACCAAGCTGATTCACAGACACCAAGGAGGCTCCCCCATGCAGACTATGTATTGCATCGGACTGGATGTTCACAAGAAGACGATCAGCTACTGCGTGAAGGACGGCAGTGGCGTGATTCATGCCGAAGGCACGATCCCTGCCACACGCTTGAACCTGGACCTTTGGATGAAAACATTACCGCAGCCGTGGACCGCAGCGATGGAGGCCACAGTTTTTACCGGGTGGATCTACAATCACTTGCAGCCACACGCCGCTGCGTTGAAGGTAGCGCATCCCTTGATGCTGCGGGCCATTGCCGCGGCGAAAAAGAAGAACGATCGCATCGATGCGAAGAAGATATGCGACTGTCTGCGGTGCGATTTTCTGCCGAGTGCTACATGGCCGCGACGGCGATTCGCGAGCGGCGGCGCACGCTGCGGTACCGCCATCTACTGGTCCGGCAGATGGTGCAGATGAAGAACAAGATTAGCACGTTGTTGATGTAAGCCGGGGTCACCTATAACCAGCAGCGGCTGCACAAGGCCGGCTACTTCCGCGAGTTGCTGGCGTATGGCGGGTGAACATCGCATGCAAGATGCCCTTCGAAAACGCAGGGCAGGCAGGGCAGGCCCGCGCGACGAGAGAAAGGCTGCCGGGCTGAAGCCACGGCGCTACAAGTGCCAGACGCGATCAATGAGCGGTTGCTGGTCGAAGGAATAAGGCCGGGGCTGAAAGCCCATGAAAAGCGAGGCTCTCTAACGCTGGACTGAAGTCCAGCTTCCCCCTGCTGAAGCAGGAGGGCTGCCACCGAAAGGGCATGCACGGGGCGGGCGCGAGATTTTGAGCAGGAGGGCTTCCGCCGAAAGGCGCGCGGGAGTTTATTTCATGCAAGTCCCGTCCACGAAGAATCGCACCCTTCCAGAGCAAAGGGATGCGGCACCCGACGGCCACCCGTCGAATTGGAGGGTTGAGATCGACACGCTTCGATCCCGTCATATCGGAAAGAAGGCAAGGCTGCGCCACCCGCCCCTGACCTCAGGAGCGAACATTTCGGTGCCAATTTTTGCGCTCGCTTCCCAAGCCGATTATCATTGAATTGCTTTCGGCCCGGTCAATGGAAATCTAATTTTCCGGAATCCGAATCGGACGAGAACGCAAGAGCGTCAAGGCTGGGACTAACCCGATTACAAGGAATACATAGGAGTCCAATCTTGTAAGGCTCTCCCACCGTACAGCGACTGCTATCGTGTAGGCTGAGAAAGCGACGACCAAAACGAACCATCCCAAAAGCATCGGCCTGAAAAACTGAACAAGACACAGGGCAATTGCGGGAAGGTAGATTAGCCCTGCGACAAGACCACCCATCGCAGACGCGACAAGAGCGAAGACGAGAACAACTAGACAACACAGCGCGTAAACCCAGCGCCCTCTTCCTGAGCGACGCTCAACGAGTCTGCGGAAGACAGTTCTTAAGTTTTTCACTGTGCCTTCGGCTTAACGAGGAACGAGAAACTGGCCGTCGTCCTTTGTACTTTCCAAGGGTACGGGCGGCGACATTGCTCGCTACATCAGTTACCGACAGCAAGTCTTCGATGTTCGCACGAAGTCCCATCTGCCGGGAGGTTCGGCTAGTTTCCGATAAATGCGTTTATCGGGCACGGGCGGACTCGTTTACTTCAACCACTCCGGAAGTTCGCCGGATTGCAGTTTCAATGGCCCATATTCCGTAACCTTGAGCCCACCATGGTCTGGAACTACACTGACTGAGAAGAAACAGACGCCCTTGGCATTCTGGTCGGTGGTGGCCGCGTAATAAAACTTCCGCATCGGATTCTTGTGTCCATCGGGATAAACCTTGAAGCCGGTTTCATCGTGCTTGAACTCGCTATCGAGCGGCCGGCCACAATAATTGAATAATTTCTCTACTGCACTTCGGCCTGTGTACGCCCAAGCGTCTGAACAAAATCCGGCTCCATCTGGCCCACGGCATCGTTGGCGTTATTCGCAACTAAATCAGCCATGAATGAGTCGCTGACCTTGCGGGCGCCTGCATAGTCAATCGTCCTACCATCCGGATTCGTGCCGCACGCTATGGACAGAAACATGATTAAGGTGACGAAAATCTCAATGTATCTCATAGGACGAAAGATACATCTTGGAATGTTGCACCACAAAACATTTCCATAAATGTGTGGACTTACAATGGTTAAGCCCGTGGCCAATGGACGTAGAGTCGGGTAACCGGAGATTTGATGCATAACCGGCGGGGAAGATGGCGGGCACGATGCCCTTCGAAAACTCCCTTCGAAAACTCAGGGCAGGCAGGGCAGGCCCGCGCCACGAGTAAAAGGCTGCCGGGCTGAAGCCACGGCGCTACAAGTGCCAGCCGCGCGCGCCCAGCTATTGCGTGGTAGCAGGCATGTCGGAGGTATAAGGCCAAGGCTGAAGCCCATTTTGACGACGGAGGTTTTTTCGCTGGACTGAAGTCCAGCTCCCCTTGCTGAAGCAGGGGGCTCCCACCCTAATTGCAACCCTCGCTCCGATCCTCCAAGGAGTCGTCCTCGGAATGAACTCGCTGTGGGATAGGCTAGTGAAAAAGAACAAAGCTTCGAAGGCGACGACGAAAAAGCCGAAGGGCGCAGCCCTTCGAGGCTCCCTTCTTGCCTTTAACAGTGGAATTATTTTATCGGCTTGCCTTTTTCATTCTGAGCCGCAAGCCCATACCGTATTGCCGCTTCAAGTGTATCGATGTTTATATCCTTTAAAGCTTTAAACCGAATGCAATATCCGGTCACGCTGGCCTTGCCTAGTTTTTTTCCATATGTTTTGGCTAAGTACTTCTTATCTTTGAGACCAAGAATATAGACAGAGATTCCGGTTTTGTTTCCGCTCACACCAATTCGAAAAAACTCCCTACTTTTTCCATTGGCATATTTTATTGTATGAGATCCATATCCAATCGTAGGGTTGGAAACAGTATGATTTTTGCTGTCTCTACCATCGAAGAACCATAATTTGACTTCTGGTGACACTTGAAGTGTGAGCCGATGCAACTCTCGCATGTCACTGCGTTTTGGCTCCGGTTGGCTGGTAATATACTTCTCGATTTGTTCTTGCACGTTCATACGTTATGCTCCTCAGTTGCGAGCACTGTGTTGGTTCAGCCAGAAATGGAGAGGTGGCGTTTCCCGCTAGCGAGTATTCCGTCCTTCGGTGGGGATTTTCAAGGCATCGATACGACCACCAGAGTATCCCTCAGCATGATTGCGTCTCCGCAGAGCCTGCTTCCGTTTCCACCCGGCAAGGTCATTGTAGTTCCATCACGTCCATCCGTCTCAACTTCCGGCTAGCTCGTGATTCGCCCCAAATAGGGCTGGTTCGCGATTGACGGCGCGAGCGGGGGGAAATATACGAAGAATGTGCTTCAAAATGTGGGGTATCCCGACATCCGGCTCATCAACTGCGGCACAGGAGTAGCTGCACAGAAAGCCGTCGTCGCACTGCTCGCTGATTACCTTCGCAGAGTGCCAGTGCTTGGCCCATGCTTCGGTGATGACCATCCAAACTGTGGAAGCATGGAGGCACGGCGTTCATCGGGATTTTACGGAAGTTGTCGTGATCGGCGTCATCGGGGGAATTGTGCTGGCACTCACACTGGAAAGACGAAAGCAGGGCGCACTCGTTAACCAGTAACTGCCGAGACATTTCTATTCCGCTCAAGACAGCGGCTTTTCGTCGTTCCTTGATGGATGGCCGGCTAATCGGAAATTGTGCCGAGTCCCGATAAGTCGTGCGGGCTAAAAGGGTCGGCAAACCCTATTGAGAAACGGCACACTGCCATGTCGACGATATGGGAGACTTATATTCCATGAAGAAAATTGGCTTCCTGTCATTCGGTCATTGGGCACCTTCACCGCAGTCGCGAACGCGATCGGCGGCCGATGCGCTCCTGCAGTCCATTGAGCTTGCCGTGGAGGCCGAGCGCCTGGGAATGGACGGAGCCTACTTTCGTGTTCATCACTTCGCGCAGCAACTGGCATCACCTTTTCCACTACTCGCGGCGGTGGGTGCCAAGACCCGAAAGATTGAGATTGGCACCGCAGTTATCGATATGAGGTATGAGAATCCTCATTACATGGCGGAGGACGCCGG
>DATBYF010000124.1:0-4746 GCA_036513895.1 Candidatus Acidiferrales bacterium | reverse complement strand
TCGCGCTTCGGCAGCAAATCGTTCATATACGATTCGACGCGTTCATTGAGAACGAGGCCGTTCATGGTTTCTCCTTCTTGAGTCACATATCCGTAGATGCCGGTGTATCTATTCGATCGATTCGCCCGGCTTGAGAGCGTGGATCTCGAGTCCGGCAATATCTTGAGTCAGTTCACGCAAGGTTTCGGGCCGCCCTGTAAGAACCGGAAAAGTTCCGTAATGCATCGGCACAACATGTTTAACACCAAGCAGCCGGATAGCCAGCGCCGCCTCCCGCGGGCTCATCGTGTAATGATCTCCAATCGGCAAAAGAGCTAGATCCGGTGAATAGAGGTCACCGATGATCTTCATGTCGCCGAACACAGCCGTGTCGCCTGCATGATAAATCGTCATCCCGCCGGGCAAGCGAATCACGAATCCGGCCGCTTCGCCTCCGTAGGCCATTTTTCCGCCCTCCTCAATTCCGCTTGAGTGGATCGCGTGCACCATTGTGGCTTCCACGTCGCCCACTTTAACCGTCCCGCCTTTGTTCATTCCTTGGCCTCTGGCTTTTTCGGCGCCTTCCGCCGCCAGCCATCCGCACAACTCCGGCATGGCGACGATCTGGGGCTTGAATTTCTTGGCGAGAGCCAACGAATCTCCGAGGTGGTCAGAGTGGCCATGGGTAATGAAAATCACATCAACTCGATCCGGCTTCTTCAGTTCTCTCGGGCAGGTGGGATTCGAGGAGAGGAACGGGTCGATTAAGAGTACTTTTCCTGAAGGTGTAACAATCCGGAACGCAGCGTGACCGAGCCATGTCAGCCGGTTCCCCCGCATGCCTAGCATTGGTTCCCCCTGGAAATGACGGCAATTCAAGCGGCTACGCTACGTCGATTCTTAACTGTAGAATCACGCCATGCATTCTATCCGCTTCCGGGAATTCGCTTCAACGAATCTGCTTCAACGAATCCGCTTCAAATCCCCGAGAACGCAATCAGCGCCGCGTGCCTTGTGCCACTTGCGGATTGATGGTATAAAAATTTGTGAGCATTCCTTCTAGTTTTGATGGCATTTACCTGGTTACCGTCGAGGAGACGCCCTTATGGCATATGTAATCGCCGAACCGTGTATCGGTACAAAGGACACCGCTTGCGTAGACGTGTGTCCGGTTGACTGCATCCATCCGCGCAAAGATGAGCCCGATTTTGCGAATGAGAAAATGCTGTATATTCATCCCGATGAATGCATCGATTGCGGTGCCTGTGTTCCGGTTTGCCCCGTAACCGCGATTTTCGCGTTGGAAGACTTGCCCGAGAAGTGGAACAGCTTTACTCCGATCAACTCCGATTGGTACAAGAACAAGCAGGCTTAAAATTTGAGTTCCGTCAGGCGCTTGAACAGCGCCGCCTGTGCCATGGACCTCGCGGCGAGTCGTCTGACTCGCCGCTTTTGCTTCTCTGCACGCGCTAAACGTCGAGTCCCAGCTGCTGTTTTGCAGCTGCACTGATCATGCTTGGATTCCACGGCGGTTCCCATACGAGATCCACTCGAACTCCGCTGACGCCGCCCAACTTTCCGACCTCCGCCTTCACCTGTTCCGGGATCGAAAGTGCCGCGGGGCATCCTTGCGATGTCAGTGTCATTTTTACGACGACCTGTCCGGAATCATCCGAAGTCACGTCGTAGATGAGACCGAGATCAACGATGTTTACCGGAATTTCGGGGTCGTAGCATCTGCGGAGGGCTTCCATAACTGCTTCTCGATCGGCCGCCACGGGAATGATCCTTTCGACTGAATTCTCAAAATTACTGGTGAATCCGGCTGTGTTTTTGATTCGCTAGGATTTCACACGATTTCCGGAGTGTCAAACTTGCTGAAATTTTTCTTGGAGGCCAAAGGCTCCATGTAGAATTCGGTTGAAGTGAGTCGCAGCACTGCCGCATCGAGGACATAGACTCCAATGCCAATCGAAGTCGTTGTCGAACTCGAAGGAGTAAATCTGGGCATTCTCGAAATGGACGGTGTGAGTGTGGTTCCGTCCGCGGCAGCGCTGTCAGACGAAATTCTACGCCTTTGCGAGGAAATCAATCGGAACGTAACCATTGAGCAAGTTTCCGAGCGCGATTCCGTGCGCGCCGTTCGAGCGATGTTTCGCGCCTGGGGCATCGACCCAGCCCGCTACCGTCCATCGTCCGAAGCCCTCCTCCGCCGCATCGCGCAGGGAAAGGGCCTGTATCGAATTTCAAATGTTGTGGACGCAGGAAATCTCGGCTCGCTCGAGGCGGGCTGGTCCTACGGAATATATGACCGCGACTTGATCTCGCCGCCCGTCGTCTTCCGCGAAGGTCAAACCAGCGAAAGCTATGAAGGCATCGGCAAACAGACGTGGCATCTCGCCGGCCGTCCCGTGTTAGCGGATCAGAACGGCGCGTTCGGCAGCCCGATTAGCGATTCGACGCGATCGATGGTGACCGAAGCCGCGCACAATCTTCTCGCGGTGATTTACGCGCCCAGCAGTGCTACGGCCAGCGTGATCGAGAGTGCGCTACAGAAACTCTCCGAGAGGATTACGCAGTCCGGAGGAGGCAGCGCCGTTTACCTTTGCATCGTTCCGCATAAATAAGTAGTTACCATGCAAATTTAGTGTAGAAACCGCGCATATTTTTCACGCATCGAATCTCAGGACAATGCAGTGCAGTCAAGGTATTCTGAATGAGTAGCGGGGTCGGTCAGTGCAGAAATCTCGGAAATTTCAACTCGTTCTCCTCATTCACGCTCATCAACCTGTCGGCAATTTCGACGATGTAATCGAGCACGCATATTCTCATTGCTATCTTCCGTTCGTTGAATTGCTCGATAAGCATCCGCAGATTCGCTTCGGATTGCATATGTCAGGCTGCCTCCTCGAGTGGATCGAAAAAGCCCACCCTGAGTATTTCGATCTTCTGAGGCGGCTCGAAGAGCGCAAACAGGTTGAAATGGTTGGAGGCGGTTTTTACGAGCCGATATTGATTTCGATTCCGCCCGAAGACCGCCGCGAGCAGATCGATCGGTTGAGCGATTATCTGGAAAAGCACTTTCACCAGCGCCCTCGAGGGGCCTGGCTGACAGAACGGGTGTGGGAGCCGCAGCTACCCGCGAGTCTGCGTGCGGCGGGGATCGAATACTCGCTTGTGGACGACAATCAATTTCTTGGCGCAGGATTCGAAGCCGCCCAACTTCGCGGCGCCTATATCGCCGAAGAACTTGGTAGTTGCGTCAGAATAATTCCCGGGCTGAAAATTCTTCGCTATCTCATTCCGTATCGAGAACCTGACGAAACCATCACGTTCTTGCGGCAGGCGGCAGCGGAACACCCTGGAGGGTTCGCGGCGATGGGCGACGACTGCGAGAAATTCGGCGTTTGGCCCAACAGCTATCAATACTGTTTCAAGGAGGGCTGGCTCGAGCGATTTTTCGCCGCGCTCGAAGCGAATTCTGAGTGGCTCGAGACGTCAGCTCCCGGTGATGCAGTGCGATCTGGCCCGCCGCTCGGACGGGCCGAACTTCCAACCGCCTCCTACAACGAAATGATGCAATGGGCGCTGCCAACCAAAGCGCGCGTGCGCTTTGAGGCTATCGAAAAGGAATTTTCTTCCCGTGAAGACGTCCAGGTTTTTCTTCGCGGTGGGATTTGGCGCAGCTTTATGGCCAAGTATTCCGAGGCGAATCTGCTGCACGCGAAAATGCTGCACGTGTCCTCCAAGATTCGCAGGCTCGCGCTTGGCAGGCGGCGGGGGAATTCATTTCGTTCTGCAAGAGCGGATGCTGAGACACTCTTGCTACGCTCCCAATGCAACGATGCCTACTGGCACGGCATTTTTGGGGGACTATATTCGCCACACCTGCGGACCGCGCTCTGGCGGTCGTTAGTTGAGGCCGAATCCATTGCCGATCGCCTGATGCGCCGCGAAACATCGTGGTCGGAGGTCAAACGCTTCGACTTTGATTCCGACGGCCGCGAGGAAATCTACTTCACTTCCGAAACTTACGCTGCGCTCGCCGATCCCGCTGATGGCGCCACGATTCCGGCGATCGATTTCCGCCCCTCGAATGCCGCGCTTATCAACTCAATCGCGCGGCGAGTAGAGGTCTACCACGCGCGCCTTGCAGATAATTCTGCACGCGGCACACAAGCGGCCGCGTCAATTCATGATCAGCCACAAGTGAAGGAATCCGGCCTCGAGCACTTGCTTCGCTACGATCGCTTCAGGCGAAATTGTTTTCGTGTTCTTCTCTTCTCCGCCGGGAAGCATTTTGCGGATTACGAGCGATTGCATCTCGACGAGGATGCGGGAATTGCGGGCGGAACCTATGCGGTCGGGAACGTGGATGATACCGGAGCCACGCTACATTTTGAAAACGAGCACGGCTGGCACATCGCCAAGACTCTCAAGTTTACCTCATCCGTCGATAGTTTCGAAGTCGTTTGCGACGTCGAGCTATCATCGGTAGCAACAGTGAAAGCTCAGGTCGGAATCGAAATAGTGCTCAATTTTCTCGCTCCCGATGTTCCGGATCGCTTCATCGAAGCGCGTAACCAAAACCATCCCCTCCGATGGAGTGCCGCTATTCCAGCCTCGGAAATGCGAATCGTTGACGAATACCAAAATATAGCGGCCACGCTCTCGGCTCCGAGCGCACACGAATATTGGATCGCTCCGATCGAAACGGTCTCAGATTCTGAAAGCGGATTTGAGCGCGTCTATCAAGGTTCGCAGATT
>DATBYF010000123.1:0-43867 GCA_036513895.1 Candidatus Acidiferrales bacterium | reverse complement strand
TTGCTCGCCATAAATCAAACTCATCGGTGCACCCAGCTTGCTGGCGTTGAGCCGCTGGAAGCGCTCCAAATGAATTTTCGCGTTCGCCGTGTCGCCACTACGCTGATAAGCCTGCGCCATTCCGAATTCAGCCGACAAATGAAACGGATTAATCTCAATCGCCTTTTTAAATTCGGCAATAGATTTCGCATAATCATGGAGTTGGGAATTTAACAGCCCGATAAAATAGTGCGTATCAGCGTCGCCCGGATCAATCGCCGCGACCTTTTCAAAATCCGCCAGCGCCGCTTCAGCATTTCCAACCGATTTCTCCAAAAGTCCGAGGTTGTACCAAGTGTGAGCGTCGCCCGGTTGCGATTTCGCCGTCTCCGTCAAAATCGCGCGCGCATCGTCCGAGCGCTGCATATTCAGAAGTGCGATGCCCTGATTCAATCGCGGCACATAATTCTTCGGATCAGCGGCAGAGGCTTCCTCAAAGCACTTCAGCGCATCCTGTGGGCGCTGCTGGTCCATATAAGCGATGCCGAGATTATTCAGCCGCAACGCGTTCAGAGTTTTCGTGCTGGTGCTGGCAGAAGATTGCGCCGCTCCCGCCGAAATGCCTCGCGGCAAGAGCCACGGCGACGCAAACAATCCCGCCGCGCCTGCCGCAAGCGCCAGCCACAACCGCCGCTTTCTATTGAGCATTCCTATTTCCTTCGCAGGGGTTGCGCCGCGGATTGGCCAGCGCCTTCTTTGACGGTGATGATCTGATCGGCGTGCACATTGTTCAGTCGGTCGCTCTTGCCGCTCGGCCAGCGCACTTCAATTGTGTCCGCTTGCTCGTGCGCGCCGAGGCCAAAGGTTAGCACAAGCTCGCTCGAAGAAAGATAGCTCGATCCGCTTCGAAGCATTTCGGTTTGCGTGTCGGATCCGGCAGCCAGCTTCACAACCGCGCCGATTCCGTCGCGGTTCGAACTCGTTCCCACAAGCTTGATGCGCAGCCGGTGATTCGTCGCGCCCACGTTATGGAAGAGAAATGCCGCGCCGCCGTTCGTCGAGATCGCGATGTCCGGCGCGCCATCGTTATCAATGTCGCCGTACGCGGCTCCACGCGCCACACGCGGCGATGCGAATCGCGCGCCCATCGCAGCCGTCACTTCCTCAAACTTCCCATTGCCCATATTGCGAAACAAATGCGGCGGCTCGGCGTAACGCACACGGTTCTGAATCCGCTCGACGCCATCCTCGATGTGCCCATTGTTGAGAAAAATGTCGAGCCAGCCGTCGAGATCATAATCGAAGAAGAAGCAGCCGAAGCCAAGCGTCAGCAGGCTAGCGCGCCCAATTCCGGTCGGCGCAGCTTCATCCACAAACAAGCCGTTTCGCTCATTGTGATAAAGCGCGGCCATCTGATTCGAAAAGTTCGTAATCAGCAAACTCGGATATCCGATGTGATCGTAGTCCGCCGCATCGATGCCCATGCCCGCCCGCGCCACGCCATCTTCATTAAATCCGATGCCCGACGCGACACCCTTCTCCGTAAAAGTTCCGTTGCCATTGTTGATGTAAAGCTTGTTCGGCTGCGTGTCGTTGCTGAACGCAATGTCCGGCCAGCCGTCTTGATTCGCGTCAAGTATCGCAACGCCCAGCGTCTTCGAAGTCGCATCGCCGAGCCCCGCTTTTTTCGCTACGTCCTCGAAAGTTCCGTCTCCGCGATTGTGCCAGAGCCGCACGGAAGCGCCTTTGTAAGCTTCCGGGGTGCAATAGGATTTCGTTTTGCCGTCAATCGTGCAGTAAATGTCGTTCGGCTCCGACCACTGCACGTAGTTCGCCACGACCAGATCGAGTTTGCCGTCGCGGTCGTAGTCCACCCACGCCGCGCTCGTGCTGAAATCGTTCGGCCCCCAGAGTCCCGCTTGTTTCGTCACGTCGGTAAAAGTGCCGTTGCAGTTGTTTCGAAAGAGATGATTCTGCCCGAGAGCGGTGATCAAAATATCGTCGCAGCCATCGTTGTTGTAATCGCCGATCGCCACGCCCATTCCAAACATCTCTACCGCAAGCCCCGCCTTTGCCGTCACGTCGGTAAAAGTTCCGTCGTGATTGTTATGGTAAAGGGTGGGATGCGACGCGTGATTGTGATGGTCGGGCCAATCTGCGCCGTTTACGAACAAAATGTCCTGCCAGCCGTCGTTGTCGTAATCGAGAAACGCGACGCCGGACCCCATCGCCTCCGGCAGAAATTTCTTTCCGTAGGCGCCGTTGTTGTGAGTGAAATGAATTCCCGCGGCGCGAGTGATGTCTTCAAAGTGAATCGGCGACGCCGTGGGAGCTTTGCCGCTCGATTGAGATCGTGCAGTGTATGCGACAGCGGGAATGACGAGAATGAGAAGCAATAAGCATGCCGGCACGCGGAAGTCCCGAGTCAATCTAAATGTCAATCCGAACCCCCGTGAACCGGAGCGCCAGCCAAAGCCTGGGCAGCTCGCAGCATCTCAGCCGAAACGGACACATGCTCGTGAATCGCCTGCCGTTCGTTATTGTCCTCCGGATGCGCGCGCAAATATGGGCCCGTAAGCGTCTGCGACGATTCATCCGCCTTGAATCGCATGTAGCGCTTCTGAAATTCCGCCGCTCGATCTGTCTCTCCAATCCCCGTATGGCACAACATTAAGTTGTAATTGGCCTCGAGGTCCTCCGGATCAATCGAAAGCGTCGCTTCGAATTCGTGAATTGCATCCGCATAACGCCGCTGGAGAAATAAAATTCGCCCCATCTCGTCGTGCACCACGCGGTCGCGCGGATATTGCGCCAGCACAATCCGCAAATGCCCAGCGGCTTCGTCGTACTTGCCCTGATTCCGCAAGATCCTCGCGTAGAAGAAATTCGCCCGCGCCAGTGACGGCGCGATGGCTAGGGCCTTATCATCCGCGGCTTTCGCCGCAGTCAAATTTCCCTCCTGAAATCGCGCCCGCGCGATGTTCACCCAGCCATCCGGATTCTGGGGCGCCACCTGCGTGATTTTCTGAAACGCATTCACCGCGCCCTTTAGATCGCCTTGCAACAGTAATCCGATGCCGTAATCGTTCCAGCGCGTCCAGTCTGACGCATCGAGATGAAGTTGCATCGCTGGCTCGGGCGCACTCGCAGCCAGCACGCGAAGCTCAACCTTATCTTCCGCGATCGTTACGATAGGCGGATTCGGAATCGCCTTGATTTCTCCCGAGACGCCAGACGTATCGCCGTTATAAATCCAATGCCCGTCGTCGAAATCCGACGTTACCGCCGGATTCGCTTCGTTCGGATCGCGTACACCTCCAAACGAAAACTGCGTGTTGATCCACGAAAATTTGCGATAGTTCAATTTCGCGCGCAGTTCAATCCGCGATCCCGCGTCTGCCGGAATTTTTAGCCGGTAATGAACTGTGTCCGCCGCCCCAGGTGGAATGAGATGCACGTACACAGTCGCCCGCGCGGCCCACGCGTTGCGCTTGTTGATTGGGTGACCATGCTCGTCAATCAGCACGGAATGGTAGAAATGCGCGCCCGGCTCGACTGGCCCGCGGCCCCCATCCTGAGTAAGCCCGCTCCAAAAAATCACTTTGCCATTTTCATCCTTCGCAGAAAGTTCCAGCCAGCAATCGAAAGCATCCACTGTCCCGCCGGGAAAAAAATGTCCCACAAGCCGTGTCCGCACCACGACGTCCACGCGTTCCGTATCGCCCCGGCGAACTTCCGCGCTCACACGATTGAGCGGCGCAGTAATCGCAACGCCTCGCCCAGCAGCGGCATCTTCAACAAGCGCATCGTTTCCGGATGGCGGCTCCGTGTCGGCTTCCTCTCCGACCGCAAATGTGGTCGAGAGTCCCGGCTCCATCGTTGACTCGGCAGCCGCGCGCGGCAGCACGCCGCCGTTTTCGTGTGCAATCGCGAAAATATCCACGCTGAGCGCTTTCGACTTCAAGAATTTCTCAGTGCCTTCCAGTTGCGTTTCATCGTGATTGGCAAAAGGCACCGCCGTATTCGCCGCGAAAAAGCTGTGCATATGAACTGACTTCGGTCCCGCCGCCGTATCTTTCCCCGGAGCCATGGGCATGTGGCAATCCGCGCAGGTCTGCGGCTTAGGCGGATAATAGAAGGAGCGCGCACCAAATCCGGAAACGCCGCTCGCCTGCCAGTTGTCGTAATCGTTGAATCCGCGAATCCACCGGTAGTGATTCACCGGCTGATCGAGATGCACTTTGTGGCACACCGAACAAAAATCCGGCGTGTCATTGCGCATAAATGGCTTCAAAAATGTGCGCCGGTGCGGTTCCGGATTCAGCTCGACGAGAAAATCGTGCAGCCGGCGCACGACAGGATTATTGCTCGTAGCGAGATCGTGCAGCGCCGGCACTTCGACCAAATAATTCCCCTGGCCCATCGTGCTTCGTACATTCGTAATTGAATGGCACATCATGCAGCCGAGTCCGGCCTGTCCTTCGGGCGTCATCTCCACTTCGCGTATCGGCCGGTCGAATTCGCCGCTGAAGAGCAGCGCCGGATCGTGGCACCCCGCGCACCATTTCGACGCCTGAATTCCGCGCACGTCCTGCATGTACTCGATGCTCTTCCGATACCACTGATTATTGAACGATGAAAAATGATGCGCCGAGCTTTTCCACTGCTTGTAAATATCCTGATGACAGCGCTCGCACGTCTGCGATTCCATAAAATATTCTTTGGCGATTTTCTTCTGCCCGGGAGTCTGCGCCGAACTGGGAAAGAATGGCCCACTCGGCCCGTCGCCCTCGTCGTCCATGCTGGCGGGAGAGATCTTCGGATTCTCGATGCGATTCGCCCGCTCCCACGGCACCGTACGCAGGCACCACGCGCCTCCCGCAATTCCCGCAGCCAGCAAAATAGTCAGCGCATAACGCGCCGCCGCAGCTGTGGCAGATGCTGCCAACCATCCGCGCTTGCCCGACCACGCCGCCGCCAGCACCGCGCCGCCCGCGATGCATGCACCGATGTGAAAATAGAGCAGCCATTTCATGCTGCGCGGCGCGCCCGTAAATATCAGGACAATTCCAAGCGCCGTTCCCGCAAGCAGCAGCAACCAAGCGATTCGTTCGGACGCCGTCCCGCCCGAGATTTTCCTCAAAATAAATGGCAGCGCCACAAACCCAAAAAGAACGCCAGCAGCCAGGTGGAAAACGACCGCACCTTCATAAATGATCGTCGCCGTTGGCCATGAAAAGAGATATGCGGCACTGAGAAAGAGGGAAAACAGCAGAAAAATGCGGAGTCGATTCATTTCAGGTCAAACACACCGGCACACAAAAACGAGTCAACACAAGCCAATCTGAAGATATTTATCCCGCGTGAGTCTCTCCCGGTGTTGGGAGTGAGTCAATAATATGAATCCACTACTGAGGGCCCGTTCTATCCGGAGGTATGTGCCCGCGCCACAAGCAAAATCGCGATCGCATAAAACGCAAACATCAGCGCCAAATACGCGCGTGCTGTCTTGTTCGCACCCGCAAATTCCTTCCACACCAGCACGCCCCAGAGCGCAGCCACCATCGGCGCGGATTGCCCGATGGCATATGCAATCGCGAAGCCAATCGAATTTCCCGCCACCAGGCTGAACACCGTGCCGACGCCCCAAATGAATCCCCCCAGCAGTCCAAGAAAATGCGCGCTCGCCGGCGCTTTGAAATATCCGCTGAACGCTACCGGCTCGCCGACCAGCGGATACTTCATAAAATAGATATTCCAGATGAAGCACGAGAGCAGTGCCCCGAGCGTGAAAAACACGGCGAGGCTGTAAGGTCCGAGGCTGTTCCCCGTGCGCATCGCATGCGTCGAAATCGGCGACCACAACCCCATCAGCACGCCGGAAACGATGCAAATCGAAATACTCTTCCGTGAAATCCCGCGATTCGCGACACGAAGCTGCCCATAAGCCTTCCCATCCATAATGACAGCCACAATCGCGCACAGCACTCCGGCGCCCAACATCACAGCGCTGCCCTTTGGCTCGCGAAGATACGTGAGCGCCACTCCGACCACTAGCGCGATTCCGATCGATACCGGAAACGCGATCGAAAGTCCCGCGATATCAATTCCCGCGACAAGCAGCAGGTTCGCCAAATTGAATATTGCGCCGGCTATCATCGCGTAGCCGATGTTCGAATTATCGGCGGCATGAAAATTCGTCCAGAAATTCGATGCATCCGTACTTGTGTTACCCATCGTCAGCGCAAGGATGAGCGAAATTACGAAAATGCCGATCGCGTAATCCCAGTAGAAAAGTTCAAAGCGGAAATTCTTGACGCCCTTGTATGTGTTGGCCCACGAGCCCCAGCAAAAGGCAGTCGCGACCATCATCACCAGCGCGATCGTAAAATTTGGCGGTGTATACATCGTCCCGTCCTCTCGATTCGATTGCCTGCGGAATCGTGCTTGCTGCTTTTTCGGAAGCCGCCTCTAAAACGCCGGAGCTCCCGCCGGGCTTTTCGCCTTAATAAATGCAAGAACTTCGTCGTGCTTCGCCATCGCGCGCGCGCCAACTTTTGTGCAGACGAGTGCCGCGCATGCGTTCGCAAACAGTCCCGCGCGCGCGTGATCCCATCCCTGAAGTAGGGCATACGAAAGCCCACCCATGAAAGCGTCGCCCGCGCCGGTGGTGTCCACCACATTCGGCCGGAACGCCGGAACATGCACCATTTTATCCGCCGATGCGATTAAGCAACCCTCCCCGCCCATGGTGATCGCCACAAGTTTCGGCCCGAGTTTCAGGAGACCGGTTGCCATACGTTCGAAGTCACTTGCGCCTGTCAGTTCGCGCGCCGCAGCCTTGCAGGGTTTCAAGACGTCCACGAGTTGCAACGCCGCGGACAATTCTTGCTCCGATCCTAAGTTTGACTGCGCGAAAAAGCTCGGGGCGACATCGAGATCGAAAACAACGCGCACACCAGCCGCCTTCGCCACCTTCATCGCCTCGCGGACGGGCACGATCGGAAGCTGAGAGGCTTCGGTGTGAAAATGCTTTGCTTTCTGAATGTGCGGCGCGAAGCGCCCGTTCACTTGATACGCCGTGATCTTGCCGGTTACGTTCGGAAACATGTAAATGCACCGTTCGCCAGCCGCATCCACCGGAATCCACGTCAGCGATGATCGCTCACCCTTTACAATTTCAATTCCGCCGAGGTCCATGTTGTCTGCTCGGAACGCTTCCTGAATAATTCGGCCGTTGTCGTCATCGCCAATTAATCCGAGCCAGCCTGCCGACGCGCCGAGTCGCGCTACTTGTGTCAAGTTGTTCGCCGTCACGCCGCCTGCGTGAACTTCGAGTCGCTCGGCGTTGATTTTTTCTTCCGGCCCGAGCAACCGCGGCACAATCGCGAAATAATCCACCGTGCAGCTTCCGATTCCCACCACGTCAACATTCCGGTTCTGCGCCATTAGCCCCTCAGTTCGCCCGTCGCTCGGGTTCTCATTTAGACCCTTATTTTGAATTGCCCGCGGGATGCGCGCCGGGTGTAGGCTGCGCCATCAGCTCAATAAACATTTTCTCGAATTTTTCGCGATTGAGCTCCGCAGGCAAATGCACCAGCTGTTCGCCGAGTCCCGGATGCAAGTCCTTAGTCCACACAATCACGTTGCCGTATCCCGCGCCATGATCGATGTTAATGTCCATGTAGAGCTGGTCTTCCTTGGTGATAACGCTCGGATCGAGCCAGCCCGCCGCCGCGAGTTCGTCCCACATATATTCCTCATCGGCATATTTCGCCACATACTGCGATGCCGCGCTCGGCGATTTTGCCAACTCGGCGATCAGCGCCTTCGTCATTCGCGTCTTGATCGAAATATCCACCGTGGTGATCGTGATTTTGTGCCACGGCGACGTTAGAGTGATGTGCACCGCTTCGGGATCCCACCAGAAATTAAATTCGCGCCGATTTTCCGTTCTCCACTCGATCGGCACGACGGGCGCGACACTGCCGCCCATAATCACAAGCTCCTGCGCGAGATCGGGAACTTTCGGATCGAGACTGATCGCTTGAGCAATGTTCGTCAACGGCCCGCCCGCATAAATCGTCACTTCATGCGGATATTTGTGCACCATGCGAATAATAAAATGCGCCGCATCTTCTTCGGATGCTTTCGCCGTAGGATTTCCCTCGGGGATGTCTGGCACGACGAACGGCTCGTGCCATCTGCCGCGCAATCCTTCGCCGAGATTCATTCCCGGCCGATGCCCGTTCCAAGCGCCCTGATAATGGACGGTGCCGTACAATTTCTCCCAGCGCTCGATAAAGTCCATCCGATTGATCAGCGGATACACCGCGCCCGGCAGCACTGGAATATCCGTCCGCCCGACAATCTCCAGCATGCGCAGAGTGTGCGCCACTTCTTCATCGCGCCACATGTCGCCGCTCACCACGGTAATCCCGAGCGTCTCTACTTCCGGTGACTGAATGAACATCAACATGGACTGCTGGTCCGTCGTCGCCGGCCCGCGCGCGTCCTGATCGAGAATCACTTTTCTTTTATTCTGCGCGCCCGCAGGGAAGACGAAAATCAGGCCAAGAGCGATTGTGGAAATTATTTTCAAACCGGTTTTCAAGCCCACGGATGGAAATACCCCCTTGGATTTGTGCGCATCTCTTCGCGTTGAGACGCATTGAGACGGCCGTTCGAATGCTCGTTCGAAGTCATTTCCGGCAGGCGCTGCTTATAATTCCCGGCAAAGTCGGAGTCAAGAGAAACCCCCCGGTCATCCGGACGATATCGATCTCCGCGAAAAATAGCGAAGCAATATCGGATGTTATAATTCGCGGATGTCATTGCACCATCGGCTGGATCTTGCGGCTTTTCTTCGCAATTGTGCGTGCCGTATTGTTTGTACACAAATTTTCGTCGCATTGTTGTTTTTCCTGTTTCCCGCCGCATCTTTCTGCGTCGCGCCGCAACTTCCCGAGAATGCGCGCCCCTTGGCAGATCAAGCTCAATCTGAATTCGCGCATGGCCGGTGGGACGAGGCAGCCGACGCGTACCAAAAGGCGATAGCTTTAGCCCCGCACGATGCTAATTTGCGCATCGCGCTCGGCCTCGCGCTCGCCAAAGCCGGCCGCCCCACTGACGCGATCGCCAGCTACGAAGCCGCCCTCGGAATCTCGCCGCGCAATAGCACCGCCGAAATCGATCTCGCCGAGGCGTATCGTGCCGTTCACAACAACGACGCAGCCCGCCGCCTTCTCGAACGCTCTGCCCGCGAGCACCCGAAAGCCGCCGCGCCGCTTGCCGTCCTTGGCGATCTCGATATCGAGCTGCAAACCTACGAGGCAGCGATCAAGCATCTTTCAGCCGCGCTCGCGCTTGATCCCGCGAACAACGAAACTCGCGACCGTCTCGCGCTAGCCTACAAATCAAAAGGCGATTCTGCCGCCGCTCTCGCGCAACTTTCGAAATCGCTTGCCCGCGATCCCAACGACGCCCTCGCGCATTTCTTGCGCGCACAAATATTCGACGACCGCAATCAGGACGACCGCGCCCTGCCCGAAGCCGAAAAAGTGCTCGCGCTCGAGCCCCAAAATCTCCCAGGCCGCACGCTGCTGGGCAAAATTCTGCTGCGCGTTTCAGAAAGCGCCAACCCAGCAGACGCCCCGGCTCTGTGCTCTCGCGCCGCCGATGCCTTGAAGCCCGTCGCCGATGCCCAGCCCAGCGATTCCGAAACTCTCTTTATCCTCGCGCGCGCCTATCGCTGCGCGGGCAATACGGACGAAGCCGAAAAAACTGCCGCCGCATTCGAATCGGCCTCGAAGACGCTTCGCGAGTCGAAAGAAAATCAAAATCAAGCGCTGCATCTAGTCCATCAAGCCAACGACCGCGCTTTGCAAAACGATTTCCTCGGCGCTCTCGCTCTTCTCCAGCAAGCGCTCGAAAAATACCCCGATTACGACGCCGCCTACTCGCAACTCGCCAAGCTCTACTATTCCGCCGGCGATATCGACAAAGCGAACGATGCAATCACCCGCGCGCTCGAACTCTCGCCCTACCAGCCAGATTTCCTCTACGTCCAGGGCAGAATCTTCGAGAAACAGGGCAAACTCGACGAAGCGCTCTCCAATTTCCAGAGCGCCACTCTCGTCAATCCCAAAGAATCTGACGCCTATTTCGAAATCGGCGCCATCTACCAGCAGAAAAATGATCCCGAACGCGCCAAAGCCGCCTACAAAAAAGCCGTCGAGCTCGCTCCGGACGACGCTGACTACCGCCGCGCCCTCGCGTCACTCTCGACGGCGGCCGCCCCGTCGCCCTGAGCCTCCGTAGAATTTCTTGCACCGGCACCGGCACCGACACGGGCGTCCGCGCCAACGCTCACACCCACATCAGCACCCGCGCCCGCCGCCGCATTCGCTCCCGGCGACTCCGCCTTCATCAGCCCCACAAATTCTCGATAAAATTTCGCGAGATCCAAATCCTCCTGCACCTCTACCAACTGCTCGCCAAGCCCCGGCTGCTGCCCCGGTACCCACACTAGCGTGTCGCCATACGACGCCCCATGATCAATCGAAACATCCATATACAATTTCTCCGATTTCGTAATCATCGTCGGATCAAGCCAAGCCGCAGCCGCCAACTCATCCCACAGATAGCCTTCCTCGGCATACTTCGCGATGTATTTCGCCGATGGCGAAGTTCCCGACGCGATCTGCGCGATCATCTCCTTGCTCATCTTCGTCTTCACCGAAATATCCACGGTAGTGACCACAATCCGCGGCCACCGCGCTCGCAACACGCTCTTCGTCGCCTCGGCATCAATCCAGAAATTAAATTCCCGACGCGGCGTCACCACAAATTCCGGATCGTTCGTCTCCGGCGCGATCCCTCCGCCCATAACAATCAGCTCTTTCGTCAGCGACGCAAATTCCGGGTCGAGACTTATCGCCAGCGCCAGATTGGTCATCGGCCCCGCCGCATAAATCGTCACCTCGTGCGGATACTTCCGCACCATCCGAATCAAAAAATGCGCCGCATCTTCATCAATTGCCTTAGTCGTAGGCTTGCCTTCCGGCATCGGTGGAATCTCATACGGCCCGTGGACCGGCTTGCCCCAATTCCACGCGCCCTGATAAATAATTTTCCCGTAGATATTTTCCCAGCGCGCCATCTCCTCTTTCGTATTCACAAGAGGAAACACCGCGCCCGGAACCACCGGAACATCCGTCCTGCCGACGATCTCCAGCAGCCGCAGCGCGTGCAGCACTTCTTCATCGCGCCAAGCATCGCCGGTAAGCACCGTAACGCCGAGAACATCCGTCTCCGGCGAATTCAATATCGTCAGCACCGCCTGCATATCCGTCCCGCCGGGCCCAGCGCAGTCCTGATCAATTATCACCTTGCGCTTCGTCTGCGTCGCGGCAGACGGCGCGAAGAGCGCCGCGAACAGCGCCGCAAAAAACACAGCGCCCGCCAAGGCGCACAACGTCGCGCACTTCGCGGACGAAACAATCCTGCGAGCCATTTTCATTTTCATCTGAAAGGCCTTTCGGAAGGGGATTCCGATATTCGGTCAAACTCAATACATAATCGTTCGCGTCAAATGGTGCGGCCAGAAGGTCGTGTGATACGGCAGCCAGAGCCTGGCATCAATCTGAGGAATAATAATCTGCAACTCAGGCGGACGAATCTTGTTCACTTCCTCGCGCAGCAGGGCGGTCGCGTAAAGTAAATGCGCGCGAATCTCGATTTCCTGTGTGCTGTCGCGCGGAATCAGTTGGTACGTATTGATCGTATGCTCGAGCGCCGGTGAATACTTCAAAATTCCGAGAATCCGCAGTGCCGCCGGCACAATATAATCCGCAAACGCCGTCATCTTTTCCGGATCTTCCAGCCGGAATCCGCCTTTTCGTATCTGCCGGTAGAGCATCCAGAGGCCCAGCTGCGCCAGCTTATAAAACTTGATCTCGTGCCCGTCGTACATGCTCACGTCGTTGAATCGCGGAAATTCCTTCACCATCCGGTCAATCAGCCCGTTGCCGTTGTCGTAGAGCTTCGGCGAGCAGGAATGCACGAAATTGGAAAAACTCCCCTCGTACTTCGCCGCCAGCACGCCTCCCACTTCATGGAGCACCGCCAGCTTTTCATCGAGCATCGGCATCTCGATGTTGCCCGCAAAAATCCTGTTCAACTCGTCCCGGCTGATCTTCGCGAGGAATTTTCCGTCGAGGATGGGAATCCCTTCTTCCATCGCTCGCCGCAGGCAGGCAAACTCGGCCTCGGAATCCGACCAGTGTTGCCCCATGTAGTCCACCTGGAACTTCACATGGTTCGAAAAATCGGTAAATGCCGTATCGATCGCATCCGTCACCATGATGAAATCGATTTGCTTGGAGGGATCGCTGCCAATGTCCAGCGGTTCAGCGTAATCCGGCATCGGCAATTCTTCATACGCCATCCAGCCCGCCACTTCGACAATCTTATCCACATCCGTTCGCACGTCGCGCGAATGCTCGATGACCGGCCGAAGGCTGTCGAGTACGGGGCTGCCGATGGGTTTAGGCCAGCGCACTGGTGTGCTTTCCGGTGAAGCTGATGCAGAAGCAGAAGCTGACGCCGAAAACGAAGACGACGCTGCGGCGCGCCGGAGACCTTCGCCTCCGGCCGCCGCCAACATCATAGAACTTCCAAGTCCCTGAAGAAACCGCCTGCGTCCATTAGCCTCGAAGGTCATTAGAAGATGAACTTGACCCCCGCCTGGAACGCGAACGGCGTGCTGCCCGGCGCCACTTGCGTGATCGCGCGGTATGCCGAGCCCGTCGGGGAAATGCTTTGGAGATACGGGAGCGACAACGAGGTTAGCGGGCTGCAACTCCAGCCGACCGCGCCGGAAACACTGCCCGTGAAACCAGGCGTCGGAGCCGGCGTATTCGGCACGCAATTTCCAGCCGTCGAATACTGAATTGTGCCGTTCGTGTCCGGGTTCGAGTATAGATTCGCGTGGTTGGTCAGGTTGTAGAGGTCGCCCGATAGCTGCACCCTATATTTCTCGCCAAGCTTGATATCCTTTGCCAATCTCGCATCCCATTGTGCAAAGCTGGGTTGCTCGAACGGATACCGGCCAAGCAAGTACGCTTTCCCGCTTCCCGTTTGAACGCTCGGCCGATCGTTGTTATGCGAATAACCGGAATTGGCAACACCGTCTTCGTTGATATCAATATCCACATAGAGCGGGAATGGCACGCCTGTATGGTAAATGATCGTCGAGCTGAGCAAGAATCCCCACGGCAGATCAATTACGCCGCCGCCCTTGATTTGCGACCGGATGTCCAAACTGTTACGGCCGTAATCAAGGTTGATGTTAAACGGGTCCTGCTGTCCGAAATACGTATCCGTGTCGCGCTCGCTCGCTCCGTTATCCTTGTTATTCGACCAGATGTAGTTTGCGAACAACTGGTAACGGTTTGAGAAGCGCTTGGTGATGTTGACGACAAACGATTCGTAGTTGCCATGCGCGTAACTCGCCGTCGTGTCCGTAGTAGTACCTAGCGTTGGATCCAGCGGCGTGGCAGACTGACCCTGGAATACCCCACCGGCGTAGTCGGTATTGCCGCAGAGCAGAGTGCGGCCGAATGCATCATGTCCGCAGGATATGAAATTCCGCTGCCAGGCTTCTTCCGATCCGTATCCGCCGGTTCGCAAGTGCTGGGAGTTAACCCACGCGAACGTTCCGGTCAACGTCCAGCTGCCCGCAAACGTTTGCTCGATGCCGCCCGTCAAGCTCGAGACTCGCGGATTCTTGAACTCAGGATCAACGAGGTTGGGAGCTGGGCACCCATAAACGATGCCGTTCGTCGGATCGGGCGTATTGCACAGCTGATTGATACCCAAAGGCGTCGAACTTGGGAAAAGATAGGGAAATCCAGGAGTTGGCAAGCATGCAGAATCGAAGAAGCAGAACAACCCGGTGGTCTTTCCGCCGCCGCCCGTAGGCATGAAGATAGTCGGTATTACAGCGTAGTAGTATCCCCATGCACCGCGAACAATGGTTGGATTTTTTGTTCCGCCCACGTTCCATGCGAGTCCGACGCGCGGCCCCCACTGGCCGAAGTCATCCGGAAACCGCTGCGGAATCGGAATTACCTTGGAACCCGCTCCAGTCCCTGTATAAGTTGATGTTCCGGGGAACGCGGTCTGCGGCTGCGGGTACCAGGTGCCGTCCCATCGCAAGCCATAAGTTAGTGTGATTCGCGGCGTGATTGTCCATTTGTCCTGCCAGTAAAGCCCGACGCCCGTCAGGTAATTTGGATAAAGCGTCCCAGCATTGAAGAGAGGCGTGTTGTTAAGTCCCAAGTCTTGAATCAGCGCGTTCGGAGTGCCAGCCTGGAACGCGGACAAATCCTCGGAGAAGGTATCCAAAAGGCTGAATTCATACTGGCCCGTCGACCACCCGACGAACGTATCCTTGCGGTCTTCGAACGTGTCTGAGTCGCCGCCGAACTTCATGTCGTGCTTGCCGAATGAGTAAGAAAAGTTATCCGCGATTTGCAATTTGTCGTTTTCGCCGTTGATCGGCAGGTAGTACCGCTCACCGATCAATCCAGGCCCGATCAGGTTGGTCTGCTCAAAACCGTCCGCCGCATGCCGGATTCGGTTTTCAGCCGATACGCTGACACGCAGTTCGTTGACCTTTCGGCCCAGCACCGTGTTCAGCGAAAATACCGTGCTGATACCTTCATTGAGGAAGTTCTCCGTATCTCCGAAAGCCGCTGGAGTTTCATTTTGGCCCAGACCGCCGGTGAAGCCGTTGGTGTGATTCCGTGTGCCGTAGGCTCGAACGCTGAAGTGGTTCGCCGGGCTGAACTGGTAGTCGTAGTGCCCGAGGATCGTAAACAGGTCCTGAAATTGCGTGTGCGGCCCGTTAAAACCCGCGAGGCTCGCGACTCCAAAGCAGGCCTGCAGGTAGGTTTGCCCTGCTGTGGGCGTGCCGCAAGAGGCCGGAAGCTGAAAACCCGCTGTCAACGGCCCCGGCACAGGAACCTCGCCCGAAGGGCACGGCAACGTCACGCAGTTTGCGAACGTCGGTCCGGTTATGCCGCTCAACATCGTGTTGCAGTCTGCCACCGATCCGGCGCTGCACAAGTTCGTGAGTAGCGGACCGTTCTGTTTTTGAACGTCCGTCGCAAGAAACAGGAACTGGCGATCCTTGTGAATCGGGAAGCCGATCGAACCTCCAACCTGATTCTGTGTGCTGATGTTCGGCGGATTTCCCAGCGCATCTTGCGCCGTTAGGCCGCTGCCGCGATAGTATTCGTGCGCTTCGCCGTGTACTTCGTTCGTGCCCGACTTCGTCACCACGTTCACCAATCCGCCGGTCGCGCGCCCGAACTCGGGAGCGAATCCGTTGGTCACAACTTGAAATTCCTGCACGGCGTCGAGTGGAATCGTGAAGTTCTTCGTTTCTAGCGACCCGAAAATTTCGCCGAAGAAATTGTTGAACGTATCTTGGCCGTCAACGACCATGCCCAGATAGTCGCTCTGCTGGCCGCCGAGGCGTATGCCGCCCCGCAATCCGGGAACGATCTGCGCCGACGAACTCAATTGAGCGAGGTCGCGATAATCGCGGCCTGAAAGCGGCAAGTCTTCAACATCTTTCTCGTTGATGACTTGGTTGATTCCCGCAGTCGTCGTGTCCACCGGCCCAAGAGCCGACGCGCTCACCGTTACAGTCTGCGTCTGCCCTTTCACCGGCAGCGTCACATTGAGGTCCAGGCTCGCGCCAATCTGCACGGTGATGTCCGTGACCTCGGTTGCAGCGAAACCCTCAGCCTCCGCCCTCACTTTGTACACGCCCGGCAGCAAATCATCAAACGAGTACGTCCCGCCCGAGTCCGTCTTCACCTCTCGCTTGTAACCGGTGGATGGATTGGAAATCGTCACCTTCGCGTTCGGCACCGATGAGTGCGTGGAGTCGTATACAAAGCCGCGGATTGCGCCGCGTTCCAGGTTCTGCGCGTTTACGCCGGCAGCCGTCACCAGCAATCCCAGCACCGCCAAGGCCAGGAATACACTCTTCCAAATCTTCATCGTTGCTCTCCCGTTTGTAGTTCGCTTCTGAGACATTCCTACTCGAATCCCAGTCCGCAATCTACTTCCCCTGAATCCGTGAAATGAAAAGCTGGATAAATCTCTCGCCGTCCACGCTCATACACACTCTCACGTTTGGTTTCACCTGGTCGACGCCTTCGATAATGTATCTGTCGCCGTGCAGGACGTTTCGCTCGATTTCGTTCCGGCGGTTCGCCACCGTCTCTCCGCGACTGAATTCGCCACGCGTTTCCACGTCCACGTGCATCGCTTGCTTTTTCATCAGCGTTGAATCAATCGCTTCGCCCACGGCCAGCGGATCGTACATCGGTGATCCCGTATCTCCGAATTTCTCGGACAGCGTCACCAGAAAATCCAGCACCGAAACCATGAAATCGTTCTGCGGCCCGTGTGTCTTCGCCAGTTGCGCCAGATGCTTCCGGCCAAAAAGCGTCTCGTTCCCGACGTCCAGCCCCGCCATTGTCACCGGCCAGCCCGCCTGAAAAACGATCTGCGCCGCTTCGGGATCGTTATAGATGTTCGCCTCGGCCGCCGCGTTCACATTTCCGCCCGAAATCGAACCGCCCATCACGATTACTTCTTTTACCAGCGGCACGATCGAAGGATCCTTCAGCACCGCCAGCGCGATATTCGTTTCCGGCCCGATCGGCACCAGTGTAATTTCATGCGGCGCCTCGTGCACCATCTGAATGATCAGATCCGGCCCGAACCGCGAATCCGCTTTGCATTTCGGCTCTGGCAATTCCACATTCGCCAGTCCGTTTTTCCCGTGCCAGAATTCCGCGGTAATCAACTTCTGAAACAGCGGATGCTCTGCGCCGCCCGCCACCGCCACGTCGCAGCGGTTCGCCAGCGAAACCAGCTTCAGCGCGTTCTGCAATCCCTGCGCCGCGGTCACATTTCCCGCGGCCACCGTCAACGCCCGCACATCCAATTCCGGCGAGTTCAGCGCCAGCAGGATCGCGATCGCGTCATCCGTGCCCGGATCCGTATCAATAATTACTTTGCGCGCTTTCGCCGCCGCACCCCCTGCAAATGCAGGCGCAGCGGCCAGCGCAACAATCGCCAGGCACGCGCACAAGACTACACACGCGTTCAAAATCAGGCCCGTCAGACATTTTCGGGCCCCGAAATTCTGGGAGGGGTCTAGAACTGGAAAAGAGCAGCCTTCGCGAGCGATTCGAATCTCAAAAACGTGGCCCAGGACCGTCCCCCCAGCTTACGAATGGCGCGTAGCGTAACTTTCGTCTCAGACCCTGTCAAGCACAAACTCTTCATCTGTGGAATTCAAAATTTCCGATTGTTGTAACACAAACAATATAAGTTTTCGTACCGCCGAATTTGCACGCTAACGTGTGCCGATTCCGAACACGCCAACAATTCACGATCTCCGTGAGTGCCAAATTTCACCCAGGCGCGGCATCACGAGATGCTAAGATTTTGAATTCCATGCACTCATCATTTGTTCCAATTTGGTCTCGACGCGCGTCTTGGCTGCGCGCCTGCGCCCTCGTCATCCTAAGCAGCGCCCTCGGCCTCACCGCCGCAACGCCTAGCGAACAACAGACACATCGCACGCCGCCCCGTTCCGCCGAATCAAAAATCCCGGCGGACGCGAATCCCTACAAAATTCAGTTCCTCGACGTCACCAATGCCGCCGGCATCCACTTCCATCACGAACGCGCCCAATCCCCCAAGCGCATGTACCCCGAAACTATGGGCGCCGGCGTCGCTTGGCTCGACTACAACCAAGACGGCTACCTCGACGCCTTCTTCGTCAACAGCGGCTTCACTCCGCTCTTCCATCCGCCTAACGCGCCTCAGCCCGCCCTCTACCGCAACAACGGCGACGGCACCTTTACCGACGTCACCGCCTCCAGCAAAATTCACTCCGACGGCACATTCTTCTTCGGCGTCGCCGTCGGCGATTACGATAACGATGGCTATCCCGACATCTACATGACCGGCTATCGCCACTCCGTCCTTCTCCACAATAATGGCGACGGCACCTTCACCGACGTCACCGAAAAAGCCGGCGTCGGCAACGACGGCAACTGGGGCACTGCTGCCGGCTGGTTTGACTACGATCGCGACGGCAAGCTCGATCTCCTAGTCACCAATTACGTGCAATACGACATGGATCATCCCATCACCTGCGGCGATTTCCGTCCCGGCTACCAAAATCTCCCGCAAGTCAGCTCCTACTGCCATCCCGACAATTTCCCCGGCACTGCGCCGCGCCTCTATCACAATAATGGCGACGGCACCTTCACCGACGTCACGGCCAAAGCCGGCCTAGTCAACAAAGACGGCAAAAGCCTCGCCGTAGTCCTCGCCGATTTAAATAACGACGGCTGGCCCGACATCTTCATCGCCAACGACACCCAGCGAAATTTCCTCTACCTTAACAATGGCGACGGCACCTTCCGCGACGTCAGCTACACCGCCGGCGCCGGCTTCAGCGAAGATGGCCGACCCGAAGCCGGCATGAGCGCCGATGCCGCCGATCTGCGCAACAACGGCCGCATGGATCTCTACGTCAGTCATCTCGATTTCGAACTCAATCGCCTCTACACCAACAACGGCGACGGCACATTCACCGACGGCACCATCGCCTCCGGCCTCGGCCAATCCAACATTCTCAATAGCAGCTTCGGCGCCCGCTTCTTTGATTTCGATAATGACGGCTGGCGCGATCTCCTCGTCATCAACGGCCACATCCTCGACAACATCGCCCGCTATCATCCCGACGTGAAATACGCCGAATCGAAAAAACTCTATCGCAACATCGGCGGCGGCCATTTCGTTGACGCTAGCGCCACCCAGCCTGCGGCGTTCCTCGCGCCGAAGGTTGGCCGCGGCCTCGCCGTCGGCGATTACGCCAACGACGGCTGGCTAAGTTTTCTAGTGAATAACAACGGTGAGAACGCGCAACTTTTCCGCAACAACGGTGCCACTTCGCCCGCCGCGCGCGAAAATCACTGGCTAGGCATCCGCCTCGTCGGCGTAAAAAGCAATCGCGACGGCACCGGCGCCCGCCTGAAAATCACCGCGGGCGATTTCACCAGCTACGATCAAGCCAAGGGCGGCATGAGCTACCTGTCCGCCCAGGATCCGCGCATCTACTTCGGCCTCGGCAATCACGCCAAAGTTGACACGCTAGAAATCACGTGGCCCAGCGGCATCCATCAAGAACTAAAAGACATCCCCGCCAACCAAATCATCACAGTAGAAGAAGGCAAGGGCATCACCCCACAAAAATTTCCGCCCCTCCATCACAAATAACCGCCCTCCTCCTCGTCAATTCGTCGGCCGACTCGAAGAATTCTGCGCCCCACCTTCCGAACTAGTCGGCTCCATCGCCACCACCTGATACGTCCGCGTCTTGTTATCGCCGTCCGGATCCTTCACAAACATCCGATCCTTCTTAATCTTGAACTCAATCTCTTTCCCCACTGGCAGCACAACCGGATGTTTTCCGTCCGTCGGCCGAATGTGATATTCCATCTCGTCGGTTCGCAGCAGATATTGCGGGCACAATTTCTCATCGGAGTTCACGTGAGTAATGCCCGCGGACGCCCACACGCTTCCCAATCCATTTATGCCCTTCTGTTTCTCGCCGCACGGCACAGCTTCCATCTTTTCGAGCATCGCCACGTCTGTCTGCTTTTTCTTCTTGCCGCCCGCAGCGAGCGGAGCCGCGGAAACAAGCACGAGCCCCAAGACCACCCAGAATTTCATACTCATGGTGCCTCCTAACTTCCGAACCCTCCAACCCGCGAACCCTCGAACGCGAAAACCTGCGAGTGCGGGAAGAACCAGGCGCGTGACCCGCCGCTCCAGCCTTCCCGCACTCACGTGGGGGAGATCCGTCCCTACTTACTGCTTCGGCCTCGTATCGCCCGCCGGAGTCTTCATCGGCTGCCCGTTGTTACTAAACTTCTGCGCCGACTTAACGAAACTCTGCGGGTTCGCCATCAAGTCCTCCTTCACGTCGGGGTGCTGCTGCAAATAATCCCGAAGCTCCGGATGGTTGGCCATGTATTCATCGTTCTTGACCAGCGTAGGATCGTTCGCTAATTGCTGCGAAAGATTGGAGTGCCCGCCAAGAAATTCGCCAAAGCTGGCCGCTCTCCTGTCGAAGTCGCGGCCCATGCCGGCATCACGATCCTGAAAGCGATCTTCCTGCCGCATGAACGCGTTCGGGTTTTCCTTTATCTCCTGTCGAATCGCGGGATGGTCCTTCAAGTAAGTCTGAAGTGCCGGGTGCCGATCTACCCATTCACGGTTATCAACCAGCGACGGATCCCGGCGAAGCTGCTCGGCAATTTCGCGATGCTGATCGAGAAATTGATCGAAGTGCGCCAGTTCGTCGCGATTGATGTCCTCGCCGCGCCCGTTGTCGTGGCGTTCGTAGCGATCTTCTTCACGCATAAACGCATTTGGATCTGACTTTATTTGTTCTCGAATCGCCGGATGGTCATGCAGGTAGGTTTGCAGCGCCGGGTGCCTCTCGACGAATTCGTGGTTGTCTACGAGCGAAGGATCCTTGCGCAATTGTTCGGCGATTTCCGGATGCGTTTGGAGAAAATCGTTGAACCGCGCAAGTTCCTGCCGTGTGGCGTCGTTGTCTTGTCGGCGAGTGTCATCCCTGCGCCCGTTGTCGTTGTTGTACCGGTCAGCGTCGTCACGTCTGCCGTTGTCGCCGTTATTGTTATCACGCCGATCCGCGTCGCGATCACGATCCTCGCGGCGCTCGAAGCGTTCCTCACGCTGCATGAACTCATCCGGGTGCTGCTCGAGTTCCTGCCGAATCGCCGGATGATCTTGCAGGTAATTTTGAAGCTCCGGATGGCTCCGCAGGAAATCGTTATTATCTACAAGCGAAGGATCGCGCCGTAATCGCTCGGCAACTTCAGGATGGCTATCAAGGAATTGATCGAATCGCGCCAATTCCTGCTCGGTAATCGCGTTGTCTGGATGTACCGGTTGAACCGGCGGTGCCGGACGCCCAATCGGATTGTTGTTCTGGTCCGTTGGCTGCGCCGGTGGATTATTCTGGTCGGGCGCCGACTGCGCGCTCGCAGGTATCCCCATCCAGAAAAGTGGCGTCATGGCTGTCAACGCCAGCACGTTTATGTATCGCTTTTTTCTCCTTTTCATAATCGACCGCGGTCCTCCTTGGTGAATGTTTCACCCACACCCAGAAGTGCAACGGCCGTGCCACCAGCGCCAATAAAAACGGAACTCGCCACACATCAATAAGTTAGAGACTAAATTAACGGTCGCGAGAATAATGGGAAATAATTACATTCTGAGTCTGCTGAGGAATTTCGACACAATCGTGAAATATCGCCGTACAGCGATAACCTTAAGAGCTAAACCGCCAGCCCTCTGCAATTTCCGAATCTTTCAACTCGCACTTCTCAATTTCAATTTCAAATTCTCATTCAATTCACCCGCGCCACAAAATTCCGTTCGTGGCGGCTATCTTCGTCGCGCCGGCTTCCAGCCGGCGTTTTTGACTTTCTTATTTTTTGTTTGTGTGTGATCGCCGCTGTCATTCCGATCTCAAATTTCAAATCTGAAATATGAAATCGTTGTTCTACCGGCCCTCTTCCATTTTCTCTTTTCCAATTCACCATTTCCGCGTACCATGCACCCGCAAGCAGGCCCAAACGCAAGCAAGCACCAGAAAAATTTCAATCTCACGAAGGAGTCCCGATGAAAACTCGCGTTCTCAGCATCACCGCCGTAGCCTTACTCTTCGCCTCCGCCGCCGCCGCGCAAACAAAAATTTCCGGCAAGCAAAATTGCCCCAAGCCCGAAGTCATCGGCACCACCGATCCCGGCGACAAGCCCGGCCACACATTGCAATTGGTCAAAGCTGCCTGCACCTGGACGACTCCCATCGAAATGGCCGGCGCAAA
The DNA here is from genome assembly GCA_036513895.1 of Candidatus Acidiferrales bacterium. Classification (GTDB taxonomy): domain Bacteria; phylum Acidobacteriota; class Terriglobia; order Acidiferrales; family UBA7541; genus Palsa-147. Next base: position 21,860 of record DATBYF010000123.1, on the reverse strand, counting down.
ATCGAAGGACGGCACCTCCTACGCCTTCTCCGAAATCACCGCCACTCGCCTCATAAACAACGGCACCTACGTCGCAGAAATGGACAACGGCGACAAGTTCTACGTCACCTTCCATGAATCCGCCATGATGAAAGACGGCATGCCGCAAGGCGACAAGGGCACATGGAGTTTCACCGGCGGCACCGGCAAGCTAAAAGGCATCACTGGCAAAGGCACCCACACCGTCACCCTGAATCCAGACGGCACCTCCACAGTAAGCGTCGAAGGCGATTACTCCATAGCCGCCGCCGCGCCAAAGAAAACAACAATGTCAAAGAACCCCAGCTAGTAAGTCGATTTTTTCGGGCGGGTGCGATCGGACCCGCCCGTTTTTTTCTCCAGCCACGCGCTCTAATTGTCCCCGGGTGCCCTCCGAAAGGGGGTCAATTTTGTTACGATTAGAAATTAACTATGTCGTTTGTTTTGTTTTAGTTACGTCGATTTCTAATCGTTTTGGTGTATCGATTAGAAAGTCGGTTATTGGCCGGGCTTTTGGGAGCTCGGGAAGGTTCAGATTGAGCGATTCGGGCGTGAGATCGGTCCCAGCTTCGAGGCTGGGGCCCTCTCGTGCTTCCCCGGTGGGTTTGGGGAGCGCTTTTGTGATGCTGGATGCTTCCGGAAGTGCGTTTGTGTCGCCAGAATTGCCGGGGAGGGCGACCGCGTCTAAGGAGGCGTCGCCGCGGGAGACGACTAAGCGCTGGGGCGGTTCGACCCAGCGGCCATCGTCTGTGATGCGGCTGTAGGCGCGGATGGCGCGGATGACGCAGTCGCCGGAGACGGAGGCGTGGGTAACGTCCTCGATTACATGCTCGAGAGCGTAACGCAAATTGCGGCGGCGCACTTCGTAGAGGCCGGTGGCATATGCGTGACGGTAGAGGTTTGTGCGCGACGGCAGGTCGTGATCATCCGCGATGTCGTCGGCATGGAGCCAGTGAATGAATTCCTCCTCAATGGCTTCGCGTTCAGGGTGATTGCATATCACGCATTTGCGTGCGTGACGTACAAGGGCGGCCTTTGAAGCTCGGCCGGAGCGTGAGGGAGTTACTTTACCATTAGAGTTAATAATGGTTATATAACTAACATCGCGTTTTTGAGTGCGCAAGTGAAAAAATAGTGGATTGAGATTTGGAGTGGGGAAGAACTACGTAGATATACGGATACCGAATCTGGAGATCCGCAGGCACTCCAGGTTAACTTGGAACGGAGATGAGCAGCACCGAGTTCCGAACGTGTACGGGAACGAGGTCGCACGCCGTTTTAAAATGCAGCCTTTTTCTGTTCTACGCGATAAGTCGGGAAAGGCTTTCCATTGCACTTCACAGTCTCATTTGTGCCCGTTTTTTTATAAGGTTTGGTGAAGACCTCAACGTGAAGGTCCGGTTGGCATGGTTGCAGGTCTAGGACGAGTTCGGACTGATCCTTTTCTTCACGCAGAACCACACCTGTAGCAACCTGTCCCTCAACAGCGTCGGTTGTCTTAATGACTTTAAAGTCTGCCGGGCCATACAACTTCTTCGCGTATTGTGCATAGGTCTTGCTACGTGCTGAACTGGTGGCCTTAGTTTGACATTCCGGAGGCGTCGTACGAGACCAGATAGAACCCGAAGGAACGCTGCAGAACACGACGATGATGATAATGGACAAAGTTGCGATCGAGTGTTTGCTCATAAGGCTCCTTATTGGCGGTCGCACTGCTTCATTTCAATCGTTGGCGATTGTCCCTGTTCGAGTTTGTCAAGTTCGTCTGGAGATATCGTGAAGCACAAATAGAGAGGCTTCACGTGCTGTTACTGGCGCCGAAGTTTATCGTTAATTGTTGCTTTCTCTGAATGCGTTGCTGGGTAAAATACGTTCGATCAAAGAAACTCTTAGTGCCCGTGCCGAGCTTCTGACTAGCAGTCGCATCGATTTCTGTTGCTGAATTCTCTTTCAAGGTAAACGGCATCGACAGCTGCACATCATGGGTTTTCAAAATGAGGCTGCTTTGCGGCAGTTCAATCGGCACTGAATTCGCAACTGCGATGGACGTCAGTTTTGCGCCGGTCCAATTGATTACATCCATTTTGCGTCCGTAATTTGCCACCACAAGTCTCCAACCGACGTGTAGGGTACTCGATGTCGGTTCATAAGAAATGCTGAGATTGGAACCGCCGATGAGTCGTATGTCAGGGTTTAACCACAGGAATGAATAGAAGAACGTGAGAACTGCCACGACAAGCGCAAGCAATGAAATTAGCCCGGTTACGATCAGCTCTTTGCTCCATGTTTCAGTGCACTTAAGCGCGGTTCGAAGCTGTTGGATTTTCTCCTTGAGAGCATCTATTTGTTCACTAAGGGCTGGCGCAGAGTTTTTGATGGTTAGTAGCTTATTGATTTCCGCCGTGACAGCGCCTGCGGACTTCGCAAATTCGTTGATTGTTTTATTAATGCTTTCCGCTGAGGGAGGGAATTCTTCTGGCACTGGAAGAGCTCCGAGGACGAATGTCCCGATGGGATTCAAACGCGAGCGGCGATTATAAGCGGCAATAATCCACTGGTCAATATATGCACCGCCACATAACTGGGGGACTTTTTAGCCGACTTTCGCGGCCCAGATTGAGCGGGATGTAAAGACGCAAATTATTAGAAGACCGTAGGCGTGTGCGAACGACGATGATGCGAGCGGGCGACGGCGCGAACGGAATATGTAATTGAGGTGTGCGACGCGTTTTTGGAACGGACGGAGGTTAGTTTGTGGCAGAGACCGGGATGTTGGAAAAACGCAGGCAGGATGACTGCATCACGAACGAGATTGAGACTTAGTAAGACGCACAGCAGGTGCGTTGGGTGCGGACGGCTTGGTAGGCTTCGCGGCAGATTAGGGGGACGAGGATTAGGGCGGCGATGGGGTCGGCCCACGCGGCGTGGGGGAAGGAGGTGTGGAAGATGGCGTTGATCAGGAGGCCGGCGAGGGCGATTAGGGAGAGATAGCCGCAGAGGGCGGATTCGGTGGCGTCGGCTCTTAGTGCGGCGCTGGCGGTTTGAGCGGCGAGCTTGCGTTTTTGGCTGGCGAGCCAGAGCATGCCGATGGCGGCGACGATCAGCAGAATGATTCCGGCGAGACTTGGTTGCGGCGAGCGATAGCCGAGAAGAGAGACGGCCGAACTGGCGATGACGAAGGCGGCGACGGCAAATAGCAAGACGCCTGCTACGCGAGCGGCGCGCTTTTCAGCTTGCGCGGAATTGGAGCGCGAGCGGAAACGCCAGAGAACTACGATGGCGGAGAAGAGTTCGATGGCGCTATCGCCGCCGAAGCCGAGAAGTGCGGGGCTGCGAGCGATCCAAGCAGCCGATAGGGCGACGAGAGCTTCAACGGTCATCCAGGCGATGGTGAGAATTTGAAAACGGATGATGCGGCGGAGCGTGGCGGGTGCGGGGGAGATGGCGAGGGTGGTCATTGCACTTCCATTGTAATGCGTTTGCGGATTTTTGAGGCTGGTGGTGGGATTGAAAACGGACGGCGGCTAGACGTGCTGGCTGATGGAGAGGATGTTTCCGTCGGGGTCTTTGAACCAGGCGACTTGGCTGTTGTCGGGCGTGGTCCAGATGCCGAATTCTTTGTCTTGGGCGAAGGGATATTTTTCGAGCTCGACGCCGCGGCTGACGAGCCACTTGGCGACGGCGCGGATGTCCGCAACTTCCCAGCCGAGGACGGTGCCTTGGCGCGGCTTGAAATCGGCAATTTTTCCGATGCGAATATGATTCTCGCCGGCTTGCACGACGAGGGCGTATTGATCGAGGCTGACAAATTCGAAGCCGAGCCTATCTACGTAAAATGCTCGCGCCGCGTCGTAATCATTGGTGATGATAAAGCCAGCCAGTTTTGCCGACGCGAGCATGGTGATCCCCCTGAGCGTGAACGAGATGCGAACACGAATTCGACGAGAGTATGAAATTTTGAAAACGCTATGGGCTATAGATCGATCGGCTAGCTATAGATCGACGCCCTGGTTATCCGTCATTTTGCGCGGATCGAAGGCGGTCAAAATCTTGGAGCCGCCGACCAGCAAATAAAAATCAATTTCTTTTTCGTCGGATGCGATTGTCGGCTCGCCGTTGGCGGACTTTTTCGGGAAATGGAAGATCACGCCGACCACCGAGTTTCCATCCGAGCCTCTCAGGAAATCAACCTTGGCTGGAAAAAGCTTTTCTTTCGACTTCTTCATCTGCAGCCAAGCGGATTTGTCGAAAGCTTGCTCGCCGCGCCTTTGGAAAAGCGCCATGTTCGGAGCCTGGACAAGGATCATATAGTCGTCCGGAATCTCCGAGACGGCCTTGTCAACTTCGTCTTCCGTCTTGGTGCCTTTCAGCACGGCGCGGCGCATGGCCGCGGCGCGAATCGTGCGCGACGACCACCAGTACACACTGTAGGCGGCCGCTTCCGCAGCGGCAGCATCTTCTTTCTCCGAGCCGCCCATTTCTGTGGGAGTGGCACCCGCCGAATTCTTGGACATGTCGTTCTTGCCGCCTGCAACGCCTCCGCTTCCAGAAGCCTGAGTCATTCCGTCGGGCCGCCACGCGCCCTGCGCGGTCACGTTGGCTCGGGCCCACGGGGAATTTTGGAAAATGTCTATGATGTCTTTGTCAGTCCACTGGCTGGGCGGTTTGGACTTCCAGGGATCTCCGCCGGCCCAAGCGAGCGCTGCGATGATCAAAAATGCTACGCCACCGATTATTTTTTTGCGCATCGAATTCTCCTTTGGCATGCCGCGAAATCCACGAAGGAAAGTCGCCGGCTGCGTCGCTTACCGACCGGGAACAATTCACCTCTAAATATTTATCATGATTTGGAATGTTGCGCATCCGCTTCCCGCTTGGCGCGGGGACCTCACTCGGTGAGACGCGTGGTGGCGGAAATTGGATTCATGCGCAGAAGCAGCGGTTAGCGGCTGATTAGGACGAAGGCGCCCCAGTAGAAGGGGAGATCTTTGTTGTACCGCTGGCGGACGACTTCGCGTTCTTTTAGCTGGGCTTGGCGCAGGGCTTCGGGTTTGTCGAGGCCGCTGAGCCATTTGGCGTAGAAGAGGGCCATCAGCTCCTGAGTTTCGCGATCGGGGACGGACCACATGCTCATCATTACCGCGTCTGCGCCGGCTTCTTGCAATCCGCGGCGCAGGCCGAAGACTCCTTCACTGTTGCTCTGCTCGCCCAATCCTGTTTCGCACGCGCTCAGCACGACGAGTTCAGTATTCTGAAGGTTGATCTGGCTGACTTGATATGCGGTGAGGACGCCATCTTCGATTCCCGCGATGGGCGCGCCGCCGGTCTCGACACGGTTCGCTCCCGCGAAGAATAGACCCGAGCGCAGCATGGGATCCTGAAGAGTGACTGTGCCGCTGTAGCTGCTGCCCTGCGACTTCTGCGTGAGATCCTGATCGGTGAGAAAAAATCCGTGCGTCGCGAAATGAACGACACGCGGATTGCGCAGGCGTTCGACAACTTCCTCGAGCGCGTGATCGCCGGTGTAAGGGGTAACTTGCCATCCGGAGTCTTTCAGCAATTTGTCGATGGCATCGACTTCGACTTGCGTGCCGGGAAGAGGAATGAGAGCGCCACCGCGAAGGCCGGCCGAACGTTGCCCGGACACGGCGGGCGAAGGAGAGGCTGGCGCAACGGGCGCGGGCGTGAGCGAGGCGACAAGAGAAGATTTCCCGCCTGCGACGTTCAGTTGCGCGAGGACCGCTCGCTCTTCCGGTTCGGTCAAATCGAATTTGGGATTGCCGAGGAGCACCGCAGACTTGGACGAAGAGGCGCTGGGCGGGCGGAGAAGATCCTTCGTGCTGTTGACGTAGCGCAGCTCGTATTTTTCGAGCAGCATTTTGCCGCTTGCGTCCGCGAAAAGACTGATCGGAATTTGATTGAGCACACCATCGGGCGAAACGTAGACGCGCTTGACGCCTGCGAGTGCGGGCTCGAGAGGCTTCCAAAACGCGTCGTAGGCAGCGGTGGTGTCTCCGGCGCCGGAACCGGGCGTTGACGCTTCTCCCGGCGCGGGTTCGGCGGCGACGCCGCGAGTGAGCGCGACGTTCGTGCGGTAGCTGGAGATTGGCGTGGATTCAAGTTTTCTTGCATCTCCGAGAACAATCAGGCTTGGAGCAGAGGCGCGCGGCGTGACGACGAGAGCGGCATAACGGTAAGTGTTTGTCCAATTTTTGCCGTCGTGAAATTGGTAGCGAACGATTTCGACAGCGGCCTCGCTGGGCTTGAGAGACTTTTGTACGTCTTGCCAGGTAGCGCCCGCGAGATTTTTCTGTTCACCGACTCCACTGACGTGACGAGCGAGTTGCTGCTCGACCTCGTTGGCTTCGGCGTCCAATTTCGATTGCAGCTCGACCCAGCCAGGAGGCCGGGAGGTAGCGAGCTGTGCGGATTCACTCTTTTTCGCGGTGAGGTCGTCCATCAATTTGACGGCCTCGGAATCGCCGCTCGCGGCAACCCGAGCCCGCAACGCGGAAACGCTGGTGCCGACGATGCCCTTTTCCCAAAGAACGAGGTCGAACATTTTTCCTGCTGCGGAGGGATCGTGTTCGTGGCGAGCGACAGCAAAGCTAAAGTAAGCAGGAAACACGCCGTGAACGCTTGCGAGGAATTGAAGACGATCCTTTTCACTCATGTAGGAAAAGTTGTACTCGAAGCGCTGGCGGATGAGGGCAAGGCCGCGCTCATATAGGAATTGGCTTCGTCGTGGCGTCCCATCGCTTCGTAAACACCGGTCAGATTGAAGAGGTTGGTGTAGACCTCGGGCTGGCCGGAGCCGAGAACTTTTTCAAAAATTGTTTGGGCGCGCTTGTAGAGGGGTTCGGCATCGGCGTACTTGCCTTCGCCTTGATACACGCCGGCGAGATCAGTGAGCGTCGAGGCCATCTCGCGGCTTTCTGGGCCGATTGATTTGGAGACGGCTTCGACGGCGCGCTTCAGGTAGGTTTCGGCCTCCGCGTTGCGGTCTTCGTGGCTGCAAACGACGCCGAGAAGAGAAACGTCCGCGCCGACGGGACGACTATCCTCACCGAGTTCCTTGACGTGAATCGCGAGCGCACGCTTGAGAAGAGGTTCCGCCTCTGTATTGCGATTCTCCGCTTCGTAGAGATAGGCGACGCGGTACATCGCGCTCGCGAGCTGCGGGTGATCGGGGCCGAGTGTTTTTTCCCTGATGGCGAGAGATTGCTTGAGGAGCGGCTCGGCTTCGGCGCCGCGGCCCTGGTAGACGTAGAGCAGGCCGAGATCGCTCATGCTGGTGGCGACGCTCAGATTTTCCTGGCCGAAAACCTTTTCGTAGATGGCGAGGGAGCGCTTGAGCGGCGGCTCGGCATCGCCGTACAGTCCCTGATCGGAATATAACTGGGACAGGCGGCCAAGTGTGTCGGCGACGTTGGGATGATCGGGCCCGAGTTGCTTCTCGTAAATGGTGAGCGCGCGCTTGTAGAGATCCTCGGATTGCGACTGATGGCCTTCGAGTTCGTAAAGGGCGGCGAGATTGTGGACGTCCGTGGCGATCGCTGAGCTATTGCCCTCTTTTTGATCGATCGCGAGGGCTTGCTTGAATAGCGGCTCGGCCTCGGGGTAATGGGCTTCCTGCGTGTACATCAAACCCAGATTGTTCAGGGTGATGGCGACGTGGGAATTTTCGTTGCCGTAAGCCTTCTGATCGATCGTCAGCGCGCGGCGATAGAGCGGTTCGGCTTCGGCAAAGCGGGCCTGCATCGTGTACAGCAAGCCGAGATTATTGAGATTAATCGCGACCGCCGGATTTTCGGGGCCGAAATTCTTTATGTTGATCGCGAGCGCGCCCTTATAGAAGCGTTCGGAATCGGCGTAGCGTTCGGTTTCTTCATTCAGCGCGGCGAGATTATTGAGCATCGCGCCGACGCCTTCGCTCTCCGGACCGAGGGTTTTTATTCCGACGCCGATGGCGCTCTTATAGAGCGGTTCGGCTTCGGAGTAGCGGCCGAGATCGTCGTAAATCGTGGCCAAGCGATTGATCGAAGCCAAAGTGTTGGCGTTCTGCGGGCCGAACGTGGACTCGGCTACGCGTTCGGCTTCCTGAGCGACGGGGAGGGCTTGGACCGGTTTGCCTTGCTGCTTGAGTTGGCCCGCTTGCGCGAATAATTCCTTCCAGCGGGCTTCCTGTGCGGAGGAGGGGAGGGAGGCGAGGAGGGCGAGAGTTGCCGCGGCGATGAAACGTGCGGCGGCGCGGCGGGGGCGCACGCCAGAGGTGCTGAGTGGGATCGTCGAATACTCGTTCGGTGTGTTGTGGCAGGAACTCGACAGCGTGGATCGTTTTCCCATGTTCGGCCTGCGGGATTTTAGATTATCGGGGGGCGATTCGCCAGCGGACTTGCGGCGGAAGGCGGTGTAATCATTCGCGATGATTTTGCGGTCAGGGGGATTCTGTCAATTGCAATTGGTCCTCGGAGGCGGGAGCCTCCGGGCTCTGTGCGATTGTTCGGATACGCTGCGCGAGCCGGAGCCGGAAGCTCGGGGGCAAGATGCCCGCGCCACGAAAACTATCTCATCGGTTTCGAACTCGGTCGGCCAAGGGCTGGGCCGCTTGGCCGTGCGAATTCGCAAGCTGAGTCTGGGTTGTTTCGGCGCGAGAGGAGTCGGCGCCAAATTCAGATCTGAAGGTGCCACTATAGGTCTATTACGACACCCTAATCATGAGCGTTTTCACTTTTTCAAGCTTCTTGCCTTGAAGTTTCTTCCCTGACTTTGACTTGGCAACGGAGTTCTTGGGCATTTTTCCTCTCCTCGCCAGGCAACTGTACCCGGCCACGCCGTGATCGAGCAATTCGAGTGCCACGCTGAACGGTGCAGATAGTTGGCTAGTTGCTTCATATCATGGAATTTGAAAATGCGACGGAGAAGTAACAACGCGTTGCGGGTGTTGAATTTATCAACATAGGTTGGATTATTACGCGCGTTTGGTAAAAAGCGAGCGGCGCCTCCGGCCATGCCTTCCGGCAGCCGAATCGAGAGAAGCTCTCAGATTGGCTTCGGACTTTAGGGTTCTTGCGGAAACTGGTAAGATGCGCGCGCGATGGCAGAACAGTCTTCATCGAGTTCGCCAAACTCGGGGGCGCCTAGCTCCGGTTCGCAATTTTCGCACTACCGGATTCTAGAGAAACTCGGCGGCGGCGGAATGGGTGTGGTTTACAAAGCCGAGGACATCAATCTTGGGCGCCTCGTTGCGCTGAAATTCCTTCCGGATGAAGTGGCGAAAGATCCGGTCTCGCTCGAACGATTTCGCCGCGAGGCGAGGGCGGCCTCCGCGCTCAATCATCCTGGCATTTGTACGATTTACGAAATTGGCGAAGATGGCGGGCGGCTGTTCATCGCGATGGAATATCTCGAGGGCGAGACGCTGAAGCATCGGGTGGCGGGCAAGCCGCTCGGGAACGAGGATTTGCTCGACTTCGGCGTGCAAATCTCCGACGCACTCGCGGCCGCACACGAAAAGGGAATCATCCACCGGGATGTCAAGCCGGCAAATCTTTTTATCACGCAGCGCGGGCAAGCAAAGATTCTGGATTTCGGTCTGGCGAAGACGATTGCAGCGCCTTCGGCGCAATCCATTTCTGCCACGCAGGAGACGGCGGCACTGTCTCCGGAGAACCTGACTAGCCCCGGGAGCACGCTTGGAACGGTGGCGTATATGTCGCCGGAGCAGGTGCGGGGCAGGGAAGTGGACGCGCGGAGCGATATTTTTAGTTTTGGCGTGGTGCTTTACGAAATGGCCACGGGCACGCCGCCGTTTCATGGCGAAACTTCTGGCGTAATTTTTGAGGCGATTCTCAATCGCACACCAGTGGCACCGGTACGGCTGAATTCAGATGTGCCGCCGGACCTCGAGCGCGCGATCAGCCGTGCGCTCGAAAAAGATCGCGAGCTGCGGTATCAGCATGCGTCGGATATGCGCGCGGATTTGAAGCGGATTCGGCGGGAATTCGATACTTCGCGGACTGGAACGGCGACAGTTACTGCTGCGGTGCCTGCAGCGAGCTTGACGCCAGCGGCAGCTGCTGGTTCGGCGTCGGCGGGCACTGGAGCGCCGGGTTCGGGTTCATCGAAGACTTTGCCATCGTCTGCGCCATCGCCCGTTTCATCGCCCGCTTTAACGACAGCGCCGCTATCTGATTCGAGCGCGGCTGCGCGCCCGCCGTCGGGCCAGATTTTAGCCGCGGCGCCATCGCACTCGCGTATGTTGATCGCGGTCGCTGCGGTTGCGATCGTGGTGATTGCGGCAGGTGCATTTTGGTTTTTTAAGGGGCGTAGCAAGCCGACCGTGCTTACTGAACGAGACACGGTTCTGGTCGGCGACTTCGCGAATTCTACGAGCGACCCTGTATTCGACGACACGCTGAAGCAGGCACTTGGTGTTTCATTGCGCCAGTCGCCATTCTTGAATGTTCTCTCCGACGATAAAGTTGCTTCCACACTTCGGATGATGACGAAGCCGGTGAATACGGCGCTCACGCCGGAGATCGCGCGCGAGCTGTGCCAGCGCGCGGAGAGCAAGGCTTATGTTTCCGGAACTATTGCCAGCATCGGAAACGAATTTATCGTGGGCTTGAAAGCCGTGAATTGCCATACGGGCGACATTCTTGCGGAGGAACAGGAGCGCGCATCGGGCAAGGAGAAAGTACTGGACGCGCTCGGCACGGCGGCGACGAAACTTCGCGGCGAACTCGGCGAATCGCTCTCCTCCGTGCAGAAATTCGATGTGCCACTCGCTCAGGAAACCACACCGTCGCTGGAAGCACTGAAGGCGTTTACGCTAGGCAGAAAGACGGAACGTGAGAAAGGCGCATCCGCGGCGCTGCCGTATTTTCTGCGGGCGGTCGAACTCGACCCTAATTTCGCGAGCGCGTATGGCGGCATCGGGATCATGTATGAAAATCTCGGGCAACCGGATCGCGCGTCTACCTATCTCGCGAAAGCGTTTGAGTTGCGGGATCGCGCCAGCGAACTGGAAAAATTCCACATTGCTTCGTCCTATTACGCAACTGTGACTGGCGAAATCGAGAAGGCTGCCGAAACTTACCAAGAGTGGATTCAGAGTTATCCGAGAGATGCAATTCCCTATAACAATCTCGGCGTAGTCTATTTCCAATTGGGACAGCTCGATAAAGTATTGGACGCTGTGCGCGAATCCGTCGATCTTGACCCGAACAATGTGATTGACCTGGAATCGCTGTCGGACTCGTTGATGGTTCTCAATCGTCTGGATGAAGCTCGGAAACCGCTGGACGAAGCGATCGCGAAGAAGCTAGACGACGATGGGATTCATCTGCAATTCTACGAAATCGATTTTCTTCAGGGCGACACGAGGGGGATGTCGGAACAAATGTCGTGGTTTGACGGCAAGCCGGACCTCGAGCACGAGCGGTGGGCTTTTCAATCCGATACCGAGGCGTATTCCGGCCACTTACAAAGGGCGCGTGAATTGACGAAACGCGCTATTGATGCGGCTCTGCGAACGGACAACAAGGAGAGCGCGGCATTTTGGCAGGACAATAGCGCGATCCGGGAGGCCGAATTTGGATATTCCCCCGAGGCGCGGCAGAACGCCGCTGCCTCTCTAAATTTGGGGGGCACGGACCGTCCCGTTGCCGAGGAAGCGGCGCTAGCATTTGCGATGGCGGGAGATTTCGCTCATGCGGAGTCCACGGTGCAGAGCCTTACGAAGCGTTTTCCGCTGGACACTCTAGCGAAGTCGCTTTGGGTGCCTATGATTGAGGCGCAGATTGCGATCAACCAAAAAAATCCCGCGCGCGCCATCGAGTTGCTTCAGGCTGCCTCACCGATTGAGCTGTCGGTCAGTTCCGGAGGAGCGGGCATCAATTCGTGCATGTATCCGGTGTATGTCCGGGGGGAAGCCTATCTATCGGCGAAGCAGGGCGCGACAGCGGCTGCTGAGTTTCAGAAGATAATTGATCACCGTGGATTGGTGGAGAATTGCCCGACGGGCGCGCTAGCGCATTTGGGGTTGGCGCGGGCGAATGTTCTCGCGGGCGAAACTGCGAAAGCTCATGCCGCTTACAATGATTTTTTTGCGCTTTGGAAGGATGCTGATTCGGATATTCCCATCTTGCGTGACGCCAAGGCTGAAGCTTCTTCGTTGCACTAATTTCCCAGTTGAAAACTCGCTAAGAGAAACGCCGGCCCTTCGAGAGTCAGGGTAAACAGGATGCCGACGCTACGATTGACTGCCGTTGTCCCGAAATACTGAAAAACCGGCCCCGGCTGCCGGCCAGCCCAACGATTGCCTAGAAATCACTGGGTGAAGAAGTTGGCTCGAAGGCTGTGAGCCAGTGGGGATGGTTCACAGCCTTCTTGCCGAGGTGCACGTGTAGCAAGAAGGCGACTGCAGGATGGCCTTGATGCGACCCATATCTGACCGGCTTCGCTGGCGAGTCAGATGGGGTTGCCGGGATAACTCCTTCCGCAGCCGCCTGGTTCGAGATTGTTCTGGTGGATAAGGATGCAATTTGAGTGCCGCAACCGGGGGCTTGGTGGCTAGCCATAACTGCGTTCGTTTCATTCGATTAATTTGCCGTATACGTGCGGGTTAGCGTCTGGCCGCGTTGAAATTGTGAGCGTATGTTGACTTGTTCAACGATTAAGATAAGGCACTCGATTGCGATTGATCCACAACGGCGGGATGGCGCACAGGCTTCAGGTTTCGGGTTGACCCGGACCGGGTGCGATATCCGGCCAAACTGCTGCGTTTACAGGCATTCTGCTTGACAAATTACATGTATAGGAGCAAATTTTTCGGCACTCCGGTGGGCTGGCGAGCGTAAACGTTCGTTGGTGGCGGACACTACGATAGGCCCTTCAGTTGGAGATGTTCTCGAACCGTTAGTGAAGCGAGCCGTTAATAGGAGACCCCCAATGGAAACTGCAATTGGCGTATTCGATTCGCGCGATAAGGCCGAACAGGCTTTGAGAGAACTGCTGAAGCGGAATGTGCCGCAGGAGTCCATCGTTTTCTTGACAACTGACGAAACTGAAGCCGCAAGCGTCGCAAAGAATTTCGGCTCGTTGGCCGGGGGATTTGCGGGTGGCGCGGCCGGGATGACAGCGGGCGTGGTGGCGGCAACGCTGTTGGCAATTCCGGGCCTGGGTCAGGCTTTGGCGATAGGTATCGGTGCGACCGCGCTGCTTGGGCTGGCCGGTGCGGGAGCGGGTTCGGCGGCGGCGAAATCCGCGTCGGCGGATAAGAGCATTCCGCAGCCGATTCCGGATAACGAAGACGCGGCTTTGTTCCGGAAAGTCTTGGGCGACAAGCGCTCTTTGATCATCGTGCGGACGGAATGGCGCGAGGTGGCAAATGTGGCCTGCGGCATCCTCGATCGGTTAGGAATTAGCATCCAAGAACGCAAAAATCTAAGAATGCAGGCCGGGACGCGGCAGGGCGGCGATGCCACCATCGTAGACATCAGCGGAAGAATTACCCTGGGTGACGGGAATGTGATGCTTCGCGATATCGTTCAAGCGCTCATCGCGGAAGGGAAGACGAAGGTCCTATTGAACTTGTCTGGCTGCGATCATGTGGATAGCGCGGGCATCGGCGAACTCGTGCGGAGCCACACGGCAGTGCGCAGAGCCGGCGGTCAAATGAAGCTCTCGAACCTCAGTCCGAAAGTGCAAGATATGCTGAAGATGACGAGCTTGATCGCGGTATTCGAGGTTCATCCAGACGAAGCTAGCGCGATCAAATCGTTCACTCAGTCTTCCGGCGCGAAAGCGTAGTTCGCGCCATTTCGAATTACCACATGCGTTGAAGCGGCTCTGAATCAACCCAATTTCGTTCTTGTGAAGCTTATTTTCTTGCGATCGTGTGTTCAGATGTAGCGCGCGGAGGCGCGGCGTTCTGCCGCGACGGCCTCGATGAGGTGCTCAGCTGACGGGAAATTTTCCGGCGGGGTGGAGAGTTTGGGCTTGATGCGAGTCGCAATTTGCTCGGCCATACGATAGCGAACGTCAGGGTCGAGCGAACTTCTTCGATTCAGAAATGCTTCGACGACTGCAAATTCCTCGGGGGTCAGATTACCGGCGCCGTATTTGGGCGTGGCGGTGTTTGTAGCCGGCTGCCACAGCGGGCGGATATCCTGAAGCTCCCGTTCATGAATCACGATTGTGCCCGCCACGAAATCTCCCAGCCGCTTGTTCTGCTTACTGAGGAGCACGCTCACGATTCCTATGGCGTATAAGAATGCCGGAGAGCTATCCACGATTCGCATCAAGTTGCGGCCAAACGATTCGGCGGGCGTGATAGGACGGCCGGAATCTTTTATTACGCGAATATGGGTGATTCGCTTTCCGGGCGTCTGCCCGTTCCAGATGGCTTCGAATATGGCGAAGTATCCAAAAAAAACGATGAAGAGCAGGAGAATCAACAGCGCCAGCGTCCAGTTGCTACCGAACGCTCCGTGGAAAAGGCCGGTCAATAGAAAAATACCGCCGATTATCAGGAGGGTGAAAACAACAAACTGAATAAGCATATCGAAGGCGAGTGCGAGAAAGCGGCTGCCGACGCCGGCGATGGCGAATTCGAGCGCCGTTTGCTCTGGTGTTTCAATGGTAATCTTGTCGGCGGAATTGCTTGGCGGCAGGGGAGCGGTTGGTGGCAGCGACATGATTTCTACACGTTGGCTCGAGAAGCGAAAGCCTTACTGGTCGCGGCTTGAGCAGCTCGTGAGCCGGTCGAGATCGGGCGGAGTCTCGGCTCTCGATCATCGCGAATTGCAGGAGCTCGGCTTATTGTATCGCCAGACCGCGTCGGACCTTGCGGCCGTGCGCGAGGATATCACGAGCCCGCAACTTGCCGCCTATCTCAATCAGCTTCTGGGGCGCGCGCATAACCTCATCTATATGGGACACCGGCCGAAAATCAGCGGGATTGTGAAGGTCTATTCGCAGACGTATCCGGAGATTTTTCGCGAAACGCTTCCGGAGACTTTACTCGCGTTTGCGATTTTCATGGTGACGGCCATTGCGGCATGGGCTGTTACGATCCACGATCCCGCATTCGCTCCACGGCTTCTGGGTCCGGAGATGATGGAGACGATTGAGCGCCACCAGATGTGGACGCAATCGATAGTGACGGTGAAACCTGCCGCAGCGTCCGGAATCATGACAAACAATATGCTGGTGGCGTTTGCCACGTTTGCATACGGGATCACGGCGGGCATCGGGACGATGTGGATGATGGCGTTGAATGGCGTACTGCTTGGAGTGATTGGCGCCGCGACGTGGAAGGCGGGAATGGCTTCAGAGCTTTGGAGTTTTGTCGCGCCGCATGGCGTGATCGAGCTGCCGGCAATTTTCATTGCGGGCGGTGCGGGCTTCGAGATTGCGCGAGGGATGCTGTTTCCCGGATTGCTACCGCGACGCGAATCGCTGGCGAGAGCGGGCGGGCGCGCGGCGCGGCTGCTGCTGGGCACGATTCCGATGCTTTTTGTTGCGGGAATTATTGAGGCATTTCTTTCGCCGTCGGATATTCCGAGGCCGCTGAAGTATCTATTTGCTGGGGTGATGTTTACGTTGCTGATGACGTATTTGAATTTTTCGCGGCGGGCACGGCCTGAGTTGGCATAGCAATCAGCACGAGGACTGTGAATGGTTCGTTCATTGTTGTGTTTTGCCACTGGGGGGAAAGTCGCCGGCAGGATGCCGGCGCTACGATTGCATGGTTGCCATGAGTCCGCCTTTTCGCATATGTGCAGCAAGAGGAACTTCGGTCTGCCGGCCAGCCCTACAAAACCAGCGTCCGGATGTCGCGGAGGCTAGAGCAGGCTGCGTTCTTTGATGTTGAGGTATTGATTTACGAGCGAGGATGCGAGGGCGTTTGGCATTAGCTCGACGGCGAGGACGCCGCGTTGGCGCAGGCCGCGCAGAAGCACTTCGCGGCGGTGCGAAATTTCTAGAGCGGCGACGTGGCGGTACATATCTTCCTGCGTTGCCGGAGTCGTATTGGCCACGGCGTTGAGATCTGGCTGGCCCATGGCGACGAACAGCACGAGATGACGAGAAGTCATGTGCATAGCGTAGTCAATGACTTCGGGAGTTGTGGCGGTTTCCGCAAAATCCGTGATCCAGACGATGAGGCTGCGGCGTTTCTGCGTAGTGAGAAGAGAGTGCGCGGCACGAGCATGGTCGGCCTCACCGGCTTCACCGCGCACTTGCGCGAGCGCTTCTACGATGGCGCGCACGTGGCGATGTCCGTGCGCGGCATTTACATTTTGCTGGATGCGGCGGCCGTAGGCGAGAAGGCCGACGCGATCGCCGCAGTGAAGCGCGACCTGCGCGAGCGAGAGCGCCGCGTTTACAGCGTAATCGAGTTTCGAAATTCGCAGTGCTCGCCCCGGCTCCTCCACTTGCGAGCGCAACAAACGCCCGGCATCAAGAACGATCCAGACGACCTGGCTGCGCTCAATTTCAAATATTCGCGTAATCAAATGATTTCTTCGGGCGGTCGCTGTCCAGGAGATGTCGCGAATCTCGTCGCCCTCGCGGTACTCGCGCAGAGAATCGAATTCGCGTCCGATGCCGCGCTGGCGGCGACGGCGTTTCTCCATTTCAATCTGGCGGCTGCGAATCAGGTACAAAGTGTGCTGTTTGGCTTCTTCGATGTTGGGCAACACGCGAACGACCTGCGCGGTATCGGCAACGGCCCATCGTTCGGCGAGGCGCATCGCGCTTTGATAAGTTACGAACATGCGGCCGGCGCGCGCGTCGCCGCGTTCAGCGGGCAGAATTTCATATTGCGCGTGAGCGGTGGCGCCGGCACGAGCTCTGAGTTCGAGATTTGCGGGCTCGGTGCGCAACGTAAGAGGGGTTTCGTCGGTGATTCGGGCGCGAATGGCGATGCGGGCTGAGTTCTTGATTTCAATCGTGATGGAGCTTACGCAAGCGAGAGCCGGGCGCGTTCGCCAGATGCGCCGGAGTTCGAGTTGGCCGGACGATGGAAGCTGCAGGAAATCCCAGAGCCACGCGACGAGGAAGATACCGTCCCACAAAAACATCGCGGCGATCATTCGCGGAAACCACCACGCCGGAATAAGCCAACCGAAACCTAAGAGAATCGCGATGAAAAATCGCGGACCGAAACCAAACGGGATTCGCCCGTTCGGGCGCGCGCGAGCAACGGCCGGCGGCGGCGCGAGCGGATTATCGATCACTATTTCGGCACCTCAACTGCAGCAAGAATTTCGGACACCACCTGATCCGCGGTGAGCCCTTCCAGATCAGCTTCGGGTTTCAACATGATGCGATGGCGGAGGACGGCTGGCGCGGCCGTCTTGATGTCATCGGGGATAAGGAAATCGCGGCCCTCGATGCCGGCGAGTGCGCGCGCGACGGAAAAGAGTCCGATGGCCGCGCGAGGGCTGGCGCCGAGGGTGAGCGCGGGCCAGTCGCGCGTTCTGCGAACCAACGTGACGAGATATTTGTAGAGCGTTGGCTCGACGCGAACGCTTTCGATTTCCTGCCGCGCGGCGGCGAGCCATGCGGCATCAATCGGGGCGAGTTCGATGGCCTCGAACCGGCGCGAGTCAAATCCCTGGCCCCAGCGCTCGAGAATTTCCGCTTCTTCTTTTTCGGACGGGTAGCCGACGCGAATCTTGAGAAGGAAGCGATCGAGTTGCGCTTCGGGAAGCGGATAGGTGCCTTCGAATTCGATCGGGTTCTGGGTGGCGAGAACTGTGAAATTGCCAGAAAGCGCGTAACGCGTGCCGTCGATCGTCACTTGGCGCTCTTCCATCGCTTCGAGAAGCGCGGCCTGGGTTCTCGGCGAAGTGCGGTTGATCTCGTCAACGAGAAGTAGATCGGTGAAGACAGGACCGCGATGCAGCGCAAAAGAACTCGTGGCCATGTTGAAGACGTTCGTGCCCATGATGTCGGCCGGCATCAAGTCCGCGGTGCATTGCACACGCTGAAAGCCGAGCCCGCAAATTCGCGCGAGGGTTTTCACGGCGAGCGTTTTTGCGAGTCCGGGCACGCCTTCCATCAGCGCGTGGCCGCCGCAGACGAGGACGAGCAGCATCTGGTCAATTACGTCGCGCTGGCCGATGATGACTTTTGAATATTCGTTGCGAACGTGCGATGCGAGGCGCGAGAGATTTTCCACGTGTCGAATTTCTCCTGTTACTTTTTTCTTTTCAAGACAAGATCAGCTTCCAGCGATTCGAGACGATGAATTATTTCGAGCGCGTCTGTGGGCGGCACTTTCGCGGCGCGGCTCGCGGCAGCGGCGCGGTGAAGCGTTTCACCAAGCTCATCGCTCTTCAAGCCAAGCCTCACGCGAACAGCTTCCGAGAGAGCGGCATCGGTCGTTGTGAGCGGCAAGCGCAATTGGCGCGCGAGAAGCGAGCGGAAACGCTGATAGACGGCACCGACCATGGCGGGTTCGGCATGCGCCCGCTCGTAGAGGCCACCTATCGTGTCAACGAATTCGAGTGGCCAGAGCCGCGAAATTGCAGCAGGCATGGCGATGGGCCCGCTGCGACGGCTGAAGGTGAACAATACCGCGAAACCCAGGATTGCGATTTGCAGGAGACCCCATGCCACGGGGGTTTTCTCGACGTAGGCCCAAAGGGAAGCGCGCTGGCCGTGAAAATATTCGTCCCAATAAATTGTAGCCTGCCCGGATGCGTTGCCGGTTGGCGAACTTAGGGCGTTAAGAAAGAGATTCAGATTGCCGTCGTGCGTGATTCCGGCATTCGTGAGAGGGGTGGCGCCGGCCCACCAAAGAATTTCGCCGCGTCCAAGGCGCCAGCTTACGACGACGGCAGAATCCGCAGGGCCGTATAGAGGCAATTGCGACGGTTCGATCGTCGCCCATTCCGCTTCCGGCTGTAGGGAAATTTTCGGCGCGCCTGCAGTAAAGTTGCTCGGAACATTGGAGTCGTAGGTCTGCCAAGAGGATTGGAGAGGTTCGTCCGATGAATGTGCGTCTTTGAAGAAGGAGGTCAACATCGAACCGGTGAAAAGAACTCTGCCGCCCGCTTTGACGAAATTCAGAAGTGCCGCTCGATCTTTGTCGACCGGCGGCTGCGCGGGGTCGGCGAGAATCAGCACAACGCCGACGGGATGGTCGGGCAATTCGTTCGGCGGGCGTTCCCAAACGCGCACGGGATAGTGAAGCTGCTTCAAGAGCAAGTAGGCAGCGTGCGCGCCGTTTGAATCCACCGAATAGATGGATGGAATCGAACTCGACTCTTGTGTCTTCGGCGGGGCGAAGAATGCAAGAGCAGACCCGAGAACAACGAACAACGCCACAGCGCTGTACACGAGTTTGCGGTCGGAGGGATCTATGGCAAACGGCATCCGAGTTCCTCGACCTGATGCATGCAATCCTGAAAATCTTCTACACGAGCAGGGCGCAGCCCGTACCAGATGCGTTCGAGCCGCGTCGTGAGCACGGCCAAAGATTCTCGCCGCTGTGCACGCTGAGACGGCAGGTCGCCGACGGATTCTTCGACGAGCCGCAAATATTCGCGCGGCGTGCGCGTACGATCCGGCTCGACGACGCCGAGATCTTCGAGATACGTGATGCCCGCCCAGTACGTGGAATGAACAGCTTCGCGAAAATTTCCGGCGTCGGCGGCAAGCCTCGCAGCGCGAATCCACTCTTGCCACGAGCGGTGCGCGGCGACGTGCTCGATGTTCTGCATTTCCTCCATTCGGGCGCGCGTTCCCCAGTATCGGAAGAGCATCAGCGCAATCCAGGCCACGGCGGCAGCCAAGAGGAACCAGAAAAGAAATTTCGCGCCGAGGGGATGCCGGCCGATTTGATGGAGCAAATTTTCGATCAATCGCAGAAGCCAATCGCTAATTCTTTGCTTGAGGCGATCCCAGGCGTTGGGCGGCCGGATGGCAGAGAACTCGCGGCGGCGGAGAATTTCGTCGAGTTCTTTGCGCGCCATCAAATTCGGCGACGAAATGTGTGAGGAATAATTTTGTACTTGATTGGCGAGGTTGCCGAGCCATGATTCCGCTTCTTCGATGTGCGAGGCGCGCGCGCTGGGATTTCGCTCGGCGTCGAGAAGGATCGACCGCAGCGGCTCACTGGATATTTCGTAACTGCGATCGGGCGTGTCAACTCGCCACTTGACGGGCAGGCGAGTGCGAAATGCTGCGAGATCTTCGCGACTCCCTTGAGCATGAAGCGGCTTAAGAGATGTTTTGAGCTGATTGAGTTCGGCGGCGAATGCGGGGGGATCGAACGGACTGGACTCGTACGGACCGGGCGCAGGAGGGTTCGTCTGCGCGGCGACTACGGTTGCGGATAGCGCGAACAGAACGACCAAAGCTATCCAGTCGAGCGCAGTCAAGAATCGAGCCGGTCTAATCACCAGGACAGGGTATCCGAAAGATTTCGAGAAGCCACGACTAACTGAACACCTTCGGCACGCCGCCCGATACGGGACCTACCAATGGCGCCATCATGACCTGAAGATCGAAGGCTTCCTTCCGGACGCGAAGGTCGTAATAAAGAATCGAGCTTGCAATCGTTAACACAGGGACAACAAGGACGTTGGCGACGAACGCCCCAACCTGAGCCAATCCCATGAAGACCAGGATCAATGACGGATTGCCTTTCACCAAGATAATTGCCATTTGGAAAGGAGCTGCGAAGAGCATACTGGCCGCCATGCTCAGCGCGAAATAAAGAAGGAAGACAAGAAAGGCACGCGCGGCACTATCTTTCGTGAGTTGCCAACTGCGTTCGAGTGCTGCTCGAGATCCGAGATTTTCCAAAAGAGCCGCGGGAATGCCGACGATGAGCCGGCACATGAAATAAATTCCGGGAATCACGAACATGAGAAGGCCAACCAGTGTCGCCAGACCGTTCAACATCATTACGCCGAAAATTGTGCCCAACTCGCCGCGGACACGCCGAAAGGATTCACCGATGGTGATCGGTCGGCCGAGATAGATCTCGGAGACTGCAATCACGGTCGCGCCCTGCGAAAGAATCAAAGCGATGAGCGTGACGATCATTGCTGGAACGGCTAAAAGTCCGTATGAAGCGATCGCACCCACCGATGAAAGGGGCGGCGTCGGCACGCCTCGAGTTCCGGGCGTTGGTAATCCGGCAGGCATCAACACGGCAACCTGCGCGAGGCTAAGAGCGAGCACCAGAAGCTGCGGAATCGCGGAGATTCCTATAAAGAGGACGAAGTAATTGCGATAAAGGGTAAACGTGCGGTCGAGAATTTCTCCGACCGATAGCGGACGCAGATCCAGATTGTTCATCGGTATCTCCGATTCGAGGTGAGCGGGGTTGGCTCGCCGGCCAATTTACCAAAGATTTTGATAAAACGATATTGAGGTTTTGACAGGCTTGCGCCCCGAGGCAGTAAGGACTTTTCGTGCCGCTCAGGTGCGCGGTTTATGAGGCGCGGTTCGTCAATCGGCCGACGAGCAGACGCATGAACCTGTCCGCGTCGACGTCTACGGCGACCTTTGTATTGGTGTGAAACGGTTCGTCGGCATTGCGGCCGTCAAGTGTCCCGCCGCTCTCGAGTGGCGCGGAATGGCGAACCGGAGCGTGGTCGTAGGCCAATGATTCGCCGGCGGTCAGCTCTCCCTCGATTTCGATATTGACGTAGAAATCCTTCAACTTGACAAGCGTCGGATCGAGCAGCGTTGCGAGGGCAAGCGGATCGTGCATCATCGGGAAACCGGGGAAGCCGGTTCGCCGGTATTGAGCGATGGTGCTGCGCGCGATTCGCCCGGCGGCTTTGCTCACGGGATTTCCGCCGGCTTCAAGA
>DATBYF010000122.1:0-8288 GCA_036513895.1 Candidatus Acidiferrales bacterium | reverse complement strand
GCGGCCTACGTCGGCAACCTCAGCCACGATTTGCCGTTCGCCCAGGACATCAATGCTCCTGCGACCGGCGCACTTGTTGCGGCCTGCGCCACCAGCGCCACGGGTAACATCGTAGCACGCCGCCCGATCAATAATGCCGGCGTCGCTACTTGCACAGCGCCGGGAAGCCCATTTGGAACTGTCCTTCTCACGCAATCGAATCAAACAGCTTCATACAACGGACTGCAAGCGACGGCACAGTTGCGAATGACGCGCGGTGTCATGCTCTACGGCTTTTACACCTACAGCCACACGTTTGACAGCGTCCAACTCGACAACAACACCACGCAAGGCGGTGCGCAGGATATGACCAATCTGCGCCTGGAAAGAGGTCCAGCGGACTTCGATCTCCGCCATCAATTCGTCACCGCGGTCGTCTGGCAATTGAATTATTACAAGGGAGAGAGTTCGCTGCAGCGCGGATTATTGAACGGCTGGGCCTTGTCCTCGATCGTCAATATACGCAGCGGCTTTCCTTTCACGATTCTCAACGGGAAGGATGCCAACCTCACTGGCAACACCTCCGCGGAGCGAGCCGAACTCGTTCCGGGTCAGAACCCGGTCTTAAGCACTCGCTCCGCGGCAGAGTGGTTCAATATCGCTGCGTTCTCGCAGAATCCGGCGACTCTGGTCAACGGAATAGCCGTAGATGGAAGCTCCAGCCGCAACCTGATGCGCGGGCCGACGTTCAAGGACGTGGATCTCTCGATCTCTCGCGACATTAGCTTGAACCGTTTCAGGGAAGGTTTTGGTTTCCAAATCCGTGCAGACGCTTACAACATCTTCAACATCGTGAGCCTGAATTCTCCGGGAGGAAACGGCGCCACTGTCGGTTCCTCTACGTTCGGAGTCATCACTTCTGCGAACCCGATGCGGCAGCTGCAGTTGGGCGTCAAGCTGCTATTCTGACGTTGCTCGGGTTCCACATTCAGACGCCCACTGCGCGCGGCCAAGCGCGCTTGACCGAAAAATGTTCCGGCCGCCGCGAATGAACCGTCGATGGGCGTCAGACAAATCTTCACCACGAGAAGGAGCTGCTTGATGAAGCAAATGGAGCAACATACGTTTGAAAAAATGGTGTTTCGAAAAACCAATAGCCACCTTGGCCGGCACATCTCCGTTTCGCCTGGCAACAGCACGATGAAGCATCTCAACTATGGCCGAATCATTCTGAATACTTCGGTGCCAACAGCTTCGTTTTCAAACGGCGATCATGAGACAGGATTGGTATGCCTCTCGGGAAGCGCGGAAGTGAAAGCCGGGGCAGAGGAATTCCATCTCGGGCAATACGACGCAATTTATATCCCTCGCGACACACAGATTGAAGTGAAGACAGACGGCAAAGCGGATTTGGCGGAGTTTTCCGCGGATGTCGAACGCCGCTATCCGTTGCAGTTTGTTTCCTACCAGCAAACTTCGAAGGATCCGACGCTGCGATTCATCGCCGGCGGGCCATCTAATACCCGCGATCTGAACGTTTTGATCGGGAAAAATGTGAATGCCGGCCGCCTCCTGGTGGGATTCACTTTCTCCGAGCCCGGGAATTGGACCAGTTGGCCGCCGCACGAGCATGAAAAGATGCTCGAAGAAATGTACGTTTACTTCGACATGCCGGAACCGGCGTTTGGGATTCAATTCGTTTACAACAACATCCAATATCCGGAACTCATCACAGCGGTTCGTGACGGCGATGCGGTACTCATGCCCAGCGGGTATCATCCGAACGTCGCGGTGCCCGGACATCGCATAGCTTTTCTCTGGGCCATGGCTGCGCATCGCGAAGTCGAGGACCGGCAGTTCGGTGTCGTAAATATTCAGCCCGGTTTTCAAGGTGGCGGCTCCGGACTGGAAGTAGCGCGTAAATAGGCGTTTCCATTCGTCAAAGAGAGCTGATGCCGGAAGAAAAACCGATCACAGAATCCAGGCTTGCTGGCAGCGCCGCACCACCGGTACCAACCATTACGGGCCTGCGGGAATCCGGCTTCCTCGCCGGACGTCTCCGCTGGGTTATCTGCGCCCTCTTATTTTTCGGTGTCACCAAGAACTACATGGACCGGCAGGTGCTCGGCGTGCTGAAGGGCACTCTGCAGCACGACCTGGGCTGGAACGATATTGACTACGGGAATCTGGTGTTCGCGTTTCAAGCGGCGTACGCCTTGGGCATGATTTTTGTGGGCCGCTTGATTGACCGCCTCGGCACCCGCGTCGGTTATGCCGTGGCCATGGTTTTCTGGAGCCTGGCGTCAATGGGACATGCGCTCGCGAATTCACTTTTCGGCTTCATGATAGCCCGCTGCGCATTAGGTTTCGGCGAAGCGGGAGTGTTTCCGGCCAGCATCAAGTGCGTTGCGGAGTGGTTCCCCAAGAAAGAGAGGGCGCTGGCGACAGGGATATTCAACGCGGGAACGAATATCGGTGCGATTATTACCCCACTTGTCGTGCCTTGGGTCGTAGTCCACTGGGGTTGGCGCTGGGCGTTCATTGGCACCGGCGCGT
Organism: Candidatus Acidiferrales bacterium; assembly: GCA_036513895.1. GTDB lineage: Bacteria > Acidobacteriota > Terriglobia > Acidiferrales > UBA7541 > Palsa-147. The sequence goes on along the minus strand of DATBYF010000122.1, from coordinate 5,753 downwards.
TGGGTTTCGCATGGTTGATTCTGTGGCTGCTGCTTTACCGCAAACCGCAAGAGCATCCGCTCTGCACAGTCCGCGAACGTGAACACATCGAGAGCGATGCTGAAACTTTCAGCGGCAAAATCAAATGGGCGCAGCTTCTGCCTCACAAACAGACCTGGGCGTTTGCGGCTGGGAAATTTATGACTGACCCGATCTGGTGGTTCTATCTTTTTTGGGTCCCGGACTACTTGCAGCGCGAGCATGGCTTGCACTTGATGCAAATCGGTCTGCCCATCCTGGTGATTTACGTGATTTCCGATGCCGGAAGCATTGCGGGCGGCTGGCTTTCGTCTCGTTTAATTCGGCGAGGGCTCTCCGTGAATGCTTCGAGGAAATGCGCGATGCTCGTCTGCGCGCTGAGCGTCTTGCCGATTGCCGTGGTTTACCGGATTTCCGGGTTGTGGCCTGCCACGCTGGTGATTGGTCTTGCCGCCGCGGGCCATCAAGGCTTTTCCGCAAATTTGTTTACGCTGGCATCGGACCTTTTCCCGTCGCGCGCCGTCGCGTCCGTGGTGGGAATTGGCGGCATGGCCGGCGCGATTGGCGGCATGTTGATCGCCGAAATCGTGGGTCACGTCCTGCAGTGGACAGGCAGTTATGTGGTTCCCTTTTTTATGGCAGCGTCGGCTTACTTGGTCGCTTTGTTGTTCATTCAACTGTTGAGCCCAGCGCTGGTACCTGCGCCTATCGGAGCGTCGTGAATCAATGAGCCTTAAATCGTTCCAGTTGAACGGCAGGAACGCGCTGGTGACGGGCTCGCATAGAGGCCTGGGAGCCGCCATTGCAATCACGTTGGGCGAAGCGGGGGCGAACGTCGGTTGCCACGGACGCGATCCGGAGCCGGGACACGTTTGCGATGAGCTCCGCGCTCTCGGCAAGAAGACATTTTATTTTGCAGGCGATGTGGCCGATCCCAAAGTGTGCTCCGGCTTGATCGAAAAAACCGTAGCCGAATTTGGGTCCATAGATATTTTGGTGAATAACGCCGGCATGATTCGGCGCGCGCCTGCTGCCGAACACTCCATCGAATACTGGAACGAAGTTATCGCCGTGGACCTCACCGCGGTGTTTCGCCTCTCGCAACTTGCTGGCCAGCACATGATTCGGCGGGCGCAGGGTGGCAAGATCTTGAACATCGCCTCCGTGCTCTCATTTCAGGGCGGTGTGAACGTGCCCGGTTATGCGGCCGCAAAGGGTGGCATCGCGCAACTGACCAAAGCTCTTTCGAACGAATGGGCGGCGAAGAAAATCAACGTGAATGCGATTGCTCCGGGCTATATGGCTACAGACAATACGGAAGCTCTGCGCAACGACGCCGCGCGCAGCCGCCAAATTCTGGAGCGCATTCCCGCAGGCCGCTGGGGCGAGCCGAAAGACCTCGCCGGCGCGGCTGTGTTTTTGTGTTCATCCGCCAGCGACTACGTCCATGGACACATCCTGGTGGTAGATGGCGGATGGCTAGCCCGCTGACGCAAGAGAAGGCCCAGTTACGCGGGACAGTTACCCGGGACATTAGGAGGATTTCGATGACCGTGCACGCAGACGCGTTTCCGGATTTGGTGGTCGTCAAAGCCGATGCGGCAGCAGAGTCACAGCCCGAGGCCGGCTTGACCAGAAACGTGATGGCGTACAACGACAAACTGTTTCTCGCCGAGCACAAAATGGTTAAGGGTTGGGCCGGCAGTTTGCACAGCCATCCCCACGATCAAGTCGTGTACGTGGTGCGTGGCCATCTGAAAGTTAGCTGCCAGGGAAAAACTTTCGATGTTCGCAGCCGCGACAGCTTCGTCGTCCGCGGCGGCGTCGAACATGGAGCCTCGGCCGTGGAAGATTCCGTTGTCATTGACGTTTTCACGCCGTGCCGCGAGGACTACATTATTCGATCATGAGCGCTGCAAAATTCCAGATCTTCTCGATAGTCGCGCTCGCTGGCAGCGCGCTGCTTGGCGTCGCGACTCCCTGCCATGCACAGGCCGCGCCAAATTCGTCGCAGATCGGAACTGCCGATCTCAACAAGGAAATTCGGGATTTTCTTGCGCGGGAGGTTAGCGCTCACGTAGCAGATATCAAGACGCTCGATCCTCCTCCGGATCGCGTCGTCGGCGCCCTCACCACGGGCGAATTCTCCTGGGGAACGTTCATGCGCGCGCTCGCGGCATACGCGGCGTTCGCTCATACGCGAACAGTGGCAGGCCGCGATGTCGTCCCGATGATTGCAGGGATGGCGCCCATTGAGTTGCGCCGGGGTGGCAAAGCTTGGGCGCAGCTGTACGCCGCGCTGGCCCTGCGCTCTTTCGGGACCGACCTGAATCACAATGCGTTGTGGCAAAGCTTATCTGCAGCCGAGAGAAAAGAATGGCAGGTGCTGCTGGATCCGGGCCGTTTCTACGACGTGAAGACCCGCAAGCTGATCAATCTTCCCGAAAACTACCTGGGGGTCGCGGCGCGCATCTCCGCCATAGATTTCCAGCTCGGTGTGATAACGGATCGCAAGTACGCGGACGATTTGCTCGACCGCGCGGCCCGGCAATTCACTCGCGGAGCGCTCTTTGCCGACGACGCCGTGCCCACAGGAAGGTACGACAGATATTCGAACGAGTACGCCCGGGCGATTTACGACGCCGCAGCGGCACTAGGTCGCGCGGACATCATGAAAGCAATCGCACCTTCGCTCCAGGCTCAAATGCGCCTCTGGTGGGACCTGCTCTCTCCGGATGGATACGGCTACTCCTGGGGCCGCAGCTTGGGAGCGATCAGTTATATGGATACGCTGGAGATCGCCGCCTTCGCCGCTGAGCATCCCGAATTCCGGCCCGCGCCACTCTCGCAACTTGCCGCAGCCTATTACGCCGCCTGGCGTTGGCTGCGGCACGATTTCAACGAAGAAAGGCATCTGCTCACGGTCTTCGCATTCGGTCAGGGAGACTACAGCTACATCACCAAAGAACGTGAATGGCAGCAAACGACCACGTTCTTTGCAAAAGTGATGAATGCCCACGAAGAGTTCATGAGCGTGTTGGCCAAGGAAGACGTCGTCGAGTTTGACGCGCAGCCCACTCTCGGCAATATCGCGCGGTTCGTCTATTTCCGCGAGGAGCCTGGAAGAAAATTCGGTGTGTGGGTAATCCGCCAGGGCGATCTTCATTTTGCTCTGCCATTCGTAACCGGTCCGCGCGCCGCCACCTCGGATTACGAGCCCGCCCCGCACGGTCTGCCAGGCTTCGCGGTACCGGTAGAGAAAATCTACCCGTGCTTCGTTCCCTTCCTGGAATTAGAAGATGGTCGCACAATCGCAGCGGCGGATGGCGCCGATGAAATTCGTCCGTCCGCTGATGGACTGTCGCTCACTGCGATATGGAACCGCTGGGTGGTGCCCGGCGCCAAAGCCGGAGAAACCGTGGAGCCGGGCCTCCGAACCGAAGTGACCTGGTCGCTGGCCGACGGAAAAAATCTCTTCCGCACGGAAGTCATTACGGCATCGAAGGCGGTCACAATTCGACGGCTGTGGATGGCGGTCCCAACCAAGGCTGATCACAGCGAAACATATCTAACGGACGGCGCACGCACAGACCAGCTCACGGCTGCGCACGTCACATTGGATGCGCGCATTCTAAGTTCTGATTGGCCGCTCCGGATATCCGCGTTTGCCACGGGCGATGACCCGTTGGGCCGGGGAGATCGCGGTCCGGTTCCTTTACACTTGGTCTTTGAAACAACACACGAGCTGACGTTGCAGCCAAACTCCACGAAAGAATGGGAGATCGAGTTAACGGGTGTTGCGGAATCGCACCCCTAGTCGCACCAAATCGCCGTTAACTCTTGCGGGGGCCAAGGTATGCGGGCCTCGCCGGCTATACTGAGCGGAGGAGAGCAGCGGTTGAAGAAACCGGGTCAATCCCAGAGAAAGAAAAAGAAACGACGAACGTATGAACATCAAACCGAAAGACCGCCGCCGGTGGGACCAGCTGAGCTTGGGCGAAGTGATGCTGCGCTTCGATCCTGGCGACCAGCGCATTTGGACCACGCGCCAATTTGCCGTCTGCGAAGGCGGAGGCGAATACAACGTCGCGCGCGGCTTGAAACGCTGTTTTGGCTTGGACACAGCTATCGTCACCGCGCTCGCGGATAATCCCGTCGGCAGGCTCGTCGAAGATTTGATGAATCAAGGCGGCGTGGATCACTCGCTCACCAAGTGGGTTCCGTACGACGGCGTAGGACGCTCCGTGCGCAACGGATTGAATTTCACTGAAAGAGGATTCGGCGTCCGCGCCGCACTGGGGTGTTCGGATCGCGGACACACCGCCGTCTCGCAACTAAAGGAAGGCGACATCAACTGGAATCACATTTTTGGTGAACTCGGCGTGCGCTGGTTCCACACCGGTGGAATCTTCTGCGCTCTCTCGGACTCTACGCCCGCCGTCGCAATGGAGGCGATGCGCGCCGCCCATGAAAATGGCGTCTTCGTCTCCTACGATTTGAATTATCGCGATTCGCTCTGGAAATCCTATGGTGGCAAGAAACAAGCGCAGTTGGTAAATCGCCAACTCGCGGCTTACGTGGACGTCATGCTCGGCAACGAAGAAGATTTTTCCGCCGCGCTCGGTTACGACGTGAAGGGAGTGGGCGACGAATACTCCAATCTCGCCTCCGAAAATTTCCAGGCCATGATCGAAATCGTTCTGAAAGATTTTCCGTTCCAGGTGGTCGCTACCACTTTGCGCAAAGCCACCAGCGCCACACGGAATGATTGGGGCGCGATCTGTTACTGCGATGGGAGATTCTACGAAGCTCCCCACCGAAACGATCTGGAAATTTATGACCGCGTGGGCGGCGGCGATTCCTTCGCCTCTGGGCTGATCTATGGATTTCTCGCCGGCAAAGGCCCGCAGTGGGCCGTGGAATGTGGCGCGGCGCACGGCGCGCTGGCGATGACCACTCCCGGAGACACCACCATGGCCACGCTCAAGGAAGTGGAACAAGTGATGAAAGGAGTAGGCGCCAGGATCGTTCGTTGATCTGCGCCGAGTGAAATCCGTGAACAAGACCATGGTGTTGCAACGCGCGCTCGCGACCGGAATCATTCCCGTAATCCGTGCGACGACTGCGGAAGACGCACTGTTCGCCGCTGAAGCTGTTCTCGCTGGCGGCCTAGATGTGGTCGAGATCACCATGACGGTGCCCGGAGCCACCGCCGTCGTTTCACGCATCGCGGAAACGATGCCCCAGATTTTGGTCGGTGTCGGCACGGTTCTCAATGCTGAGGCGGCCCAGCGCTGTCTGGACGCCGGGGCGCAATTTCTGGTGAGCCCTGGAATAAATCTGAAGACGCTGGAATTTGCCCAGCGAAAAAGTATTCTGATGATTGCCGGCGCCCTCACGCCAACTGAAGTAATGTCCGCCTGGGAATTCGGCGCAGGCCTGGTGAAAATATTTCCGTGTTCGCAAGTAGGAGGCGCGAGCTACATCCGCGCGCTGAAGGGCCCGTTTCCGGAAATTCCGCTGGTTCCCACCGGCGGCGTGAACCTCGAGACTTGCGCCGCGTTCATCGAAGCCGGTGCCAGCGCCCTCGGCGTGGGCGGCGAATTAATATTGAAGGATGCCATTCGTCAAAGGAATGCGGGTCTGATCTCGGGATTGGCGCGCCAAATGCTCAACGCTGTTCAGGTCGCCCGCGCGAAGAACTAAGTCCGACCCGTAATCTGCGGCAATGCCAG
>DATBYF010000121.1:0-5196 GCA_036513895.1 Candidatus Acidiferrales bacterium | reverse complement strand
GCGGCGGTCGGCTGGGTGATTCGCTGGGCTGTCGGCCCGCATCCCCCAATTCTTATGGCCGCAGCCGTCCTGGCGCCCTACGGAATCATATATATTGGCGGGACGATGCTTTTAAATCTTCCCGAAGCCAAATCGTTTGGCGCTCTCTTTGTGCGATTTTCCTCGAGGAGTTGACATGCGCAGGCTTGCTATTTTTCTTGTCGCCGTGATTGTTCTGCCCTCGATCGCCTGCAGCGCGTCGCCCAATCCGAGTTTCGAACTTCAATCGGGCGGACGTACGCGAAATTATTCCTTCCACACGCCGAAGAATTACGACTCCGCGAAACCTTGGCCGCTAATCTTCGTCATCCACGGCCGCTTGGGGACAGGCGAAGGCATGGCGCGCATTGCCCATTTCGACGAATTCGCCGAAAGCAATGGAATCATCGCCGTTTATCCCAATGGCGTGGATCACAGTTGGAACGACGGTCGCGGCACAGGTCCTGCTGGACGCAAGGGCGTTGACGACGTCGCGTTCTTCTCCGCAATGCTCGACAAAATCGAAAGCAGCTATTCCATTGATGCTTCGCGCGTTTATGCCACCGGACTTTCCAATGGCGGATTCATGTCTTACGACCTGGCATGCAATCTCGCCGCGCGCATCGCAGCCATCGCTCCGGTCGGCGCCACTTTTTCCGTGCCGCTGTCACAGCAATGCCATCCCGCGCGCGCAATTTCAGTTTTAGCAATTAATGGAACCGATGATCCTCTGGTTCCATACACGGGTGGTGAAATGAAGCGCGGCTCCGGAGGAATGATTCTCTCGGCTGAGGATAGCGCCAAAGCGTGGGCGCGGCTCGATGGCTGCTCCGCAACTGCAACGCAGGATACTCTTCCAGCCAAATCGCCAGACGGACTCGAAACGCGTCGCGAAATTTATTCCGGCTGCCACCAGAACTCCGCAGTAGCTCTCTACAGCGTCGTCGGTGGTGGCCACACCTGGCCCGGCGGCAAACAATACCTCCCGCAGTTCCTGGTCGGCAAAACTAGCCGCGACTTCGCCGCCAATGAAGTCATCTGGCAATTCTTCCAAGCCCATCCGTTACCCGCTGCCAAGCCCTAACTCGACGGATTAGTGCGGCGCCGCTCGTCGCGGTTAATTGCTTGTCGCAGACGATCACTCTACCTTTCCTTTACGATCGCGCCGCATTTCTCCCACACATCCACCGCAATCAAAGCCGCGGCAACCGTAGAGCTCGCCGGCAGGCGGGCCACCTTCGTAATGCAGCCCAGAGATATCGCGTCACTCGCTTGTCGCAGCTTTTAGTCCCGGCAGCTTCGCCGCGATCACATCAATTTTGTCAATCTTCGGCGCCTCGGCGAACAAATCCGGCGCCTTCTGCATCAGCGCCGCCGCGACGCGTCCGGCGAGATGCGCCTGACGGCCCGTATCATCCGCAAACGCATCGAAAATCCCGAATGTCGACGGCCCCATCCGAATCGCAAACCAAGCAAGCGTCGCAGGCTCTTGCATCACCAATTGCTCCCCACTTCGAAGAAAACTCTCCACCTCCGCCTCTTTCCCCGGCTTGGCCTTCAGCAAAACAAACAAAGCAACGTTTACCATATTCAGCAATCTCCTCGCGGTGCATTCTTCCGGCAATCTCAGTAAAAATCCAGTTAATTCCGAGTGCGGTTCGCTTCAAGCACTTCAATGCAAAGTGAATTTCGGAAGGTTTGAATTTGTTACGCGTGGATTAGCACGAGCCCATTCGGTTTTTGCGGGCGTTAGACAAGCCGATTTTAGGTTTTCCCGTACCAGCGAAAAATCGGCGCGTCTTACCACGCGCTACAGGCGGCACCCGCGCGGAATAATGCCAAATCCTGGTGCCGGAGGAGGGGGTCGAACCCACACGGCCTTGCGGCCACCGGATTTTGAGTCCGGCGCGTCTGCCAGTTCCGCCACTCCGGCGTTCTCCCGATGATATGGAGTTGGCGTCAGTTTTTCAATCGCGCAGTCGCGAAGCGCGGTTCTTGCGTCTCACACGCCACGGTGGCGCAGGCGCGCGGAAGCGTGCTACACTTCGCCCAGCCCCTTCCGAATGAAGTCTGCAGTCCGCTTACTTAAACTCAAAGGAGAATCGCATGAATTATTACGGCGCCAAAGATTTGGCTGCGAGTTTTCGCACCGTTCGCAAAAACACGATCACCATCGCCCAGGAAATCCCTGAGGACAAATATAATTTTCGCCCAGCCGCGGGCACACGTTCAATCGGCGAACTGCTCGCCCACATCGCGCTAGGCTCCGGCTTTCAATATCAAATTCAAGCCGAGGAACGCCGTACCACGCTCGAAGGCTTCGATTTCCCCGCGCTTATGCAGCGCATGATGGCGGAAGAAAAAAAGGCGCGCAGCAAAGAGGAAACAATTGCAATGCTTCAACAGGCCGGCGAAAAATGGGCCAGCTTTCTCGACGGGCTCACCGAAGGTTTTCTCGCCGAGCGCGTCCGGATGCGCGCGGGCATGACGCCGCCAGACAAGAGCCGCTTCGAAATGATCCTATCCGTGAAAGAACACGAAATGCACCACCGCGGCCAGCTCATGTTGGTCGAGCGAATTCTCGGGATCGTGCCACACTTCACGCGCGAAATGAACGGCCGCATGGCCGCCGTTACCGCCAAAAACTAACGCTCTTCAATCCTCCGGGCGGTCGATAAGGTATCGCGAGCACCACTCTCCTCACCGCATCAGGAGTCGTCAAGTTTCAGCGTACTGGCGGACTCGAGTCAGATCAGCGGCTATTTTTGTCAGAGCCCGGAGGCTCCTGCCTCCGGGACCTCACGCTGCCAGAAACCCTAGCGCATCGTAGGCACTGGTTGAAAACCACCAGCCCCGCATGCGTACGACCATTCAGCATCGCCGCCAGGCAAGCCCCACTACAACGGGATATCCACCTAAATCGCTGACCCTACGGAATTTGCGCGCACAACGTCTGCCTAACTGAGTTTGGCATGCCTCTTGCCCTATGCCATAGCGGTTGTTCGAGACAAGCAGTTAGGATCTCAGAAAGGGGTCCATATGAAATCGATAATGAAATATTTCGGAATTCTTACACTAGCAGGGCTGAGCTTGGCGCTCGTACCGACTGCCAATGCGCAGCGAGTCGCAGTAGGCGTCGGAGTTGGCCCGGTCGCAGTGGGAGTCGGTCCGGCTTACGGCCCAGCTCCTGCGTGCGCCTACGGTTACTACTCGTATTACCCGTATGCGTGCGCGCCTTACGGCTACTACGGCCCTGAGTGGTTCTCCGGTGGAATCTTCATCGGCGCGGGCCCGTGGTTCCACGGCTACGGCCGCGGATTCTACGGTCGCCCTGGCTTCTACGGCCGCGGCGGGTTCTACGGACGTTCCGGCTTCGTCGGTCGGCCAGGATTTGCTGGGCGTGGAGTCGTTAACGGCGGATTCCACGGTGGACCGGTCGGCGTACGAGGCCCAGTGTCGCGCGGCGCAGTTGGCGGCTTCCGCGGTGGCGCGGTTCGCGGTGGAGCAGTCGGCGGCGGATTCCACGGCGGTGGTGGCCACGCTGGCGGTGGCCACGCTGGCGGGCACCGGTAAGTTCATACCATCATAGCGGTAGAGGTGAAGAGAACGGCCGGCAGGATCTCCTGCCGGCCGTTCTCTTTTTCTGTACGATCAGCGCGCGACCGAAGACTCGCAGCGATCGTTGCTGTTGCCGCTCGAGCCACAGGGCATTACAGCAGGATGCCACTCCAATGCGTATCCGGCGGGAAATGGTAAGCTCGCACGAGCCTGATGATTGAACCGTCGAGCGCGGAGGCATTGGCATGAAATCTCGGCAGCGAGCTAGCCGCAAGGACGTTGATGCCATTCGCGCGGCTGACGCGGCGTGGCTGCGGGCGTATGTCGCGAGAGACGTCGAGAAGGCGCTGTCGTTCTGCGACGAACGCGGTTCGATGTTGATGCCGCATTCGCCGATCGTGACTGGCAAGGCTGCGATTCGGAAATTGCTTGCCGTTCATCTCGCGCCTCAGTCGCCTCAGGTCACTTGGCGTCCGGACGCGGCGGACGTTGCGCGCTCTGGGGATCTTGGATATACGCGCGGCTCTTACAAAATGAGTTTCAAAAATGCCGCGGGCAAAACCGTCTCTGACAAAGGGAAATATCTCATCGTGTGGAAACGGCAGTCAGACGGTTCCTGGAAAGTGTTATTCGATATTTCCAATTCCGATCGGCCTTCAATCTAACTCTACAACTCTTCAATCTTGCTCTACATGTAGCTCGGGTCTCTCGCCCTGACGAAGGAAGGGTCAGACCCGAGGATTTTGAATTTTATTTGTATCATCCAAATAGCCGAAGAGCCTCACAAAGCCTCACCTCTGAAGAGGTGAGCTACATTTCGTTCGCGATATTCCGTGCGCAACATTTTGCGTTTACATTGTCAGGACTACCCGGAATTGGGCTTTGCCGCTCATCATGCGCGCGTAGCCTTCGGCGGCTTTTACGAGCGGGAATTTTTCGATCATGGGTCGCACGCCAGAAAATTCCGCGAAGCGCAGGGTGTCCTCGGAATCAGTCGGGATTCCCGATGCCCACCCGTGCACGCTGCGACTCCCATTTATCAACTGAATCGGTGTGACCTCGATGGGGTCTATCGTCGCTCCGACCACCATTAGCGTGCCGTTTGGTCCGAGTCCGTCAATGAGCGCCGACATCGATTTCGAGTTGGGCGCGGTAGTGAGAATCACTCGCGCGCCGCCAAGTTTTTGAAGCTCGGCAGCGGCGTTGGTTGCGTCGCTATCAATGTAAACGTGGGCGCCAAGCTTTTTTGCGAGTGCGGCGTTCTCCGGGCCGCGGCCGATTGCCGCGACTCGATAGCCAAATTTATTTGCGAACTGAATTCCCAGATGGCCGAGACCGCCGACTCCCTGCACCGCGACGAGATCGCTCGGCATCGCGCCGCTATGGCGAAGAGCATTGAACGTGGTGATGCCTGCGCACAAGAGCGGCGCGGCTTCCGCGGCATCGAGAGACTCCGGCATCGCCGCGACTGCCGTGGCCGGGGCGACCATGTATTCCTGGTATCCGCCGTCGTAGTGGATGCCGCAAATTTTGAGATTGGCGCAGTTGCCGAAGTCGCCGCGGCGGCACGGGAGGCATGTAGAGTCCTGGCCGCCGAACCAACCGACGCCGACGCGCTGG
>DATBYF010000120.1:0-9227 GCA_036513895.1 Candidatus Acidiferrales bacterium | reverse complement strand
CAGCCTACTCCCAAAGCAACCAGCGAAACCGCCCCTAGGATACCAACCGCCAGACCTATCCATCGCGGCGTTTCCGTCTCGTGGATTGGCTGGATCGATTCCTCGCTCATAGCATTTTCCTCCGTAAGATGACCCTTGCGTGTTAAGGAAAGCATGTCCGGGGCCAAAACGGCAAAGCGCGGTGCGAGGGCTAAGTATAATGCTGTATTCTATTTGCAGGCTAGAAGTGGTACTTATGGTACCGGGACTACCGCGCCCAGGATGAAAACTTTACGTGGCGCTAATCTTTTCTGCGTGGGGAATATTTTGACCGATTATCGCGTAATGGTCAGATTCCGAAGTGCCGCAATACGCTCGGCTAGGGGTGGATGCGTGCTGAAAAGCCCAGAAAACAGCTGCCGGGGGCTCAGGGGAGCCACTATGAACAGGGAGGCGGTGCTCGGTGGGACATCCATTGGAATGCGCTGGTTGTAGGCGCCCAGCTTCTGCAGAGCGCTGATCAGTCCGTCCGGGTAGCCGACCATCCGAGCTCCGGAGGCATCCGCTTGGTATTCGCGAGTGCGCGAGAGGCCGAGCTGCAGAAGCAGCGCAGCAAACGGCGCAGCGATCAGCAACAGAAGCGCTTCTAAGCCGCCACCGCCCCGTTCGTTATCGCGCCCACCGTAGCCGCCGAAAATCATTCCCCAACGACCCATATATCCGATGTAGCTGATTGCGCCGGCGAGCGTGGCGGCTATCGACGAAGTCAAAATGTCGTAGTTGCGCACGTGCGAGAGCTCGTGAGCGATCACGCCCTCGAGTTCGTCGTCATTCATGAGCTTCAGAAGGCCTTCCGTGACAGCGACCGAGGCGTGATGCGGATTTCGTCCGGTGGCGAATGCATTCGGAGCCGCCTCCGGAATGAGGTAGAGCTTCGGCACGGGAAGATTTGCCTTGGCGGCGAGACGCTCCATCACCGCATAGAGTCGCGGTGCTTGCTCGCGCGTGATCGGCTTGGCGCCTGCGGATGCCAGTGCAATCTTGTCGGAGAAAAAGTAAGCGCCGCCATTCATGACGATCGCGAAGATCAAAGCGATCGTTATGCCGCCGCGGCCGCCAAATGCGCCGAGGAAGAGGAGCAGGAGTGTTAGCGCTGTGAGTAACAATGCTGTCTTGATGGTTTTCACGTGGTGCCACCTTCTAAATTCTCAAATCAATCTTAGCGCGAACAGAAACCACTAAGTGCGCTTCAAAATTATGCAGGCTAGCGGAGTGCACGGTTACGCCGCGCCCGCCTTCGCTGTTTCTCGAGTAAATTTCATCTCCTCACCGGATTTATCTGCTTCGACAATGATGTGTTCGCCAGGAAGTATTTTCCCGTCGAGAATTTGAAGCGCCAGCGGGTCCTGAATCAGGCGTTGAATCGCGCGCTTGAGCGGCCTTGCGCCGTAAACGGGATCGTAACCTTCCTTTAGCAGAAGCTCGCGAGCTGACGGCATGAGCTTCAGTATGATTTTGCGATCTGCGAGCAGAGCAGTGACCTGCGCCAGCTGCAGATCAATGATTCGTTCGATCTGCTTCTTCCCGAGCGGATGGAACATGATGATGTCATCTACCCGGTTCAGAAACTCCGGGCGGAAGACGGCGCGAAGAGCTTCGAGCGCCTCCTCGCGAGCGCGTTTTGGATCTTTCTCAGCCAATTCAAAGATCGAGGCCGAGCCTACGTTCGACGTCATGATGATCAAAGTGTTGCGGAAATCCACGGCGCGGCCCTTTCCGTCGGTCAAGCGGCCGTCATCCAGAATTTGCAGCAGAATGTTGAAGACATCCGGATGCGCTTTCTCGATTTCATCGAGGAGCACTACCGAATAAGGATGCCGGCGAATCTGTTCGGTGAGTTGGCCGCCTTCTTCGTAGCCCACGTATCCGGGAGGCGCGCCGATCATGCGCGCGACGGAATGCTTCTCCATGTATTCGGACATGTCGAGACGAACGAGAGCACGTTCGTCGTCGAAAAGAAACTCGGCGAGCGCTCGCGCAAGTTCAGTTTTCCCGACGCCCGTCGGCCCCATGAAAATAAATGAACCGATTGGCCGCTTCGGATCGGACAGGCCTGAACGACTACGGCGAACCGCGTTCGCTACGTGCTCGAGCGCATCATCTTGCCCGATGACGCGCTGGCGGAGACGCTCTTCCATGTGCACGAGTTTATGGGTTTCGCCTTCGAGCAAGCGCCCGACCGGGATGCCCGTCCACTTGGCGACAATCCGGGCGATTTCCTCGTCGCCTACTTCTTCCTTCAACATCGGATGGCCTTTTTGCAGCGCGCTCAGACGATCCTGCGCCGCCTCCACTTCTTTTTCGGCGGCCGCCAACTTGCCGTAGCGGATTTCCGCCACACGTGCGAGTTCTCCAGCGCGCTCGTAGCGCTGTTCTTCGGATTTCAAACGGTCAATTTCTTCTTTGCCTTTGCGGATGCGCTGGATGGCATCTTTTTCCGTTTGCCAGCGCGCTTTGAGGGCGCTCGATTTTTCTTTGAGGGTGCCAAGTTCCTTCTCGATTTCCCCAAGACGTTCCGTCGAATGCGCATCAGATTCTTTGCGAAGCGCCTGGCGCTCGATCTCAAGCTGCATGATGCGGCGCTCAATTTCGTCAATATCAGCGGGAAGGGAATCAATTTCCATCCGCAGCCCGGCCGCGGCCTCGTCGATCAGGTCAATTGCTTTGTCCGGCAGGAAACGATCGGAAATGTAGCGATTAGAGAGGACGGCGGCCGCGACGATGGCCGAATCTTTGATGCGCACGCCGTGATGAACTTCGTATCTTTCCTTCAGCCCGCGGAGAATGGCGATCGTGTCCTCGACTGACGGCTCGCCCACGAAAACGGGCTGGAAGCGGCGCTCGAGCGCGGGATCTTTTTCAATGTACTTGCGGTACTCATTGAGAGTTGTCGCGCCGATGGAGCGCAGCTCGCCGCGTGCTAGCGCGGGTTTAAGCATGTTAGAAGCATCCATCGAACCTTCTGCCGCGCCAGCGCCGACCAGCGTATGGAGCTCGTCAATAAAGAGAATGATTTGTCCTTCGGAATCCGTGACCTCTTTGAGCACAGCCTTGAGGCGATCCTCGAACTCGCCGCGAAATTTCGCGCCCGCAACGAGCGCCGCGAGATCGAGTGCAACAATACGCTTTGGCTTCAGCACCTCGGGGACATCGCCTGATACGATTCGCTGGGCGAGACCCTCTACGATGGCGGTTTTGCCGACACCAGGCTCGCCGATCAGCACGGGATTATTCTTGGTGCGGCGGGCGAGGATTTGCATAACGCGGCGAATCTCTTCGTCGCGGCCGATCACGGGATCGAGCTTTCCGCGGCGAGCGAGTTCGGTGAGATCACGACCGTACTGCTCGAGAGCGCGATAGGTGGCTTCCGGATTTTGACTCGTGACGCGATGGCTGCCGCGTACGCTGGTTAGCGCTTGCAGAATCGCGTCATGGCTGCAACCGGACTTCACGAGAATCTCGGCGGCAGGATCACGGCCGCCGGATGAAATCGCGAGGAGCAGATGTTCGGTGGAAACGTATTCGTCTTTGAAGCGCGTGGCTTCGTCGAATGCGCGGGAGATCACATCGTTCAGCGATTGGCTGAGATACTGCTGCGACGCCCCCGAAACTTTCGGAAGGCGCTCGATTTGCCGTTCGACTTCTTTGGCTATCGTCTCGGGCGCGACGCCGAGCTTCGAGAGTAGCGGCGGCACTACGCCGTCGCCCTGAGCGACCAGCGCCCAGAGCAAGTGGAGCGGCTCGATTTGTTGTTGCCCCGAGCGCGCGCCCATTTCCTGCGCGGCCTGCAGCGCCTCTTGAGCCTTTACAGTTAGTTTGTCCATTCTCAGCATGGTATTTCTTCCTCAGCTTCGGTCGTTCAGACTAGACGTGCTAGCTCCCACCGTTTCGGGTGATTATACGTTCGTCTGGCCTTGTAAAGACACGAAAGGGGCCGAGCCGATCGAGCGGCCGGCCCCTCGCGGTGTTGGACGCAAATTTACTTTGTGCCGTTCGTGACGTTGACCTTAACTTGCTTCGGCTTCGACTCGGCGCGTTTCGGCATTTCTACGCGAAGCACACCGTTCTTGTATTCGGCCTTGATCGCTTCCGTGTTGACCGTGCTAGGGAGCGTGAAGCTGCGAGTAAACGACCCATACGAGCGTTCCACGCGCAAGTAATTCTCTTCCTTCACTTCTTGTTCGAACTTCCGTTCGCCGTGAATCGAGAGCGTGTTGTTCTCGATGCGGATATCAATGTCCTTCTCGTTGACGTCCGGCAGATCGGCCTTGAGCACGAGCTCATTTTCGGTCTCGTAGATATCAACGGCCGGAGCCCAAGTGGTCAGAGACGAGTCTGTGCCACTACCGGGCAGCGAAGATTCGAAGAGCCGATTCACTTGAGCCTGCAAATTCGAAACATTGCGAAAAGGGTCCCAACGGATTACAGAATTCATTTTGTTTCCTCCGAAGCAGAAGTGTTCGCCATACATCAACGTATCAGCATAATATAATATGCGTGTCTTGTTGTCAAGTATTTTCCAGCGAAATTCCCTCCTCCATGTGGTCGAGCCAGTGGTCTATAAAGCACGTAAAATAATACACTTAAGATAGTGTGTTTCCGGAAGCGTTAGAAGAATCGGATGATCGCGCGATTGCGTTCTCCGCTCAACCACTACGGCGGTCCGGTGCGCGTCATTGGCCGCCTCCGCGACGATCTGAAGAAATAGCGCCTCCGAGATGTGATGGGAGCAGGAGCAGGTGACGAGATATCCGCCTGGGCGGAGGATTTTGAAAGCACGGAGATTGATTTCCTTGTAACCGCGTTGGGCTGCGGGGATGCTTTCGCGGTTTTTGGCGAAAGCGGGGGGGTCGAGGACTACCATATCAAAGCGGCGATCTTCCTCATCGTACTGCTTAAGCACGTCAAACGAATTGGCCTCGCGAAACGACACGTTTTCGATCGCGTTAAGCGCTTGATTTCTTCGAGCGGCGGCGACGGCCGCGGCCGATAGGTCAATGGCTTCGACGCGCACTGCCCGGCGCGACAAAGGCAGAGCAAACCCGCCGTGATAAGAGAAGCAGTCGAGGATTTCGCCGCTTGCATAATTGGCGGCCGCTTGGTGATTTTCCCGCTGATCGAGAAAGCCTCCGGTTTTCTGGCCATGATGCAAATCGTAGATGTATTCGATGCCGCCTTCGCGCGCCTGGACTTCTTGCGGGACGTCACCATGCAGAACGGAAACGCGTTGTTCCAGACCTTCGAGAAGGCGGACCTTTGGATCGTTGCGCTCGATTATTCCGCGCGGTGAAAAAAGCTCGACGAGGAGCTCAACCAGCATCGGCTTGATCCGCTCGACGGACTGGCAAAGATTCTGCATCACGAGGTAATCACCGTAGCGATCGACGACAAGTGAAGGGATCGCGTCCGCTTCGCCGTAGACCAGGCGATACGCCTCGGAATCTGTGACGGTGAGTTTCCGGAATTCGGCAGCAGCAAGAAGCCTTTGTCGAAGAAAGGCGCGGTCTACAGGGAGATCCTCTGGCGTGACGAGACGAATGGAAATTTGGGAGCGATCACTATAGAACGCGCGTCCATGGAAGCGGCCGCGCTCATCGAAGAGGCGCACGACGGCGCCCGGTTCGGCATCAACCCCGCGCACGTCACTGCGATATATCCACTGGTGGCCCGAGCGTAACCGATCTACGCCTCGCGGGCCGATTACGACGCGGTCTTCCGGCACCGGGACAGCCTCACCGACTAAAATAGCCGCGGGATTTCTTCAGGAGCGAAATTTCAAGTGACAGGTGCCCCGCATCGGTTGGGCGAAGCACTCAAAGCACGCGGTGCGCGTCTGATAACACAGAATCCATGAGAAATCCAGAGAGTTCGCGAACGCTTCCGCGCGCCGCTCCGCGAGCCGTTAGAAAGCTATCACGACGCCCGCTGCTACACGCGGCTCGTTCTGGGTGCTCGAATTGAAGTGGGTCAGCAGATAATCGAACTGGATTGCTCGAATGGCTATGTGCGGGAAAATTTTGATGTCAATTCCCACGCCTGCAGCGCCGGCGACAGAGCTGGCCGAGGCGGTGGTGAAGACGCCTCCCGAATTCGTTTCACCGCTTGTCGTTGACTGATGAGCGCCGCCAATCAAAATATGCGCAAATGGAGATACGGGCCCAGGGAGCGAAATCTGAGGTCCGGCCATATAAGTTTGTATATGGACTTCGCTGATGCCCTGCACGTTTCCGTAGTCGGCGCTGAAATCGGCGGTGAGGCCAAACCAGTGAGAAGGCTTGTAGATTCCGGAAAATTCCAGCCCGCTCATGGTGGCTCGGTTGCTAGCAAACTGGACAGGGCAACTCGCAAAGGGACAGGGACCGATCTCTGGCTGCGATACCTGCGGGTAGAGAAACGAATACCCGCCGAAAACTTCGAAATTACTCTGCGCACTACATTTCGCGGGGATGATGAGCCAGACAAAAACTAGCCCGAGTATTGCAATAAGCTTTCGCATGAGTGTTGCCTCCCGCAGGAAGTAATATCTTGCTGTAAGTCGGATGATGCTGATGCGTGGGCGGTTGCAAGTGGCGGAGCTTAACAAAAAGGACCGGCGTTGAGTGCGGCCGAACTATTCACAGGCGCGATGATAAGTTTCTTAGGAGATTGAATGCTGCTCGCGGAACTCGACTATACCCTGCCGCCAGAACGCATCGCGCAGAGGCCACTCGACGAGCGTGACGCTTCGAGGATGTTGCTGCTCGACCGGAGCACCGGCGCTTCGGAAGACCACTTGTTTCGCGAGTTTCCGGAACTTCTAATAGGTGATGAGCTGATCGTCGTGAACAATGCGCGAGTGATTCCCGCTCGACTACTTGGCCGACGCGTTGGCGTACATTCCGGGCCGCATGGCAGGTCTGAAAAAACCAAGCGCGACTTTCTCCAATCCGAGATCGAAGTTCTTCTGGTTCGCCGCTTGGAACCGAATGTGTGGGAGGCACTGGTTCGACCGGGACGCAAAGTCGGAGTAGGCGAAAAAATCATTTTTGGCGACGGAGCGCTCGAAGCCGAGGTCGAAACGCGGGGCGAGTACGGAATTCGGCGATTGCGATTTCGAGCGAAAGGCGACTTTGAAGGAATTCTGAGTCGTCTCGGGCATGTCCCGCTGCCTCCTTACATACATCGCGACGACGATTCATCGGACCGCGAGCGGTATCAGACTCTTTTTGCGAGCCATGCGGGAGCCGTCGCAGCGCCCACCGCCAGTTTGCATTTTTCTCGTGCAATTCTTGACCGCTTGCGCGCGCGAAAAATCGAGATCGTGGAAATCACGCTGGACGTCGGACTCGGTACGTTCGAACCTGTTCGCACAGAGCAACTTGAAGATCATCCTATACATCGCGAAAGCTACGAGATTCCGGAAGCGACCGCAACGGCGATTGAAAGCGCACGCAAGGATGGACGGGCCATTCTAGCGATCGGAACGACGGTAGTCCGAGCGCTCGAAGATTCCGCGGAGAAGAGCCTGCAAATGAACTCTGGCCCACAGACTTCTTGCGTTTTACGCGGACGCGCCGAGGCGGAAATATTTCTATATCCCGGCAAGGAGTTTCGCGTAGTCAGCCAACTGCTCACAAATTTTCATTTACCGAAAACGAGTCTGCTCGCGCTCGTTGCAGCGTTTGCCGGACACAAAAATATTTTGCGCGCGTATGCCCACGCGGTTGAAGCGGGCTACAGGTTCTACAGCTACGGCGACTGCATGCTAATTCGATGAGCAGCCCGGGTGGTTGGCTCGACGAAGAATCGCTTCACATTTGTTGTACGTGGGTGCAATTGCTCGTGGCGTCGTCTATAATGCGCAGCCTGCCCTGGGGGCACGCCTGAATGCGGTATCTTGTTCTCAGCGACATCCACGCCAACATGAGTGGCCTTGAGGCCGCGCTCAAGGCATCAGAAGGGCGCTTCGATAAAGTAGTTTGTCTCGGTGATGTTGTGGGCTACGGCCCTGACCCGAACGAAGTGGTTGATAAAATCCGTGCGCTGAACGCAGTCACGATTCGCGGAAACCACGATAAAGCCGGCAGCGGCCTCGAAGACGCCAGCGACTTCAATCCCGTGGCTCGCGCCGCCGCGATCTGGACGCACGAAATACTTCGACCGGATAATCTCGAATATCTGATGAACCTTCCTACCGGTCCGATCGAGCTCGACGGGATGTCGCTCGTGCATGGCGCGTTGCGCGATGAAGACGAATACGTCTTCACGCAAGCGCAAGCGCTTGACGGACTGCTGGAAGCTCCTTCGCCCATAACGTTTTTTGGGCACACTCATCTTCAGGGCGGATTCGTGTTACGCCGCGATGGCAACGCCGTGGAGCCGCTACGCCTCAAGGTGGCGGCGGATTCGCAGTTTGCTGAAATTCCGCTGGAGCCAGACACGACCTATTTGTTTAATCCTGGATCGGTCGGCCAGCCGCGTGACGGCGACCCGCGCGCCGGGTTCGCGATCGCAGACCTTGGCGGCAAGAAGGTCGAATTCTGGCGAGTGAAGTATGATATTCCCGCGGTTCAAGACAGAATGTTTCGCGCTGGTCTGCCCGAGCCTTTGATTATGCGGATCGCGTTCGGCCGCTGAGGCCTCAGCATCAAGACCATGCCTGACGTACTCCAGACCGAATCTCGAGAGCGAAGTTCATTTCCTATAGCTTTTGCGTTGGGTGCGGCAATTGTGTTGCTGATCGTTGGCGGGCTGGTGCTCGCTTCGCGGCTGACACGCAACAAGGGAGCTGCTTCTGCTGAGCACCTTCCGTTTGGGGCAACGGAACAAGCCGCGGCCGGGAGGATTCATTTTCTCGAGCCGCAGATGGGGCGCGCCTCGAATTTCCTGAATCAGGACGTCACGTACATCGCCGGCGTTATTTCAAATGACGGCGTCGCGACTGTGAAGGAAATCGAAGTGGTATTTGAATTCCACGATCCGTTCAATCAGGTAATTCTGCGCGAGACGCGACGATTACTCGGGACGAACGCACGCCCGTTGGCTGGCGGAGAGCGCCGAGATTTTCAGATATCGCTCGAATACGTTCCTAGCGAATGGAATCAGCAGTACCCCTCGATCCGCGTGACGGGACTCCTCCTTCAGTAGTTTCCCGGCAAGTTTTCTTGGCAAGTTTCCGTTTGAGGCTGAATATCTTCCGGCCGTTTCGC
>DATBYF010000119.1:0-14415 GCA_036513895.1 Candidatus Acidiferrales bacterium | reverse complement strand
CTTACCGGTGTATTGCGGTCGCCGAACTTCCCGGATGCCGCCTCTGCAAGTGCGATAGGCGGTCCGTCTGGTGCGTCGGCGGCCGAACAGGAGCCGTGGTCACGTTGGACGTGCTCACATGCTCGCTGATGGCTTGCAGCCTCTTCAAGATGGACTGCCACTGTGCCCAATCCAGCTGGCGCAAGTACGGGCGCAAGCCCTGAATGAACGGGTCCTCGAGTACTGTTTCGCCGTTCGATTCCGGCACGAAGAAGCGGTTCAGCCCCACTCCAAGTGCCTCGGCAATCTTTTCGAGCGTGCCGAGGCTCGGCGTCATCTGCCCACTCTCAATTCGCGAGAGATAGGATCTGGAGACGCGCGAACGTGCCTGGAGCTGGCTCTGCGTCATGCCACGCGATTCTCGCAATTGGCGGATCCGCTGGCCGATGTTCTCGACTGTCTCGCGGTTCGGCCAATTTTCGAATAGCTGGCGGTCGTCACCTGGCAGATCCTGCGGCGAAGGCGTCGGAATTACAAACGTCACCTTCGGCGGCAGGAGCCGCAGACAACGGCGGCAGTTACCCGTACGCGTGCGGTACTGCACCAATCCGCAGACTTGGCAGCGGATCACTTCTCGGTCCATATCTACATGGGTGGATGCAATGACACTCTTATCGGACACCTATCTCCTCGCAGACTATTCAGACGCTGCGGAAGGGGGGAACTCATCAAGGGGGAAGGCAGAGTACCGGCGCGACCGAGACTTTTTCATATGTGACACTTTCTGTCAAGCTAATTCTTATTTTGAGCCAAATCCCCGAAAGGGCGATTCTAGACGTTGTAGGACTCGCCCATTTTGAATGCCACATTTTGAGACAATGAGCACGCGCCGTCGTTGTACCGCCGCATTTGAAAAGGCCTCGCTCATTTTGCTAGATTCAATCCGCTTATAAACGAGCGGAGAAAAAATGCCAACCCGCGACGACGCCTGGAAGCTTCTGTGCGAATACACATCCGGAGAGAGCTTGCGCAAGCACGCGCTAGCAGTGGAAGCGTGCGTAAGAGCCTACGCACGAAAAAATGGCGCGGATGAGGAGCTCTGGGGCAACACCGCCTTGCTCCACGATTTCGATTACGAGCGCTGGCCAAATTTAGAGCATCACGCGACCGAGGGCCACCCCTACGTAGGCTCCTCAATTCTCCGCGAGCACGGCTACCCCGAAGAAATGATTCGCGCCATACTGAGCCATGCCGATTATTCAGGTGTTGCGCGCGTCTCGCCTCTCGAGCACACCCTCTTCGCCTGCGACGAGCTCTCCGGATTCCTCACCGCCTGCGCTCTCATCAAGCCCTCGAAGAAAATCGCTGACGTCGAAACCGCATCCGTGAAAAAGAAGCTGAAAGACAAAGCATTTGCCCGCGGCGTGAGTCGCGACGATGTCGTAAACGGCGCCGCCGAACTCGGCATCCCCCTCGACAATCACATCGCCTTCTGCATCGAAGCTCTACGCAGCGCCGCTGATACCCTCGGGCTGTAAATTAGCTCTGGCCGGTCAGAGCTTGGCCCCCGCATCCGCTGAAACTGGACCGCAGCGGCCCCGCATGCCTGCGCGCATTTTTTCGCGCTCCTCAGGCGTCATCTGTTCCCAGCGCTCCTGCATCCGGCACCCCAATGGGCCTCGTGAGCCCCAGCCTCGTCCGCCAAAACCGCGCCACCCGCCGAACAACAGCCAGCTCAAGGCCAACAGGCCCACGGCCTGCCAAAAAGTGATCGCTGGCAAATGGAATAGATTGGGTATCAGCTGGTTCCACAAGTAATGGACTGCTTGGCCAAATCCAGCGATCGCGATGATGAGAAAAAGTATCACCTTTATAATCATGCCGATCACACGTCGAATCATTTTGCCCTCCTCATTCCTGCTTACATACGGTCAAATTCGTCGTAAATACTGTGAAGCCGCTCGCGCAAATGCATCACCGCGTAATGCTTGCGCGATATCAGCGTGTTCACCCCGACGCCGGTCTCAGCGGCCAGGTCCTTGAAGCTGCGGCCCTCGATTTCATGCGCGATAAACACCTCGCGCTGTTCATCAGGGAGCTCATCCAAAGCGTTTTCGAGTTCATCGAGCAACACACCTCGGGTATAAGCGGCCGCCGGCCCGCCGTCGGGCGACGGAAGCAGCTCTTCGAACCTAGACATCTCCGAGTCCACTAATGACATCGGTTGATCCTGCAATGACTCTGGCCTTTTCTTCCTGAATAAGTCCGTGATCCGGTTGCGCGCCACCCGAAACATCCACGCTCCCACCTGCTCGATCGGCTTCATCAGCCGGTACGCCTCGACGAGCTCGTAAAAGACGTCCTGTAGAATGTCCTCAGCGTCGCTTCGGTCTGGCACGCGACTGCGAATAAAATTCCGCAGCCGCGCTTGTTCATGCGTGATGGCTTCCGAGATCCGCTGATCCTGTTCGTCCACCATCTCGCTTATGCTCAATTCTTGATTCATCTACCTATGTAGACGAATGAGCCGCGCCGATATTTTAGAGGATAAAGAAGGATTCACAGTTGAATCGGGCCGCGATCATGCGCTCGTCTTCGCAGGGCCGGCTCGTAAGGGGTTTCCTTGATTCAGCGCTCCTCGACCGACCTCACTGCCCCGCACGCCGAGCCTCTGTGTTAGAATCGCAAATTCCATGAAGAGAATTGGGGAATTTATGGCACCCGCGCTGCGTCGCGCGACGCCGCAGCGTTCTTCCTTCGCCTGGCTCGCAGGAACGTGGCCCGCCATCGTCGGCAAGCGCCTCGCCGAGCACACGCGGCCGAGCGATCTCGCCGGCGGCGTTCTTCACATCGCCGTCAGCGGCAAGGACTGGCGCGTCGAACTCGAAGGAGTCGCGGACGAATTTCGTACTCGCGTGAACCAGGCCTGGGGCAGCGCCGTAGTACGCGAAATTCGCTTCTCAGACGATCGAAAGGGCAAGCCGCGGATTCGCCACGAATTCGACAACGACTACACGCCCTTCGTTCGCGGCACGCGCTCGACGACTCCACCCGGCGCGGATAAGTCGCGACGCGAGCCGATCTCGCCTACCTCCGGCACAGACGGATCAAAGCGCCGATGAAAATCAGCCGAGAAGAAGTCCAACGCGTCGCCGAACTCGCTCACCTGGAACTCTCCGAGGCCGAATCGGAAACCTATCGCGGCCAACTTGATTCCATCCTCGAGTACATCGACAAACTAAACGAGGTCGATCTCTCCGGCGTCGAGCCCATGGCGCAAGTCCTCTTTTCCTCCGGCGACGCCGCCCAATCGGCCTTGCGCGATGATGTCGAGCGCCCGTGCAACACAGGGTCGGAGCTCCTGAATCAAGCTCCCGAAGCGCGCAAGCCATATTTTCGCGTCCCGAAAGTTATTGACCGATGAGCGCGAGCGCAAACTGGACAATTTCGTCCGTCCGCGATGCGTTAATCGCAAAGAAAATCTCCGCTCGCGAATTAACAGACGATTACTTCGCCCGCATCGAGCAAAAGAACTCCGAGCTAAATGCCTTCCTAACGCTCTCTAAGGACAGGGCTTACAAGCAAACCGCCAATGTAGATGACCTGATCGCAAAGGGCGATCCCTTGCCGCGCCTCGCTGGGGTTCCGCTCGCCGTGAAAGACGTACTCAGCACCGAAGGAATACGCACCACGTGCGGCTCAAAGATCCTCGAGAATTACATTGGCCTCTACGACGCCACTGCCGTCGCGCGTCTCGAATCTGCCGGCGCAATTCTTTTAGGAAAGACGAACTGCGATGAATTCGCAATGGGCAGCTCGAATGAAAATTCCGCATACGGGCCCGTTCAAAATCCCGCCGCGCCGGGTCGCGTTCCCGGAGGCTCGAGCGGAGGTTCGGCCGCTGCCGTAGCCGCAAATCTCGCGGTTGTCTCTCTCGGAACTGACACAGGCGGCTCGATCCGCCAGCCCGGCGCTTACTGCGGAATTCCGGCAATGATGCCCACTTACGGCCGCGTCTCTCGTTACGGTCTCGTCGCGTTCGCATCCTCACTGGATCGCATCGGTCCATTCGCGCAAACCATCCGTGACATTGCTGAAGTTTTTTCCGTGATCGCCGGATGGGATCCGAATGACTCCACATCCGCGAACGTCCCGCGTCCCGATTACGTCGCGGACATTGACAAGCCTGTTTCCGGCATGCGCATCGGAGTTCCGGATGAGTATTTCGCGGCGGGACTCGATCCTGAAGTGCGAACCAAAGTTGAGGCTGGTATCGCGCTTCTCGAGAAGATCGGATGCAAGCGCGTTTCGATTCGCCTGCCGCACACCGATTACGCGATTGCCACCTACTACATCATCGCCACGGCTGAGGCGAGCTCGAATCTCGCGCGCTACGACGGCGTCCGCTATGGTCTGCGCACCAAAGCCGCGACGCTCAGCGAAATGTACCGCAGGACTCGCCAAAATGGGTTCGGCGCCGAAGTGAAGCGGAGGATTATGCTGGGCACGTACGCGCTTTCTTCCGGATACTACGACGCGTACTACCTTCGCGCGCAAAAAGTTCGGTCGCTGATAGCGCGTGATTTTGCGGAAGCTTTCGCCAAGGTGGACGCCATCATCACGCCGACTTCGCCGGTTCCACCATTCAAGCTCGGCGAACGCACGGCCGACCCGCTCCAGATGTATCTCGCTGATATATATACGGTTACAGGGTCGTTAGCCGGGCTCCCGGCCATCAGTGTCCCTTGCGGTAACACTTCGGACAAGCTTCCAGTCGGCATGCAAATCGTCGGCCCTCATTTCAGCGAAGGCCAAGTGCTGCAAATTGCGAACGCGTTTGAACAGGCCGGCGGCTTCACGATCTAAGTCCCGTCCGATTCAATGCCTGACATCGCTCCCATCTTGAAACACCTCCATGCGACCCGGCAGCGATTCCTCGCCGAGATAGCGTCGGTGCCCGATAATCGCTGGCAGGAGTCTCCGCGCCCTGGCGCCTGGTCCGCGGCAGAAGTCGTGGCGCACGTCACGCTCGTTGAACGAGCGATTAACAAGAATGCAAATCGAATACTCAGCGCTCCGCCGGCCTCAATTCCTCTGCGTAAACGCCTGCGTCTTCCGATTTGGATTTCTACCTGGCGCTTGTTCCGTGTCAAAACTTCAGTTCGCTTGAAGCCGGAACTAATCGGCGACAAGAATGAGCTAAGTGCCTCTCTCACAGCCGCGCGCAAATTGACGACTGACTTTTTGGAAGCGAATCGCGATCGAGATCTCAGCGACTACTGCGCACCTCATCCGTTTCTCGGCAATTTGAGTCTTTACAAGTGGTATCGTTTCATTTCCTATCACGAAGAACGGCATCGAAAACAGATCCGTGAAATTGTAGAAACGTTCCAACTCTAGACAATCTTTTCCATTTCGTTACAAACTTTTCACTCACCCGTATTTTGCCCCGCTGAAAAATATGCGAAAAAGGGCCGATTTTCGCTGATTGTGTTTGTTTTGATAGCCGATTAGTTTCACGCGCGTAGAACGGAAGGACTATTGCAGGGAAATAGTTGCGCAACTTAATGTGGATCTAGCATCAAACGTACCTGAGAGGCGCAGACATGCTGACCATCAAATCGAGTCAGAAGCTTTTCACGGAAGATGAGGTCGCGGGCTTGACGGGAATTTGCCTCGATCACCTGCGCAATTTTGCCCGTAGCCGCCATCTCGGATTCATCGCGCGCGCCGCGGAAGCCGCTGGCGTGGAAGCGGATAAGTGGCTTTTTACCAACTCGGACTTGCTCGTTCTGGCTGTTCTGGTGGAACGCTGCGACCACTGAAACGGCCCTATCTCGCCTGAAATCCTACAACTGCGCATGGCCGCCGTCTGGCGGCCATTTTGTTTTGTGCCGGATTTGTAGAAATCTCCCCACAAGAGCTATCCTTTCGTTTGCGGCCACTCTCGGCCGCGTAATCGCATCCCAATCAGTTGCGTTCGGACCGCGATCTTCGCGGCTTGTAGCATCCGGGGGATTTCCCGAAAATGATTCGGCATCCAGGCCTAGGATTCGCGCTCGCAAATCGTTTTTCGTGCCTGATTGTTGCCTTTTCTGCGCTGATTATTGCCATTTCCGCGCCGCGCTTTTCCGTTTCTTTGCAAGCGCAGGCGCCTGAATCCAACAAGACAGCCGCGCCGCAATCAGCCCAGCCGCAATCCTCGCCAAAAGGCGCGCGCGGGAAGAAGCTAGTGCTGAAAGATGGCTCGTTTCACTTGGTGCGCGAGTATGAGATTCAAGGCGATCGCGTCCGCTACTACAGCGTGGAGCGCTCATCCTGGGAAGAAATGCCAGCTGATCTGGTGGACTGGGACGCAACGAAACAGGCTGAACTCGCCGAAAGCAAAGAAAACGCGGCGCTTCTCGAGAAAGTTCATAAGGACGAGGTACAACGAAAAACGATCCCGGTGGACATTGACGCGAGCGTCGAAGTCGCGCCCAATCTGTTTCTTCCCGAAGGTGAAGGGCTCTTTCTCCTAGATCATTCGGCCATCACCGAACTGAAGCAGTCAGATACGGACATCGCCTTCGACAAAAAGCAATTTCTCAAACAAGTCCTGATCCCGGTTCCTGTCGTTCCTACGCGCCATACGGTCTCCATCCTGGGCACCCGCGCCTCTCTGCGCATCACCAACACGCAGCCGGAGTTTTACCGCCGAACCAAAGATCAGCACGAGCCCGAAATCTATCTAATTCGGGCCCGCGTTCGCGGCGGCAAACGCGAAGTTGAAAATATAGACACACTTTTCGACGTCGAGATGGCCAAGCGAAAGCCCATCTCAGTTCAAACCTGGGAGTTGGAGAAGGGCCTGTACCGGTTGACCCTCTCGGAGCCTCTGACACCTGGCGAATTCGCCCTCGTCGAGGTGGCACATGCGCAGAGTGATGCGATCTATGTCTGGGATTTTGGCGTGGATCCCAGCCCGGCCTCAAAATAACGGCAACTTCGCATCGAAATTGGTGTTAGCTAAACGGTAGGGCGAGTGCCTATAATAGTAGTCGGCGAACGGCTTCGTAGTGCGTCCCCCACTTCAAGTGCGAGGCTGCCGGCAGGAATGATCGGATTAACCGCAGCAAATTGAAACGAAGCGTCGCCACAGGCAATACAACTTAAGCCGTAGTTCTGAACTCAGATGAACGGGGAAACGGACAAGAAAATGCATATCTGCCCACAATGCGGCAGCGGAACGGTTCGGCGGTCTGTACGCCAGGGATTCATGGAAAGGGTCGTTTACCGGCTGATGTCGTTGGGACCTTACCGGTGCTCGGCCTGCGACAGCCGATTTTTAGATAAAAGCACTGGAACAAGTAAGGCGGGCACGGAGCCAGTTGGGACCCCGTAATTGCTTCTCCGGCAACCAGCCCGGTAATCCCAGATGACTGCCACGTCCGAAGGCGATTGCGGCGCCCCGATTGTGATTCAAGCCATCCTGACGGGCTGCGCTTCAAGAACTTCCGTCAAAACTGTGGCAAGACCCGAAAGCTGGAACGGCTTCTGTATCGCGCGAGCGCCAAGCGCTCGATAGCTATCGATGGCCGAAGCATCGAGCATGTCGCCGGTCATGAAGACAAAGCGCGCGGGCGTCGAGCCGATCCCGCTTAGCCGCTGAAACAGCTCCTCGCCGTTCATTCCCGGCAGGTTATAATCGCAGAGAATCACGTCGAACTGACGGATGGCGAGAATCACCAGAGCTTCCTCGCACGATGAGACTGTTTCGACAGCCATCCCGCGTGCCCCTAATCCCTCCGAAACCAGTTCGCGTATTCCATCTTCATCATCCACTACAAGAACCGAGTGCCCTTGCAGGCTTGGCACTACTTGCCGCGCTTGAGCGGAGAGCGCAGAGCTGTCTGTCGTTCCCGTCACGAACGCTATGGAATTCGCTACCGGCAAAACCATTTTGATCGAGGCGCCGCGGCCCGGCGCGGAACTCGCTTCGATCGTGCCGCCGTGTTCGCGAATGATTGCCATCGAAATCGTCAGGCCCAATCCCGTTCCGCCTCCCGGACGCTTGGTGGTGAAGAAGGGATCGAAGATGCGGCTCAGAATTTCGGGCGGGATTCCCGGGCCGTCGTCATCGAATGTCACCACGACGTTGCCTTCGAGGCGAATCGCCGTGATCTGAATTTTGCCGCTGTCGCGGACGGCTGAAATCGCCTGCTCGGAATTAATCACCAAATTCATGAAAACTTGCAGTAGAAGGCTGGCGTCGCCTTGAACTGGTGGCAAACCCGGCGTCGGCTTGAACTCGAAGGCGATGTGCTTCTTATTGAGAGTGCTGCCGTGAAGCTGCAAGACTCTCTCAATGATCTGCTCGACCTGCACGGGCGTGCGGCCCGGTGCGGCGCGGCGCGAGAATGCCAGCAAGCTCTGCACAATATCCGCTGCCCGGCGCGCCTGCTGCCGGACGAGATCAGCCTGACGGCGCATGGACTCGTCGGCGGCGCGCTCGCGGAGTAGATCGGAGACTCCGAGAATGGCCGTGAGCGGGTTATTCAACTCGTGCGCCACGCCCGCGAGCATCTGCCCCATCGCGGCAAACTTTTCAGTCTGCTGGAGCTGCTGTTCAAGATGCTTCTCTTCGGTGACGTCGCGCGCCGATGCGACTGCGCCGATGATTTTGCCATCGCCGGCCATCAGCGGGCTGGCGGTGACGCGAGCCGTCCGCCAACTGCCATCCGCGTGCTTGAGGCGGTATTCGAAGCGCACCGACGGCTTCTGGCCGCGTATCACGCTGTGAAATTCTTCCTGCACGCGCGCGACATCTTCAGGATGGGCGAGCTGGCCGACGGTATTGCTCAGGAGCTTCGAGGGCGGAAGGCCGACAAACTGCTCGCTCCGCGGGCTGATAAAAGTGAATTTGCCATCGGCGTCGAGCGCGATGATCAAGTCTGGGAAACATTCCACGAGCCGGCGGCCGAATTCCTGCTCCCGCTGAAGGCGCCGCTCGATTTCCACGCGCTCGGTGATGTCCACGAGCGTGCCTTGAATCCGCGAGATCTTGCCTGCGCCGTCGCGAATCGCCGAGCAGGAATCGAGACAACGAATCTTCTGGCCGTGTTTGCCGACCAGTGTGACTTCGAAATTTCGGATGGAGCCGGTTTTCTCGAGCTCGGAGACCTTCCAGGCGCGATGCGTCGGATCTTCGTAGAGCGCCGCCTTGTTGACCAGCATCAATTCTTCTTTGTTATCGTATCCCAGCATTTTTACGAGCGCGGGATTGGCTTCGAGCATCTTGCCTTCCGCGGTGCTGAAGTAAACGCCTTCCTGGAGGGATTCGAATAGCTCTGTGAAGCGAAGCTCGGTCTGGCGCTGCGCGGTGACGTCGCGGGCCACACCGCTGATCGCCACAACCTCGTCGCCCTTCAGAATCGGCTGAAGGACGGCATCGAAATAGCGGATATCGCCGGTCTTTCGAATCCTGGCCTTGATGATTCCAGTCCAGGAGCGCTTCTCGCGAAAGAGCGGCATGATGGTTTGCGCCAGCTCTTTCGTTGGCTCGCTGAAAAATTCGCCGATGGAGTGGCGAACCACGTCGTTGAACGACAAATTCAGCATATCCGTGAAGCGCCGGTTGACGACTTTCAGTTCGCCGTCGAGCGAAGAGTTGAAGACAATGTGGTCGAGGCTGTCGATCAGTTCGCGATAGCCATGCTGCGAGCGCGCGACCACGTCGAGAAGCTTTTCGATCTGTTCTTCCGACGGAGGCTTCGATGCGCTTTCCTGCATGCCGCGCTGGTACCCGCGCAGCTCGCTGACTTCCCGGCGCTGGTGCCAGACGTAGAAGCCGAATAAGCCCACAAGAACCACGAGGCCGATAGGCAAGGCTTCGAGGCGTTGCGGTAGTGCTCGAATCGAGCTCCACGAGGTGATACCGAGGCCGATGGATAGCAGGGCGATGATGATGAAGCTCGAGCGCCACAGATTGCGCTCGCGGCGCTCGGCCTGCTCCCAATGAGCGCGCTCCGCTGGCGTCTGCGATTTGTCGTGTTGCCCGCCCATGTTTGGCGACTAGCTCCCAAGCGCGAGGTGGGGTGGTTCTAGTACCCCGCTTTCTTGAATTCTACGGGGCGCTGGAGGCGCTAGCAAACTGAAACGGAGAGGTGATTTCCATTTACGCAACCCCGGTCTGGGAGGTGCGAGTGAATACCGCGGCGGCCGACGCTAACTGTTAAAACGGCTTTGCAAGGGGGTGCAATTTTGTCTCGATTAGAAATGGCCTCCGTGTTTTGTTTTGTGTAGTTTGCAGCGATTTCTAATCGTTTGGGTGTCTCGATTAGAATTGGGTAAATTCGACGTTGCAGTCGGCGTGGAAACTGCAACGTTTGATCCTCGGCGGCCAAAGCCGGCCTGAGTTGCGACGGTTTATCGGCACGACTGAAGTCGTGCCCTGACGAAAATCGATGTTTCACACACACCCTTTCGCCGTCACGATTCCACCATGAGTATAACTATTTCTATATATTATAGATGTGATTATTATAGCACATCGATAGCGGAAAATCAAGTGGTGGGACGCGTCCCAGTTGACGCGGTAGTCAAAACTATTGGGGGATAACAATCGCTCTCATATCGAGTGATATGAGGACCGGCAACTTTAGAAGTACGATTTCGGGGATTTGAAAACTGCGGGTATTATTCGTGGCGCAGCGCGACCATCGGGTCCACGCGCATCGCGCGTCGAGCGGGCAGGTACGACGCGGCAACTGAGACAGCGCCGAGTAGCACGCCTACCGCTGCAAACGTCAGCGGATCCGCCGGCTTCACATCGAATAGCACGCTGGTCATCCAACGCGTGGCGACCAGCGAGCAGGCAATTCCGATACCTACACCCAAGAGGGCGAGCCACGTTCCGTGCCCAACGATCACGCGCAATACATCCGCCCGCTGCGCACCGAGGGACATGCGCAATCCAATTTCGCGCGTCTGTTGGGTGACGAGATAGGACAGCACGCCAAAAATTCCCGCCGCCGTCAGCAGCAAAGCAATCGCGCCAAATGCACCGAGCAACAGCACGTTGAAGCGATCGCCAGCAGCCGAGCTCGATACTACATCGTCCATGGTGCGAAACGCCGCGGGGGCTTCCTCGGGATCGATTTTCTGAAGCGCTTCACGCACCACCGAGGCAAGCATCGCCGGATCGGCCGTGCCGCGCACGACCACGTTCATCTTTGATGAAGCTACAGGCATGAACATTTCGGCACGCAAATCTTCCTGCAACGCGAAATGCTTTACGCCGCCAACGACGCCAATAATTTCGCGCGAGGCCAGTTCCGGGGAGGATTCGAATATTTTCAGGTGCTTGCCGAGCGGATTTTCGTGGGGAAAGAATTTTCTGGCGAAGGGCTCATTCACGATCACCACCTGCCGCATTTCCATCGCATCTTCCCGCGTGAATTCGCGCCCGGCGAGAAGAGGAATCTGCATGGCGCCGAAATAATCGCCGTACACGCCGCGGAAATCGGCGTCACTGTAGTCTTTGGGGTCGGCCGGCGGATTTTCTGCCGTGGTAAAAAATGTGTCGTTCGCCTGGCCCGAAAGCGGCAATTCAGAGACGAATCCTACGCTGGCCACGGCCGGCGACGAACGGATTCCTTCTTCCAATTCGTGACAGAAGGCCTCCCGGCGCACTGCTGGGTCATATTTAGGCGAGACAAGTTCGACCTGAGTGGTGAGAACGTGCGCGGGATTGAAACCCAATCGCACGCGCATCAGATGCCAGAAACTATTGAGCAGCAGTCCCGACGCGATCAAAACGACCATTGACAGGGCGACTTCGGCCACTACAAGCACGCCGTGAACGCGATGTCGCGATCGGGAATTGCCCGAGGCGCCACCTTCCTTGAGCCGCTGCGTCAAATCCACGCGGCTGGCACTCAACGCCGGACCGAGGCCAAAGACGATGGCCGCAAGAACCGCCACACACAAGGTGAAAAGCAGGACGCCGCCGCTCACGTTCACTTCATCAAGGCGGGGAAGGCTCTGCGGCCCGAGGCGCTTTAGAGAATCGACGCAAGCTTGAGCGAGCAAAACTCCGGCAGCACCTCCAGCGAGTGCGAGGAGTAATGCTTCCGTGAGCAATTGGGCGATGAGGCGAGCGCGCCCTGCACCAAGCGCGACGCGAATGGCGATCTCGCGCCGCCGCGCCGTATTGCGGGCGAGCAAAAGGCTGGCCACATTCGCGCAGGCAATCAGCAGAACGAGTCCTACCAAGCCGACGATCACGAAGAGCGCCTGACGCACATTTCCGACAAACATGCTTTGCAGCGGCGCGATGGCGATGCCCCAGTGGGAGTCGGTCTTCGGATATTCGCGCTCGAGCTGTTTGGCAATGGTATCCAGTTCGGATTGCGCTTTGGAAATCGATACGCCGGGCTGGAGCCGCGCCACCACACGCAGAAAATGGGCGCCGCGAGATTGCATTCCCTGCGCGAGATACGGCGCGGGATACCAGAAATCAGCTGTGGTAAGAACAGGATAATCAATGGCGAGGACGCCTACAACGGTGCGCGATTGGCCGTCGAGCGTGATCGCTGTGCCGACAATGCCGGGATCGAGGGCGTAACGCTCCTGCCACAAATGGTGGCTAAGGATGACGACCTGAGGTTCGGCGGTTTTCTCGTCCGCCAAGTTGAACACGCGGCCGTAGCGCGGCACGATGTTCAAGGCTTCGAAAAATCCCGCGGTGACCATTTTGCCATTCACTTGAATCGGCTTGTCGTTGCCAGCGAGATTAAAGAGTGAATCCTCGATAGACATCGCTGCAAAATGCGTGAACGAGCGGTTGCGCGCACGATAATCAACGAAATCGACGGGTGAAATCGCAGCGCCATCGCACAGCGGGCACGTGCCCCAAGCCCAAATCAGGCGCGAGGGATTGGCGAAGGGCAATGGCCGGAGGAGGACCGCGTTGACTACGGAGAAAATTGCGGTGTTCGCGCCGATGCCCAAGGCAAGCGTCAAGATAGCGATTGCGGCGAAGCTCGGGGCATTTGCGATCATGCGAAGGGAGTAGCGGACGTCTTGGAGGAATGAGGTCATGGATGCGATTCCGAAGGATTAGAGCACGTGGTTGCCCCATTTGGGAGGGGTGCAAGTGATTGGTGGCGCGACATTTAGCGGGTGTGCGTTTGGCTGAAATGTGGGTTGATGTTCGCTTGTGGGACTGGCTTTAAGCGGGATCGAACGGACGAGGCGAAGAACGCCGGCAGGATGCCGGCGCTACGATTGCATTATCGCCTTCGATGTAAACGGTGGTGGGTCGTGCCTGATTCCTTTTCAACGCGAGTTTCAAACGACGGCTTTAGAATTCGAGGGAGCCTTGGAGGTAGAGGCGGGCCTTGCCCGCTATTTTTACGCGATCACCGCTGATTGTGGATTGCATGAAGCCGCCGCGGGCGCTGAGTTGTTGAGCGCGCAGCGTGTTCTTGCCGAGGCGAGCTGCCCAATAGGGAGCCAGGGTGCAGTGGATTGAGCCGGTTGCGGGATCTTCATCTATGCCGGCTGATGGGGCGAATAGTCGGCAGACGTAGTCGACAGCACGTATGCCCTCCACATCACTATCACCGGGTGCGGTGACGATGGCTCCGCCGCCGATGCCCATGTCCAGTTTGGCGAGAGCGGGAACATCGGGGGAGAGCGAGCGCACTTGCTCGGCGTGATCGAGCACCACGAGGTAATCGCGCGGAGATTTCATTACTTGCGCGGTTTTCAATCCCAGGGCGGGTAAGAGCCCGGGCAGCGGTTCGCATGGCTGGGGTGGCCTGGCGGGAAAGTCCATTTCAAAGCCGTCGTCGTTACGTGCGATGGTCAAGATGCCGCTGCGGGTATGGAAGCGGACTGGCCACTCGTTGTAATTTCGCAGCGCGAGGACGTAGGCGGATGCCAGGGTCGCGTGGCCGCATAGGTCGTCCTCGATTTTGGGAGTAAACCAGCGCAGGTCGAAATCACCATCCGCGCGTGCGACGACGAAGGCGGTGTCGCTGTGTCTGTTCTCAGCGGCAATTTTCAGCATGATGTTATCAGGGAGAAAAGCGGGGAGGATGCAGACTCCTGCTGGATTTCCTGCGAAGAGGTCGCTCGTGAATGAATCAACGTGGTAATAGGGGATGGCCATTTTGTGCTCCGCTAAGTTTCGCGATCGTGCGCATCGCGTGAATGATGGCACGAGTTGTTCATTCCAGAGGTTTCGGTGCAGGTTCAGCGTGGATTCGTGGTCGCCGGTGGCGGAGAAGCAAAGGCGGCCGGTCTTATGTGTTCGGTGACATGACATCCGTTACACATTGTGACAGGACATCCGTTACACCTGGATTAGGTAAAGTTCCGGGCCGTGGAGGCTCGGGACGATGCCATGGGCGAGGACGGATGTGGGTGAGCAACGGGTGAAGTTTGTGG
>DATBYF010000118.1:0-20675 GCA_036513895.1 Candidatus Acidiferrales bacterium | reverse complement strand
ATCTTGCGCGAAGATCGGCCCCGCAGAAAGTAGTAGTCCCGCCACGAGTGCGCTAAGTAGAAGCCCGCGTTTCTTTGTCGCTGTCATAGTGTTTTACCCGGCTGTTTCGCCTATCCCCTTAGATTGACTCCATCTAATCAGACCCTGGCGGCTGGCGGCAAGAATTTCAAGTTTAGGTGTGCATATACGGTAACGGTACAGCCGTATCGTACTGGAACGCTTCCCGAAGTCTCCAAATCCGTTTGGTTCGTTGGAATCCAGTCCGACTCAATTTTCCGTCTTCGTTCGATGTTAAGTTCCGGAATCGCACCCATCCCGTTCAGTGGGGCTCGACATCAATTGTTTCTGACCATTTCAGCGTTGGTTGCTACCAAAGATCGGGCCGGACGGAATTGGGCGATTCTTTGAGTCGGAAATTGTCCGTTTTGGTCCGCGCCCCACGATGGAATCCGCGCTTTCCGGGTCGCAGAAAATTCAAAGGCCTCTAATCACCATCGTTTGTAGAGGTTGTACTTTCTTTCGCATCGGTGTCCTGGCATTTGTGAGCGGCACTCAATGTGCGAGTAGAGGGTTGGACCGTCCAGATGATGCCGCGGTCTCCGGATTTCTGGCTGTCTTTCTGCTGGGGGGATATCGTGCGGAGAAATCAAAAAGGCTTCTCGCTCGTGGAACTTGTCATCGTCGTAGCGATCATCTTGATTTTCGCAGCGATCGCGGTTCCAAACTTGCTCCGCTCGCGCATCGCTGCCAACGAGGCATCGGCAGTCGGATTGGTCCGAACGATAAACACGTCTGCCCGGACCTACTACTCAACTTACCACGACGGGTATCCGGCCGGCCTACCTGCGATGGGCACGGCGGCCGTCGCCGACAGGATCCCTTCTTGCCGCGAAGCATTGCTGATTGACAATCAACTTACATTGGGCACCAAGTCCGGATACAACTTTACGTACTCAGATGGTTCCGGTGATACTCCGAATACGGCTCGATCTGGCGGCTGCGCAGGCTGGAACACGTACACCGTGAATGCCGATCCGGTCACCCCAGGCACGACTGGCCAGCGGCACTTTTTTTCTGATCAGACTGGCGTGATTCGATACAACGCGAACGGAGTCGCCGGCACAACAGATGCGCCGGTCCAATAGAATTAACGCAGGAAGTCCTGGGAAGCGCCTCTCGCTTCACCGCTCGCTCATCAGCCTTTCGTCCTCAAACCTGGCTTTGCTTGGGGAATTCCTCCAACATCGCGCGGGATGACGTCACCTACGACTAGAACAAAAGCATAGGTTCCGGAAGAAAGTGCCAGTCCTAGTACGCATTATATTTCATCCTGAACCGGCATTGGAACACGCTAACTCTTTTACTATGAGCCAATTCCAAAGCTGTCAGCGCTTGGTGCGCGTATTGCATTACAAAGCAGTGGAAAGGAAGATGCCATGGAGCAATTGCAGAGTTTTGCAGCAAACGCCAGAGAGATATCTAATCGGTACGCCGAAACTGAAGCGGCTCAGTGTATCTTCGAAGAGCGTCTCGGAGCCATCGCAAAGCACATCGATGAGCTTCAATCGAGTCCGCTGAATGTTGTAAAGAGCGCGGATTCTCCTGAAGCATGCGAACCTGCGGTTGAGTTGCGCGTTAAAGCTGAAGCAGCACGCTGGATGCTTCGCGTGGCGAAACATCTCGCTGGACCGACACGAGAAAGAGTCTTCACTGCCGTAAAAAAATCGCTCGATGAAATTGAGAGTATCGTTGACTCGTACACAAGGTCGCTGGCGAGTGCTCCTCCGCGCAAGGCTCGCGTGGCGCACGCGGCCGCGGGCCGGTAACCAAGGTCAGTAGTATCCGATTAGGCGCTAATAACCAGCAATAGCGTCATGCTAAACTACTCCATGATAGGCTCCCAGCGCGATGAGCCTACCTCTCTACGCGTCGTCCCCAATAGCTTGTCCGAATGTAATTTTGTGCTTCCGCGTTGGCTTGGCGAAGCCAAAGGAACTTGATGAGAAGTACGAATTCCGCGCGCGATTCCATGCCGAATGAACGCAGACAAAGTCCGAGACTCAAGCCAGAAGGACTGATATACCTGAAGCTCGGCCCAGAAAATGGCGGGATAATCCTGGATTTGGGCGAACGGGGCCTTCGTTTTCGAATGGTGGCTCCGGTCGAAGTCGGAGAAAAGCTCAGCTTTTCTCTGTCTCTGGCCCCTGCTAATGGGTTTCAGGCAACCGGCGAGCTTGCTTGGACCGATTCGACAAGAAAAACTGGTGGCTTGCAATTCACTGCACTCCCATCCAGCGCACGCGAGCAGCTCCAGAGCTGGCTCGATCAACACGGATTGCCGCTCTCGGAAATGGCCTATAGCGAAGAGTCTTGGCCAACAATTGCAGAGCCAGCGCAGGACACACCCTCCGAGATCGGTCCGCTCACGCGCGCGGAAGTCACGTTACCGTTGCCGACGCAAACTTCTGACTCGTCGTCGGCTGCTTCCACTGCGGGCTCAAGTCAATCAATATCATCGCAAGTATCCAAAGCGGAAGCTCGCACTCCCCACGCCTACACGCCCGCACCATTAAATGATTCTAAAGTTTTCAGAGTAAATAACGCGAAGACCCCGTTCCAATTCGCTCGCGCCGCTGGGGCTAAATTTAGAGAATCCCTGTCCTCGGTAGCCGCTTCCGAAGACGTTCAGAATGCTCCGGAAGACCTGTTAATAACAGCAGTTGATTTCACACTGATTGGAACAAACGCTTGTTTTGCATTTTTGCGCTCGCTGGCGACACCGGGAGTGATTCGAGAAGCCGCGAAGGTGGCTCTTATCGTTTCTTCGATCGTTCTCATCATCATTGTTGTGCTCAGTTTCCAAGGTGATCTGGGGAATTCTTTGATCCGACTGGGTCGAGACATCGCAGGAGAGCAGCAGGCCGCACCACTCGCGCCCTCGCCATCGCCTTCGCTCACGTCGGCGCCGGCACCATCTTCCGCGCCCTCGCTTCCCGCTTCGGCACCCGCACGAACAATCAAATCACCGGCGCCGCACGTCGGGGGCGACGTAACGCGACATACACCGCGTGTCCCGGGCGATTCGCAGCTGGAAATCGCCCGCCAGTATTTGGGCAGCGGCGCAACTCATGAACCAGAGAAAGCAGTGCCGTGGCTTTGGGCCGCAGTGAACCAAGGCAACGTAGCTGCTGATATTCTGCTTGGAGACCTCTACATTCGCGGAGAAGGCGTTCCGCGGAACTGCCAGCAAGGTGTCGTGTTACTCACTGCGGCGGCTAAGAAAGGCGACGCCGTTGCAGAAAATAAGTTACGCAATCTCGATGCGGGCCCATGTGGAAGCGGCCCGAAACGGAATTGACGACCCGCGGATTCAACATCGAAGAGAAGAATTGTTAGGCTGACCCGGCGTTAAACTTCATCTCCAAAAATCTCAAAATAAGGCCGTAATCATTCAAAATTGGGGTGCTTTTGGTGGGCCTGGGTTGACTTGAACAACCGACCTCACCCTTATCAGGGGTGCGCTCTAGCCACCTGAGCTACAGGCCCACGGACAGCAAACTTCGTCGGAGTCTATCCATAATAGGCGGCGACCGGGATACGGTCAAGTTGCAGTATCACATGGGCGAACATCGGCTGATCGCATCAAGCATCAAATCTTCAACTTTCGGGACACCTAATGCGTACGGCTTCGAGCAGGTTGCGGAGCCGAGCTTCTCATTCACGCTTGGCAGGCTCGAATGACGCTATTTCGCGTTGGCATCCATTTGAATCACGCCGAAATTGTTGCCTTCGGGGTCCGCGCAATACGCAAACCAACCGACTCCGGGAATCGGTTGCTTATCCATCAAGGTCTTTCCACCGGCCGTGGTCACAGCCTCGATTGCCTTTTCTAGTGACTCAACACCGATTGTATTGACCGTACCGGGATTCAGCTGAGAGCGGCGCGTCAATGCCCCATTGATGCCCGGCTGCGAATCCGGCCCACTCGTTACCAGCCAGTAGTCCATAGGGCCTGGCATCTTCGAAATTTTCCATCCAAAGACGTCGGTATAGAATTTCTGCGCTCGCTCAGGATCATCTACGGGCACTTCAAAATGAATTACACGGGACATGGCAATCTCCTTTCGGTGCTTAGACGCAGCTATCAGTAAATCGGCGTTTGATTATCCGCGCGCGGTCTCCGTTGCAGCGCCGTGATATTTCTGGGTCGCATAGCCCACGATCAGGCCAACAATTCCGCCGGGTAACATGATTTGAAAATAGTAGTGATCCGGGCCCGGCTGCATCGCCGCCACGGCGAATGCAAGAATCAGTCCGACTGCGAGGCCAAAGACGATGCCAAGCGCCAGCGAATTCACCTTTCGCGCGAACCAGCCGATTAGCGCGCCCGCGATCAGCCCCTTAATCGTCGAGCCGATCACAATTCCCAGCAGCGCCGCGCGTACTGCAGGCGTGAAATAAGACGTTAATCCGTCGAAAATTCCGAGCACGCCTCCAAGAATTAGGCCGTACACGATCTTATTCATGTTTGCACCTCGGTATCCGGTCGCGCCGTGCGCCGAATCTACTCTCTTTGCTTCTATTAAACGCCGCGGCGGATTCCTTTAATGTGGACGCCATAAAATCAGGAGAACGCGGGCGAGAAGATACGCCAAAACGAGAACTATGGCCACTCGATTTCGAGAGATAAGCCGCGCAGTTCGCTCAAGCAACGTTTCGGGATAGGCCTTTACCGGGAGGCCATCGAGATATGCGGCTATGTCACCGGTGAAATCTTGCACAGAATCATATCGAGAGCTGGGTGCGGGTGCCGTCGCCTTAGCAATGATCGCGGAAAGCCGCCGGGTCGAATGATTCGCCGCTGAGACTCCTCCATCCCGAGCGGACAGAAGAAATTTCAAGATTGCGCCCAGAGAAAAAATGTCGGCTCGCTGGTCTAGTTGCGCGATTTCTCCCCGTGCTTGCTCAGGAGCCATATAGCCTGGCGTTCCGACGACCGTGCCTTGGGCCGTTATTGGCGGAGTTTTCAGCGGAATACCGGTAAGGGCCGCTGCGATTGCGCTCACCTCGTTGTTTATTGGCGATGACTCCGCAGAACTCGCAAGCACTTTCGCGATGCCCCAATCCATAACCAGCACTTCTCCGAAGGGGCCGACCATGATGTTCTCAGGTTTAAGATCGCGGTGGAGCACACCGAGCGAGTGCGCAATAGCGATGGGTTCGCAGATTTTCTGAAACAATCGCAGCCTCTCGGGTAATGATGCCGAGTCCCTGGCGATTTCATCGAGGCGCCGGCCCTGCACGAACTTCATCGCATAGAAAATGCGGCCATCGGGGAGTGTGCCGACGTCATGCACCGGTACGATGCCCGGATGCTCGAGTTGCGCAAGCACCCGAGCTTCCCGGAGGAGCCGCTGTTCCAGATCGCCGCTAGAATCAGCCACCTCCAGCACTTTCATCGCTACACGCCGGTTGAGTCGTGAATCCTCCACAAGATATACCGTGCCCATACCGCCGCGGCCGAGCCGCTCGAGCATCCGGTACGGCGTTCCGGCGAGTTCAGGCTCGCTGCCCGCTTCGCGCAATCGCTCGATGGCGTCATCTGAAAGCCAATTCATCGGTTTCTCGAGTTATTGATCGTGGGACTCAATCGTTGTCTCTAGGATCGAGTCCAAGCACTGAGCGGGCCTCGCGGCGAAACTCGTCTTCGGTCGCGCAGATCTTGCGCAATTCCGCGAGAACGATGCGCCGGAACTCGCGCCGCGCGAAGGCAAGGTAGTTCGTCACGTCCGTCGCGGCGATGCCGAACTCGCGCGCGAGATCCTCGTAACTCCGCCGTCCGCCAGGAGCATCATCGAGGTCGTAAATCTCGAATAGGCGAAAGTGAATTTGCTTGCCCTTCCGCTCGCATTCTTCACGCAAGCATTCCACTCCCAGCGTGAACAAGCTACGAATCCACTCTTTTTCAAACCAATCCTCAATCGATCCTGGGGATGCTATCTGCCGCAACGCCGGCGCCACGCGAGTGAGTTCAATCTCCGCGGCGCTGAAGTCGAGAGAAAGATGAAGCGCGTCGCCACCGCGTTTAAGCCGGCCTGCGGCCTTCGACTCATTGGCGACCACTCCATCCACGCAGACGCGGAGATATGTCCGGAGTCGTGCGCGCGCCGGATCGAAACGATCCAGAAAATCCTTCTCGATGAGCCGTGTGAAAAACTCCTGTGTTAGGTCCTGTGCTTCATCCGAAGGCTTGTTCCAATGAAGTCGAATATATTTGTAAACGGGCTTCCAGTAGGCGCTGATGAGAAGGTCGAGTGCGCGGCGGCGTTCGGCCGGATCGTCGCTTCGTGCGGCAGATACGGCGGACCAGCGCGTCTCGGGGAAACGGCCGTCACCGCCGCCAATCGTGCCGTCGCCAAACATAACGCATGATCTCGTGCTCAGGCGAGTGCGATCAAATCAATTTCGACACGCACGTCTCTAGGCAACCGCGCGACTTCTACGGTCGAGCGCGCGGGAGGCGCCGAGGGAAAATAGCGCGAGTAGACGTCATTCATCGCCGCAAAGTCGTTCATATCTTTCAAAAATACGCTGACTTTCACGGCTTTGTGCATCGACGAACCGGATGCTTCGACGATGCCCCGAAGATTTTCGAGCACACGTTCGGTCTGCTCAGCGATTCCGCCTTCGACCAATTGCCCCGTAGCTGGATGCAAAGCCACCTGGCCGGATATGAAAACTAATCCGTTCGCTTTCACAGCCTGAGAATACGGCCCAATCGCCTTCGGGCCATGTTCCGTGGAGATAACCTCTCGCATGAAGCCTCCTGAATTCTGGGGGTGTCTATTCGGGTGTGCTTGAATTCTGGTACGGAGCAACATCATTGGGCGGATAACGTTTCAAGATTTCAGCTTCGGTTATTTTCTTGTTGCGTCGAAGAGCGACAATTGAGGCCACTTGGTCGTCACGCACGCCGCGACGCACCAATTCGAAAAGCGCGGCTTGGCTGAATCCGGCATCTTTAAGATGCGCGAGCGAAACGCCTGACAGCGCTTGCTTGCCTGCGGCATGACGGCGCGCGACTTCCATCACTACAGCGTCAGATAGCCCCGTCAACTTCATCGCCTGTAATTCGCCCGATGGGATGCCGAGCTGATGCATCCGTGCTAGAGCCAAGATATCGTCCTCGGTCATTCCGACCTGAACGAGATTATCGGCAGCGTCGGCGAACTCGGCCCGCTGACTCTGCGTTCGCGAAATACGCAGCAATTCGATGCAGGCATGATCGCTCAATCCTCCCATCTTGGCCTTCGCGACTTCGGCGATTTCCGCGTCAGAAGGAGACAGCCCCTTGATGTCCTGAATCGCCGAGTAATCCATTCCCACCTGGTCGAGCGGCTTTATATCAATGTAACGAACGTGCTTACAGCCCGCGCAAGCAAGTAGAAGCACACTTGCACCAACCAACTTTGCCGCAAGGAGATGTTGTTGGAATCTTCCCAAGGCCTTTGGACGCTGTAGGTTGCGATGCACCATCGCACGGATTCTACTTCAAATTGCCACGCGCGAAGGGGTTAAGCAAGCCCGAGTTGTCGCTGAATGATTACGAGACCCTTGCGGCTCTTTGGCTCAGATGTTTAGGCGCAGGCGGATCAAATGTTGTGGATCAAATATTGTAGAGCCGCTCGATGCCGAAGATGCCGGGGATTTTCTTGATGCTGGCGAGGATGCGCTCGAGTTGCTTGCGATTGTGGATGTCGAGTGCGACTTCGACCCGCGCGTGCAAATCTTCGCCTCCGCTCTCGAACGTGCGGATGTTGGCGCCAGCATCGCTGATTACCGCTGTGATTTCGGCGAGCATGCCCGGCCGGTCTTCCGTGCGAATGCGCAGCCGAACCGAGAATGTCGCTTCAGTTGCGTTACCCCATTCGACGGGGATGCGCCGCTCGGCTTCGTAGAGAAGCTTCTGAACATTGGGGCACGCCGTGCTGTGCACGGCAATTCCGCGCCCACGCGTGACATAACCAACGATTTCATCGCCGGGAATCGGATTGCAGCACTTCGAGCGATAGACCATCAAGTCATCGTGGCCGCGCACGAGAATCGCGCCGTCGTGCATGCCGAGCACACGCTTGACGGCCGAAACGAGCTTCTGCGGCTGCTGTTCGGCTTGATTGGCGGGCGTCTCGCCTGTCGCTTTGGTGATCACCTGCCGCGCCGACCATTTCCCATAACCTAGGTCGGCGTAAAGATCTTCGACGCGGCCGCAGCCGTACTCCGAAGCGACTCGCTGCAGCGCTTCATCCGAGATCTGCTTCAGGCTTACTCCGGCTTGTCGCGCTTCACGTTCGAGAAGCCGCCGGCCAACGACAGTGGCTTCCTCGCGCTCATGAAGATTGATCCAATGCTTAATCTTGCTGCGAGCGCGTGAAGTTTCGACGAAGATCAGCCAATCACGGCTGGGTGAGTGAGCTTTCTGCGTGAGAATCTCGACCACATCGCCATTCGCGAGCGCGTGCCGCAGCGGAACGATCTGGCCGTTCACTTTCGCGCCAACGCACTGATTGCCAACTTCAGTGTGAATCGCGTATGCAAAATCCACGGGAGTGGCGCCGCGCGGGAGGACGACGACGCGTCCCTTGGGCGAGAACGTGTAAACCTCTTCGGGATACAGGTCCACTTTGAGCGTCGAGAGGAACTCGCTCGGCTCCTCCATCTCCTGCACCCACTCAATGAGTTGCCGCATCCAGAGAATGCGCTGATCTTCTGTTTGCATCCCGGCCTGCGCGGGGCCGCCCGTCACGCTTCCATCCTTGTATTTCCAATGGGCCGCGACGCCCTGCTCGGCAATGCGATGCATTTCTTGCGTTCGAATCTGCACTTCAAATGGCTGGCCGGCATGAATCACGGTGGTGTGCAGCGACTGATAGAGATTCGGACGTGGCATCGCGATGTAGTCTTTGAAACGTCCCGGAACCGGCCGCCAAATCTGGTGAATCACACCGAGGGCGGCGTAGCAGTTCTTCACATTGTCCGTGATCACGCGGATAGCCAGCAGGTCGTAAACCTGATCAAGCGCGCGCTGCTGCGATTCGATTTTTAGATGCAGCGAGAATAAGCGCTTGATGCGGCCTTGGACTTCAGCCGGAATTCCGCTAGCGACCATTTTTTCGCGGATGCTTTTCTGCACATCGTCGAGAAAGCGATCGTGAACTTTCTGCTTGGAGGCGACTTTTTTGGCCAGCTCGATGTAAGCCGTGGGCTCCAGGTAGCTGAAAGCGAGGTCTTCCAGTTCGCCGCGGATGAGGCCCATGCCAAGCCGGTTCGCGACCGGAGCGTAGATATCAATGGTTTCGCGGGCTATGCGCTGTTGCCGCTCGGGCTCGAGAAACTGGAGCGTGCGCATGTTATGGAGACGGTCGGCGAGCTTGATCATCACGACGCGGACGTCGTTGACCATCGCGAGCAGCATCTTGCGGACATTTTCGGCCTGACGCGCTTCCGGCGCGAGGAAATCGAGGCGGCTGATTTTCGTGGTGCCTTCGACGAGGCGCGCAACCTCGGGGCCGAACATTTCAGAAATACGGTCGAGCGGAACCTTCGTATCTTCGACGACATCATGGAGAAGCGCGGCGGCGAGTGTGGTCGCGTCGAACTTCATGTCGGCCAGAATGTGGGCCACTTCGAGCGGGTGAGAGAGATAGGGTTCGCCTGAGGCGCGGGTCTGATCGGAATGTCGTTCGGCGGCGAAATCGTAAGCGCGGCGCAAGAGTTCCACGTCATCGCCAGCGCGGTTTTTGCGCATTTTGTCCATCAACTCGACAAAGCGCAGATCGAGAATGCGTCGCGCGGAGGCGGAAGGAACGGCTTTGCTCTGCGGAATCATCGCGAGACTATTCTAACCGACGTTGGCAGCGCACGCATCCACTCACGCGAT
Organism: Candidatus Acidiferrales bacterium; assembly: GCA_036513895.1. Taxonomy (GTDB): domain Bacteria; phylum Acidobacteriota; class Terriglobia; order Acidiferrales; family UBA7541; genus Palsa-147. The sequence goes on along the minus strand of DATBYF010000118.1, from coordinate 10,738 downwards.
GGCCGCTTTATCAGAAAGCAGCCCACCCAATCAAAAGAACCAGAAGCGTTTACGCCGCTTCGGCGTTGCACCGGGCGCCTGCCCCAGCTCCTCAGGAAGTTCAGGGATGTAGGGCAGCGGCCGGCCATCGAAGACCGCGCGTGGGTTATCCACAAAGAGGGCGCGGGCGACATTTTCCCCGACTTTTCCCGCGACTTTGTCGTGTGCGTCCTTCAATTGCAGCGGGCGGGAATTCAAATTGTGGGCATCGCTGGCGATAAAGTGAACGATACCCTGGCGCAGCCACGTTTCGGCCATGAGTTGTGCCTGCGCGCCAAAGCGGCCAAGAAGCGATTGCGCCGTCACCTGCACGTAGCAACCCTGCCGCATCCAGCGATACATCCGATCGGGATTCGCGCGGATCAAAGGGTTGCGCTCGGGATGTGTGATGATCGGAGTGGCGCCGTAAAGTTGCAAGAGATGAAGCGTCTGGTCCATCGAAGGCGGAATTGAAAAATCGTTGAATTCGACGAGAAGATAATTTTTTTGATTGAGCGTGTACTTCGTGGGATTCGGGCGGAGATCCTCAACGTTTTCGTAGCTCAAATGGAAATCACAGCCTGTCGCCAGAATGAGTTGCCCATTCAGGCGAGATTGCAGCTCATTGCGGCGCTCGCGAATTACGTCGGGGTTGAACGGAAAATTGGAATTCGCGTGGGGCGTGGCGATCACGTGCGTAATGCCATCGGCAATGGCCATTTCCGCCATCTTCTGAGACGTCTCGAGCGAATCGGCACCGTCGTCAATGCCAGAAAGAATGTGACAGTGAATATCAACCATGTGGAAAAAAGAATAGCTTATGCATAGGACGATGACAACGGAGTCGATTCGAGCGCGGCAACACCGGCAAGCCTAGCGAGTGGCGTGTGCTGTCTAGCGAAGGAGGGGCCCGAGGAATTCATATGCGCCGAGAGCAAACAAGATGCACGCGACAATGCGACGCAGATGCAGGGCGGACAGCCCGACAGCTAAGCGGCCTCCGAGAATTCCGCCGATGAACACACCGGGAATAATCATTAAGCCGGTTCGAACGTCCACTTGGTGAGCGCGATAGTAGGTAATGAATGCCAGCAAGCCAGTCGGAGGAACCAGCGCGACGAGGCTTGTTCCCTGCGCGCGATGCTGCCCGAAATGATGAAGAAGCACGAGCAAAGGAACGAGGAGGACGCCGCCTCCGATTCCGAACAAACCGCTCGCTACTCCTACGACGCATGCGGTGGCAAAAACTGCAAACGGGTTCGAATCAGGCACGAACCGCTCCGGTGCTGGCCGGGGCGTCCGAGCGACGCCACAAAAGTATTGCGGCGAACATGAGGAACAGTCCGAACGCGGATCCGAGACGCGCGGAGTTCATGCCAACCGCGATTCGTCCGCCAATGTAACCGCCGGCCAACATCCCCAGGGCGCATATAATTCCCGCGCGCAGATCAACTTCTCGCTTCTTCCAATAGACTGAAAGTGCGCCAAGCCCGAGCGGCGGCAGAATAATAAAGAGCGACGTGCCCTGGGCGAGGTGCTGGTCCATCCCAAAGAGATGAACGAGCGCAGGCACGACGATGATGCCCCCGCCGATTCCCATGACTCCGACGAGTATCCCGACGGCGAATCCGAGCGCGACTACAAAAGCCCAATGCATTCTCGTCCCTTCTTTCCGTTAAATTCAACTAGCGAGTTTGCGATAACAATCTTCGGCGATGAAAAGATCTTCGACGCCGAGGCCCGTGAAATCAGCAACGACGATGCCGCCCGCATCGAACGACGGATGAAAATCGCAGAACTTGCCCATTTCGAACGCGCGATCAAACGCTGCAGGCGCATGCTGCAATTCACCGAGGCGCTCGCACTGCTGCCGCGAATCTACCAGAACGAGCGAGGCGTTTGAGAGAATCTGCGGATCGAGCTCTTGCTTGCTTGGCGAATCAGAACCCACGGCGGAAATGAGAGTGCCGGGCGCAACATCTTCGAACGAGAGAACGGGTGTTCTGGCGGCAGTTGTCGTCACAATCAGTCGCGCATGGCGAACGACGTCGGCCGGCGAACTCGCAATTCGGACATCGATGCCACTCACGAGACTCGTAATGTCATCCCGGCATTGCCGGACACGCTCGGGAGACCGGCCCCACAGCCACACTTCGCGCAGAGGCAGGACCTCGGCGTGCGCACGTGCCTGCCAGCGCGCCTGCACGCCGCTGCCAAGAATCCCGAGAGACGTATCTTCGCGGCCAAGTTCGCGCGCCATCATCGCTGAGACAGCAGCAGTGCGCGCATCGGTGAGATCGCCGCCGTCGCAAAGCAGCGTAACCGGCGCGCCGGTTTGCGCGGACACGAGGAGCATCATCCCATCCGCTGATGGAAGGTTGCGCGCAGCATTATCCGGAAATCCTGAGGCCACTTTGACTACGAAGTGTTTGCCGCCATCGCGGTAGCTCGATTTAATATGGATTTCGCCGCGCTCACTTCCGTGTTCGCCCCTTTGCTTACCACCAATATAAAGATGCATTGGCATGGGCGTTTCGCATTCCCCGCGCGACTGGGCAACAAGAGCTTCGCGCATCAGCGGAATGACGTCTCGCAAAGAGAGAACTTTCTGGATTTCTTCTCTCGTCGCGATTTTCATGAGCAGACGATTTTTCGAATTGTCGAACCGGCAACATTGCGCCCGGAGATCACAACGATGGCCGGGCCCGAAAGCACGCCGACTTTACCATTCAGGCAAGCCGCGACAGCTGCCGCGGCAGTCGGCTCGATCAGATATTGATGCTCATCAAGCATCCAGCGAAGAGCGGCACAAATCTCGGCGTCGTTCACCAATGCGATATGATCCACACGCGTGCGCAGGATCTCGAATGTTTGTTCCCCGATTCCCCCTTCGATACCTCCAGCTAGAGTCTCACTGGAGGGAAGGCGCGTTGCAGCGCGGCCAAGATCGAATGAAGCTTTCAGGCCCGGAGAGACTTCATGCTGGCACGCGATAAATCTCACGGCGGAATTTTTCTGCTTTGTGTAATATGCCAATCCAGCTCCCAATCCACCGCCGCCCACGGGCACGATGAAATCCGCCGCCTCCGGAAGATCTTCGCAAATTTCCATCGCAAGCGTGCCACCGTTTCCCGCCATCACTTCGGTATCGTCAAAGGCGGAAATGAACGGCCGGCCAGTTCGTCGCGCCTCCTCCTGCGCGAGATCTTCGGTTTCGTCGTAACCCGGAAACACAGACACTTTTACCTCGGCGCCAAGTGCGATCATTCCGCGATATTTCGACTCATCCACGGTACTCGGCACGTGGATTGTGACTCGAATACCAAGCTCGCGTCCGGCATAGGCGCAAGCCTTGCCATGATTGCCAGCAGAACAAGTCACAATTCCGCTGCGACGTTCCGCATCGGTTAGACGTGACAGTCGGAAAAACGCGCCACGAATCTTGAACGAGCCAGTTACCTGAAGAGATTCAAGCTTTAGCGAAACCGGAACACCAAGTTTTGCGGAGAGCGCCTGAGATGGCTCTAGCGGCGTGCGTCGAATTCGCCCGCGAAGAAAATTTGCAGCTTCAGCAATCAGATCAAGCGTGAGTTGCGGCATCGCGGCGGACATCTTCCCGCAGTTTCAGGCGCGGAACAACCCGGAATGCGGAAGAGAACTAAGCGACGCGGTCGCCGAGGGCAACGAGAAGACGTCGAAGCTTAGCGCGATCATCGAGCTCCATGCCGACCCATTCGAAGCCGGCCTGGTGCGAGCGCACGAATCGCACCACGGCTTGCGCGTTGATAGATCGCAAGCCGTTCGGAATCTTCAGCGAAGCGGAGGTGCCGACCGCGAGCTGCACATCGCCGCTGATTAGTCCCCCGTCGAGACTCATGACATTGATCGCCAGAGATTGCTTGCCGTGCGCCGAGCTGACAAGCGCCGGGACAGTGCGGGAGAGTTTGGTGCGGCGGTAGCGGCGGTAACGAACAAAATCCTTTTCTGGCAGCGGATCGAGCGGCGCGAGCGCCAGCAACGCAGGGTCGAGACCCGACTTCGGTATGAACGCCGCGAGCCATTCCGGATCGATCTTCGCGAGCGCTTGTGCAACTGCCGTTCGGATTTCGTCGGGATACGCCCACCCGAATGTCTTGCGATCTTCGAGGAAATGCCGCAAGCGTTCGACGGTGCCGGGCGCACGAATCCTGCCGAGAGCCTCGATTGCTTTCACGCGCAGGAATTCTGAGCTATCCGGCAGAATTGCGCCATTCACAAGGCGCAGAAGCTTATCGGCAGTCCATGGATCGCCGCACATTCCGATTTCGTCCACCGCAAATGGCTGCACGAGCGGATCGAAAAGCTCCAGAAAATTCACGAGGATTCGGCCCCGCTCCGGTGCGCCGGCTATCGAAAGCTGGCGAACGACCGCATCATGAAATCCGCGATTGCCCTCGCTCAATCGGGCCGGAAGAATTTCCGCAAGTGAAATAGGCTCGATGCGGCTTAGCAATCCAACTGCGATCGCCGCTTTCACAAACGGTTCCGAGCCAAGAATCTTGAGCAGTGGCGCCGCGCAGGCATCACCAATCGTCTCGGCTAGTTCGACGATGCGTTCGCGATCGTTGCGGCGCGTAGCACGCGAGAGCCGGAGAGCCAATTGCTCGGCAGCGGCAGGCGCAACGCGGCGGAGCACTTCCGTGAGTGTCGGCGGAACGACATCGGAATTCATCGCGTCGTCAATGAATTCGGAAATGCGATTCTCAATGCCGAGGCGCGGGCGAAGGCTCTGCGCCCAGCTCGGGCGAAATTCCTCCAAGGAATCCAGTGCATCGAGCGCCTGCTGCATCGCGCGATAGTAACGGCGCGACGCGGCTTCCTGGCTCAGACGAACGAATGCCGCGCCCAGCAGAGTTTGTAACTCGTTTTCAGCCTCATCCTGCATTTGCCGGCCAATTTCCACGATTGCGTTTTGCAAACGCTTGCTCGCCGCACGGCTATAAAGTTCCGCAAGCTGGCCGAGGCCTATCGCTGCTTTCTTGCGCGCTTCGGGATCTTTATTTCGGACGCAAGTGGCGTAATGCACCAAAATGTCCCCGGCAGCATCGCCTTCGCCGCGTCCGAGAAGCTCTTCGACGAATTGCTGGACGTTTCGCGGTGGAATACACCAAGCTTCGGTGGAAAGAAGTACCTCGCGCTTTCCTGATTCGGGGACACGCGCCCAGAACTGCCGGTCGAGCAAATCGGCGTGGGATTCAACGGCGATTCCGGCTTTCGCCATTTTGTCTTCCCGCGCCTTCAATAGTTTGCGGAGCGTTTCGATTTCGCCGCCCATTTTGTCCAGCATCTGGCGCACAGCATTCACGCGGACTTCACCGCGCTGGTAGCGTTCAAGCGCGAAACGAATCGCAAGATCTTCGGCGAGGCGCAAAAGTGTGGCGCCATCGAGTTTGGCTTTCGGCGCGGAACCTGCGATACCGGCGAGCGCCTGGCGAAGAGTGACTTGCGCGTTCTGCGGGAGATGGGAGAGTTTTTGTTGCCAAGCCGCTGCATCGAGATGCGGCGAATGACTTTGCGTGGCTTCGCCAAATTGCGCAAGCAGCCGCAGCAAGCCTTGCATGTCCGCTTCGTTGAGAACGATTCCGGTGGAAGCATCGGCCGTGCCAGTTGCCTGCACGCTAGCGATCGCAGGGCCTACCGCGCCAAAAATTCCGGTCGTGCCAACTCCGGTGCCGCCGGGCGTTCCTGAAACACCGCGGCCTTTCGAGGCCCCCTCTGCTGCGGCGATCAGCTGAATCATTTTTTCTGGGCTGCGGAACCATTCCTGGATTGCGTCGGCATCTGCGCCGAGCGTCCGCGCCGTCAATTGCGCAGCTATGCGCGCTTCGGAGTAGGCGGAATCCTCCGCGACAAATCGAATTTCGTTTACCCGAATCGCTCCGCCGGAGCCTTTCTGCGAGAATTCCTCGAGTTTGTCCGCCAAGCCCGAAGCTTTGGAGCCCATTTCCATAAACGCGCGTATGAAGCGCTCAAATTCCTCGCGTTCGAGGCCGCGCCCGAAACTTATGCTGGCGACGCCCGCTGCGCTCAAAAGGTTGGCGAAACTGCGCTCCGCTGGGGTGATTTCAAGGGGAACACCGTCGAGCAAGAGCTGGGAGCCCGTCGTACCAAGCAGGAGCCCGGTGCTGCCAGAGGCGCCAATCGCCTCCTCTAGTTCCAGGAGCGTGGAGTCAAATTGGGAAGCCGAACGTATATGCTCCAAACCATATAGTCGCGCGAACTTCAACAAAACATTGAGGCTACGGACAAACGCACGTGCAACCGGTATGGTGGCTTCGCTGGGCATTCAGGGACGACCTACATCCTGCAATTCACTTGCCTAGGAGTATTGTGTAGCAGGACCTTCGGCGCCCGGAATGGTACGGACGTACCAAGATTTTGACACAGTTGCGACAGACAATGTGGGACTCGGGCTGACGCGTTAAGGATCGAATGCTTCGTCGAAGCTCAGTTTCGAGATCTTTGATTTCGGGAGCTCGAGAAGACGCTTGAACTCTGGTTCGTCGTGCAAAGCCGCGCGGCTGAATTCGTTCACTAAACGAGCGGCGACGGGCCCAGCCCTACTTCAAACCTGTGACGAGATAAAGATCGGAGAGGATTCGACTGTAGCCGTAGACGTAGCTCTTCTTGTCGCCGGACATGAAGATCGGAGCGATGTGGTCGATGCCGGCGGAATCGGATGGCACGAGTTGCTTCCAGGCTGATTTCTTGCCGGAGGCTGTGTCGAGCCGAAAAACCTGAGCAGGAAGCTGCCGGTAGTCGTAGATGAACAGTGAACGATTATCCGAATCCCAAGCAACTGGCCGGTCACCCTTTTCGAATCCGGCGATGAGGCGTGGATCGCCTCCATCGACCGGGTATATGTATCCGAGCCGATCCGGGCCGACTCCAGCCACCGACTTTTCATCAGGAGAAATCGCGAAATCGGATTCGAGTACGCCCTCAGGCGAAATTGCTCGAGCCTTGGCTCCCGAAAGATCCTGAACGTAGAGCCGGACGCCGTGATTCGGCTCCGACGCGGAAAAGACGAATCGTTTGCCATCTGGAAGCCAGAATGCGGCATCGTGCGTCATCCCGTCGGCAGGCAGCGCCTTCGGTTCTCCGGCCCCAGTGGGAAGAATCGTCATAGCCGTCTGCGTGCCCAGAGGCGCGGAAATCACCCATTTCTTATCGGGCGAAAGAGCTAGGGAGTACCCATCGCCGAGTCGCACAGCAGGTGACCCGTCGGTGTCGCGGAGATAAACTCCGTAAGTGCTGCCTCCGCCCTCGCCGGTTTCTGTAAAGAGAACTGTCTTACCGTCCGCCGAGTAATCGAAAAGAGTAGAGAAATCAAACCACGAAAGATCACGTTCTTTTCCACCTGCCGGAATGCTGATGATTCCTTGCCGAGGCGAATCGCGACCGAGCAATACACGGCCGTCGCGCCAGATATCGTGGAGCATGAGCATGCCAGGGACACGCGCGATCATGCGTTCATGCCCGGAGAGATCAACCGCGTTGAGATAGCGCGCAAAGCCGACATTCGTTCCGGTGAACCAAATCTCTTTCCCGCCGGGCGACCAAGCAAGACCTTGCACGCTACCCCAATTCTGCGAAAGCGTCTTCCGGTGGCCAGACGTGTCGATAATGGCTACGAAGCCTGCGTCGTCGCCCAGCAGCGGATGATCGAGGAACGCAATTTGATCGCCTGTTCGGGATACGCGCGGATGACTGATCCATCCGTCCGCCTCATACAAAACTTTGCCAACGGGATATTCGAGGCGGTATCGCCCCTGCTCTTGCCGGACGACAGCAAGATTCGAGCCATCTGGAGACCAATCGGCCCACGTTACTCGCTCAACTACAGACCGAGGTGCGCCACCAGTGAGAGGCACTCGAGCTAGTGTTCCTATATTTATGAAACCCGCGGAGGGGCGGCTATCGAGCATGACGGCCATCTCACCCGCCGATGAAGCGCCGAGAATTTCCGAATCCGGTATTCCAAGCGAACGAGACTGCGGGCTCTCGGGGCGAGTCGTGTAAATCTCCTGGGGATTGCCTTCCCACGCAGCGCTGTAGACGATAGTGTCGCCGTCGGGGCTGAAACGAGCAGCTCGAATGCTGCCGCGACGAAACGTGAGTTGGTGGTAGACGGGAACCGAAACGGCTTCACGATGTGTTCCTGTGAAGTATCCGCCAGCGAAGATAATTGCCGCAGCGATCACCGCTGCCACTGCCAGCATCGGCGAGCGATCGAGTTTGGGCCGTGCCGGCCCCGCCGCTTGAACGGCAGCTTGAGTCGCGACCGCCGTTTGCCCGGAATCGGCCGGGGCTGCGGCTTGCACTGTGCCGGAGGCAGTGAGAGCGCGCGCCGTGCCCGTTTCGCGTTTCAGACGCTTGAGGCTCGCGACGAGTTCGGCGGCAACCTGATATCGAAGCGCGCGATCTTTCTCGAGCGCCGTCTCGATGATTTCCTCAAGTTTTGGCGGAAGCGAAGTATTCACGCTGATAGCCGGAGTTGGCGCGCGATTCAGAATCGCGTCAAATACGACGCCTGACGTGTTACCGCTGAATGCCTGGCGCCCCGTCGCCATTTCATAGAGAACCACCCCAAAGCTGAAAACGTCGGTCCTTCCATCCAGTTCTTCACCGCGAACTTGCTCGGGAGACATGTATGCGGCTGTGCCGATGGTGACGCCGGGCGTCGTCAATAGAACACGATCCGCTGCTGTGGCGGCCGTTTCGGAAGCAGAATCGCTCTCGAGATTCGTTTGGCGTCGGTCGGCGCTCAGTTTAGCCAGTCCGAAATCGAGTACCTTCACCTGGCTGCGTTTCGTTACGAAAATGTTCGCGGGCTTGATGTCGCGGTGAACGATGCCGCTCGAGTGCGCCGCGTCGAGCGCGTCGCCAATCTGAATTCCGAAATCGAGGAGGATATCGAGAGGCAGAGGCTTGTTCGCAATTCGGTGTTTCAGCGTCTGGCCCTCGAGGTATTCCATGGCGATGAACGCCTGGCCATCCTCGGTGCCGATGTCGTAGATCGTGCAGATGTTGGGATGATTCAGTGCGGAGGCGGCCTGCGCTTCACGTTGGAATCGCTCCAGCGCGACAGGGTCATGGGCAGTTTCCGCGGGCAGGAATTTCAGCGCAACGATCCGGCGGAGCCGCGTGTCTTCAGCCTTGTAGACGACACCCATGCCGCCACCGCCCAGCTTTTCGAGGATGCGGTAGTGGGAAACAGTCTTACCGACGAGCGTTTCTTGGTCGGCCACGGCACGGCATCATAACGGGGCGGCGACGAGCAGTCAACGCGCCTCCAGGCGGTTGATATTCGGTAACGCTACATGGCATGAAACGCCCGCCGGTGCCGTGTGTGGTAACACGTAGGTCACAGTAGCCAACTCACTGCTTGTGCCGGACGCATTCGCGACCCAAACTTTACAATACGGCGGAGTTGCACCATTTCACCGGGGCCGATTCTGCGCCTCTCACGCGCCGGTGGAGAATAGGCGATGGCTGCATTCAATTTAGCTGAGCTCGACAAACTGGAACGTCGAGAGCGTCAACTGACGATTCTAGCGGCCGTCATCGTTCTCGTGATGGCTGGCGGCGTCGCCCTATTGATGTATCCTTTGGTGTTCGTCCATCCAGACGAAGCGGAAAAGCTGCCGCTGCGGTTTGCATTCTTCGGATTCTGCGTATTATCTCTGCTCGTAGCGGCTTATCTGCTTGACCGGCAGCGAACATTCCGCAACTTAAAGCAGCAATTGGTGTCGGAACTTCAGTTGAACGTCGAACTGCGCCACCAGGCCAATTCCGACTTGTTGCGCGCGATACCGGATCTGAATCACTTTCAGGATCGCCTGGCGATGGATTACCGGCGAGCCTCGACGATGGAGCGAACACTGTCGCTTCTAGTCGTAAAGATCATCTTGTCCGGAAACGCGGTGGATTCGAATGAAGGCACGGCGTCGCTCGGAGAAGCGGCGCGCGCTATTGCGCGCATAATGCGGCCGACGGACTCAATGTACGTTCTCGGCCAGGGATTTTTTGGTGTCGTCCTGTCGGATACAGACACGGCAAGCGCGAATCGTCTGACGGGCCAACTCGAGCAATCGCTCCGGCTGATCGGCGCGAACAACAGATTTAACTTCGAAACGTTCGTCTGCAATTATCCCGATCACGCAAAAAGCGCGCACGAACTGGAGCAGGCAGTGTTCTCTCGCCTGCCTGCACAGCAACCGTGGCTTGAAAACGCGGAAGTGCGCTAGAGTTCATTCGTTGTAACCTCCGAATTGATTCCCGCATGCGCAAGCTCGGGCTGAGCTAAGAGGAGCCGAGACGCACCTCGATGTCGAGTCCATCGAGTGCCCGTCGGGCGATTCGCACGATTTCGCTGGCCGAGAGCTGCTTGCTCAGAACGACGAGTGAGCCATCTTCGAAATCGCAAATCCCGCAGAAATAATAATTGGGGAAAGCGGGCTGATAGGCATCGGCACCGCGGCTCGCGAGATCGCTTTCGAGAGCGGCATCGCCTTCTGTCACAAGTGCACCGGCGCGTGCACCGAAAGTCTCGGCCTCGAATCGCACCACCAATGATTCCAGAGTTGCCTGATCGAGCGCAGGGATAACGACGCAGCGATTTGCCGCATCGCGAAACCTTATCGCGTGGTTCTTGCAATAGTCGCGCACACGGTCGAGA
>DATBYF010000117.1:0-27304 GCA_036513895.1 Candidatus Acidiferrales bacterium | reverse complement strand
GGCTCGTAAGGTCTCCCTTTGAGCCGCCGCAGAGGCGCGTTTCGCACCGGCGGTTTATTTTCTGTGGCACTTTCCGTAGCCGCGCCCTTTCGAGCGCAACCCCCTGGCGTTACCAGGCGCGTTGCCCGAATTTTCGGCATTGCCGAAAATTCGCCCTGAGGCGCTTCCGCCGAAGGGCTTTTCTGAGTCACTCACCTTTCGGTGGCAACTTGGAGTCCGGACTTTCCTCCCGCGCTGCTCTCTCGCGAGCGCAGCGCCGGCGATCGCCCGATTCACCCGCCGATTGAATTATACGTGGGAGATGGAATCGTCACAACGGCGCAAGCGCTATTTTGCGCCAATTAGCTTCTCGAATTGGGCTTCATCGAGGGTCGGGACGCCGAGGTCGCGGGCTTTGTCGTATTTCGAGCCAGGGTCGGTGCCCACTACGACGTAGCTTGTTTTCTTGCTCACCGTTGAAATGACTTTGCCGCCGTGCGCCACTACGAGCTCGCCGGCTTCTTCGCGCGTTCTATGCGCGAGGCCGCCAGTGAAGACAAAAGTCTGTCCTGCAAGCTTGTCGCTTTTCGGCTCTTTGCGTTCGACCTTCGGATTGATTCCGGCATCGTGCAGGCGCTTGATGAGCTTTTGATTTGCCGCCTCTGAGAAAAATTCCCCGATGCTGGCGGAGATCGTCGGGCCCACTTCTCCGAGTTCCAGCAACTCCGCAACGTTCGAGTGCGCGAATTTGTCGAGCGAGCCAAAATGCTCGGCGAGCAATTGCGCGGTGCGTTCTCCGACCATGCGAATGCCGAGCGCGTAAATAACGCGTGAGAGCGAGTTCTTCTTGCTGGCGGCAATTTCGTCGAGCAAATTCTGCGCTGATTTTTCAGCCATGCGCTCGAGGCCGGCGAGCGTTTCTAGATCGAGCGAATAGAGATCGGTAAAATCCTTCATGATTTTCTTATCCACCAGCTGCTCGACGATTTTTTCGCCGAGGCCATCAATATTCATCGCGTGACGCCCGGCAAAATGCCTCAGCGATTCCTTTAACCGGCCGGGGCACACGGCGTTCACGCAGCGGTAGGCAACTTCGCCCTCGACGTGATGAATCGCACTGCCGCAATCCGGACACTTCTCGGGCATGCGAAAGGGACGGCGATCGCGGCCTTCCTTCATTACTTTCACGATGTGCGGTATCACGTCGCCCGCGCGCTCGACCAACACAGTGTCGCCAATCTCGACCCCCAGACGTTCAATCTCGTCCATGTTGTGCAGCGTCGAGCGACTGACGGTGACGCCGCTAATTTGCACTGGCTCGAGAAAAGCCATTGGCGTGAGAGCGCCCGTGCGGCCAACATTTACAACGATGTCTTTGATGATTGTGGTCTCCTGACGCGCCGCAAATTTATAAGCGATGGCCCAGCGCGGCGCCTTGGAAGTGAAGCCCATCTCATTCTGCAGAGCGATTTCATCTACCTTGATGACGATGCCGTCAATCTCATAGGGAAGTTTGTCGCGCTTTGGTTCCCAAACGGCGATGACGCGCTTTACTTCTTCGATTCCGTGGCACACTTCGGCGTCTTGCAATGAGGTTCGAAATTTCAATCCCGCGAGCATTTTCAACGCTTCTGAATGGCGCTTGCCAGGCTCGCGTCCGCCAACCAAAAGATAATAAGGGAAAAAGTCGAGCCGGCGCGATGCCGTGACCGCGGGGTCGAGGGCCCGCACAGCGCCTGCCGCCGCATTTCGCGGATTCGCAAACCGCTTGCCGCCTTGCTTCTCTTGCAATTCATTCAGCGATTCAAACGCTTTCGCGGTCATTACCGCTTCGCCGCGCACTTCGAAGTCCGGGCCAATTCCGGCTTTCTTCAAATGTGCCGCATCAATACGCAGAGGAATCGAGCGTATGGTCTTCACGTTCGGCGTCACATCTTCGCCAGTCGTGCCATCGCCGCGGGTGACGCCGCGCACAAGGACACCACTTTCGTAAATAAGCGACATGCTGAGGCCGTCGAATTTTTGCTCGGTCACGTAATCAATACTTTCACGTCCCGCAAGCTCGCGCGCGCGGCGGTCGAAATTATCGAGTTCCTCGAACGAGAATGAATTGTCGAGACTCATCATCGGCGTGTTATGCCGCACCGTCTCGAATCCTTCGCGTGGCGCGCCGCCCACGCGTTTCGTAGGCGAATCCGGGGTAACGAGCTGGGGATGCTCAGTCTCCAGTTTCTTCAATTCGAGCATGAGCTTATCGAAAGCTGCGTCGGAAAGTTCCGGATCGTCCAGGACGTAATACTTGTATTCGTGGTGGCGGATGACGTCGCGGAGTTTCTCGATTCGCTTGGCAGCGGTTGTGTGGTTCTGTTTAGGCATCATGCCTCGAAGGAACGCAGGCGATAGAAGCAGCCCGGTATTATACAATGCGCGTTTACCCTGTCGAATTCGACCGTAACCGGGCAGCAAACGATGCTTGAAAATATTCATAGCGCGCTTTTGATTTATAACCTGGCGTGCGGGCGCCGGCGCCACACACGCTTTGCCGAGATCGAAGAAGCTACGCGCATACTGAAGAGCGAGGGCATCGCCGCGGAACTTGCACCGACATCCTGCCGGGGAGCGGCTACGGAGATCGCACGCCAGGCGGCAGCGCGGAACGACGAGCTGGTAATCGTGTGCGGTGGCGATGGCACGATCAACGAGGCCGTAAACGGTCTAGCCGGCAGCCGCGTACCGATGGCAATTTTCCCCGCCGGCACAGCTAACATTCTCGCCAAAGAATTGGGAATTCCGTGGGACATTTCCGCGGCGGCGCGGCTGATTCGCGGCAGCACAATTCGCAGGATCGCGCTTGGTTCGGTGATGAGTTCAACGCCGCAAGGTGAAGTGGACCCGTCTCAGGGTTGCCGTTATTTTCTTAGCGTCGCGGGCGCGGGCCCGGATGGCGCAATTGTTCACGCCGTGGATCTGGGATTGAAGGATCAAACTGGAATCCTGGCTTATTGGGCCGCAGGAGCGCGGCAGCTCGTTCAATACCGATTCCCCGAAATGGCGATTGCTTCGCACGCTGGGAACCGGAACGCCACGCTCATCGTCGTCGGCCGCACTGTAAACTATGGCGGACCATTTAAGATCACCACTGGCGCGAACCTGTTCGGTGATGAATTTGAAATCGTCGCGTTTGATACGCGCAGCCGGTGGCGGTATCTCAGCGCGCTTCCTGCTGTTTGGCTCGGAAGCCTACGCTCGGTCCCCGGCATTCACGTTTGGAAAACGCGCGAGCTTACATGCTCCCCCGCCAATGGCTCGACTATTTACGCGCAAGTGGATGGCGAGCCTGTGGGCACATTGCCGCTGCATTTCCGCATTGTGTCGGATGCGCTGACATTGGTTGTGCCTGCCGCGGCAAACAAGTAAAGTCACGCTCAAATGGACGTCGTTACGCAGGCACTCGCGTCGGTGACGCTCTCGCGCGCGGTATTCGTTCGAACCACGCGGCTCGCCACACCGATTCTTCTCGCAACAGCTCTCGCGCCCGACCTCGATTTGCTGGGCTCATTCCGCGGTGCGGATGCTTACCTGCGATTTCACCGGACGTTGTTGCATTCGCTGCTGGGTGTTCTGATTCTCGCCGTTATCATCGCCGCCGGAGCGTGGCTTGCCGACGGGCGCCTCTGGCGCTCGAAATCCGGGGATCCGCTAAAATTAGGGCAGGCGATGGGTATTTGCTTAATCGGCGTTGCGTTGCACGATGCTCTCGATCTCGTCGATAGCGGCGGAGTTCAGCTTTTGTGGCCGTTTCATCCGAAGTGGTATGCGTGGAATCTGACGGCAAATCTTGATCCGTGGATTCTCGCTGTATTCCTCGGCGGGCTGCTCTTGCAGACTTTGCTTAATCTTGTTAGCGAGGAGATTGGCGGACAGGAGAGAAAACAACCCGGTATGAAGCGCTGGGCGATTGCCGCGCTTTTAATTGTCGCAGCGTACATTTTCGCGCGTGACGCGCTCCACTCGCGTGCCGTGGATCTTCTAGAGTCTCGAAGCTATCGCGGCTCCATTCCAATTGCCGTGGCTGCATTTCCGACGTCAACATCGCCCTTCGACTGGCGTGGCGTGGTGGCCATAGACAACGCGCTTATCGAATTGGAAGTACCGCTCGGCCCGGGCGCAAGTTTTGATTCGGAACGAGGCGTGGTGCATTACAAGCCCGATCCGACTTCTGCCCTCGCCGCAGCGCAGCAGAGCGCAACTGTCATGCGATTTCTTGCGTTCGCCAAATACCCGCTGGCAGCTCTCCATCCGGGACTTGACGGTACACAATTCGAATTCCGCGACCTTCGCTTTCCTTCTGCCTCGACCAGCGACGACAATCTGGTTGCCGTTGTGGTCGTCGACTGGGAACTTCATATCGTCCACGAGGAAATTCGGTTTGCGAGGTCCAAAGTGCGGTAACTCTAGATCATTGCTGCGCGGAGGTCGAATCTGTCTTTTCTTTTCCCAGCATTCGAGCAATGACGTAAAGAATTAAAACAACTCCCACCGTAACAAATCCCGTCAACTTGCCGTGCGCGAGGAGAAACGTAGTCGCCTGCTCGCCATACCGCACCGCGAGAATTCCTTCCACAAAATAGCGCAAGCCGCGTCCGAGAAGCAGTGCTACTACGAATGTCCGCAGAGGTACTTGAAACACTCCCTCCGCGAGAACGAATGCCTTGAAAGGAAGCGGCGGCGGCAGAAGAGCGGGAATGAAGGCGCTTAGAAAGGCATTCTGGCTTACCCAACCTCGGATGCGCTCCGCCATGGCCCCTGACTTTCGCCGGTACAAAGCTTCGCCGCTCTTTTTCGCAATCAGATACAGCCAAATACACCCGGCTAGCGATCCCACGGTCGCCATCGCCGCGTAATACGGCATCCGCGCGTGATTTTGCACCGACTCTTCAATGACCAACAGATCGGTAACAATTGGAAAGGACAGCACAGAGGAATCAAGAAACGCGACGGCGAAAAGCCCGACGCCACCGAGCGTCGCAACGAGGTGCTGCATCCATCCCGGCAGTTTGACCTTGTTCATGCGTGATTGAGGTTACCGAACGATTCGAGATGAATCCGAGATTGTAGCAGACAACGCGGGGCGTTCCGCTGCTGCGGCAGTTTCTACGGCTCGGCCGATTCTTCGCAAGCGACAGGCAGTAAAAATGCGGACAATGCGTTTTCAATAGTGCGATAGATCCGTCCGTTTCCCTCGCCCAGGACGGGAGCAGGAATCTCGCTTGGATTCGAAATCGCGCGCGAGTTCGATGCAACGTTTGGCGAACGCTCGTCTTCCTTAGTATTTCGGAGACTCGGTGCCGCGGATGTTGTGGACAGCTTTGGCCGGAGGCGGAATGCCACGCCATTCACCGAATTCACTCGCAGTTTTCTTCTGTAAAGTAGATTGCCGTTATCGTGGGTCAGCTTTGCCAAAGGCTTCGGGCAATCACCCATGAGAAACTCGCCGTCGGGATGCTTCGAGAACCAATCTTCAATAAGGTTCAGAAACATATACGATCCAGCGCCGAGCTGATTCGTTCGCGTTCCGCCCGACAGGTAGTAAAGCCTACTTCCGACTTCGGCGCCAAAAAAAGCCGCGTAGCACTTGCCTTCAATCCTGACGGTGGTAATGAATGCCTTTTTGCCGAGCACAAACAGGCGTCCGGCGTGATTAAAATAGTCACGCACTCTCGAGAAGGAAAGATTGTTTCTGCGCGCCATGTGGCGGCGCATCGCGACGAATGCAAACAACTCGCGCAGGCCCGCGATGCCGTACTCCGTTCTCGCAACAGCATTCGCCTCCCGAGCCTTCTTGTAATCGCGCCTGATGTTCTCACTGACCGCCCGGCGAAAGGCGGCGAAATTGGGCCACTGGCGAAATTGGATTAGATCGATGTGAAAAATCGACCTATCAACTTCGAAACGTTGCAACCCCTCCAAATCGAATTCTTCTTCGTCGTTCCAGCGCGATCCGTACTTGTAAGCGACATCGCCGAAGTGCTCAGCGACCAAATCAAAACACTGCCGGTTCAAATGCCTCTGCCCAGGGAGCAATTGAATCTTGTCGAGGAAAGCCACTTCTCGTGCGCGAACAATCACGGCGCACTGGCCCACTTTTTGACTCGAGCCAGCCGGGTCCGCGAGCACGAAATCGAACAGCTTGACGCGGCCCAAAAAACGGCGAGCCTTGAGCACACCCCAGGCTCCAAGGAAGGATTCGCCGCTCGCGGCCGCAAAGTCGTCCCACTCGCCACGGCGAAATGACGAGAACGACCTAAGCTCCGCGGATAAATTTGCTCCACTGCGAGAAATCGTCAAGTTCTGTAGCCCCGTGCGGCGTGACTGCCTGTTGGCATCGTTTTCCACAGCTCTGATGATCTCAGGACTTTAAAGCCGTGGTCCAACTCGCGACAGAAGTCCGGCCGAATAATGCCAATTTGTGCGACTCCCAAATGCATTTTCCTGTTTCTGGTTTTTTCAACGGGGCGCTAGGTGGCTTGCAATCGTCAGGAGCAACATGCCCGTCCTTCATGCGCGAGTCGTAGCTGCCATTCAGCCCGATCGCCCTTCGACCTCTTAAAGGGCCATCATTGCGTTCAATAGCTCAAAGCGAATTCGACGCCATTTGTTCTTCATTGGTCTTTGGGTCGCGCTCACGGTTGACTGCAATCGAATATCCTTCAGAGGCTCTGTACGACGCTTTTTTGTCGTAGTCTGCGCGTTTATCGTGTTACTTGAGCTTCCCCCGTCCACTGCCATGCAAATTCGGAAAGCAAGCGAGCAGGCGCGAGGAATCTTCTAAGTTCTGTGTATTGAGCCTAATAGCAAGAGGTCTTGACCAGTCAGATGAAGGGGTATCGCAGCCGTTGGAAACCGAAATCCATGAAATGTCCGCCCCGGAATCGCGTCGGCCGCGAGAGCGCAGGTAAGCGGTACGCTCGTATCACACGCTGCACTGGATTGAACCGGCTGGCTGGCACAGGCGCTTACCGTAAAGTCGTTTGAGACATCGTCCCGCAGGTGTACTAACTCGGGAAATTCAGAGTGAACTACCGCGAATAAAAGGACTAGAACTATCAAGAGTGAAGGTTTTCGTCTTCCAAGCATTTGGTTACAGGCCATTTCGCGTCCAGATAGTTCGCTAATCCAACCGAATCTTACCGTGTTGGTCTCTCCCCATCAATCATTTATCCAAATCGGATTGCGCCAATCGCAAGATGCTCCTCACGCGATATGTCGGCGGCGGATCTCTTCAACGCTACAGACGTTTGACCGTAGTGCGCCAAAATGTTATAAATGTGCGCTTTGTGTAGGTTCACAGACGAGATGAGTGATCGTCCTGCCCGCGGTATCAGCGATGGCGAAATTAGCGGCGCGGCGAAGTTCAAGGCGCCTGTCCGATCTTGAAGTGGAGGGCCGCCTGAAATTCCGGCTCGGTCCTCATCCGTATGCCTCTCGGGTGTCACGCGAAGGCGGAATCGTGTGCCGGGTTTCGGTTTCCGAATCAGATTTCAAAATCGAGTGAGAGTTCTTCACGGAGAATTGTGCATGAGCGCTTCGCTTACACGAATAACGTCCCTCGCCTGTCGTCTCGCGACAATTCTGGCTGCATTGTCCGCGTTGATTGCGGCTGCCGCGACGAACGCGATGGCGCGTCCTGGCCCCGAAGGCGGTGAAGCCAATTTGAAACTGCCCGATCTCACTCAGGTGCAATTTCTTGGCGTGGACGGCCATAAGCTCCTGCTTTTCGGAATCGTATTCTGCGTACTTGGCTTGATTTTCGGTCTCGCGATTTACATGCGCCTGAAGAATCTGCCGGTTCATCGCTCGATGCGCGAAATTTCCGAACTCATCTATGAAACTTGCAAGACTTACCTCATCACACAAGGCAAATTCATACTGCTGCTCGAGGTTTTCATCGCCGCAGTCATTGTTCTCTATTTCGGCGTGCTGCTGAAGTACGACACGGCGCGCGTGATTATCATTCTGGCGTTCAGCGTGGTCGGAATTGCGGGCAGTTACGGCGTCGCCTGGTTCGGGATACGCGTGAACACTTTCGCGAATTCGCGCACCGCGTTCGCCGGACTTCGCGGGAAGCCTTTTCCGATTTACCACATTCCCCTCGAAGCAGGAATGAGCATCGGCATGATGCTCATCAGCGTGGAACTCCTGATCATGCTGTTCATCCTGCTTTTCATGCCTGGAGATTATGCGGGTCAGTGTTTCATCGGGTTCGCGATCGGCGAATCGCTTGGCGCGGCGGCGTTGCGAATTGCGGGCGGTATCTTCACCAAAATTGCCGATATTGGTTCCGACCTGATGAAAATCGTCTTCAAGATCAAGGAAGACGACGCTCGTAATCCCGGCGTGATTGCCGATTGCACCGGCGACAACGCCGGCGATTCAGTCGGCCCAAGCGCCGACGGCTTCGAGACCTATGGCGTCACCGGCGTGGCGCTGATCACCTTCATTCTCCTCGGTGTAAAGAGTCCGACGGTACAAGTGCAATTGCTCGTCTGGATCTTCGTGATGCGCATCGTCATGCTGATCGCGAGCGCGCTGGCTTATTTCATCAACGACATCGTCGCCAAAGCGCGTTTCGCCAATGCGGACGAAATGAACTTCGAGGCGCCGCTCACGTCGCTGGTGTGGCTCACGTCTTTCGTTTCGATCGCGTTTACATTCGTCGTCTCGTCCATCATCATCCCAACGCTCAGCGGCGACAGCTCGCAATGGTGGAAGCTCGCATCCATCATCTCCTGCGGGACGCTGGCGGGCGCAGTGATTCCCGAACTCGTGAAGAGTTTTACGTCCACCGAGTCGCGCCACGTGAAAGAAGTCGTGGCGTCCGCCCGAGAAGGCGGCGCATCGCTTGACATTCTCTCCGGCTTCGTGGCCGGAAATTTTTCCGCCTATTATCTCGGACTCACGATGGTTCTTCTAATGTCGGTCGGCTACCTCATCAGCAATATGGGCCTCGGCGACCTGATGATTGCCGCTCCCGTGTTTGCATTCGGCCTCGTGGCATTCGGGTTTCTCGGAATGGGTCCAGTTACGATCGCCGTTGACTCCTACGGCCCCGTCACAGACAACGCGCAATCGGTCTACGAACTCTCGCTCATCGAACAGGTTCCCGGCATCGAGAAGGAGCTTAAGAAGGACTACAACATTGACGTGAATTTCACTCGCGCGAAGGATTTGCTGGAAGCGAACGACGGCGCCGGCAACACGTTCAAAGCCACGGCGAAGCCGGTTCTAATCGGCACCGCCGTCGTCGGCGCGACCACCATGATTTTCTCAATCATCATGGCGCTCACCGCCGGGCTCACCGCAAATGTTCAGAAGCTTTCGCTTCTCCACGCACCGTTCGTGCTTGGGCTCATCACTGGCGGCGCCATGATCTATTGGTTTACCGGCGCATCCACACAGGCCGTTACGACCGGCGCTTACCGCGCCGTTGAATTCATCAAGGCGAATATCAAGCTTGAAGGCGTCGAAAAAGCTTCGGTCGCCGACAGTAAGAAAGTCGTCGAAATCTGCACGCAGTACGCGCAGAAGGGCATGCTCAACATTTTTATCGCTGTCTTCTTCGCCACGCTGGCTTTCGCGTTCGTTGAGCCGTTCTTTTTTATCGGCTATTTGATTTCCATCGCCATCTCCGGCCTCTATCAGGCTATTTTCATGGCCAACGCCGGCGGCGCGTGGGATAACGCCAAGAAGATCGTCGAAGTCGAATTGAAACAGAAAGGCACTCCGCTGCACGATGCGACCATCGTCGGCGATACCGTCGGCGATCCGTTCAAGGACACTTCATCCGTCGCGCTAAACCCCATCATCAAGTTCTCCACACTTTTCGGATTGCTTGCTGTTGAGCTAGCCGTGCAACTCACCGCCGAGACCGGCGGAGGCCTGACGCACATCCTCGCCGCCGCGTTTTATGCTGTTTCTCTGTTCTTCGTCTACCGCTCGTTCTACGGCATGCGCATTCGCGCGGGACAGCCCGAGGCGCGTCCAGCTCGCGCCGCTGCAGACTAGTCTTGCGCGGAAGATGTTCTGCTGAGACGATCGCGTCGAAAGGACTAAGCTGACGAAATTGCAGTGAATAAACTGCGATCAGACTCCCACTCAATCGGAGACATTCACATGATGAAATTCCTGTTGCTCATCTCCCTGCTCACCATGTTCACAGTTGTTCCGCCGGCCCGCGCTCAAGATGCGGACGCGCCTCAGGATGCCGAAGGCTGCAAGGATTCCCCACTCGTCACGCGATTTCCCGGCAGTCACATTAACTCCTGCGAAAATAAAGAATACGAACAAGCCGAAATGCCCGTGAAAAAGGACGCAAACGGCAGCGCGGTCACGCAGACTTTCGAGGGCGATTACCACTACTGGGACTACGGCACGCGTGGTGGCACGAGCCAAATTCAGCTTTTCCGCAATTTCGAGATGGCTCTTCAGAGCGGCGGGTTCCACATCGATTACGAAGACAAACCTCAGCTAATTACAGCTCACAAGCGTAATACATGGATTTTGATGGACTCCAGGGGTGACTACTATTACCAGACCATCGTCACCGTGAAAGAGATGAAGCAGGAAGTCGCGGCCGACTCCTCGTCCATCGCTGACGCTATCGCACAGAAAGGCCGCATCGCGATCTACGGCATTCATTTCGAAACCAACAAAGCCACTATTCAGCCTGACTCCGAGCAGACTCTCCAGCAAATTGCCAAATACCTCGGCGACAATTCGGATCAGAAACTGCGCATAGACGGTTACACGGATAATACCGGCACGCCCGCTGACAATCTAAAACTTTCGGCGGCGCGCGCACAGGCTGTAGTCGCCTGGCTCGTCGCGCACGGAGTGGAACAGAGCCGGTTAACGTCGAAGGGATTAGGTCAGGCGGATCCTGTCGGCGATAACAGTACAGAAGATGGTCGCGCGCAAAATCGCCGTGTTGAACTCGTGAAGCAGTAAGCGCATTCAGCGATACGTCTGTTTTCTATCTCATTGTGAGCGTCAACCGGACACCCTAGCTCGAATAATCTTCGTATCTCCCATCTGCGAACTCGCATAGCATACATTTGGAACAACGATGCCAGTAAAACGGCCTGCAAAACGCTCACTCCGCGACGCCTTCATCGCCGCTATTCGCTGCCGCTGCCCCAACTGCCGCCAAGGCTTGCTTTTTCGCGGCTGGCCGAATCGCATGTTTCCGCGCTGCCCCGTGTGCGGGCTTTCTTATTTTCGAGAGTCTGGATACTACGTGGGCGGGATGATTTTCACTTACGGCATGACGGCGGCAGTTTTGGTTCTCGTCTATTTCATCCAGCTTGCGTTCCCGGACGCGAAGTTTGTAACCGATAACGAGCGCTTGGCCATCTGGATCGTGTTTGCGCTCGGAGTCAATCTGGCGCTGATGCGCAATGCGTATAGCCTTTGGCTGGCGATGGATTATTGGATGGAACCATGGTCGCCTGGAGACATCGAAATTTAAGCAGACGGCGTCGCGACGAATCGAAGGCGGTTACACGTCCGATTGTTTCTCGTCGTATTCGGACGGGACATCGTCTTCGGGAACTTCGTGGGTTTTCACTTCCGAGACATCGGCATCGGGCGCATCTTCCACGCCTTCAACCACCTCGGCTTCGAACGCCTGGCCTTCCTCGACCAACTCCTCAACGCTCTCCGAATCCACGGATTCGCGTTTCGACAGGCCCTGCACGTCTCCCGACTGGCCGCCAATCTCCGCGCGTTCGTCCAAAGTCGGCGCGACACCGACGCGTCCCATACCATAGAGCTTGCCCGGTCGCGTCTTCCCCCGCGCAGCCTTCTTGCTGGGTGCCGCGGCCCTTGCGACCACTCTCTTCGCGGTTTTCTTCTGCGCCGCCTTTTTTATAGGTTTTCTCGGTTCTGCCTTTTTGGCGGACTTCTTCGGCTGCGCCTTCTTGGCGCGTGCTTTCTTCTTGGGAGCTTTTTTCTTTGCCATGTCCAGAGTTTACCATCGAAGAATGAAGATTCCTCGCCGATAAAATGAGGCCGATCAAAATGTTTTACTGTGAGGTAACAGAGGACGTCAGGCTTTGACTAAATTCAAATAATTTCTCGGCGTAGCCTCGAATCCCGGAAATACCTTAACAAGATCACGATTGCCTAGATGCTTGGTCAATATCTCGCTAAGGACACTGCGATAATCCGTGGTGACGGCAAGGTCGCGTCCCTCGTAAAGCTGCCCTTCGTTCATGCCCGGCCAACGCGTGTACACTTTGCCGCCCTTGATCGCACCGCCCATCACAAACATGCAGTTCGCGTGGCCATGATCGGTCCCACGGTTGCCGTTCTCGCGCGCAGTGCGACCGAATTCGGACATGCTGACGAACACGACGTCGTCCATCCTAGCGCCCATATCCTGATGAAACGCCGCAATTCCCTGGCCCAAATCGCGCAGTAAATTTGAAAGCTGCCCCTGCACCCCGCCTTCATTCACGTGATGATCCCAGCCGCCGCTATCGAGGAAAGCGACTTCGAGCCCCACGTCCGCTTTGAAAAGTTCCGCAATTTCCTGCAGGCTTTGACCAAACCGGCCTTTCGGATACTGCGCGCCATTCTCCGGCTGATACGTGTCCGGATTAATTTTCTTGAGTTGATCTATCGCTTCGAATGTTTCCTGCCCCACGCCGTGCATCGCTTTGTCCACGGTCTGCGCGTACATCGCTTCGAAACCGCCTTCGACGGTCTGTTGCGGTCCGAACATTTTGAATTGTTTCAGCTCAGGCATGGCGATCGCCGGAGCCGTGCCCTGCAGAGTTCTAGGCAAGTAAGGTCCGAACGCTACCGCGCGGAACGGCGACGGTTTTTCTTCCGGCAGGCTTTGCAACGACCGATTCAGCCATCCATCATCCGTCGCTCTAAGGCCCGGTGTGCCCGATTCCATAAAATCCTGTGCATCAAAGTGCGACCGCGTCGGATCGGGCGAGCCAACGGCTTGCACGATGGCCAAGCGGCCAGAATGAAATAGGGGTTCGATTGGCTGGAGGCTCGGATGCAATCCAAAAAAGCCGTCGAGATCGATCGCCGCGTCGCTGCCACCGCTTCGCGGTTGCGAAATTGAAATTGTGGGCCGCATTGCGTAGTAGTTCCGCTCTCCGAATGGCACCACCACATTCAATCCGTCCATGGCCCCGCGCTGAAAGAGCACAACCATCTTTTTCTTATTTGGCGACGCCGTGGCCGCAATCGCCCGCTGCAAAAATGACGGCATCGCGGACATCCCCATCATCGCAATCCCGCCGCCCTTCAAAAATACTCGTCTCGTAATATTCATGCCCTACCTCATCTCCGCTGAAACTCTGGCGCTCCAAGCACAAGCCCCGCGACAAGCGCCTGATTCACATGCTTCACGGGATCATCGAGTTTCGCCTGCACAATCTGCGGGTCGTCCATCCGCCCCTCAAGCGTCTGTCGCGTCAGCGGCGCGATTTGCCCGTCGAGAAATAGATTGATCGCGGTGGAAAGCGCAACTTGAGGGTCGCTCCCTGCGTCTGGGCCAAGCATGGATTCTAGATTCACGCTCGTGCCCGAAATTTTGTTCGATGAAAGTGACAGCGCGAAATTCAACCGGTTGAGCAGTGCGCCCGTATTCACCCACATCTCAGCTTTATCGGAATATCCAGTCGGCGGCTGTGCTTGAAAGAGCGGTTCGCCCATGCGCCCCACCCACTGCACCAGCGGCAGCGTGATCTCCGCATCCGCATTCAACGCGCGAGCTGTGCTTGCGGCCAACTCGAACGGCTCCTTCACTTTTGCTCGGAACGCTTCGCGCGACCAAAATTCCCGCGAGTAAATCATCGTCTTCATCAACACGCGAATATCGCCGCCACTCGATAGATAACTGTGCGCCATGCGGTCAACCAGCGCCGGCGGCGGATTATCAGAAACGAAATGCCTCGCCAGCTTGGTCGAAATAAATTTTGCGGCGTTCGGGTTGTTGGCGAGCATCTTCAGCGCGTCTTCGCCGTCCTTCATTCCGCCGTAATTAAATGTGTGGCCCAGAACTACTTTCTTGCCCTCCGTGTGCAATTTCACATCGAAGAAAAATTCCGGATCGCGACGCGGCTCATGGACGGTCCATCCCGTCAGGCAGCGCGCCATCTGAATCACGTCCTGCTGCGTATAACCGCCGTCGACACCCAGAGTGTGCAGCTCCATCACTTCCCGGCCGTAATTTTCGTTTAAGCCTTTATCCTGCTTCTTCGGCGGAACACGAGGCGGCGCGTTGGGATTGTTGTACGGCGGGGGAAAAGTTCCCGGCTGCGGCATTTCCACGCCTGCGAAGACGCCTTGGAAGCGCTGGCGCCGCATCGCGGCTTCCGCTTGCTGCCGCTGATAAGCAATCGGATCAACGCTCAGCCAATTGTCGAGATAAATGAGCATCGCCGGACTTCTCGCCGTATCAACGAGAAGATCTTGAAATTTCCCCAGCGTATGCGGTCGGATCGTATCGCGCACGTACGCGGTAACCAGCCACTTGTCCGAATCCTTCTGCACGAACACGTTGAAGTGGTTGTACCAGAAGTCTTCCATCACCGCTTCGAGTTGCCGGTGACTGTAAATCGCGCGGTCGAGTTTGGCCATCGAAAGTTCGGCGACGATTCGCTGCGGCCCTTGAATTTTTGCGAGTTGCGCCGCAGCCTGCGCGTTTGGCCCGGTGGTCTGCGCTTGCGCTACAGCTTCGCGTGACTTCTCTTTCATCTGCTCCTGGTACGCTTCCTTGGTCACACCTTCTTTTTTCGCGGCCTGCTGCGGCGGCGGAAATTCATCCAGCAACTTCTTCGAAGACATTCTCAGCGTCGGATACTGTTCCAGCCTCGCGTCGAGCGCGGAATCGTCAATGGACTCGGGGTGAAGTTGCTGGTCAATCCACTTCTCGAGACCCATTTTTCGAACGTTTTCGATATCGCCCGGCCGCGGCCCATACGCGAGCCGGTTGAGCGCGTGTAAAATCGCTTCATCTTCGCTGAGTTCGGTGATGGGCAGCTTGCCTTTGAAGGACTTGCTCGATTTCGAGGATACAAGCGATGAAGTTTCAGTAGATTCGCCGTTGGCTCGAACATGCGACGCTGGCAGGAAAAAACCCAGCCCGATAGCAGCAGTGATCGCCGCAAGCATCCGCCAATCAGTTCGCCCTGCGCTCTCGCGCCGAGTCTTACTCCGAGGGCTCTTTCTCATCGCATACACTCCAACAGCGTTCGGGAGGGGCGGAAGGTATCACTTTCGCACCACAATTGATATTAACCCCAAGCGGAGTGCAAAGTTGCGCGGTGGGCGTTGCAGTTACCAGGGCAGAACTTGAATGCAGAACGAGGCGAACAGGGAACACAATTCCCCTAACGCGCGGCTCGAAACGCGTCCAGCGTCCACGAGTCCTGCTCTTCGTCGTGGCGCAGAACGTAATAATTACCATCGTCTGCGAGAACACGAAAATAAACCGCGGCGGGCGAATACCACTGGTCATCCACTTCTTGGACGATGAAATCTCTGCCGCGAAGCGTAAACTTCTGCGGCCGCTCGTCAGCCTTAAATCCCGAATAACACTGCACGCGAATTTCGTTCATCGTCATCGTTTGCAGTTCATCTGACAAATCGCCTAAAACTCCATCATAAGGCACGTGGGTGATCGCCAACATGCGGACTCACGTCAGCACCCGATAAGTCTCCTTCGCGCTCAACATCTCGCGGCTAACAGCGTTATACGCCGCCCCAACGAACAGCACCATCGCCGTGAGATACATCAGCAACAAAAGACCAATCGCAGCCGCAAGCCCTCCATACACCGCGCTATAAGGCATATAGCGCACGTAAAATCCAAAAGAAATATCAACCGCCCACCACAGCACCGTCGCCACCATGGCGCCGGGCGCCACGTCCGCAAATGCGCGCATCGCCGGCTGCCCCAACCGGTAAATCACCACGACGACGCCCAGCGCAAGAAGAAGCGTCAGTCCGTGATACGCGGCTGCGAATAGCCCTCGCACAAGGAGAGACAATCCAAACTGATGCAACAGCCATCCGCGCGCCGGCCGCGCAAATATCGTCAGGAATACGAATGCCATCCACGGCACGATCGTGATGCAAAGCAATAGCAACGCTCGAAGCTGCATTCGAAGATAGGAGCGCGGCTTCTCCGCGCCCTCGACAACGCTGAATCCCTGCAGCAAGCCGATCAGCACCTGAGTTCCGGCTATCAGTAACCCGCCGAATCCAAGTATCGTCCACTGCCACGAATGCGGGCTCTTGCGGACGAAGTATTCAACGATCACCTGCTCACTGCCGGGTGGGACGATGGTCTGAAGGCGTTCCGGCAGATCGCGCGCGATCGACTCGAGCATCGCGACGCTGCTCACCACGCCGATGGCGAAAAGCAGCATCGGGAAAAACGCGAGGAACATGTTGAAGGCAACGGCCTGCCCCAGCGTCACGCAGCCGGGAAAAACTCGGCCAAACGCCTCTCGAAGTTTTTCGAGCATCCCCGTCATCGAATGGCGGGATTATACGGTCATTCCGCTCCCCGCCGCGAGTTCTTTGACTGTTGCCGCAAACTGCTGACGGGAGTAAACTTTACGCATTCAGTCAGGGAGGTAAGGATGCCGCGCTCCGTCCGCTGCGGGCTTATTCAGGCCCGATGCGAGTGGTCCCCCGAGAAGCATTCGCTCGCCCATATCCGCGAGAAAATGATCTCGAAGCACGAAAAGCTCATCGCCGCGGCCACCAAGAAAGACACGCAAATCCTTTGCCTTCAAGAACTTTTCTATGGGCCCTATTTCTGCGCCGAGCAGCAGGCCCGCTGGTACGAATTAACTGAAACGGTCCCCGGTGGTCCAACCGTCGAACGTATGCAGAAGTTAGCCAAAAAACACAAAATGGTGATGGTTATCCCAGTTTACGAGAAGGAAATGAGCGGCCTTTTCTATAATACGGCGGCGGTGATTGATGCCGACGGCAGTTACCTCGGCAAATATCGCAAGCATCACATTCCGCACTGCCATCCCGGCTTCTGGGAAAAGTTTTATTTCACGCCGGGCAACACCGGCTATCCGGTCTTCCAGACGCGCTACGCTCGGGTCGGCGTCTACATCTGCTACGACCGTCATTTCCCCGAAGGCGCTCGAATCCTCGGGTTGAATGGCGCGGAAATCGTTTTCAACCCGTCGGCAACTGTCGCCGGGCTGAGCGAATATCTTTGGGAACTCGAGCAGCCGGCGCACGCCGTCGCAAACGGTTATTTCGTCGGTGCAATTAACCGCGTTGGCACCGAAGCTCCCTGGAACATGGGCGAATTCTACGGCAAGAGTTACTTTTGCAATCCGCGCGGAAAGATTTTCGCGCAGGCGAGCCGCGACAAGGACGAAGTCGTCGTTGCAGATTTGAATCTCGATGAGATTGATCAGGTGCGCGCTACCTGGCAATTTTTCCGCGATCGCCGCCCAGACTCGTACGGCGACATCGCGCGAACGCACGCACCCGCGCGTCAGGATGAAGCGGCAAATTAAAGTACAACCGGTTCAAAGATAACTGGATGACGACCACACCCCAGGCAATGGCATCGCAAAGCGACGCGGTAATCAAAAAGCACAAGGAATTCTTGTGGCCTGCCGTCGTGAATTATTACCAGAAGCCTCTCGTCGCCGATCACGCCAGCATGCAGTACCTCTGGGACCTCGACGGTAAGAAATATCTCGATTTCTTCGGTGGCATCGTCACCGTCGGAATCGGCCACTGCAATCCGAAGGTCACTTCGAAAATTAAAGCGCAGGTAGACCGCCTGCAGCACACTTCCACGCTTTTCCCGAACGAACATATCGTCGCCCTCGCCGAGAAACTCGCGCAGATCACCCCCGGAAAATTGCAAAAGAGCTTCTTCACGAATTCCGGCACGGAAGCGAACGAAGCCGCCATCCTTCTCGCCCGCATGGTCGGCCAGAGCTACGATATTGTCGCGCTGCGCCACTGCTACGCAGGCGGCTCTTCGCTCGCCAAATCCGTCACCGCTCATGCCAACTATCGCAAGGCCGGAATTATCAGCGTCGGCATATCGCACGCCATCAGTCCGTATTGTTACCGCTGCCCGCTCGGCCTCAAATATCCCGATTGCGGCATCGCGTGCGCGAATGACGTCGAAAATCTAATTCAAACCGCGACGAGCGGCAACATCGCCGCGTTCATCGCCGAACCCATCCAGGGCGTTGGCGGCTTCATCACACCTCCTCCTGAATATTTCAAGATCGTCTTCCGCATAGTGAAGAAATATGGCGGTCTGTTTATTTCGGACGAAGTTCAGACCGGCTTCGGCCGCACCGGAAAGAAATGGTTCGGCATCGAACAATGGGAAGTCGTGCCGGACATGATCACCTGCGCCAAGAGCATGGGCAACGGCGTCCCTATCGGCGCCACCATCACCACCGCGGAGCTCGCCGATCAATTTCAGGGTGCGACGATTTCCACCTTCGGTGGCAATCCAGTGACGTCCGTCGCCGCTCGCGCCGTCATCGAGGTCATCGAAGAAGAAAATTTGCGTGAGAACACCCACGTTGTCGGCGGTTATTTCCGCGCCAAGCTTGAAGAATTGCAGCAGAAATATCCGCTCATCGGCGATGTGCGCGGCATGGGCATGATGCAGGCCCTCGAGTTGGTGAAAGACCGCCAGACCAAAGAGCCCGCTCCCGAAGCCGCAAACCAAATCCTTGAACGCGCGCGCGACAACGGCCTTCTGATCGGCAAGGGCGGCCTCTACGGCAACGTCATTCGCATGGCTCCGCCGATGAACATCACCAAGGCCGACGTGGATGAAGGCATTCGCTTGCTCGATAAATCTTTTGAAGATGTCCGGAGGTGATTTATGCATTTCGCTGTGATTGATACTGAGCTCAAACCGCTTTGCACGCGGCACCTTCAACCCATGAATCGTGTGGATATTTACTGGAGGCCCGAAGGCGCCGAGAATCTCAGCAGTATGGTTGGCTATCGCTGCGCGATCGACAGATGCGGCCTTTTTTACGATGTGTATAGCGGCTATCACGAACGCCCCGACGGCGAAGTCAACGCGCTCGACACGCAATATCATTGCAAGGACCACGGTCTCTCGATGTACGTGTCGAGCCACGCTCTCAAGGGCGCGGTGAAGCACTTCAAGTGTCCGCAGTATGGCTGCACGCGCGGCGAGTCCGTCCATACCGCAGCGGCGTAATTTTCGTCGTAGGTTTGAATCGCTCTTCGAATTCTGATTCCGGAGTCATGCATGGCGACTGCTGTGGCGGCAACCGAGTTCTGCAAAAATTTCATCAATGGCCAGTGGGTCGAATCGAAGTCGTCGAAGATCGTAGATCGCCGAAACCCCGCCAACACCGATGAAGTCGTCGCGCGCATTCCGCTCTCGACGCGCGAGGAGATGAAAGAAGCCATCGCCGCCGCTCGCGCCGCGTTTCCCGGCTGGCGCAACACTCCCGCGCCGAACCGCGGCAAGATTCTCTTCAAAGCCACGCAGATCATGCAGGAGCACAAGGAAGAGCTAGCGCGCCTCCTGACCCGCGAAGAAGGCAAGACTCTCAAGGATTCGCTCGGCGAAATTCAGCGCGCCATCAACATCACGGAATTCATGGCCGGTGAAGCGCGCCGCCTGAACGGCGAAACGCTGACGAGCGAGCTGCCAAAAAATTTCGCCTACACGATTCGCCAGCCTCTCGGAGTCGTCGGCGCCATCACGCCCTGGAATTTCCCCGTCGCAATTCCCGTCTGGAAAATTGCGCCCGCTCTGGTCTGCGGCAATACAGTCGTCTTCAAGCCGGCGACGATTACGCCGCTAACGGCGATGAAAATTGTCGAAATCTTCTCGCAGGCGGGATTGCCGGCTGGCGTGCTGAATCTTGTCATGGGCTCCGGGCGCGACACGGGTGATGAACTTGTTCAAAGTCCCGACGTTCACGGCCTGTCTTTCACCGGCTCGAACGAAGTCGGCACACAGCTTTACACTTGCGGTGCGCAGCGTCTGAAGAAAATTCAATGCGAAATGGGCGGTAAGAATCCCGTCGTCGTCCTCGCCGACGCAGATTTGCAGCTCGCCATGGAATCAACTCTTGCGGGCGCCTTTGCCTCCACAGGGCAGCGATGTACGGCAACCAGCCGCGTCGTCATCGAAGAGAAAATCGCCGACAAATTCCTCGCCGCTCTCGTTGACCGGGCAAAGAAATACGTGGTTGGCGATGGCATGGAATCAGGCGTGGAAATGGGCCCGTCCGTTGACGAAAGTCAGATGAACACGGTTCTGAAATATATTGATATCGGCAAGAAGGAAGCAAAGCTACTATGCGGCGGCGAGCGTCTGACTGGCGCGCGATATGACAAAGGCTGGTTCGTCTCACCCACAATTTTCGACAACGTCCGCGCCGATAGCCAGCTCGCTCAGGAAGAGATTTTTGGCCCGGTCCTGAGCGTAATTCGCGTGAAGAATTTCGACGAAGCTCTCGAGGCCGCGAATTCCGTACGCTTCGGGCTTTCGAGCTCGATCTATTCGACCGACTCAAACAAAATCTTCGAATTCGTGGACAAGATTGAAACTGGCATGACACATGTAAATTCGCCCACAGTCGGTGGCGAAGCTCACGTTCCCTTCGGTGGCGCCAAGGACAGCAGCGTCGGCCCGCGCGAAGTGGGCCACGCGGCGATAGACTTCTACACCGACCTCAAAATCGTCTACATCGATTACACCGGCAGCAAACGCGAATCGAGCATTTATTAGCGGTTTTCCTTCACGCGCGAAATCTACATTCACATTAAGACAGACGGGCGTTGTGCTACCACGTTACCGAATTTGTCCGCGTGAAGAGCGACTCAGTCGCCATCGGCTGTAGGATTACTGTATCGTGGGAGTGAGATTCGGATCGCTCTGACGATGACTGCGCGCCGCTTTGCTATTTTATTTCTGTGTCTCTCGTTCACCGCAATTTTCTTCGCGGGCTCTATATTTGCGGCCGGTCGCGTCTCGTGGAAGTACGATGAGACCGCGCACTTAAAGCTCGAAGATCACATTCCGCGCACTTGGGGCGTTTATCGCGCCGACAAAAGGAAAAATCTCGTTCTCGTTCTACTCGTCCATCGCTACCTAGCGATCGATTTGAAGTCGCGCCTCGTGTATGAAATCGATCCAAAATCGCTCATGGCGCATGGCCCTGACTTCGAAAGTGACGAGCCCGAGGCCATCGGCCACCCGATTCCCACGCTCGAATGGAACGATCGCGATGTTGGCCCAGCCGAACGTATCCAGATCCGGTTAGGCGATTACGGGAAAATGCTGGAAGTCGAGTTGCCGCACCCGATTGACCTGCGGCGCGGTATTTACTGATCGAGTCTGCGACAAAATTTACTTCGCGTGAATCAACTCCTGCTTGGCCGCCTCGCAAAGCTTGCATGTCTTCGGCTCGCGAACGATCACGGCATCCCGCGGAAATAATGTCCCGAGCGCCCAATCGAGCGCCACCTGAATCTGCTTTTTGAATCCGACGAGCTTGAAAAGATGCACCGCATTCCAGAAAAGCCACGCGAAAAATCCAGAAATGCGTATCCCGCCAACGCTCACCACCGCGTCGTTCATTCCCAGCGATACCAGCATCCCTTTCGAAACGTACGTGTAACTCTCCAGCAAACCGCCCAACTCCATATGCACGATATTTCGCGCCGCTATGCTTCCTTGCGTGATTGCCACCGGCGCAACCCGAGGCGCATCCGGCGCCAGCGTCGAAGATGCCGAGTCCCCAATTACAAAAACCTCGGGGTGATCTTCTAGTTGCAGATGCTCGTTCACACTCGCACGCCCAATCCGGTCGTGTGGCCCCGGCAATGATTCGACCAACGGGTGCGCGCGCACGCCCGCCGCCCAAACAATCGTCCCAGCCGCAAGTTTCCCGCTCCCTTGCATTTCAATTACGCCCTCGGCAACGCGCGTAACTCGCGCATTCACGCGAATCTCGATACCTTCTTTATCCAGTCGCTTCAGCGCGTGCGAACGCAGCTGAGGGTCAAATCCGTTCAGGACAGTCGAACCGGCCTCAAGCAGCACCAGCCGGATTTCCTCGCGCTTAATTCCACGGTATTTTCCCGCGACGTAGCCGAACAGAAAATCGCGCATCTCGGTGATCAGCTCAACTCCCGTGTATCCTCCGCCCACAACCACAAATGTCATGAGCCTCTTGCGTTCGTTGGGATCGGTCGTGTGGTCCGCGTGCTCGCAAATATCTAGAATCCGATCACGCAGCACCACGCCGTCTTCGAGCGACTTCAAATCCATCGAATATTCGCGCGCTCCCGGCGTGCGGTAATATTCGGTGCGGCTGCCCACAGCCACCACCAGATAATCGTAGGCAATTGGCCCTGATGTGACCTGAATTTGGCGCGCGGCCACATCAATGCTCTCGACCGTGTCGCGCAAAAATCGATAGCTTCTCTTGCCCCGAATATCGCGGATCGCCTGAACGATGTGCCGCGGATTGATATAGCTTGAAACGATCTGCGGCAGCAGCGGCGTGAACATGAAAAAGTTCTGATCGCAGATTAATAGAATTTCATAGCCGGCCGAGTGCCGCAGCTGCTTGTCCAGCTCGACCGCCGCCTCCAGCCCGCCAAATCCCGCTCCGATTACGACGATTCTCTTCATTATCTTCTCTACTCAATTCGATGCGTTCGCGTGCGACGCGGACTCGCTCATAACCCCCAAAATCATAATCGCAACATGCGAATCAGCCGTCTGTCACAAAAGCGACGCGCAAGCTATCTGCATCTCGCTGGCTGACGCAGCCAATTTCCATCAGAGCCCGGAGGCTCCCGCCTCCGGGACACCTCGACCCCGAGCACTCAGCCACATTCGAGCTACTTAAAGAACGAATACCCTACAAAAATCACGTTGAAATCCACGCCTGGATTGATCGTGCCCCGATATCCATTTGAAATGTGTTGATATTTGTATCCGAACATCCAAGCCCGCGTATTCGAGGAATTGAAATGCTGCAAAGCCGCCTGAAGATCAAACGTAAAGTTGAACTGCTCTTCGCCATTCACATCCACCGGAACAGGAAGCACAGATACGACGATGCCTCCCGTCGAAGCAAGAACAGGCTGCCACTGGTGCTCCCGAAGGAAATTGAATTTGAGTCCGATAGGATTCACTCCCCCGCCGTAAACAATTTGATGCCCGTCTAGAGCGTAATCAGCAATTCTCGAGTTGACATAAATCGCGTCAACCGCTCTCGGCTGCCTGACGATCTCGGCGGGAATGACATCAATCGTCCATTCGAACGCGAAACTTGGCTTATCGACAAGAATTCGGCCAATCCGAAATGCGGCCTGGCCCAATTGAACATCACCGGTGATGCCGATAACATGCGGCGACCCCGCGGACAGTGCTCCCCAAACACCAAATTCATTTCTCGGGGCCCTCGTCGGCGTACTCTCACTCGAAGCCGAACTCGAATTCGCCGTCGACGGAACGTTCAAAGGCACATCCTGGCCCTGTGCAGAAATCGAAAACGCAGCCGTCCCGAGCAAAATCCACACGGCAACAGTGCACGACCATCCCGTACGACGCCGCAAGCCACACCTCAACATCGACACATTCCTCTGTTCTCCTGTCAAATCAGTCAATTTCGATTAAACGAGCGGCAACATCACCGAATCCGCGGCCATCAGCGGGCCTCAACCGCATTAAATCCCGGCGTGCACTTTCTGATTCCACGACATCGGAGCAAGCCCCTCATCAATTTCCCGCATCGTGATGCAATTATCCACGGGACAAACTAGCGCGCACAAATTGCAACCGACGCACTCATCCTCAATAATGCGCGGCACGTGCACTTCCATCCCATGCACGTTGAGCTTCCCATTCGCCGGCGTCGCGCGCTCGATACACTGGTGCGCGCCGTCCTCGCACGCTACGTAGCAAAGTTGGCAACCGATGCACAGCCTCTTGTCAATGTCCGCGATAATCTTGTAATTCAGATCCAGATCGCCCCAGTCCATTACATTCGGCACCGCCCGCCCGCGAAAATCCTCAATCGTGCGGTAGCCGTGATCGTCCATGTACGCGGCCAATCCATCCGCCATATCTTCGACAATCCGAAATCCGTAATGCATCGCCGCGGTGCAAACTTGCACGGTCGTCGCTCCCAGAGCCATGTGCTCCGCCGCATCAATCCAATTTCCAATTCCGCCGATGCCGACAATCGGAATCTTCACTTTCTTCGCCACGCTTGAAACCAAATGCAGCGCAATCGGCTTCACCGCCGGCCCACAATATCCTCCATGCGACGATTTGCCGGCCACATTCGGCCGCGGTGCAAAATTCTCGAGGTCCACGCCCATCAGCGAATTAATCGTGTTGATCAAACTAACCGCATCCGCGCCTCCACGCTCGGCAGCCAGCGCAATTCGCGTAACGTCTGTAACATTCGGCGTGAGCTTTGAAATCACCGGCGTCTTCGCCGCTTCCTTTGCCCACGTCGTAATCATTTCCGTGTACTCGGGCACCTGCCCCACCGCCGCGCCCATTCCCCGCTCGCTCATGCCATGCGGGCAGCCAAAATTCAATTCCAGCGCATCCGCGCCGGCTCCTTCGGCGCGCTTCACGATCTCGTGCCAAACCTCTTGCTTCGATTCCACCATCAGCGACGCAATCACCAGATGCTTCGGATACCGTTTCTTTACTTCCGCAATCTCGCTGAGGTTCACGTCAATCGGCCGGTCGCTGATCAACTCAATATTGTTCAATCCCATGATCCGCACGCCGTTATAGTCAATCGCTCCGTACCGCGAAGATGTATTCTGAATCGGCTCGCCGATCGTCTTCCAAACCGCTCCGCCCCATCCCGCGTCAAACGCGCGCATCACCTGCCCGCCCGTGTTTGTCGGCGGCCCCGACGCCAGCCAGAACGGATTCGGCGATTCAAGCCCGCAAAATTTTGTTCTCAAATCCGCCATCGCTCACCTCGCTTCCTTCGCGCCGCGCCAGCTTCGCCACGCAAACCACGCCACCGTCCCAATCATTCCCGCCCAGCCAATTGCGCGCACGAACGACGCAATCTGAATGTCATGATCCAGCACGCCCAACGCCCCAAACAAATAATTCCAATCGTGAATCACGTAATCCGCGTCGCCCACTGTGAGCAGCGGCAGTTCCTGCGCTCGCGCATCGGCCATGTACGTCGCGGTCGGCATCAACTGCTCGAAGAAAAAAAACATGCAAAACGTTACACCCTGCAATTGACGTTGGAATGCGAAATAGATCGCCAGCAGCACGGGCACAAGAAGCTGTAGAAACGTCCCACCCGCGACGGAAATAAATTCGCCGAAGTAACGGAATAGAAGATGCCCCCCTTCATGAATCGGGATGAAGACGAGATCGATCATCAAAAACGGCCCGCTTCCGCGCGCCGCTTGAATCAGAAACAGCGCGTAAAACGCGAGCCACAATCCCAGCGCGACGCGCGATACCGGCGACCACTCGTCTTCGAGCGTCTCAAGAACCGGCAACCGCTCCGACCATGCGACCGGCACACGCATCCCCGGTTACGTGTTCCCTCGCGGCTTGCCAAGCCACGTATCAAGCCCGCGCGCCGCCGCCATGCCTTCCGCCACCGCGTCCACCACTTCTCTCCCGCCGTTCACGCAATCTCCGCCCGCAAAATATTTCGCATTACCCGTCTGATGTTTTTCGTTCACCGCAATCGTGCCGTCTTTCCTCAGTTCAATGCCCTTCACCGCGCGCAAAAATTCCGTCACCGGCTTTTGCCCGATCGCGCGCACCACCATGTCTACAGGAATGGTAAATTCCGATCCCGGAATCACCTCAGGCGCATTCGCTTTTCCGTGTGCTTCGCCTTCGACTGATCGCGTTCGCGTCCTCACGCACTCAATTCCAGTCACCGGCCCGCCATCGCCCAGAATCCGCACAGGCTGCGTATTCCAATGAAATTCCACGCCGTCGTGCTGCGCGATTTCGTGCTCGTAAGGAAACGCCGGCATCTCGTCTTCGCCGCGCCGGTAAAGCAAATGGACTTCCTCCGCGCCCAGCCGCCGCGCCGCCGTCACGACGTCAATCGCCGTATTCCCGGCCCCGATGCACGCCACGCGCCGCCCCACTTCCACCTCGGCAAACGATTTCATTTTCGTCTGCTCGATAAATTCCATGGCGCCGTAAACACCGCGCAACTCCGCTCCCGGAATTTGCAAATCCCAAGTGTCGCCAAGTCCTACTCCGATAAAAATCGCATCGCACTCAGCCTCAAGCTTTTCGAACGACGCGCCCTTTCCTGCGTCGCCCACTTCGACGCCCTGCTCGAATCGCACTCCAAGTCGCTTCACCATCTTCGCTTCTCGCACCGCTTCCCGCGCCCGCGTCTTATAAGCCGCGATCCCGTGCGTGTTCAATCCGCCTGGCAATTTATTCTTGTCGTAAATTGTGACCGCATATCCCCACTTCGCCAGTTCCGCCGCGCACGCGAGCGATGCCGGCCCCGATCCAATGCATGCCACACGCTTTCCATTCGGAGCGCCCGCGCTGAAGAGATCAATATTGCGGTCCAGCACGTAATCCACTGAATATCGTTGCAAGCGCCCAATCTCGATCGCTTCCTCGCCCTTTTCATTCATCACGCAAGCGCCTTCGCACAGCGCCTCCGTCGGGCAAACGCGACCGCAGCTTTCTCCCAGAATATTTGCGCTTAGAATCACGCGTGCCGATCCACGCAAATTGTTCGTCGAGATTTTCTTGATGAACGCGGGAACATCAATATGCGTCGGGCAAGCAATCGTGCACGGCGCATCGAAGCAAAAAAGACATCGCGCCGCCTCGATCGCGGCCTGCCGCGGCGTCATCAGCGGCGAAATATCCGCAAAATTCGCCTCATATTCTTCCGCCGAAAGTTTCGGCGCAGTTTCATGCAGCGTCATTCGTTGCAGTCCTCAATTACAAACCATTAGAAATTACAAATTCATCAGGCGATTCTAGCACCCGCCTCCCGCGGCAATCCCCCGCTTTTCGCCCTCGTGTCTTCCTACGCATCTGCACGCACTAGCCGCGCCGCAACGCGACAGACATTTTCCGCCGAGAATGCACTCGTAGATGACATGAAAAAGCCGTGCCCCCATGGCGGTAGGATGGTTGTGAATCGGCAACCAATCAACCGCAAGGAGGCACGGCATGATCTACATCGGAGTAGATCTTCACCAGCGATTTTGTTACATGACCATGATGGAT
>DATBYF010000116.1:0-20847 GCA_036513895.1 Candidatus Acidiferrales bacterium | reverse complement strand
TGAAATGACGACTCAAGTTGAAGCGCTTGCAAAGTACGCCGCGCGCGCCGGATTCGCGGACCTCTCGCAGGAGTCGCGCAGGCAATTGCCGATTCACATCCTTGATTCGCTGGGTTGCTGTATCGCTGCGCTGGGTGCGGGCCCGGTGCAGGCGTGTCGCGAGCAAGTCGCCGAGTTCGGCGGCAGCGGCCCGTGTGCGCTGACGGGCGGCGGACAGGCGAACCCGATCTACGCGGCGTTCTGGCACACGGCGCTGGTACGCTATCTGGACTTCATGGATAACTTCCTGGCGCCGACCGAGACTTGCCACACGGCGGATAATTTCGGCGTGGCTTTGACCATCACCGACTACGTGGGCGGCAGCGGCCGTGACTTGATGCTGGGCGTGGCTCTGGGCTACACGGTGCAGTCACGATTCGTGGATCACGCCAATTTCATGAGCAGCGGCTTCGACCACACTTCGCAACTGGCCTTCTCACATAATGCCGCAGCTGGACGGCTACTCGGCCTGAGCGAGCAGCAGATCGCGAACGCCATCGCTATGGCTGCGGTAAGCGATGCGTCCTTCGCTGTCGTTCGCGCGAAGCCGCTTTCGCAATGGAAAGGACTCGCCTCGGCACAGTCGGCGCTCGGCTCGATGAACGCGCTGTTCCTCGCACGACGAGGTGTGGAGGGTCCCCTGCAAGTGATCGAGGGCCCACTGGGCATCGACCATCTCCTGAGAATGAAGATCAACATTGACTGGGACAAGCAGGGGTACGAGGGCGTCGTAGAGAGCACCATTAAGAAATACAACTCGATGATCCACACGCAGTCCGCCGTGCATTGCATGGTCGAACTCGCTGCGCAGAACAAGATCGATCCCGGCAAGGTGATTTCCATTGAGGCTGAGGTTTTCCAACTCGCTTACGACTTCGCCGGCGGCGGCCTCTACGGCGTGGACAAATTCATCCGCACCAAGGAACAGGCGGATCACAGCCTGCCGTACCTGCTCGCTGTGGCGCTGCTGGATGGCGACGTGATGCCCGCGCAATTCCAGCCGGAGCGCATTGCGAGAGCTGACGTGCAGACATTGTTGAAGAAAGTTTCAGTGCGCCCGAACCAGGAATACACGGCTGAATATCCAGCGAAGATGCCTGCCAAGATCACCGTGCGGCTGGTGGACGGAAAAATCATCGAGCACGAAGTACAGGCCTATCCGGGACTCGCGTCCGAACCGTTCACATGGGAAGAATCCGTGGAGAAGTTCGATCGGCTCGTGGCCGGGCGTGCCGATGAAGCGCTTTGCGGCGAAATCAAGGACGCCGTACGGTCGGTGGAAAGTCTCCAGGTGAGGGACCTGATGAAGCTGCTTGGCGCCGTCAAAGCGAGCCAGCGCGGCGCCGAGTCATCCGGAAGTAGCAGATGAACCACAAGAAAGGAGAAATGAGATGGCCATTACATCCGAGCGTGTTCGCGAGATTTTCAAGGGGCTGGAGCAGGGCGATGGCGCCGCGTTTTTTGAACATGTAGCCGACAAAGTGGACTGGATTGTGGAGGGAACGCACCCGCTTGCCGGTCATTACCTCAGCAAGCAGGCATTCATCGCAGGTACCTTCGCCAAACTGGCCAAGGTGCTGCCGGAGGGCACGGAGCTGCATGTTGAAAATGTACTCGTGAGCGGAGATTGGGCGGTAGTTGAACTGCATTCCCTGGCCACCGCGAAGAACGGGCTCAGATTCGATAATCGTTACTGCTGGGTCTGCCGGTTCGCGGGCGGCGAGATCGCGCAAGTACGTGCGTATCTGGATTCGGCTATCGTGGCTCGGCTCTTTCAGGAGAACCCA
The DNA here is from genome assembly GCA_036513895.1 of Candidatus Acidiferrales bacterium. Taxonomy (GTDB): domain Bacteria; phylum Acidobacteriota; class Terriglobia; order Acidiferrales; family UBA7541; genus Palsa-147. Next base: position 19,021 of record DATBYF010000116.1, on the reverse strand, counting down.
ATTCCAAACCAAGATAACCCAACAATTGACGGCAAAACCCGAACGGCTGGACGCGCAACTGGATGACCGTCGTGCGCTTCAAAAATCTGAACGTTGGCAGCTCCAGGCCATTCAATAAATTTCAAACGCATAGCATCGGCAACGAAAATCTCGGTCTAGATACGAACCACATCCTGAGTCTTGGGAGGCAGATATGCGGATCACGCGAGGAGTTACGAAGTCGTTTTGGATCGCGTCGTTGATGCTGAGCTGCTGCGCGCTTGGGGCGCAGAACGGAGGGCATCGCGTCAGGAATATTGTTTTGGTGCACGGGGCTTGGGCGGATGCCTCGGGATGGAGGGGCGTTTACGACATTTTGGTGAGGGATGGGTACGACGTGAGCATGGTGCAGGAGCCGGAGACGTCTTTCGCGGAAGATGTGGCGGCAACGAAGCGGGTGCTGGCGCTGCAGGATGGGCCGTGCATTCTTGTGGCGCACAGCTATGGAGGATCGGTGATTACGGAAGCGGGGACGGATCCATCGGTGGTGGGGTTGGTGTACATCGCGGCGCACATGCCGGACACGGGAGAGAGCGAGGCGGGCGACGGGAAGCGATTCCCGAGCGACGTGAGCAAATCTACCGCGGTGAAGAAGACGGCGGACGGCTTCGATTACCTTGACCCCGCGCGGTTCCGCGAATACTTCGCGGCCGATTTGTCTCCGGAGCAGGCGGCGTTTGAGTCGCGCTCGCAGGTGATCATCAACGACGCCAATTTTCACGGAGTGATCACCACGCCGGCGTGGAGAAGCAAACCGAGCTGGATGATGGTGCCGACGAAGGACAGAATCATCAATCCGGACCTCGAACGTTGGTATGCGGCGCGAGCCGGGAGCCATAAGGTTGAAGCTCTGGGCGGGAGCCATTCAGTGTACGTCTCGCAGCCGAAGGCAGTGGCGGCTCTGATCGAAGAAGCGGCAACTCACGCGCAGTAGGACACGTTGCGAAGAGCGTTGGACCGGCCGGTGTAGAGTTTCGTTATGCGAGCGGAGAGAGCCTACCTGACAGCGGTGATGACAAATCGTAAGGTTGCCCTGTATGGTTTTTTTTTGTCGACCCACCCACCCATCCACAGAGTCGGCTCTTGGTTTCGAGTGAATGTTATGGTATAATTAGTTGAAAGGTATAGTACTACTATAGTTAACGTACAAGCTTCTATTAGTCCGTCGCCCGGCGGGGTCGCGCGCCGCGCCACCTTCCAATCGCGCGAAGGTACGCAAATTCACGGAGGCTCCCGGAACCGGCTGAACCTTTTTTCAATTCCCCTCCCACTTTTCACCGATTTCTACTCGATACACCAAGCGATTAAAAATCCCCGTAACTCAAAGAAAACAATCATCACGCCTCACTTCTACTCGATACAAAACGAGGAGTGCTCGAACCCGAATTCGCCAGTGCCAGATGATACGAGCCGAGGGTCTTTATTTCGGCCGGTCGAGATACTTCATGATTGCCCGCAGCACACTCAGTAACATCGCAGGAGTGAGCTTGCCTGTAAAAGTATTCTGCTGGCTGGGATGGTAGGAAAGGAAAAGGCGCGGCAGGCTACCCGGCAACTGAAAGGCGGCGCCATGACTGAAAGGAAATTCTGCGAAGCGCGCGATCGCACCTTCTGTCTTGAGCATTCCCAGGTAAGCCTTCATTGCGATGGCGCCCAGAGCGAGAATGGCGCGCGGCTTGACCAGCGCGATTTCACGCTCGAAGAATGGTTTGCAGTTGGCAAGTTCGCTCGGCAACGGCTTATTCGCAGGCGGCGCGCAGCGAATCGAAGCTCCGATATAGGCATCCTTCAATTCGAGGCCATCTCCGCGGCGGACGGAGACGGGTTTGTTCGCAAATCCAACGCGGTAAAGCGCATCATATAGAAAATCTCCCGATCGATCGCCGGTAAACATACGTCCGGTGCGATTCGCGCCGTGCGCGGCGGGAGCGAGGCCCAGAATGTATAGGCCCGCGTGAGGATCGCCGAAGCCGGGTACCGGCTTGCCCCAATAATCCCACTCGCGGAATGCGCGCTTCCGCTCGCGAGCGACGGCTTCGCGATAGGCCACGAGACGCGGGCACTTTCTGCAGCCGACGATCTCGTCGCCTAATTCTTCGATACCCGTGATTTCGAGAGGCGATTTAGGCATGTGGAGCGTCCGGCAGAATCCTCAGAGCTATCTGTCGCATCGGATGAGCGAAACTTACCGTTCTTGCCGGGACTCTAATAGGATAGCAGCACTTTTTCGAACGCGGATTCCTCAGCGGACTCCCGAACGAAGCAGCACGAACAAGGACCAATGTAAGGACGAATGGCAGAGTTGAATGGAAGATAGCGCGTGGTAGCTGAGATCGAGAAGATTCTTATCCTCGAAACGGACGAGGGCTCACGCAGCATGCTGGTCGAATTGCTGCAGGGCGCGGGCTATCAGGCCGAAGCGCCGTCGCCCGACACGGAGGCGGTGCAATGGGCGCGCCAATCCGGTGCGTCGCTTCTCCTGCTCGATCGGAATCTGCCTGGCATTGATTGCCGAGAGCTACTTTTGGAATGGAAGAGCGCCACGGCAACGCAATCCATTCCTATCCTTCTACTGGTGGCCGGTGCATCCACCGAGCGGGCCTTGGCACTCGATCTAGGGGCGGATGACGTACTTTCGCGGCCGTTCGATCCGAAAGAACTGCTGGCGCGAATACGAGCGCAATTGCGGCTGAAACGCGCTGCTGACGAATTGCGTGACAAAGCTAAGATCGCCGAGGAAGGCCAGCACATTGCTCACACGGCGTTCGAAGCGCTGGCCGTCACGGACCAAATAACGAAGGACGCGTTTTCTGTTGGGCGTGTCCTAAAAATTGGTGTTACAGCCGCGTTTGTTGTTGCGGGCATCATGGCAGTCACATTTTTCCTCTATTCTCACAGCGCGAAGAAGCAGCTTGATTTCGGCAATGCGGTGATCCGGCGCTTTGGCGGCCCGATTCATCAGGAAAGTGTGATCGCCGATGCCCGCAAATTGCGCGGACAATCCCCTGCGATTCCCCCCGCTGGCGGCGGAACAAAACAGCGCGACGAATTAAAGAAGCAGGCCGACCAATTGAAATCGCAAATGGCTAATGCCGACTCGAAGGAACTCGACGATCTCGCGCGCCAGCTCGCCGAAACGAACTTGCGGTTGAAGAAAGTTGAGGCCGCGGGAACGGCGGCCGAAGGCATTATTGGCGCAAACGAGCCAAGCGTCTGCTTGCTCTACGTAGCTGTGGCATTTCGAGAAAAAGATAGCGGGCTTCGGCTGAAATATGCGGGAATAAATCCCAAGGGTGAACCGATTGAGGACAGCGACGGCAATCCCGTGCTGACGCTGGATGGCCACGGACCGGAAGTTCGTCTGGATGTATTCGGTACCGGATTTCTGGCGGACTCGAACGGCAAGGTAATCACGAATCGTCATGTGGCCCAACCGTGGTGGAAAGACGAAGAGATGAGTTCGCTGATCAACCAGGGATTTCAGCCTGAAATCGTGCGGATTCGGGCGTATTTTCCGGGCGATTCGCGTGCGTTCCACGCGGAGATCGAAAAAATTTCGGATGATACGGATCTAGCGTCAATAAAGGTAGATTTGCAGGGGTTGGTTCGGCCGTCGCTCGCCGTTGATCGCGATAAAAATGCCGCAAAATCCGGCGAGAGTATCGTTCTAATCGGTTACGCGACGGGCCTCGCCGGAATACTTGCCCGCGCGGATGAGGATTCGGCGCAGCAGATCATGGCGAAGAGCGACGGAGATGTCTCGGCGGTCCTGGACGAATTGGCGCGGCGCAATTTGATTCGTCCAATCGTGACGCAAGGGCACGTCGGCGATGTGCTTACCGACAAAATTGTTTTCGACGCGCAGACGACGTCGGGCGGAAGCGGCGGCCCGCTGCTAGACTCAGACGGAAAAGTGATTGGAGTTACGTACGCGGTTTTGAGCGGTTTTGGCGGCTCGAATTTTGGGATTCCGGCGCGACTTGCGGTACCGCTGCTGCAGTAATTCATTTGGTTGGTGCGAGCGTCGGATTGCACTGAATCGCACCGGCGCGCATTGCCACGGAATGCATCCACAGCAGGCCAAAATTGACATCCTCCGCACGCCCTACTAGCATACTCGCAGCGATTTCCCTGCCTTGGCCGGGGACTGTCCCGACTACGTATGAGCGATGCAAACAACTCGGGGAATATTCTTCTCCGCATCATCGAAAAGCGGCGTGAAAGCGTCGCGCATCGAAAGCGTGTATTACCGCTCGTGGCGCTGAAAATCGCCGTGGAGAAAAAGGCGCCAGCCGTGCGCAACTTTCCGGCAGCAATCGCGGCGAATCGAATCAACATTATCGCTGAATTAAAAAAAGCGTCGCCTTCGCGCGGCGTGATTCGAGAACAATTTGAAGCGGCAAAGCTCGCGGTGGAACTCGCAGATGCCGGAGCGGCGGCTCTCTCCGTGCTTACGGAAGAGGATTTTTTTGACGGTTCGCTGACGTACTTGAAGGAAGCTCGAGCCGCGGTGGAAGTGCCTGTCCTTCGGAAGGACTTTATTTTCGATCCGTGGCAGGTTTGGGAAGCAAGAGCGGCTGGCGCGGATTCTTTTTTGCTGATTGCGGCGGTGCTTGAGCAGGATTTGCTGCAGGAGTTGCTGGAGCTGGGGCGGAAACTTGGGATGGAACCTTTGGTGGAAATTCACACGCGCGAAGAACTCAGGCGGTGTCTCGATGCGAGCGCGAGGATTATCGGGGTGAACGCGCGCGATCTAACAACGTTTCAAGTGAATCACGATCTTTTGCTCAAACTTGCCGAGGAAATCCCCGATTCTTGTATCGCGGTCGCGGAATCCGGAATTCATTCTCCCGAAGATGTGGAACGGCTTTCAGGAGCAGGTTTCGACGCTTTCCTTATCGGAGAGCAGTTGATGAAGCACGCGCAGCCGGGCGAGGAGCTTCGCCGTTTGCTTGGCGTGGCCGAGGCGAAGAGTGCGAGGCCGTAGCGGCGTGACAATGATTTGCGTAAAACAATGGTGCGCGTAAAGATTTGCGGAATTACGAATTGGACGGACGCGCGCTTGAGCGTGGATGCGGGCGCCGACGCGCTCGGATTTAATTTTTTCGAGAAGAGCCCGCGGTACATTGCGCCGGCGGATGCCCGCACGATCGTGGGGCGATTGCCGCGGCGCATTTTTACGGTTGGCGTATTCGTGAACTCTGAAGTCGCGGACGTCCTGCGTATCGCAAGCGACGTGGATTTGAATGCGTTGCAACTTCACGGAGACGAATCGCCGGCAAACGTGCGGAGATTGAGCGAGTACTACCCGGTGATGAAGGCGTTTCGGATTCGGCGGGGATTCGATGTGAAACGTCTGGCGCGCTTTGATTCGGCAGATTTGTTTTTGCTGGATGGCTTCGATCGCCAGCAACGCGGGGGGACCGGGCAGACCTTTGACTGGCGAATCGGCCGGGCGGCGAAAAAATATGGGCGGATCGTTATTGCCGGCGGACTTACTCCGGAGAATGTCGCGGATGCGATTGCTGCGACCGATCCGTTTGCCGTGGATATTTGCAGCGGGGTGGAAGCGAGCCCTGGGAAGAAAGACCGGCAGCGGCTGTACGCGCTGATGGACGCAGTGAGGAGCGGGAGAGAACATCTGGCATGAGTGCAAGACCAATTTCGGTTCCGGATAATCGCGGGCGCTTTGGCGCGTTCGGCGGACGGTACGTCGCGGAGACACTCGTGGCGCCGCTCGAAGAGCTGGAGCGGGCTTATCTGGAGGCGAGCAGCGATGAATCTTTCCGCAGAGAACTTGACGACTTGCTCCACAATTTCGCCGGGCGGCCGACGCCGCTGCAATTCGCCGCGCGATTGACGGAGCATCTCGGCGGCGCGCAGATTTATTTGAAACGCGAGGATCTGCTTCACACCGGCGCGCACAAAATCAATAACTGCATCGGGCAGGGCTTGCTTGCTGTGCGCATGAAGAAACAGCGAGTGGTTGCGGAGACCGGCGCGGGACAGCACGGCGTGGCGACGGCAACCGTGGCGGCGCGATTGGGACTTGCGTGCACGGTGTATATGGGCACGGAAGACATGGAGCGGCAACGGCTGAATGTGTTTCGCATGCGCCTTCTCGGCGCTGAAGTGATTGGCGTTGAGGCAGGCAGCCGCACGCTGAAGGACGCGATCAATGAGGCGATGCGCGATTGGGTCACAAACGTGCGCACCACTCATTATTTGCTCGGCTCGGTGTTGGGGCCACATCCGTATCCGCAAATGGTCCGCGATTTTCAAAAAATTATCGGCGAGGAGGCGCGCGAGCAGATTATTCGGGCTGCTGGGCGGCTGCCGGATCATTTATTTGCGTGCGTGGGCGGCGGTTCGAATGCAATCGGCTTGTTCCATGCGTTCCTGGGTGATGCGGCTGTAAAAATGGTTGGCGTTGAAGCCGGCGGACGCGGCAAAAGTCTTGGGGAGCATGCGGCGCGTTTGTCGGAGTCTGCTGGTTTTTCGGGCGCGCGCCCAGGCGTGCTGCAAGGAACGAATACGTACGTGCTGCAGAACAGCGATGGGCAGATTTCGACGACGCACTCGATATCCGCGGGCCTTGATTACCCGGCGATCGGGCCAGAGCATGCGTGGCTCGCGAATACGCGTCGCGTGAAATATACGGCGGTGGTGGATGAAGAAGCGATCGCTGCCGCGAAATTGCTCGCGCGGATCGAAGGAATTATTCCGGCGCTCGAATCGGCACATGCGATCGCCGAACTTGTGAAGCGCGCGCCGAAAATGCGGCGCGATGAAATTGTGATCGTGAATTTGTCTGGGCGCGGCGACAAAGATATGGAGACGCTCTCCCGCTATGTTTGAGGCCGCTCAATCCTTGTCGCAGGAGAATCAGGCCAGCGCTAGCCGAATTTCGCGGCGATTTGCTGAGCTGGCCGAGCGAAGCGAGCTGGGTATCGTGGCGTATCTGACGGCTGGCGATCCAAACCTCACGGCGTCGGAGGAAATCGTTCTTGCGGCAGCGGAAGCGGGAGCCGACGTTATTGAACTCGGCGTGCCGTTCAGCGATCCGATGGCCGACGGCCCGATAATCCAGCGTGCGAGTGAGCGTGCGCTGCGAAGCGGCACGACGCTTGCGGGAGTTTTGGCATTGGCGCGGCGCCTGCGCGCAAAAACTGATGTGCCGTTGGTGCTGTTCAGCTACTACAATCCGATTCTCCAAGCCGGTTTGGAGCGATTTGCGAGTGACGCCGCGGCGGCGGGCGTTGACGGCGTGCTGGTGACGGACTTGACGCCCGAAGAAGCGGCGGATTATCGAGTTGCAGTGCGAGGGCACGGAATCGACACAATTTTTCTTGGGGCTCCGACTTCGACCGATGCGCGGCTGAAGCTGATTGCGAAAGCGACGACGGGCTTTCTGTATCTAATCTCACGAACGGGCGTTACGGGCACGCGCGATGCTTTGCCGGAAGGGCTTCCAGCGTTGGCGCGACGCGCGAGAGCGGCGACGAAACTTCCGATTGCGGTGGGCTTCGGAATTTCGTTACCGACGCACGTTTCGGTGCTGGGCGGGATTGCGGACGCCGCTGTGGTTGGCTCGGCGTTAGTGGCGCAGGTAGAGAGCGCCACAAATTCGCAGGCTGCGGTGCGTGGTGTAGGAGATTTGATTCGATCGCTGAAGGGAGCGGCGCGGGCTGGAGTGAGCCGGCGCAGCGATCAAACGGGGAGTGAACAAACACCGTGAGCATTGATGATTGGCGTCGCCGCATAGATGAACTGGATCAAGAACTAGTGAAGCTGCTCAACGAGCGGGCGCGCTGCGCGCTTGAAATCGGGCACGAGAAGCATCGAAAGGGATTGCCGGTGTACCAGCCGGAACGAGAAAACGAAATTCTGTCCAACGTTGAGCGATTGAACGGCGGACCGCTTGCGGACACGGCGATCCGGCGGCTATTCGAGAGAATTATTGACGAAGCGCGGGCGCTCGAGCGCGCCGCGCATCACGAGGACGCGACGAAGGAAAACGCGCCGCAGGGCACAGAAGCGAAGCGCAAGCCGTAGCGGGCTGCTCTCGAATTCTCGAATCAGAAAGATATGCGATAGGGAGACATGTGAATGGTTGTCGTGATGCAATCGGTAGCCACGGACAAACAAATCCAGCATGTAATCGATCGTCTAGTGGCAATCGGATTCGATGTGCATCGATCTACGGGTGAGTCACAGACGGTGATTGGCGCCGTCGGCGTGCATCCTGATTTTGATCCGCGCGATATCGAAGTGCTCGATGGCGTGCGCGAAGTTGTGCGCATCACGGTGCCGTATAAGCTGGCGAGCCGCGCGTTCCGCCCCGAAGGGACGATCGTAAATCTTGGAAACGGCGTGAAAGTTGGCGGCAACGAAGTGGTGGTCGGCGCGGGTCCGTGTGCCGTGGAATCAGCGGCGCAGATTGATTCCGTGGCGGAATCTGTGGCTCGGCTGGGCGCGAAGTTGCTGCGAGGCGGCGCGTTTAAACCGCGATCTTCGCCGTATTCGTTTCAAGGTCTCGGTGAGACGGGCCTCAAACTGATGCGCCAGGCTGCCGATCGCAATGGGTTGCTGGTGGTGACGGAAGTTATGGATCCATCGCAAGTAGCGCTCGTGCTGGAATACGCGGACGTAATGCAAGTGGGTGCGCGAAACATGCAGAATTACCATTTGCTCCGGGCGCTCGGCGATGTGCGCAAGCCGGTTCTGCTGAAACGCGGGATGTCCGCGACGATCGAAGAGCTGCTGTTGAGCGCGGAATACATCATGTCTGGCGGAAACTATGACGTGATTCTTTGCGAGCGCGGGATTCGTACCTTCGAGACAGCTACTCGCAATACCCTCGATATTGCCGCGATACCCGTGATCAAGAAACTTTCGCACCTGCCGATTTTCGCCGATCCATCACACGGCACGGGACGGCGGGATAAGGTTGCGCCGATGGCGCGCGCCGCGGTGGCTGCGGGCGCTGATGGATTATTGATCGAGGTCCATCCCGATCCCGAGCATGCTTTGTCTGACGGGGCGCAATCACTTTTCCCCGAACAATTCGCCAAGCTCATGGGCGAGTTGCGAATCATCGCGCCGGCTGTTGGCCGCAGCGTGGCCTAGTCAATGCCCGAGCTTGCATTTCGCCGCGTCGCAATTCTAGGCACAGGATTGATCGGAGGCTCGTTTGGACTGGCGTTGCGACGCTTGTACCCCCAGGCGATCGTGACCGGGTGGGATCGATCCGACGTTGTGGAACGCGCGCGTAAAATCGGCGCGGTGAGTGAAACGTCGAGCGATGTGATTGATGCGACTCGCGACGCTGACCTCGTATACATTGCGCTGCCGATTGGCCTGACGCTAGAAATACTTCCGACGCTCGCTTCATCGGTTTCTCCGGACGCTCTCGTGACGGACGCAGCGAGCACGAAAACGGTGATTTGCCGGTTTGCCGAAAAGGCATTTCGCGAGCGCGCACGATTTCTCGGCGGGCATCCGGTGGCAGGGCGCGAAGTCTCGGGCATTGAGAGTGCATCCGCAGATCTTTTCAACGGCGCGCGATATGCGCTGATTGCGAGCGAGGACGATGGCCACCCCGGCGTAAAGAATTTCGCAGAGCTTGTGCGAGCGATTGGTGCACAGCCGGTTTTTGTCGACGCTGAGACCCACGACTGGGCCGCTGGAATTATTTCGCACCTGCCGCAAATGGTTTCAGTAGCGCTCGCGCGAGTGGTACTAGACGAAACGGACGAAACCGGATTGCCCGCGTCGCTTGCGGGCCGAGGTTTGCGCGATGCGACGCGCCTCGCGGGGAGCCCATACGAGGTCTGGCGCGACATTTGCCTGACCAACACCGACAACATCGCCCGCGCGCTCGATCGCGTGTCGCAGGCTATCGATCATCTTCGCACGCACCTTGCCAGCAAAGACCTCGAATCCGAGTTTCGTGCTTCGAACGAGCTATACAAAATTCTTCACAACTTGCAGTAGACTCATGTGCTTCGCGCAGGCTCACGAAGTTTGTGACGGCGTGTACTCCAGGAGATTTGCATGGATAAGCGAGTGGCCGGTGCCGACGCAGCAATTGCACCTGTTAAAGACGGCGACACGATATTGATGGGCGGATTCGGCCTCTGCGGCATCCCTGAAAATCTGATTGCTGCGTTGCGGCGGAAAGGAACCAAGGAGCTCACGGTGGTATCCAACAACGCGGGCGTGGATGATTTCGGCATCGGCCTCCTTATGCAAACCAAGCAAGTGAAGAAAATGATCGCGAGCTACGTGGGCGAAAACAAAACATTCGAACAGCTCGCGCTCAAAAAGGAAATTGAGGTCGAGTTGAATCCGCAGGGGACACTGGCTGAGAGGATTCGAGCGGGCGGCGCGGGAATTCCTGCATTCTACACGCCCACGGGATACGGGACTCCCGCCGCTGAGGGAAAAGAGATTCGAGATTTTGATGGACGGCCTCATGTGCTGATTCCTGCGTTGCGCGGCGACGTGGCGTTTATCAAAGCCTGGAAGGGCGACCGGTGGGGGAATCTTGTCTATCGTAAAACGGCGCGGAATTACAATGCGGTGATGGCGACGGCGGCGAACTATGTTATCGCTGAAGTAGAAGAAATTGTGGAGTTGGGCTCGCTCGAACCTGACGGCGTGCACACTCCGGGAATTTTTGTTGACGCTATTTTTCAAGGTTCGGATTATCAAAAGCGTGTGGAACGGCGAACGGTACGAAAGCGGAGCGCGTAGTTGCGCGTCGCAAAAATTTAGGAGCGAAAATGCCAGCTGAAAGGGATAAGCGCGAGATCATCGCCCGGCGGGTCGCGAAGGAATTGCGCGATGGTTATTACGTCAATCTTGGCATTGGCCTGCCGACGATCATTCCGAACTATTTGCCGCCGGGAGTCGAAGTCGTACTGCAGTCGGAAAATGGGATGCTGGGCATCGGCCCGTACCCTTTCGAGGGCGACGTGGACCCTGACCTCATCAACGCAGGCAAGGAAACGATCTCGGAAATTCCCGGCTGCTCTTATTTTTCGAGTGCTGAATCTTTCGCGATGATTCGCGGCGGACGAATCAACGTGACGGTGCTCGGCGCGCTTCAGGTGGATGAAGCGGGAAATCTCGCGAATTGGGCCATTCCCGGGAAAATGCTGAAGGGTATGGGCGGGGCAATGGACCTCGTTGCCGGGGCGAAGAGAGTGATCATCGCGATGGAGCACACTACGAAAGATGGTGAAGCGAAAATTGTGAAGCGGTGCAGCCTTCCGCTCACGGGCGTCGGTGTCGTGGATTTGATCGTTACGGAATTGGCCGTGATCGAAGTTACCGCGGAAGGCCTGGTGCTGCGCGAGATTGCGGAGGGCGTCAGCCCTGAAGAAGTGCAAAAAGTAACCGAGCCGACTTTGCGACGCGCAACCGATCTGAAAATAATGGCCGCTTAACGAGCTTTAACGCGCCATCCCGGTCCGCACGCATTCGATAACCCTTCGGTTGCGCTTACGTGGATTGCGGTGCCCGGCTGCGATACCATGCCTTTATACCCCGCATTGAGGAGATTCGATGCAGCCCCATTCGATTGTGGTGGTCAGCTTGCACACACCTAAGGAAAAGATTTGGGGCGAGCTTGTCGAAATCACTACGGCGGGCATTACTGTGCGCGGAGTCGATCTAAATTCGTTCGATGAATTTGTGAGGCAGGCAGCGCATCCGGACGGAGATCGAATCGGGCTGGCGACTTTGTTTTTCCCGCATTTGCGAGTCGAGCGGATTGCTCTGGATGAATCGCACGGATCGATCCCGTCGCTGGCTGAAATTTTTCACCGAAAAGTGGGGCAGACCGTTTCTGCTTATCTTTCGCAATTTGCCTGAGGGCGCAGTTTACTTGAAGGCGCAATTGTTTGAGGCGCAATTTGCGTGAGGCTTGCCGGAACTTTTAACCGAACATGGATCGCGTCGAGCTCAAAATTCCGATCGTGAAAACCCGTATCTTAACGGTGCCGAACCAGCTTACGATTCTCAGGTTAGGCTTTCTTCCGTTCTTCATCATCGCCATTCACTACAATCACTACAATTGGGCGCTGTGGATTCTCATCGTCGCAGGCTTGACCGATGGCCTCGACGGTTTGCTGGCGCGCGGGTTAAATCAGAAGACGCCGCTTGGAGCGTATCTGGATCCCATTGCCGACAAGCTTTTGATGGTTTCGTCCTATTTTGTGCTGGCGCTGAAGGGAAAGTTGGCGTGGTGGGTGGCAATTCTGGTGCTGAGCCGCGACGTGCTATTTCTGGCAGTGAGCGCTGCGATTCTAGTGACCGTGGGCTATCGGCCGTTTCCGCCGAGTATTTTGGGCAAACTCACAACTACGCTGGAAATATTGCTGATCGTCGTGGTTTTGCTGCTGCAAATTCATCCGGCGCACTGGCTGTTGGTAGCGCGGCGCGGGGGTGCGAATCTGGTGGGACTCTGCGTGGTGCTCTCGGGAGTGCATTACGGCGTGGTTGTGGCACGACGTCTTAGTGCAGGTAATTAAAAGATTTCGCTAGATCGCACTGAAGAAGCGGGCTGCCATCATCGCGAAGCTCGCCGCGAGAACCAATGCGGTTCCCCAACCCATGGCATCGGCGATTTTGCGTTCGTGTGCGTCAGCAGGTTCGCGGGCGCTTAACGTCCGCCCCAAAAGATATCCGGCAAGACAGCCGCCGAAATGTGCGTAATTATCTATACCGCGGAATAGAAAGCCCATGATTGCGATGTAAATCAGCCAGCGGATGATGTTGCCGCGGAGCATTTGAAGCGAGGCGTTTTTTCGGCCTGAGGTGAGAGCGAGCAGCACGCCGACCAAACCGAGTAAGGCTCCCGATCCGCCGACGCTCACGTTTCCGAGGAAACTACTGAGCAGGTATCCGGCGGCGCCTGTGAGGACGTAGATGAAAAGGTAACGCGCCGAGCCGTAGACTTCCTCAACGAGCGGACCGACGTCCATTAGGACCCACATGTTGAAACCGATGTGCAGTAAGCTGCCGTGAAGAAAAATGGCGGTGATGAACCGCCACGGCTGCGTCAAGTTCGACTCGCCGCCAAAAGCATTGAGCAGCGGCAGCGATGCGCCCAAACGGTCGAGCACGGTTCCGCTAATCGCGCCGAGGTTGAAGAGGCCGCCCAAGCCAGAAGGAGGAGCTCCGAAACCGCCGCTGAGGCGAATCGTAGCTGCGAGGCTGACGCCATAAAGCAGACAACTCAACGTAAGGATCCCGTAAGTGACAGGCGAACTCGCCGGAACCCAACGGCTGAGCGAACGGCTGGCAGCGGCAAGCGAAAAAGTCATGCTCGCACCGCACTGGTGGCAACGGGTGGCCGATGCGCCTACGAGCGTTCCGCATGAGGGGCACAGCCGCGGGCGGCCTTGCTCCTTCTTGCCCGAAAAAAAGCCGACAACTTTTTCCTGGAGCCTTTCGAGTTTCCATCTCCAGCGTAAAGGGAGGGCCATGCACTTCCTTGCTAGAATTATTGTGCGTCCCTATAATACCGGAAAATGAGAGATAAAAATTGAAACGGAACTCCGCTTGAGGTTTTGTCCGCGCGATGAGGTGGGATCGTTCAGCAGTTATGAACGTCGCCGGCGCTTCCGCGTTGGGTGCTTTCGTTTTGTCGCTCAAATATTGTTTGTGGCGATTGCCGTCGTCGGATGCTCGCATCACAGGTACGTTCCGCCGCAGCCGGCGCCTGTGCCCGCTGCACAGCCCGAAACGACTGCTCCGAAGCAGCCAACTGCAACGCCGCCGCGGCCAACCGCGCCTGCAGGCGAGTACGTGGAGGAGGGAGTGGCATCGTGGTATGGCGAACCGTTCCAGGGACATCGCACATCGAATGGCGAAATTTACGACATGTACTTATTCACTGCGGCGCATAGAACGCTACCGTTTGGAGCTGTCCTGCGGGTGACGAACATGCGGAACGGAGAGCAAACGGAAGTTCGAATCAATGACCGCGGCCCGTTTGTCGCGAACCGGGTGATTGACTTGTCGCTTTCGGCGGCGCGGGCGATTGATATGGTCGGGCCAGGCACGGCACCAGTGCGGCTCGAAATGATTTCCGGGCCGAATCCCTCGATCGGATTTTTCGGCGTGCAGGTAGGAGCATTCCTGGTGCAGGCGAATGCGGGCAATCTCCGCGATCGTCTAGCGGCAAATTTCTCGCCGGTGAATGTTGTACCGTATGATTCGCCGAATGGGATGTTCTATCGAGTGCGAGTGGGTCACGCTAAGACGGAACAAGAAGCCGGTCAAATCGCCGACCAGTTGCGGCAATCGGGGCAAGTGAATACATTTGTCGTCCGGCTCGACAACTGATCTTTGGATCTTCTGATCTTTGGGTTTTGATCGGCGAGCACGGCAGCGGCAGTTTCTCGATTTCGTTCGTTTGGCTATACTGAGCCGTCCAACGCCCCGCAAACCTTTCATGGCCGTGGCCGAAAAATTCAGAATTGGTAAGGAGCGCGACTCGACGCGATTGATCTCGATTTGTGCGCGCGTTGTAGCAGTGGCTGCGACTGTCGCCACGCTCGCGGGTGCGCCTCGTGTGCGGGGGCAAACTCCTCCGCAGGTTGCGGAAATCGTGATGCCTTCCAGACTTGTCGAAGGCGAGCCCGCAACCCTCGCGGTTCTTGACACCGCGGGCCGCTTGGTACCTCATGCGGCGATTAATTTCTCGGATGGCTCGCACACGGAAACGGACGTGACTGGCCACGCATTTCTCACTGCACCGTTGACTCCGAGCGCGCTCATCGCGAAAGTCACGCTTCGCCCCGAAATCATGGCGTACACCGTGGTCCTGCCGCATTCCACGCCCGACAAGGCAGAAATTCTTTCGGTTCCTCCGCTTGTTTCCATTCATGACCCGTTCGAAGTGAGAGGCGCTGGATTTCGCGGCGACGCCAGCAACAATCACGTGACGTTTAACAATGAGCCGACAGTGGTTCTCGCGTCATCGCCCGCGGCATTGGTAATTCTACTGGACCCGAAAAGCGTGCCGGGGAATGGTTCGCTCTCGATCACTTCAAACGGGCCAGAGGTTGCGTCTGGTCTCACAGCACTGGCGGTTGAATTTACTTTCGCGGACGATCGCATTGTGCCGGGAATGAAGACGAAGCTGACGGTTCGCGTGAGAGGAACGGAGCGGCCGGAGGAGCTCGATATCGAAAACTTTGCGCCCGAGGTTCTTCGTTTTGCAAACGGAGACGGCGAACATATTCGAACACGCGGCGGCGCGGATAATTCGGCGGCGCTCGAGGTGCGAGCGCTCCATGCCGGGGATTTTTCATTTCGGGCGCGAATACTTTCAGAGGCAGGATTTCCGGATGTTGCGGAGGCCCACGAGTATCTGGAAGCCGCGCAGATTATTGCCTCGCCGCAATGGAAGCGGCGGCTGGATCCTGTGATTGGACGTCTTGAGCAGCCGAAGCCGAACGTGAAACAAGTGTCAGACGAAGTGGGAAAAATGATTCACGAAGCTCCCCAGGGAGATTTCGCAATATTTCTTAGCGCCTCGGTCAGCGCATTGCAGGGGCATTGAACTTTTCAAAGATTATTGGAGTGTTCGGCTTCGAGAGCGGGAGCTTCGATTTCCGGTAGGGCGCCTTGCGCCATTTGATCGAGTGAACCGCGGGCGTGCTGTAGTTTTTCGTCAGCCTCTTCGTAACATTGCCGCGCATTGCGTAAATGAGTGCCGATTTTTTGATAGACGCCGGCGAATCCGTCGAACTGCTTTTCGAGGCCGGCGAGGCTCTTCATCAACTTCTGAGCATTTTCCGCCACGCGCATGCCGCGCAAACTCATCGCAATCATGCAAAGGTAGGCGTAGCAGGTGTTCGGTGAGACCGGCAGAACTTTCTTGCCGCGGCAGTAGTCGCTGATCGAGCCATACTTCGCGTCTTCGGTCACGAGAAGTTCGTAGTAAACGCCCTCGGAGGGAATAAACATCAGCGCGATATCCACGGTGAGCTCGTCGGGAAGGATGTATTTTTCGGCAATGGAATCAGCGTGTTTGCGCACGGCGAGCGCGAACTCCTTGCGCGCGCCATCACCTGAGTCCACGAGACGCCGGTAGGCATCGAGAGGAAATTTGGAATCGATGCAGAGGATGCGCCCGCCATCGCGGACGATCGCATCCACGATGTCGCCTGTGCGGAAACGATATTGCGTCTCATAGGCCGCTCGCGGAAGGGCATCTTCGAGCATCCGCTCGAGCGCTACTTCGCCCAGGATGCCGCGCGATTTTGCGCCGCCGAGAACAGTTTGGAGAGTCTGGGATGCTGTAGACAACTCACGGCTGGCCTGCTGGACTTCTCCGATTTGCTGCGCAAGCTGCCGCAAAGTGTCCGTCGAGGCTTCCAGGCGCGCGGCCACTTCGCGCTGTGCCTGCAGCGCGAGCTGGCCCGATGTCGCGACGCCGGACTGTAACTCCTGCCTGACCTGGCCGAGTTGCTGGGTGACCGACTGTGCGAGCTGGCCCAGTTGTGTTGTTACCGCCTGCACCTGACCTGCGACTGACCCTTGCATCTCTTGACGCATGGCGGCCAATTGCGCTTCGGAACGTCGGCCGCTCGACCAGACCACGACCGCGACGGCTACGACGATCAGAATCGCGAGAAGAATTTCCGCTCCGGTCATACGGTAACTTTATCGCGAAAGTGCCGCCGGTGCGAATTTACTCATGGGGAGGAACGAAGGGGAGAGTTTCCGCGTCGTAGGCGCAGAAACTCTCCAGTCTTGGTGGATACGCGCTTGATGGATACGCGCTACCAGTTCAGCTTTAGTGCAAATTGGAAAGTCCGCGGATCCAGCGCTGCTGTAGGTTGGCCAGCAGTACAAGAAGTGCTGCCTGCCGTTGGATCGCAGAGTGGATCAACGTCGCCGGCGTTGAAGCGGTTCAGCATGTTGAATCCGTCCGCGATGACTTCGAAATTCCAACGCTCGTTGAGATAAAACGTCCTCGCGATCCGAAGGTCAATGTCAAAATAGCCGGGCCGCGTGAAGTAGTTGCGGGCCAGATTGCCCGTGCAGCCGTATGGCGGTGAAGGAACTGCGGGGTACGGCCCGAACGGCGCGCCCGTATTGTCAATGCAGCGTGTCGGAACTATAAATTCAAATCCCTTGATGAAGGGGGAGGAAGTCGCAGCGGGGAAACCGGGCGGGACCGCAGCGCCGGCCGGCAAAACTGACGGCCGGTTCGTTGATGTGCCGAGGTCGAGATTGGGGTCAGATCCAATCAGAACGTTATAGGGGCGGCCGGAAGACACTTCGATAATCGGCGCGACTGTAAAGTTTCCGAAAATGCGTTTCCAAAAACCGTCGCCGCTCTTGCCGCCGGGACTCAGGTATACGCCGCTGGTGATCCAACGGTGGCGCTGGTCGAAATCGGAATTGCCGCGATCCAATGCCGGGAAGCTGTTGTCTTGCGGATTCAAAAGCGTCGAGAGGTCGGTCGAATCGTCAATCGAGTGTGAGTAAGTCCAGCCGGTCAGGAACTGAAAATGATTTGAGAAGCGCTTGTTCACCGTGACGGTCAGCGCGTTGTAAACCGAATTTCCTGAAGAAGTCTGCGGATCAATGTCGCTCCAAGGCACCGGAACCGGCGTTCCGCCTATGACCTTGCCCGTTGGGAAGCCCGCAAGTTGCGCGAGACCAAGCAGCGTATTGTAGCCGCCGACGAGCCCGGCGAAGGACGGATTCGGACCCGATGGACGGAAAAAATTGAACACGGCGGGCGTACCGATGTAGCCGACCGGAGTTCCGCTGCAGTTCTGACCCGTATATCCGACGCCCAAGATTCCGGGAGCGACGAATGCGATACTGCCCGCGCCAGTGAAGTTATAGGCAGGCGCGCTCCCACACACCGCATTCGGGGTGGACGGCAAAGTGAGAGCGAGTGGATTTGAACCTGGAGTGACCGCACCGATCGCGACGGCATTATTGTCGTTGGAGACGAGCAGCGCGGGATTCGTAACATTGATGTTGACCGTGTGATCGAGGTGGATGCCATGGGTGTAGTTGTATCCGACGCTCAGCGTTAAATCCTTCGTAAGTTCGTGTTCAATCGTGAGGTTCGCCTGTTCGGCGTATGCGTACTTGAAATTGCTTTGTATCGGAATCGTGAAAGGCAGCACGGTGAGCGGGAAACCGATGCCGCCGTTGGCCGTAAGATAATTCTGGCCCGTAAACAGTGAGTTCGCGAAGGCGGGATTGAAACGTTGCTGGTTGGCTTGATAGCACATCACCGCGGGCTGAGCCGCAGAAGTTGTGCAGCCGGTGATGGCTCCCGTGAGCGTGCCCTGAAAAATCGAAGAAGCGTTCAACGCGCCGAAATTGGCCGGATTATCAAGAGTGGCGAACGAAGGCGCACCCGGCCCTGCCTCAATCAAAGAGGAGTTAGCTCCATCGAAGGCGTTGGCCAGGAAGGCGAGCGCCGCCGGCGGATGGTCATAGAAGAGTCCAAAACCAGCACGAACTACCGTCTTACCATTCCCGAACGGGTCCCACGCCAAGCCAACGCGCGGCGCGACATTGTGAGCATTGAATGGCAGACCTTGCTGAACACCGAACGCCTTTTCGGCGGTCTCATTTAAACTCGTGGCAGGAGGGAAAAGCGGATTCCAGTCAACGTCGTAGCGCACACCGTAATTCAGCGTTAAGTGGTGCCGCATTTTCCAACTGTCTTGCCAAAAGACTCCGAGGAGTTTGTCCGTAGTAGGAGTGTTTGAGTTACCGATGCCCTGGTAAAACTCGGTCGGAATACCCAATCCGTACGCCTGCACGGCATTAAACGGCGGGAGGACCGAGGGGAGTCCCAGCGAGGAAGCGTCAAGACTTGAGAAGTTGTACACTCCGCCATAATTCAATTCAAAAATCTGCGCGGAGTTCGTCCCGACTTGCAAGTAATTGACGTCGGCGCCGAACTTCATTGTGTGGGAGCCTT
>DATBYF010000115.1:0-10956 GCA_036513895.1 Candidatus Acidiferrales bacterium | reverse complement strand
GTTTCAACTTCAGCCAGTTTTGGGATGGCCGGGCGGCGACGCTCGAAATGCAAATTGATGAGCCGGTTCAATCGAAAATCGAAATGGGATCTACCTGGCCGGAAGTGATCGAGAAGCTAAGAAGCTCTCCGGAATATGAGGAGGAGTTTCGACAGATCTACAGCGATGACATCCGAAGAGAACACGTCAAGGATTCCATCGCTGAATTCGAGCGGTCGTTATCAACACCGAATTCTCGTTTTGACCGATTTCTGCGCCACGATCCGAACGCGCTGACAAGCCGGGAGCAGCAGGGCTACAAGCTTTTCAAATCATTCGGCTGCGCGAGTTGCCATCAGGGGATGAATGTTGGCGGAAATATGTATCAGAAGCTGGGAGTGATGGCTCCTTACTTCACGGATCGCGGAAATATTACGAACGCGGACAGGGGCCGCTTCAACGTGACCGGCGATCCCAAGGACATGTATATGTTCAAGGTTCCGAGCCTGCGGAATGTGGAATTGACTGCGCCATATTTTCATGATGGACGCGCAGCGACACTTGAGGACGCCGTCCGGATGATGGCCAAGTACCAGCTTGGCCGAAAGCTCACGGATGAGGAAGTGGAATTGATCGTTGAATTTTTGAAGACATTGACGGGGGAACTGGATAGCAAATCACAATGATCGGGGTGCGAATATGGAATATTGCGATTGGAGCCGGGTCAGCTCTGCTGCTTACATTCCTATTCGTGCAGCAGAGGCCGGTGAATCCGCGCGAGCACAACCGGTTCACGGGCGACCTGGAGCTAATTAAACGACTGGATGCGGAGGTTAACCGCGACCTCCTCGATTCCCGGTACGATCTCCTGAATTCCTACGATCCTTTCGTCGAAAAGCTGGCGGAGATGCGGAAAGCCGGAGCGGACTTGAGGCAGATTCCTTCTTTCATTGGCGGGCGTAAACGCGAAGAGATTGAGGAACTTCTCAGAAGCGAATCGGCGCTGTTAACTGAGAAAACGCGCCTAGTAGAGAATTTCAAGTCCAAGAACGCAATTCTTAAGAACTCGCTTCGGTATCTGCCGGTATTGATCGCGGAAGCTTCTCGCGCGGCGGCCGATACGGGAGACGTGAAGCTCCAGGACGATCTGGCAAATCTGTTACGCGACATTCTGCTCTTCGATCTCACGCCGCATTCCGATTTAGCGGGACCGCTAAACACGGAAATCGCCGTTATTTCAGCGGACGCGGCTCGATACGCAGAGCTCGATCTGAGCAGTGTGGCGGCGCACGCCGCGACGGTCACGAGTATCAAGCCTGAGGTGGAGGTGGTGATTGATGAGTTGAACCAGCTTCCCACCGGGCGCGGCGTGGACGCAATCTCGAGCGCGTACGCGCGCGATTACGAGCGGGCGCAGAAAGTCAGCGAGGTCTACCGGTTCTTTCTATTCCTGTGCTCAGTGACGCTTCTCGCGTATGCCGCAAACCGGACTGTGAGCCTGGTGAAGTCTCGAATGGCCATGGAAGAAGCCAAAGCCGCCAGCGAAGCCAAGGGCCAGTTTCTCGCCAATATGAGCCATGAAATTCGCACGCCAATGAACGGAATCATCGGAATAACGGACCTGGTTCTCGAGACGGAGCTCAATCCCGAGCAGCGAGACTATCTGGTGATCGTCAAGAGTTCCGCGGATTCGCTCCTGACGCTGCTGAATAGCATCTTGGATTTCTCCAAGATCGAGGCGGGGAAGCTGGAAATGGAGACGATTGAATTCAGCCTGCGCGATAGCCTGGCCGATGCCATTCAGGCAGTGACGATTCAGGCCCATCAGAAGGGGCTCGAGTTAGTTTACGAAATTGTTCCTGAGGTGCCGGACACTTTGCGAGGAGATCCTGCGCGTCTGCGGCAAGTTGTGCTCAATCTGATTGGCAACGCCATGAAGTTTACTTCGCACGGCGAAATTGTGCTGCGCGTGCAGAAAGAGGAAGAGACGGAAGAGGAAGTGATATTGCATTTCACGGTGAGCGACACCGGCGCGGGTATTCCGCTCGAAAAGCAACAATTTATTTTTGAAAGTTTTACGCAGGCAGACAATTCGATGTCGCGGAAATTTGGAGGAACTGGATTAGGGCTGACTATCTCTTCGCGGCTGGTCGAGGCGATGGGCGGGCGGATGTGGGTGGAGAGCAAGCCCGAGCAGGGCAGCACATTTCATTTTAATGCGCGGTTTGCGTTGCAGAAAAACTCACCGGCGATTACGGAGCTTGAGATCGGAGCCTTAGCACCGGGCAACATTTCGTTGATGGAGAGAGATCCGCTGACACCACATAAATGAACGGAGTCCGCGTCGGTTAGTGGATCGTGGTGGGGCGGTAGATCAGGCCGATCACGATGCCGACGACGAGCCATTCGATGAAATAGGCTATGGCTTGTTCGAGTGTGAGTTTCCAGCCGATATTTAGATTGACGTAGTTGTGAATCACGAAGGCGAAAATTACGAATGCGCCGATTAGGGCGCCGAAGCGAGCTCCTTCGACGACGCCCGAGCCGCCTCCGTCTAACATGGCGTACATCACTGCAAGGACCAGCGTTGCGAGGTATATGGCAATCATTCCGAGCGGCATATTGCTCATCTGCCCTTCGTGGCCACGATATACGGCAGGGTATTTGAGGAACTCAGTCTTAAGCGACGGTATTAGCACGAACGCAAGACCGCCGATGACAAAGTAGGCGACGAAGCCGCCGAGTGAAGCGAGGGCGATGCGGGCGATGTTCATTGGTTATCCTATCGGGAGTACGTGTTCATATCACATGTGGCTTAGGTGAATCAGCTCTAAATTTTTCACGCTGGAAATGACACCTTAGGTGAGGAAGCGTAATCTAAATAAAATTGCAGCGACTTTCGGGCAATCGAAATAAGATAGAAGCAGAAGGCTGTTACGGAGACTGAAGCAAAATCGGTGCGATCGAACAAGAACGATATGGGCGCGATTCAAATCAAGAATGTGAATCCGGAGCTCCTTGCCGGAGCGAAAAACGCGGTGGAGACTTGTCTGGCAATTCGTCCGGGCGAAAATGTGGCGCTGGTGTTTGATGAGCCGAGCCGTGAAGTGGCGACGGGCCTTGCGTATGCGCTGGCGGAGCAACGCGCGAACTGGACTGGCTATTGCGTGGAGGATTACGCGCCGCGGCCTTTGACGGGAGCGCCGAAAGAAGTGCTCGCGGGACTTGAAGTCGCCGACGCGGGGATACTTTGCTTTCAGCCGCTGCCGGGCGAGCTTGGCGCGCGAAAGCAGATTGTTGGGGTGGTCGAGCGGCGGCAAATTCGCTACGCACACATGGTAAGCGTGACGCCGCAAATCATGCGCGAAGGAATGCGCGCAGATTACACGCAGGTGGACCGGCTGAGCGATCGATTGCGCGAGCGGATGCGATCGGCGACGGTGCTGAAAGTTTCGACGAAGGGCGGCACTTCGATTACGGCTACGTTCGATCCGTCACTCGATTGGGTGAAGACGAGCGGATTGATTAGCCCGCGGTATTGGTCGAATTTGCCGGCGGGTGAAGTTTTTACCACTCCGGCGCGCGTGGATGGCACTTTTGTTTGCGACGGAACGGCTGGAGATCACTTCAACGCGAAGTATGGAAGCCTTGAAGAAACGCCGATGGTGCTGGAACTCGAAGCGGGGCGGCTGAAATGCGTAGAATGCGAGCGACGCGATTTGGAAGCGGAATTTTGGAAGTATTGCCATACGGATGAGAATAGCGATCGCGTCGGTGAATTGGCGTTTGGAACGAATCTAGGGCTCCGGGAAATGATTGGCGTGCTTTTGCAGGATGAGAAGCTGCCGGGAGTTCATTTGGCGTTCGGCGATCCTTATGGCAGCCAAACGCATGCGAATTGGCAATCGCAGACGCATGTGGATGTGCTGACGCGGAATTGCGATGTATGGATTGACGAGGATCAGGTGATTAAGAAGGGGCGGTATGTGCTGGATCGGTTTGGGTTGGAATAGAAGCCACGGTATAACGCGCTTCTCGCTGTATCCTCAGCCGCAGAAAGCTGTCGAGTTAGAACCTCGCTAATGTCGGAACTGAAGCTCCGACCCCCTAAAGCCCCGACTTTCTAATTCAGAAGAGTTGGTTTACGTATTCCCACATTTGATGTTTCCAGTAGGGCCAGTCGTGGCCGCCTTGCGAGCCCCAATCGTCGAGATGATGAGGGATGCCTTTATTCGCGAGGATGGAGGCGAGGTAGTAGGAGGAGCCGCTGTGTTCCCATGGGCCGGTGCCCGTCGCGATGTGGATATCGCAGGTGGCTAGCTGCGAGAGAGTCTCGTGATCGGAAAGATTGGGAATGTAGTCCACGGGATTATTGAAATAGAAATTGTCGTCGTACATGCCGTCCATGAAGCGCTTCATGTCGTATTGGCCGGAGAGAGCGAAGCAGCGCTTGATGACGTCTGGATGTTTGAGTAGCGAGTTCACGGCGTGGTACGCGCCTAGCGACGCGCCGAATGTGGAGATGGGAATTCCGGGCGTCTTGCAACTATCCCAGATGAATGGGACGACCTCGAATCGGATGTATGCGTCATACTGCGCTTGAACGTAGCTGCGATGAAACGGATGGGCGCCCTTGTTGTAAAAGCTTTCTCCGCTCACTTGGCCGACCGAGATGAATTTCATCCGCCCGCCATCGATGAATTGGCCGAGCGTCTCCACGATGCCCTGATTTTCGTACTCCCATTCATCCCCGCCGCTTGTCGGAAATGACAGAAGCGGTGCGCCCCAGTGGCCGTAAGAGAGAACGACCATGTCGTGCCCGAGCCGAGACGAATACCAGCGGTGATATTCCCGTTTGATGGCCATGAAGTCACAACATATTAATGAGATTCTGCGTTCGTGCACGGACTTTCTTCGTGGACCGCGCTGATATTTTTCGTTTCATCTTGCTTAGCAAGCCTTCAAGTTTTATCCTACTGCGTTCTTTATGCCCGGACGGGAGCGCATTCAGTGCGGGTTGGGGTGGACCCGAGCCTCAAGCTCCTCGATGAGGCGGCGCGCATTCGGCGAGAACGCCGCTCACGATCTTTCCGGTTTATTGGCAGAGCAGACCTGCTTAGACCTGCTGCCGGGTCAGTAAAAACATAAATCTCGATTTCGATTTTCGATTTTACTTGGAACTTTACATTGGAACCCGAAAGTCTCCACAGAGCCTCTGAGATTCCCGCGGGCCCGCCGGTCCTCGAGCCGGGCTACACCGTTGGGTCGGTCAGCGACAAGATCAGTTCGATCGTGCTGGGGCAGCGGCGGCGGCCGGGCTGGTTCTTTGGGTTCGCGGTGTCCTTTGCACTGCTAATGATGCTTTTGTACGCCGTCACTTATTTGTTCGCGATCGGCGTGGGTATCTGGGGCATCAATATTCCAATCGGTTGGGGATTCGCGATCGTCAATTTTGTTTGGTGGATCGGAATCGGACATGCCGGAACCCTTATTTCCGCAATTCTTCTGTTGCTCCGCCAGAAATGGCGGACATCCATCAACCGATTCGCTGAGGCGATGACGCTGTTTGCCGTGTCCTGCGCGGGCTTGTTTCCGATACTGCACATGGGCCGGCCGTGGCTTGCCTACTGGCTGTTTCCGTATCCAAACACAATGGGAACGTGGCCGCAATTCCGAAGCCCGCTGGTGTGGGACGTATTCGCGGTTTCAACGTACGCGACCGTGTCATTGCTGTTTTGGTTTGTGGGCTTGATCCCGGACCTGGCGACGCTGCGCGATCGTGCGAAGAGCCGGCTGAAGCAGGTGGTTTACGGAATTCTGGCGATGGGCTGGCGCGGGTCGGCTGTGCACTGGCATCGTTACGAGGTGGCGTCATTGCTTCTGGCGGGGCTGGCGACACCTCTGGTCGTCTCGGTGCATACGGTGGTGAGCTTCGATTTCTCCGTGGCGATCGTGCCCGGTTGGCACACGACGATTTTCCCGCCGTACTTTGTGGCTGGCGCGATTTATTCAGGATTTGCGATGGTGATGACGCTGGCGATTCCGATCCGCAAGTTTTACCACCTCGAAGATTTCATCACCATGCGGCACCTAGAGAATATGGCCAAGGTGATGCTGGCTACGGGCCTGATCGTTGCGTATGGCTACATGATGGAGACGTTTACGGCGTTTTACAGCGCCGATACGTTTGAACGGTACGCTTTCATCAACCGCTTTGTTGGGCCGTACTGGCCGGCATATTGGTCGCTGATCCTTTGCAATATTTTGATACCGCAATGCTTGTGGAGCCGGAAGGTACGGTCGAGTGTGCCCGCGCTTTTTGTGGTCGCACTCATCGTGAACGTCGGCATGTGGCTGGAACGCTTTGTGATTGTAGTGATCAGCCTCCATCGCGACTTTTTGCCGTCTTCCTGGGGCATGTACTATCCAACGCGCTGGGACTTGATGACGCTTTTCGGCTCGATGGGGTTATTCCTGACGCTGCTCTACCTGTTCATTCGCTACTTGCCGATGATTTCGATATTTGAGATGAGAACGCTGGTGGAAGAGGAAGAGAAAAAATAGCGGGGCAATAGCATTCGATGCCGCAGATATTTCATCACAGCACGAACCTAATCTCGCGCCTTAGCATTTATGGCGCGGCGTTCGTGGTTGTCCTCGCCGGTTACGTGATTTACGCGTTGAGCGGTTCCCCGTACGTGACGGACGTGAATGAGGCCAAGGATCAGCCGGTGCCGTTCAGCCACAAACATCACGCTGGTGAGCTGGGAATTGATTGCCGGTATTGCCATACGTCGGTGGAGACGTCACCGTTCGCGGGATTGCCGCCGACGCAGACTTGCATGTCGTGCCATTCGCAGATTTGGACCAATGCGGCGATGCTCGAGCCTGTGCGGGCGAGCTACCGGGACGACAAATCCATCTCATGGACGCGCGTGAACGCGCTGCCGGATTTCGTTTATTTCAATCACAGCATTCATGTGGCCAAGGGCGTCGGCTGCACGACGTGCCACGGGCCAATTGCGGACATGCCGCTGACTTGGGCGGCGAACACACTGCAAATGTCATGGTGCCTGGGATGCCATCGCGAGCCGGAGAAATATGTTAGGCCGAAAGAGTATGTGTTCAGCACGACGTATCACCCTCCAAGCAATCAATTGGAACTTGGCGCGAGATTGGTGAAGGAATATAAAATTCGAAGCTTGACAGACTGCGTGACGTGCCACCGATGAGCGACGCATTCAAGATTTTCGGGAATCGTCCTGAAGGCGATCATGACGCGCCTGGGCCGGCAAACGAAATGCACGATGGCGGCGACGCAGCCGTCATGCGAGCTGGAAATTATCCACTCGATTTGGCTGCCGCCCGTGCGGCGCTTCAGCACGGAAATGGGAAGCGATTTTGGAGGAGCCTCGAAGAACTTGCGGGGACGCCGGAGAGTGAAGCTTTTCTACATCACGAGTTTCCGAACGATCCAGAGAAGATGCCGTCGCGGAGCAATGGCGTTGCGCGGCGCGACATCCTGAAGCTGATGGCCGCGTCTGCGGCGCTATCGGGGTTGAGTGCCTGCACAAAACTTCCAACGGAGAAGATCGTGCCGTATGTGAAGCCGCCCGAAGAAATTATTCCGGGCAAGCCGCTTTTTTATGCGACTTCGATGCCGAGCACGAACGGCGCTATGGGCTTATTGGTCGAGAGCCACATGGGGCGGCCCACGAAGATCGAAGGGAATTCAGAACATCCGGGAAGCCTGGGCTCGACGGACATTTTTGCGCAGGCGTCAGTGCTAGGGCTCTACGACCCCGATCGCTCGCAGGTGGTTGTTCATGAGGGACGGATCAGCGATTGGGCTGCGTTCTTTACGGCGATCGCCAATGCACGCGCCGATTGGCAAACGAACAAAGGAGCGGGGCTGCGCATTCTGACGGACGCGACGACTTCGCCGACATTCGCTGCGCAGATGAAAGCGCTGCTGGCGCAATTTCCGGCGGCGAAGTGGTACGCGCACGAGCCTTGCGGCCCTTACAACGCACGCGAAGGCGCGAAGCTGGCGTTCGGACGCTATCTGAATCCCATCTACCGGCTCGATCAGGCCGATGTGGTCGTGTCGCTCGACTCCGATTTTCTCTGCAGCGGCTCAACCAGCGTGCGATATGCGCGGGATTTTGCGAATCGCCGGCGCGTCGACAATCCGAGCGCGGAGATGAACCGGCTCTACGTGACGGAGAGCACGCCGACGAATACGGGCGCCATGGCGGATCACCGGCTGGCGCTCGGACCCGCGGGGATTGGCGCGTTTGCGCGCGCACTGGCTTCGGCGGTTGGCGTTTCCGGAGGGGCGGGCGGTGCGGCTGCTCCCTCTGGTGTTCCTGCAAATTGGATTGCCGCGCTCGCGCGCGATCTGCAGAAGCATCACGGAACGAGTTTGATTATTGCCGGTGAATCGCAGCCTCCCGCGGTGCACGCACTTGCGCATGCGATGAATCAGGCGCTCGGCAACGCCGGCAAGACGATTCTATACACCGATCCGCTCGAGGTAAGCCCGGAGACGGACGGGCTCGCCGATCTTTTGAAGGACATGGATTCGGGTCAGGTGAACGCGGTTGTAATTCTCGATAGCAATCCTGTTTACACTGCGCCGGCTGACATCGATTTTGCGTCGAAATTCTTGAAGGTTGCGCTGCGCATTCACCTTGGTCTTTACAACGACGAAACGGCGGAGCTTTGCCACTGGCACGTACCCGAAGCACATTTCCTGGAATCGTGGAGTGATGCGCGCGCGTACGACGGCACGGTCGGAATCGTTCAGCCCCTGATTGCGCCGCTTTACGATGGGAAGTCTCAGCACGAATTCATCGCCATCCTGGCGGGCGACAACGGCAAGTCGGGCCACGACATTGTGCGCGACTACTGGAGTACGCAGCGACCCGCGAAGTTGAGTGATAAACAGTTTGAAGACTTCTGGGAAACAACGCTGCACGACGGAGTGATGGCGGGGTCCGCGTTTCCCGCACGGGCAGCCGCTGCAAATCTCGCGAGCACCGAAAATGCTACGCCGATCGCGCAATCCTCCGGATCGGGAATGCTCTCAGTTGTTTTCCGTCCTGACCCGACGATTGGCGACGGCCGGCACGCCAACAGCGGCTGGTTGCAGGAGTTGCCGAAGCCGCTGACGAAATTGACCTGGGATAACGCCGTGATACTAAGCCCGACGACGGCTGAAAGTCTGGGAGTCACGAACGGCAACATGGTCAAGCTGAGCTTGGGCGGCAGGGGAATCAGCGGACCCGTGTGGATTATGCCGGGCCACGCGGACGGGACCGCGACTTTGCATCTTGGCTACGGACGGCGCCGCTCCGGGCATGTCGGCACCGGAATCGGATTTAACGCGTATCTGCTTCGGACTTCGGGCGCGTCGTGGACCGCGGGCGGCTTGAAAATTGAGAAGACCGGCGACAGATATGTTCTGGCGACCACGCAGCATCATCATCAGATCGAACAAAACGGAAAGAAGGTCGAGGAGGAGAGTGTCAACGCGTTCGAGCGCGAGGTTCTGCGCATCGGCACGCTCGAGGAATTCCGCAAGAATCCGAATTTCGCGAGCGATCCGGAGGAAATTACGACGAAGCGCACATCGCTCTACGCCGATTACAAATACGAGGGATATGCGTGGGGGATGGCGGTCGATTTGAATAGCTGCACAGGCTGCGGCGCCTGCGTGGTGGCCTGCCAGGCGGAAAACAACATCCCGGTGGTGGGGAAAGAAGAAGTGATCGCCGGCCGCGATATGCAGTGGATACGGGTGGATAACTATTTCCGCGGCGACCTGGACAATCCGGAAAGTTACTACCAACCCGTGATGTGTCAGCAGTGCGAGAACGCGCCGTGCGAAGTGGTTTGCCCGGTGGGCGCGACGGTTCATAGCGATGAAGGCTTGAACGAAATGATTTACAACCGATGCGTCGGGACGCGCTATTGCTCGAACAATTGCCCGTATAAGGTGCGCCGGTTCAATTTCAAGCTGTTTTCAGATTGGACGACGCCGAGTCTTTTCGGGCTGCGCAATCCGAATGTGACGGTGCGCAGCCGCGGCGTGATGGAGAAGTGCACGTACTGCGTGCAGAGAATCAACGCGGCGAAGATTGAGTCCGAAAAAGAAGATCGCAGCGTTAGGGACGGCGAGATCGTGACGGCTTGCGAAGCTGCGTGTCCTTCGCGCGCAATCATTTTCGGAAATATCAATGATCCTGAAAGCCGCGTGTCGAAGCTCCGGGCGCAAACACGGAATTACGACCTGCTGGGAGATCTCAATACACGGCCGCGCACGACGTATCTGGCACGGCTGAGGAATCCGAATCCCGAAATAGGCGAGACGTAGGTAGGCACGCAGCAAGGCAGCAAAGTGCGAGTGAAATGAGAAGAAAGCCGATTTACGGATTGCTGGCGGAGTTCGAGACGCCGGAAGGGGTGCTTCATGCGGCGGAGCGCGCGCGAAAGGAAGGTTATCGGCGGATTGATGCATTTACGCCAATGCCCGTGGAAGGACTTGCGGAGGCGTGCGGGTTTCATCACACGATTTTACCCGTAGTGGTTTTTTTTGGCGGGCTGTTTGGATGCCTGGGTGGATTCTTCCTTCAATATTATCCGAACGTGATTGGGTTTCCGTTGAATGTGGGTGGGAAACCGCACAACAGTTGGCCCGCGTTTATTCCGATTACTTTCGAGATGACGGTGCTGGGCGCAGCGCTCGCGGCAGTTTTTGGAATGCTGGCGATGAATGGATTGCCGACGCCGTATCATCCGGTTTTCAACGTGCCGCGCTTCGCGTTGGCCACACGCGATCGATTTTTTCTTTGCATTAAATCGCGCGACAGGAAGTTCGATCTCACGAACACGAAGATCTTTCTTGAGGGTCTCAATCCGCACGGAGTGTATGAGATTGAAGCGTAACGGAACATTGCGGCCGGTTTGGGCGTC
>DATBYF010000114.1:0-44175 GCA_036513895.1 Candidatus Acidiferrales bacterium | reverse complement strand
TCTGGCGATAAAGAAAGTGATCGTCGGGCGCTTGGCGAAAGATGTTCTCTTGGAAATTTTACCTCAAGCAATACGCGAGCTTTCCTTTCCGCGCTCGATGTACTGGACGAGCGCGAGCGATCTGAGATTCATTCGTCCGATCCGATGGATTCTCGCGGAGCTCGATCACAAAGTGGTGCCGTTCACGATTGCGGATGTGAAAGCGGGAACTTCAAGTTCTGGTCACAGGTTTCTCGGCAAGTCAAAAATTCCCGTGAGCACATCTGCGGATTACGTCGGCAAGCTGCGCAAGAATTTTGTGATCGTGCATCCTGAAGAGCGTCGCAAGAAGATTGAGAAAGAAGTTCAAGCATTACTTGCGAAGAGAAATTTGAGAGCGCACGCCGATCCATGCTTGGCGAATCTAGTGGTTTACTTGAATGAGTTTCCTACCGCGATCATGGGCGACTTCGAACCTGAGTATCTTGACCTGCCGAAAGAGATTTTGATTACGGTGATGCGCGGCCATCAGAAATATTTCGCCATTGAGAACAAGCATGGGGGCCTTGAGCCGCATTTCATTGCCATAATTAATCTCGATCGGGACCGGCAGGGCCTGGTCCGCGGGGGGCATGAGCGAGTGCTTCGAGCGCGATTTGCCGACGCGCGATTTTTTTGGGACAGCGACCTGAAGAAACCGCTTGCCGAGTACCTGCCGCGTCTTAAGCACGTCACGTACGAATCGCGATTGGGCAGTTATTACGACAAAGTTGAACGCGTGCGTACGCTGGCGCGCTGGCTGTCGAACACTTGGAGCCAGGGCGGAGTTCTTGAAGCACATTCGGATGACGCAGATCGCGCGGCAGAGCTTGCTAAATGCGATTTGGTTACGGACATGGTCCGCGAGTTTCCGGAATTGCAGGGAATCGTTGGCGGGCTTTACGCGCGGGCGCAGGGAGAAGCGACAGACGTTGCGTGGGCTGTTTACGATCACTACCGCCCCGTTGGGCTTGACGATCCGATTCCGCGGAATCTTGCCGGGTGCGCCGTGGCGCTTGCAGATAAGCTCGATTCGCTTGTGGGCTGCTTTGCGATTGGTTCGATTCCTTCGGGCTCGAGCGATCCTTTCGCGCTGAGGCGGGCGGCGCTTGGCATTGTTAAGATTTTGCTTGAACGCAAATTGCCGCTTTCGCTTTCGTCGGCGATTTCGACTGCCGCGAACGCATTCCGGAATGCCGCGCACAAAGTTGAAGTGACACCTGCAGCAGAAGCAGAGGTGTTGGCGTTCATGCAGGAGCGTGCGCGGTACGTTCTTCGAGAGAAACATGGATTTGCTTACGACGAAGTGAATGCGGCGCTGGCAGCGGGCGGCGACGACCTGGTGGACGCGACAGCCCGAGTCGCTGCTCTCAAGGCGATTCGAGTGACGCGAAATTTTCCTCCGCTTGCGGCGGCGTTCAAGCGCATCCGGAAGATTTTGGAAAAGGCGCAACCATTACTTTCGAAATCGGGTGCGCGCATATCCACAGTTCGGCCGGAGCTATTTCGCGAGAAAGCTGAACGAGAACTTTATGAAGTTTCGCAGGAGATCGCCGAGAAGGCGCGCCGCTTTAAGAATGAGGCGAGGTATCGAGAGGCACTTGAAGTCATCGCGGGACTGAGGCCAGCGGTGGATCGATTCTTCGATGATGTTCTAGTGATGGCTGAAGAAGAAGATTTGCGCGCGAACCGACTGTCGCTGCTCTCGACGCTGTTAAAGGAATTTTCGACGATTGCAGATTTTTCTGGAATGGTTTCCGAAGACGCAGCTTGAAGTTGTTCGACGACATTTAGGATTTTGTTGAAGTGTGGCGATATTCTTGTGGTCGTCGTTTTAGTCGCCCAGCCGACAATTTGAGTTTTACTCGAACGCAATAATCGACGCGAAAAAATCTGGAGGTGTTGCTTGAAAT
Organism: Candidatus Acidiferrales bacterium; assembly: GCA_036513895.1. Lineage (GTDB taxonomy): Bacteria > Acidobacteriota > Terriglobia > Acidiferrales > UBA7541 > Palsa-147. The sequence continues at coordinate 42,244 of DATBYF010000114.1, read as the reverse complement.
TTGTTTATTTCTTCGGAGCGGGAAAAGCGGAAGGCGATGGCGAGATGCGCGACCTTCTGGGAGGCAAAGGCGCGGGCCTCGCAGAGATGACGCGCATCGGATTGCCTGTTCCCGCGGGCTTCACGATTACGACCGAGGCGTGCGACTACTTCTACAGGCATGACCGGAAGTATCCGGCGGGTCTTCGCGCGGAAGTTGAGACACACCTAAGGCGGCTTGAGAAAGTCGTCGGCAAGAAACTCGGCGATCCGAACGATCCGCTGCTCGTTAGCGTGCGCTCGGGCTCGGCGCGCTCCATGCCCGGGATGATGGAGACGATTCTAAACCTCGGGTTGAACTCGAAGTCGGTCGAGGCCTTGGCGAAGCGCACTTCAAACCAGCGATTTGCGTATGACGCGTACCGGAGATTCGTTCAGATGTATTCGTCGGTTGTCATTGGACTGCCGAAGGATGATCTCGAGGAGAAGCTGCGCGCGTTGAAGACGCGATTGAAGGTACAGGACGATACGCTAGTGACGGCGGAAGGCTGGCGCGAGCTCGTCGGGGAGTACAAAAAATATTTCAAGGAGAAAACATCGAAGGATTTTCCTGAGGATCCTCAAGAGCAGTTGTGGGGCGCGATTGGCGCGGTGTTCGGATCGTGGATGGCGGAGAAGGCGGTGACGTACCGGCGCGTGGAGAAGATTAAGGGATTGATGGGGACGGCAGTGAACGTCGTGCAGATGGTTTTCGGAAATAGCGGGGAGAATTCCGGGACGGGCGTTTGTTTCACGCGCGATCCGTCTACCGGCGAGAAAACTTTCTATGGCGATTTTCTGATCAACGCGCAGGGCGAAGATGTTGTTGCAGGAATTCGCACGCCGATGCACCTCGACCAAATGGCGAAGCGGATGCCGAAGGTCTATGACCAACTTCAGAAGGTTCGAGTAAAACTTGAGAAGCACTATCGAGACATGCAGGATCTCGAGTTCACGGTCGAGGATGGGACGCTTTATATGTTGCAGACGCGGACGGGCAAGCGTTCGCCTGCGGCGACATTCAAGATCGCTGTGGACCTTACGAACGAAGGCGTGATTTCGAAGGAAGAAGCTCTTCTTCGCATCAAGCCTGAGGATGTCGAGCGGCTTTTCTATCCGGTGATTGATTCGTCGATTCCGAAGTCGGATTTGGCGAAGCGCAAGATTGGCGAGGGAATCAATGCAGTGCCAGGGGCGGCGGTGGGGAAGGCTATCTTTACCGCGCATGAGGCTGAGGAGTGGGCGGCGCGCGGGGAGCGCGTGATTCTTGTCCGGCGCGAGACCAGTCCGGAAGACGTGGGCGGCATGTACGTGGCGCAGGGAATTCTGACGGCCACGGGCGGGAAAACGAGCCACGCTGCCGTAGTGGCGCGCGGATGGGGGAAATGCTGCGTAGTGGGAGCCGAAGCACTCGACATTGATGCGGCCGCGAAGCAGATTCGCGTGAATGGGCGAGTGGTGAAAGAGGGCGAGTGGTTGACGCTCGATGGAAATGAAGGCGTGGTTTATACGGGTGAAACGCGGCTGGCGCGGCCGAGCCCTCCGGAGACTTACGCTACGCTGATGAAATGGGCCGATCAAATTCGCAGACTTAAAGTGAGAACGAACGCGGATACGCCGCAAGATGCGCGGAAGGCGCGGGAAATGGGCGCGCAGGGGATTGGGCTGTGCCGCACGGAGCATATGTTTTTTAAAGACTTCGAGCATCCCGAGCGCAGCGCCGATCGGCAGCTGGCGATTCAGGAAATGATCGTCGCGGAATCTAGGGAGGCCCGTGCGCGGGCGCTCGCGAAGCTCCTGCCATTCCAGAGGCGCGATTTTATTGGCATCTTTGAAGCTATGGACGGATTTCCGGTGACGATTCGGCTGCTCGATCCGCCCTTGCATGAATTTGTGCCGCACGAGCGCGCGAAACAGGTAGAGCTGGCCAAGAAAATTGGCATCGAGCCGGATGTGGTGACGCGGCGCGTGGAGCAGTTGCATGAGGCGAACCCGATGCTTGGGCATCGCGGGTGCCGATTGAGTATTACGTATCCGGAAATTCTTGAGATGCAGGTGCGCGCGATTATCGAGGCGGCGATTGATTGCCAGAACCGCGGCGTTAAAGTACTACCTGAGATCATGCATCCGCTGGTGCTCGACAAAAAGGAGCTCGCGATTCTTGATACGGCGACACGTAGAGTGGCGGATGAACTAATTTCAGCGTCTAAGGTTAAGCTTGAATATCTTGTGGGGACGATGATTGAATTGCCGCGCGCGGCGTTGCTCGCAGATCAGATTGCGGAAATTGCGGAATTCTTTTCATTCGGGACGAATGATCTGACACAGACAGTGATGGGGCTCTCGCGCGATGATGCGGGGCGTTTTTTGCCGGATTACGTTGACGAGAAGAAAGCAGCAATATTTTCCGCCGACCCATTTCAGACTTTGGATCAGGCAGGAGTTGGATTGCTGATGCGCTGGGGGATTGAGCGCGGGCGCTCGACGAAGCCGAAATTGAAGATTGGGATTTGCGGGGAGCACGGCGGGGACGCCGATAGCGTCAAGTTTTGTCACACGTTGGGGATGGATTATATCAGCGCGTCGCCATTCAGAGTGCCGATTGCACGGCTTGCAGCGGCTCAAGTAGTACTTGAAGAAAAATTAGCCAAGAAAAAAGGTAATCAACAAGTCGAATCGCCGACAGTTAGACCTCTGCGCTAAGACTGAACGGTCTCTGAATGGGGACATGGGACAGAAGCCGATTATCATCGGAATCTGCGGCGGGACGGGCGCTGGCAAGACAACTATCACCAACCGCATCACTCAGGCGTTGTCAGTCGCGAACGTCATCATCCTCGAACAGGACAATTACTACAAAGATTTTCCTGAGTTATCGCTTGAGGAGCGGACGAAGCAAAATTTTGACCACCCGGATTCGATTGACACTGCGCTTCTCACCCAGCACTTGAAGAAGCTTCGGGCGGGAGAGGCGATCGAACGGCCCACCTACGACTTCACGTATTACCGGAGGCTTCCTCAGACGGTGCGCGTCGAGCCGCGCGCGGCGACGATTCTCGAAGGAATACTGATCTTTGAGAGCAAGGCGCTGCGCGAATTGATGGACATCAAGATTTTTGTGGATACAGATGCGGATTTGCGGTTTATACGTCGGCTCGTACGCGATATTCGGGAGCGCGGGCGCACGATGGATTCGGTGATCGAGCAGTACCGGATGACGGTGCGGCCGATGCACATGGAATTTGTCGAACCTAGCAAACGTTATGCGGACGTGATTATTCCTGAAGGCGGGCAGAATGAAGTTGGGATCGACCTTGTGATTCAGAAAATCCGTTCGTTGGTTCCGCGTTAGTTTCCCAGAGTTATGTCGGCATTTTTAGGAAGAAGTACATTCCCAGGAAAAAGAAAATTGCATCCGGTGCCCAACCGGAAAGTAGCGGAGGCAATTGGCCGATGGCGCCCATCGCTTCGAATAATGCTGCTGTAGCCCAGTAGACGATCCCGATTCCGACAGCGACGGCGAGTCCGCCGACAGCGCCGCGGGTTCCGACGAGAAATGCGAAAGGGGCGCTCAGGAACATGATGATCGCGGCGATCAGCGGGAACGCGAATTTTTTGTGCCATTGGACGGCGAGGCGCGACGTGTCGAAGCCTGCTTGCTTCAGGCCGCGAATATATTCCGCCAGTTGGCGCCAATTCATTTGATAGGACTGGCGAACCTCGCGCTTGAAATAGCTGGGCGTCTCGGAAAATTCGCCGAGCGACAAAACCTTGAACGGTGAATAGGCGACGATGCGGCCGTCTTGAAAATCGCGCACCCAGCCTTCTTCGAGAATCCACGCGTTCAGCGTCGGTTCCCATTTGGCGCGTGTAGCAAAGACGCGGCGGCGCATGCGGAATGTCGTTTCGTCGATTTCAAAAATGCTGAGGCCGCCGAACACATTTTGATCGGAATCAAAAAAATCGTAGTTCAGCACTTTTCCTTTTTCGCCGAAGATCCATTGATGCGTCGGGTGCAAGTAGGTTTGCGCGGGACGGCCTTTGATTTGGTTGCGCAGCGCGTCCTGGCGCTGATTGGCGTAGGGAAGGAAAGTGTCGTCGAGAAGAAACATTCCCGCAGCGAGAAGAGTGCCGGCAAGGACGAGCGGGAGACACAGGCGATAGAGGCTGACGCCGCTGGCTTTGAAGGCGGTGACTTCGTTATTTTTTGCGAGCATTCCGAGCGTGACGAGAGTGCCGACGAGCGCGGCGAGCGGGACGAGTTGGTAGACCATCAGAGGCACGAGATAACGGAAGTAATTCGCGACGACGCGCCAGGGAATGTGATTACGGGAAATATCGCCGAGCAAATCGAAGAGAGTAAATGCGTCGAAAATTACGACAAAGCCGGCGAGCATGAGTACGAAGTAGTAGAAGAACGTCTTCAGGATGTAGACGTCAATCAGCAGCGGGAATGCGGTTTGCACGCCGCCGGTGACGACCGCTCTTCGCGACATCGTTCCATTCGCGGCGATGGCGATAGTGCTGTTGGTGATGGGCACGACTTTCGCCGACACGGGTTGAGTGCGCATTCCGAGAAGTTTGTCCCAAGCGTGGGAGAGCCAGCTTTCGCCGCGAATGTGCTCGATGCCGCGCAGGAGAATTAACGCGAGGACGGCCGCGATAATGTTGGCTGTCCACACGCCGATGATTGGAGACACCACGCCCAATTGGGCATAGTGCGCGCCGGCAACGAATACGAAGTAGTAGCCCGAAATCAAGACAAGAGTCAGGACAAAACCTGCGGCTCTGCCGCCGCGCCGGGGGCGCACTCCGACGGGCACTCCGAGCAGCGCAAAGACAAGACACGCTGCGGGGAATGCCAAGCGGCGCTGAAATTCGGTGCGAGCTGTAAGTTCATCGGAACTGGTGGTGGTGAGGAGCGCGAGAGTGTGCTGTTCGGCGTCGGAGAGCGCTGCAGATTTGTGCGCGCCGGGAGTCGTCATCTCGACCGGTAGATCGCTCGAGCCGAACGACGTGACGTTGTAATTCGTAGGCGTGTGCGGATCGAATTCGTGCGTGGTTCCCGGGCCGAGATGCAACTCAAACTTGCCGTGTTCGGGGCTGGCGATTACAATGGCGTCCTCCGCCAGAGTTAAATGCGAGCCGGCCGCTACATCTGATTCCGCAAGGAAGACGCCGTGCCAGCGTGCGGCCGTCGCTTCAACGTCCTGCACATATAGAACGAGATGCGGAAACCGCTCGTCGAAGACGCGCGGCTGAATCGCGAAGGGAGCTTGCGCGGACGCGAGCTCTTCTTCGAGAGTGTGGAACTCGCGCAAGGAGAGAGGACTGAGCCAGAGGGTGACGAGAAGCGTCAACAATCCCGCGGCAACGGCAATCGCACCGACGGGAACCAGCAATCTTCGCAAGCCGATGCCAGAAGCGTTGAGCGCGATGATTTCGCTGTCGGCGGACATGCGGCCGAGGCCGATCAAAACGCCTACGAGAGTGGCCATGGGCAAAGTGAACGCCAGAACTGGTATCAATGAGCACAAGAAGAGCAATGCGATGCTGCCTGCGCTGCCTGAATGTCGGACAATTACATCCATCAGTCGCACGAGTTGCGGAACGAAAAAAACAAAAGTGAATACGGCGAGCCCCAGCAGAGAGTGGGAGAAAACTTCACGGCAAATGTATCGGTCGAGGATGCGCATGGTGGCGCAAAACTATAGTAGCACGGCGCAACGCGAGGGACGCGAGGGCATGACCTCGTGAGAGCGGTGAATGTCGTTCTGCTTTGGCACATGCATCAGCCGCAATATCGCGATCCCACAACAGGGCGCTACATCATGCCGTGGACGCGATTGCACGCGCTTAAAGATTACTGGGGAATGGTGAAGATCGCCGAGGAATTTCCCGGCGTGCACATGACATTCAACGTGGTGCCGTCGCTGGGCGCGCAAATTGACGAGTACGCAAGCGGGAAATTTCATGAGCCGTGGTTCGATGTGGTATTCGCGCCGGCCGATTCGCTGACGCCGGAGCAGAAACTGCACATTCTCGAGCGCGGATTCCAGGTGAATCACGACAATTTGATGGCGCGCTGGCCGCGGTACGTGGAGTTGTACAAACGGGTGCAATCCGGCGGCGAAAAAACCGCGGCGGCACAGTTTTCTGCGGGCGAATGGCGCGATTTGCAGCTGCTTTCGCAGCTTTCATGGATGGATGAAGAATATTTGGCGCGCGATCCGATTGTGTCTGCGCTCGAGAAAAAGGGCAAGGAATTCACGGAAGAGGATAAGGCGCAACTGAAGGCGAAGCAGTTGGAATTGTTGGCGCGGGTGCTGCCGGAATACCGTGCTGCGGCAGCAAGCGGGCAAATTGAGATTTCAACTACGCCGTATTATCACCCGATTCTTCCGCTGGTTTGCGACACGGAAATCGCGCTAAGGTCAAATCCGAACTCGCCGGTTCCGCGGCCACCTTTCCGTTATCCCGAAGATGCCCGCGAACATCTTGTTCGAGCGCGGCGATATCATGTGGAGCGATTTGGCGCATTGCCCGCGGGATTATGGCCTTCGGAGGGATCTGTATCCGATCAGGCGTTGGAAATTGCGGCCGAGCTTGGTTTTCGATGGTTCGCCTCGGACGAAGGCGTGCTCGGCCGAACGCGAAACATAGGATTTTGGCGCGACGCCGCGGGATTTCCGGAAAATGCCGAGCAGCTTTATTCGCCGTGGCGATTGAAGCGGGGCAATCGCGAGATTGTGGGATTTTTCCGCGATCATTATGTTTCCGATTTGCTCGGCTTTGTTTACAGCCGCATGAGCGCGCAGGCGGCGGCAGAGGACCTGCACCGTCGCATAGGGCTTATCGGCGAGCGATGGACGGCGTCGCGGACGCCGACGCTGAGCCTGATCCTTGACGGCGAGAACGCCTGGGAGTACTACGCCGGCAACGGACGCGATTTCCTCCGGCAGTTCTACAAAAAGATGGAGGATGATCCGGACATTCATCCGCTTACGGCGACCGAAGCGATTGCCGCGGCGGGCGAGATTCCAACTATCGAATCGATTTTCCCCGCGTCGTGGATCAATGCAAACTTCGACGTATGGATCGGCGATGCGGAAGACGTACGGGCGTGGGAAATGCTGGCGGAGGCGCGCGAGGTGTACGCGCGAGCCGTGGCGGACGCGGAAGGCGACGATCGCTATGTGCCCGAAGCGCAGGCTCTCAACCGCGCGTTTGAATCAATTTTGGCGGCGGAAGGCAGCGACTGGTTCTGGTGGTTCGGCCCCGAACACAGCACGGCGAATGACGCGGAATTCGATGCGCTATTCCGGAAACATCTGACGGCGATTTACGCCGCGCTTGGCGAAGAGGCGCCGGACTCTCTCTCTCAGCCCATCAAGCATTTGCCGACAGAGGTGAAGCGCGAGAGCCCGGCGGATTATCTGCGAGTGATTGTGGACGGCCGAGAATCCACGTACTTCGAATGGCTGGGGGCGGGATATTACGCTGCAGAGCGCCGTTCGACCGCGATGCACGGAAGGATGTTCGTCATTGACGATTTGCTTTTCGGCTTTGACGGAGAGCATTTGTATCTGCGGCTCGACCTGATCCCGGAAATGCTTTCCAAGTTTCAAGAATTCGAGATTCGCATTACGATTTGGGACGCACGTGAAATGCGATTGACGCTGACTGTGCGCGAAAACAAACTTGAATCGGTAAGGCTCGAGCAAGGTGGAATGTGCTTCTTGAATCCCGCCGAATTTGTGAAGGCGGCGTTCGGCAAGATCGTTGAAGCGTCTTTCGATAAGAAGCTTTTCGACATCCAGAACCGCCGTTCGTTGCTCCTGGGTGTCGCGATTTGGGAGGGTGGATTGCCGGTGGATGTTTTGCCCGGAGAAGGCTACCTTGACATTCCTCTTGGCGACCCGGCGTATGCATGGCCCATCGAATAGCGCGGACGAAGTTGTTTTACCCATCCTCGTTGAAGTTCTCCGTAACTTCACGTAAGTAATCATTCATCGGTCATTGCGTTGACTTTGTTCCGCGGTGGCTGCAAATTCCTCGCGTTCCTTCTCAGGCGTTGTCTGTCATCAAAACGAAATTCGGCTCAAATTAGCTCGAGCCCGCCCGCTCCGAAGGCGTTTCTTGCCAGGTCGAGGGCCTAATGAAACGAAGACAGTGGTTCGCGGTTGGATGCTTCTCCTCACTGGTTCTGGCTCTATTCGCGATTTCGGATTCTCGTGACGCGGCGAGCGTGGCGCGCGGCTCGCCGGCGCCAGCGATCAGCCCGCGCGTACAGGCGCAAAAGCCCGTTGTTCCGCTCGTTTTCGAACGTAATCAGGGGCAATTTCGCCAGCGCACTCAGTTTTTGGCGAGAGGCCAAGAATATTCGCTAGCGTTCGAACGCGGAAGCATCGTCATGATGCCGAATGCGATGACGCCGAACGCGGCTGAATCCTCGGTGGCTGATCGATCGGGACGGACGCGGCCGCTGGAGATTGAATTTCCGAGTAAGTCGGCAAACACGCATTGGTTTGGCGCGGGCCTGCTTGCGGCGCGTGCAAGCTATTTCATCGGACGCGATCCGATGCGCTGGCGCACGGACGTCTCGATATTTGAATCGGTGCGCGCGCGTGAGATAGCGCTGGGAATTGATTGCATCGCTCGAGGTGGTGCAGAAGGAATTGAGCTCGACTTCGACGCGGCGCCTCACGCTGATTTGAGGCGGTTGCAACTGCAGCTGCGAGGACGGGTCAAGCTGGAGCTAAGTCCGGACGGCGACATTGTTGCGCGGAGAGGTGTTACGACCCTTCGTTTGCGTAAGCCTTCGATCTACCAGGAGATTGCTGGGAATAAGGTCGGCATCGCCGGCGGGTATGCGATCGGACGTCGTGGAATTATTTCATTTCGAGTGCCGCGATACGATCATTCTCATGCGCTGATCATCGATCCGTCTGTTTCGCTTACTTACACGACGTTTTTGGGCGGCTCGGGCGCGGATTCCGCAAGTGGTGTTGGGGTTGATTCGACCGGCAAAGTTTATCTCGCGGGCACGGCTGCGCCTGCTGGATTTTCTGAGGCCGGGAGCACTTCACTCGGAGCAGGAGCGGGGCCAGATTTCTTCGTTGCGAAAATTGATCCGACGCTGACGGGTGCGGCTTCGCTTGTCTATCTCACTTTTATTGGCGGAAACGGTACGGAATTTGGTGGAGAGCTGGCGGTGGACGCGGGCGGCGACGTAGCTCTTACCGGAGCTACAACCTCAACCGACTATCCGGTCACTGACAAGTCCACTGTCGGCACTGCGGCGAATGCACTTGCTCTGTCCGAGCTTAGCACGGGAGGGAACACGCTTTTGGTCTCGACGCTGCTTGCCGGTAATGGCTCCGAAGCGACTCAAACGCCTACCGACGTCGGTGTCGCTTTTGCCCCGAATGGAAATGTGATTGTTGCGAGCGACACGACTTCGACGAATCTGCCGGTTACGACAGGCGCCTACCAGGGAACCTTTGGTAGCGGCGGGAATGTGCTCAACGGGAACGCTGTTCCGGGCAGCAATGATGGATTCCTCGCCGTTTACAGTTCGTCGGGCACACTGACGTATCTCACCTATCTTGGGATTGACGGATATCCGTATACGGATACAGGTGGCGATCAGAACTTCCAGCCGGTACAAGTTGGCGTGACGGGGGTCTCGGTTGATCTCGTTGGGCAAGTTTATCTTTCCGGATTCACGTCTCAGCCTGGCGCAGGATTCCCGATCACGAATGGGCTCCAGGCGGCGTACGGCGGAGGCGCGTTTGACGGATTTCTGATGTGCGTCAGTCCCAAAGGACTCGGGACGGCCGACCTTATCTATTCAACGTTTCTTGGGGGCAGCGGTTCAGATCAGGCGTTCAGCGTGGCCGTGGATGGCGCGATTCCTGCGAACGCGTATGTCGCCGGAACTACGCAATCGACCAACATCGTCAATTCGCCGACGACATCGGGTTATCAAACGGCTCTGGGCGGAACTGCGAACGGGTTTCTAGCTGTTGTTAGCCAGTCTGTTGCCGGAGTGACTTCACTCAACTACGCAACGTATTTCGGCGGGAGCGGAAGTGATTCGGCGCTTAGCGTGTATGCCGTCGGTGAAAATGCTGTGTACCTCGCGGGCCACACTACATCACCGAATTTTCCGACGTATCAAAGTTTGCAAGCATTCAGCGGCACAAGCGATGCGTTCGTCGCGAAGTTTGATACCACTCAATCGGGCGTTGCGTCGCTTCTTTATTCAACGCTTCTCGGAGGCGGCGCTGACGCGCAGGGAAACGGCATTGCCGCTACAGCCAATGGGGGCGTTTTCGTAAGTGGGAACACTACATCACTTGATTTCCCGCGCGCCGGGAATCCGCAAACGGGATTTCAGCCAACTTGCGTGAGCTGCCAGGAATCGCCACCGTTGTCCGATGCTTTTCTCGTCGCGTTGCAGGAAAACTCAACTACCGGGCCGATTGTGTCGTTCAATGCGCCGGAACTCAATTTTGGCAACCAGTTGGATGGCAGCCCGAATCCACCGGAACTCAGCATCCTGACCAACGCCGGGACGGTACCGCTAGAAATTAGCAGTCTGGGCATCTTTGGCACGAACGCCAGCGATTTTTCGCAATCGAATAATTGCCCGATATCGCCCCAGATGCTCGCCGCTGGAACGACCTGCTCGATCACGGTGACGTTTTCGCCATCGACGGCGGGCGCCGAGTCCGCCGCGCTCAGCTTTACCGACAATGCCGCGAACAGTCCGCAGGGCGTCGATCTTGTAGGCATTGGACAAGAGCCGGTGGTGTCGGCTTCTCCGCAGCTGGTTTCGTTCGGCAATCAGCCGGAAGGAAAAGCAAGCGCCCAGCAGGTCGTCACTTTAAGCAATACGGGTAATCTAGCGTTGGACATTTCAAACATATCTCTCAGCGGACCGGACAACACTCAATTTAATATAATGGGGAATTACTCGTGCGCCGGTGTGCCTATTGTTCAGCCGGGTGCGAGTTGTTCGATTGGAATTGTATTCGAACCGCAGACGACAGGTAACTTCAATGCATCGCTTCAAATAACGGACAATGCAGGGAATGTCGCGAGCACAACCCAAGTCGTTCCACTTTCCGGGATCGGTGTGCCGCCCTCCCCGGCGGTGAATCTCGCGCCGGCCTCGCTCATATTTACATCGCAGATCGTTGGCACGACGAGCGATCCGCAAACCCTGACGATGACAAATACGGGCAGCCTCCCACTACAAATCAGCTCGATTTCGTTGACAGGAATGAACGCGACGGCATTTGCAGTCGCATCAAATTGCCCAGGTACGCTTGCCCCAAATGCACAGTGCACGCTGAATGAAACGTTTACGCCGACCTCCTCGGGGCCGCAAACTGCCTCGATTTCGTTTTCGGATAATGTGTCCGGGTCGCCGCAAATTGTTTCATTGTCGGGCACGGGCGTTAGCGCATCTCTTTCCATCTTGCCGGTGGGGATCGGATTTTCGCCGCAAACTTTACAAATACTTGCCGCGAACCAATCAGTGATAATTTCGAACAACGGTACCGTCCCTGTACAGATCTCAAGTGTCGCGGTGGGCGGGGCCGATACTGCGGATTTTACCGCCACGCCCAATTGTCCTGGAACGCTAAATCCGCCGAGCGAATCCAAAAACTCCAGTTGCCAAGTAAGCGTCCAGTTTCACCCAACTGCTGGCGGACCGCGTTCGGCGAACCTTTCGATTGTCGACGACGCGGCTGGCAGCCCGCAGGTTGTCACACTGGCGGGGATGGGACTTGTGCCGACAGTCGCGTTGCCGGGGACCAGTCCATCGTTCAACACTCAGCTTGTTGGAACGACTAGCGTCGCGTCGCCGATTGCGATCACGAACACGGGGAACGGGGCTTTGTCCATCTCGAGCTTGACGTTGTCGGGCACGAATGTCGGGGATTTTCAGCAGACAAGCACGTGCGTAGACAACGCGCAGCACACGAATATGATTCCTGCTGGCGCGACGTGCGCCGTGAACGTGACATTTCTGCCACAGGCTGCTGGGGCACGCGCGGCGGCGCTGAATATCGCCGACAATGCGCTGAATTCGCCTCAGACGATCCCGTTGAGTGGCGCGGCGGTGGATTACTCGGTCGAAGTCGCGCCGGGCTCGCCTCAGTCTGTCGTGGTAACTGCAGGACAAACGCCGAACTATAATTTGCAGGTGTCGCCTCTTGGCGGATTTACGGGCACGGTGAATTTAACGTGTTCCGGAACGCCTGCGTTGGCGACTTGCTCGATTTCACCACCGGCTGTCAATATTACTGGCGCTTCTGCGGTTGGATTCAGCGTGAGTGTGGTTACGACTGCTGCGAGCGCGAGCTCGCCTAGCGCGATCTTTCGAGTCACGCCGGGACGGAGTTTGCGAGACTTCAGGCGCGGGATCCGCGCCTCTCCTCAGTTCGCGCTCGGCTTCTCGGCGATTCTGCTTTTAATGATAGCGGTAGCGTTAGGGGCGAGAAGAGTCCCGCGAATTCATGCGCTGATGACCATTGCCGCTCTGTGCCTCGCGACGCTATGCATTTTGGCTGGCTGCGGGGGAGGAGGAGGTGGTGCTGGGCCGCAAACAACTTCGACGGCGGGCACTCCCGCCGGCATCTATACGCTGAGTGTGACAGGTGGGGTTCAGGGCGTCACGCGTACGGTACCGCTTACGCTTGACGTGCAATAATTCGAAGAGTTTGATCCCAGGTTTGTAGCGTGCGGTCGGGGCGGTCGGGCGAGATGCGAAAGAGCCTTAGAACATCTTTATGGCGATATCGCGCGGGCGCTGGCCTACGGGGATGAGCGTGATGAGTCCACTAGTTGCCGTTCGCACTACGGCGAGATCGTTCGATTGCGTGTCCACGACGAGCAGCATGTCATTCCCTGGGGTGAGCGCCAATTGTCCGGGCCGCTGTCCGACTTGGATTGGGCGGGCCACGCGTCTTTGATCGATCGCGATAGGAACCACATGCCCTGCCATAGAGTCTGAAACATAGAAAACGGAATCGTCTGACGATAAGGCTCCGGCCGTCGGCGCCATGCCGAGAAGCAGGAACTCTGCGACGTCGTTCGTCTGCGTATTTACGATGACGAGCCCATGCGCTTCCGCCATGGTGATGTAAAGCTCGCCCCCGTCGCTTTTGAGGTCGAGATCGTCTGGGATGCCTCCGATATCGAGATTGGCGAGCAGAACCCGGCGCTGAAGATCCACGACAGCCACCTGGCTTGAGCCGCCTGAAGTGATGAACGCCTTGGAACTGTCGGGGAGGATTGCGATCTGCTCGGGCCGCGGAGCTACGGGAATGACGGCTAGCGACACCAGAGTGTTCGCATCGAGTAGCGACACTGTGGCGTCATCGCGATTCGAGACGACGACCGTTTTTCCATCGGGTGTGAGCCGCGCGATCCATGGCATGCGTCCTGCGCGGCCGCGCGCCACGATATTGCGGCTGGTGCAATCGATCGCCACGATCGAGTTGGAGGCAGACGCAGCAACGTAGGCGCGGCGGCCGTCGGGGGAGAAATCGAGAGCAAAGGGTGCACCGCCGACGGGAATGCGCGCGACCACGGCGTTTGAGCGGGCATCGATTATCCACACCACGCCCGCTTCGGAACTGACACCCCAAATTTCATCTCGCGTCGGGTGCGCGCGCACGCCGCTCGGGTCGGAGCCTACTTGAATCGTTGCGATAGGTGCGAGCTTCACGAGATCTATGGCAGTCACGGTTCCATCGGCGGTGTTTGCGACGTAGGCATCAAGGCGCAGGCCAGGCCGCAAATACGCGGGAAGCCGCTCGAGTAACAGCAGGCGCATACCAGCGAGCGCAAGGATTCCGAGAGGAATAACGACGCGATAATTAAGGCGCAGCTGTTTCAAGGCCGGTTCAGTTGAGCGAACGATTGAGCACGCCCGCGATTTGCCGGACTTCAACCATAAGCTGCGCGAATTCTTCGGGCACGATCGATTGCATGCCGTCGGAAAGTGCGCGCTCGGGGTCGTTGTGGACTTCGACGAGAATTCCGTCTGCGCCGACGGCGACGGCCGCGCGCGATAGCGGCAAAACTTTGTTTCGGCGCCCGGTGCCGTGGCTCGGATCAACGACGATGGGCAAATGGCTGCGGCGCTGCACAGCAGGAATCATACTGAGATCGAGGGTGTTGCGCGTGTGATCGGAGAAAGTTCGCACGCCGCGCTCGCAGAGAATCACGTCGTAATTTCCTTCGGCTATGATGTATTCGGCGGCCATCAGAAATTCATCGAGCGTCGCGGACATTCCCCGTTTCAGCAGTACTGGCTTTTTGGCTCGTCCCGCGCGCTTCAAAAGCGAGAAATTCTGCATATTGCGAGCGCCGATTTGAATCACGTCAGCATAGTGCTCGACGAGATCGAGGCTCTCGTTGTCAATCGCTTCGGTGACGATGCCGAGGCCGAAGCGATCGCGTACGGCCGCAAGAATTTTTAAGGCGGGTTCGCCGAGGCCTTGAAAGCTGTAGGGCGATGTACGCGGTTTATAGGCGCCGCCGCGGAACAGGCGCGCGCCGGCGTTTTTCACAGCTTCGGCTATGGCGAATGCCTGCCTTTCTGTTTCGATCGCGCACGGACCAGCGACAATTGCCACGGCAGGACCGCCAAACGTCACATCCCCGAGCGGCGTCGGCACGCGAACGACGGAGTTCTCCGCCTTAATTTCGCGACTGACAAGCTTATAGGGTTTGCTGACGGGAATACACTCGGCGACGCCGGCCATGCTTTCGAGCGTGCCGAGGTCTACGACACCCGTATTGCCGGTGATCCCAATCGCACTCCGCACGGAACCGGGAATGGGATGCGCCTTGTAGCCGAGTTCTTCAATACGCTGGCAGACTGCGCGGACCTGCTCATCTGTGGCATGGGCCTGCATCACGACGAGCATTGGCTGTTAGATCCTCGATTCGCGAGATTGGGAGCGGAAACCTTGCGCCTTCCGACTGTATCCGTCGTGGACGCGAGCTGCAGGGAAGCGGTATCACATCGCTCATCGCTTCCTCCGACGCAAGCTGGGAAGTTTACTTCATGGTTGGCGCGGCTGCAAATGCGGCGAGTTTGGGCGCTCGGAGTCGTTCCCGACGTCCGCCTCTTCACTTCGATCAGCGGCTAGAATCGCGAGACGACCCAGAGCGAACCGCCGATGCAGATCAGATCTTCCATAATCGCAACAACGAAATCTGGAGTATGCAGCGCCTTCACCAGTCGCGTCCGGAACTGATATCCCGCGAACGTACCTACGAGCGCGCCGACGATTCCAATCAGAGCGCCCACGAGAATTCCCATTTCGCCGCCCATGGCTATGCATGCGCCTGACAGTCCGCCCAGCACAACGCGTGCGATCAAGCCCGGGGGCGAAGTGCGGCTGGGAGTTGACGGCAACTTATCCGCGACAAGTTCGGCGAGCGCGAGAAGGGTGAGAACGATGGCGGCGGGTGTCGTACCGATCCATAGAAGTGGACTTCGGAGTTTCAGCCAGCCTGAGCGCGCGGCCCATGACGTGGCCGCCGTCGGTGTCAGCGAGCGCAGCCCCGTGAGCACTCCAATCAGAAATACGAATAGCATATTCATCGGCAGTTCTCCGTCTGGAGCGCGCATTATGCTACAGAATATCGTGGAGCGTGACGTTTCTGATTTGTGTGGCGGGGCCGAGGACGACCGCGCGTGTGGTGCTCGTCCTCTTTCGAGAGGAGGCAAAAAGTGCGCCCAACATGCAAGAAATTGGAAATTTGAGATTTGAAAGGTCAAATGGGGAAAAGGCCGGCCTGCCGGCCAGCCCTACTGGCACCCGCCTCGGTTGCAAATCCGAATCGCTGGAGCTATCATACTCCTAGTCTTTCTAGGAGAGACGCGGCTGTCACAGTGTTCAGCGATATCGCCGGTGTTAGGCTGACACCAATCGAGGCAGTGTGAGCTTGCGGGCGCGTGTTCGGTCCTGGACTCGCGCGATTTTGCGCCGGTCGCGTATGAACGATGAGCTGGACGCGGAGCTGCGCTTCCATATCGAATCATACGCGGAAGATTTGATCCGTGAGGGCGTTCCGCGAGAAGAAGCAATGCGTCGTGCGCGGCTCGAGTTTGGCGGTGTTGATCGAACTAAAGAGGAATGCCGCGAAGCGCGCGGCATGAGTTTCATCGACGCGTTCGTCCATGACGTTCGCTATGGACTTCGGACGCTCGGGAAATCACCCGGATTCACGGCGATCGCGGTTGGCACGCTGGCGCTGGCCATCGGAGTTAATACGGCAATCTTCAGCGTCGTTTACGCAGTGCTATTGAAGCCGCTTCCTTACGGGCACCCCAAGCAATTGGTCACGGTGTTCGAGACGAATCCGCAGCTAGACATCAAGGAGACCGGCGTCTCGTACCCCAATTACGAAGAGTGGCGCGCGCAAAACCACGTCTTCAGCGAGCTTGCAGGAACTACCTTTCACGAATTGACTCTTACCGGGCGCGGTGAGCCTTCCACTGTGAAGATCGTCGCGGCCACGCCAGAATTCTTCACTCTACTGGAGGCCAGGCCTCTCTTGGGGCGCACATTTTTCCCCGAGGATGGCAGGCAAGGCGCTCCGCCGGTAGTGATACTGAACGAAAATTTTTGGCGCGAGCGCTTCGAAGAGAACCCGAAAATCATCGGACAATCCATTACGCTCGATAAGCGCCCATTCACAGTGATTGGCATCATGCCTTCGGATTTTCGGACCCCATTTTTCGACGAGCGCAAAGATGTCTGGATACCACTCGTCCAAGATCCACTGTTCGGTACCTTCTTGGCGCGGCGCACTGGACATTTTCTTCCCGTCATGGGGCGGCTGAAACCCGGCGTAACGGTGGCGCAGGCCCAGGCGGAGATGGATGCGATCTGCGCGAGGCTCGGCAAGGAATTTCCCGCCGAGAACGCCGGCTGGACAGTGCGCATCGTTCCGCTGCTGCAGGAATCCGTGGGAGACGTGAAGACCGCGCTGCTGGTGTTGTTGGGTTGCGTCGGGTTGGTTCTATTAATCGCATGCGCCAACATCGCGAATCTGCTTTTGACGCGCGCAACTTCGCGCGCAAAAGAGATGGCGGTGAGAATTGCGCTCGGGGCCGGGCGCGCGCGCATCGTCCGTCAATTGCTTACGGAGAGCGCCGTCCTCGGAATACTGGGTTGCGCCTTGGGCATATGTCTTGCCTATTGGGGCGTGCGGGGGCTGACTGCCATGATTCCGCCGGGATTGCCTCGTGCGCAGGAGATTCGCGTTGACGCCTGGGTGATGGGCTTTGCGCTGCTGCTGTCGGTGGCTGCGAGTTTTATTTTTGGACTGGCGCCCGCACTTTTCGCCGCGGATTCTGATTTGCAGATGACACTTAGAGAGGGTAGCGGACGCTCGAATCAGAGCCGGGGCCGCCAACGCGCACGCAATTTCCTGGCGGTAACGGAGATCGCGCTGGCGATGATCCTGCTCGTCGCGGCTGGATTGCTTGTCCGCAGCTTCCTGACGCTTACCGGGGTGAGTCCGGGTTTCGACATTTTGCACGTTTTGAAGACCGACGTTTCACTGCCTCAATTCGAATATTCCACGCCGCAACAATGGACGGCCTTCTCCGACCAGTTGCTTACGCGCATTCAAGCCGAGCCCGGCCTTCAAGATTCTGCCTTGGCCGCACCTCTTCCGCTTGCGGATGATTTTGTGAATCTGGGCTTCGAGATCGAGGGGATTCCTCCGGTCACGAAGGGCGTGGACCGCAGTGCGGATTATGTTGCAGTGAGCCCCAGCTATTTTCACGTCATGGGAATTGCACTATTGCGAGGACGCAATTTCACCCTGGAAGATTCGATGTCAGCGGCGCCCGTGACACTGATCAGTGAAGCCTTCGCGCATCACTATTTCCCAAACGAAGACCCGATCGGGCGACGGCTTGTCTTCGCATTTCCCCCGCACGAAGGCATCCCGCGAGAGATAGTGGGAGTTGTCGGGGACGTTCGGGATGTCGCGCTGCACCAAGAGCCCGGGGCGATGATGTACGTGCCATTTGCGCAGGCGCCGTTTTGGGGATCGGACATCGTCGTGAAGACTACATTGAGCGCGGCGAGCGTGGCGGCAACGATTCGCCGGGACGTTGCTTCGATTGACAGGGATCTGCCTGTCAGCAACGTCACTTCGATGGCCGCGAATATTTCGGCGTCGGTCGCGCAACCAAGATTTCGCACGATGCTGCTCGGCCTTTTTGGCGTCCTCACGCTGGTGCTGGCGGCGGCGGGAATTTTCGGAGTGATTTCCTACTCCGTGTCCTACCGCACGCACGAGATCGGAATTCGCATGGCGCTTGGCGCAAGTCGCGAGAGCGTTTTATGGCTGATTTTCTCGCAATGCGCAAAACTTCTGTTGCTTGGCCTGACGGTGGGCATCCCGGTGGCGTTGGTGTCGGCGCGCTTGCTTTCCAATTTGCTTTTTGGAGTGCGTCCTGCGGATCCGATAACTTTTGCCGGTGTGGCAATTTTATTGGCGTTCGTAGCGATGGCGGCGTCTTACGTGCCGACGCGGCGCGCCATGCGCGTCGATCCGATGGTGGCTCTTCGCCACGAATAAGGTCGGGATATTTCTGGAGTGCCTCGATATCATTTGACATTGATGAATCCCACCACGATCATCCGCAACGTCCGAATTTTTGAATGAGCGGAGGTAGCGATGAAAGTATTGCGAATCTGTTGCGGTGTTTCTGTCCTATTCACCACGCTAGCGTTTGCGCACCTGCTACAGCACCACGTCCATCACGCCTTCGCGACCGATTTTCGCAATCCTGTGTTCGTATTGATCTTCGTCGTGGCAGTCGCGGCGGGGATTCTGTCGCTCATCGGCGGATGTATACTGCTGAAGTCTAACCGCTGACCCGGATTCGCGAACAATACATCGCGCGGTGGCGAAGCGGTCAATTTGCGGCATTCATAGAATTCCGTTAAGATGGTGTAGTTCTACTTGAGCTGGCGGCGAATTAAATCGCGGTTCTCGCTTCCGCCGGCAAGACTTTCCGGGACATTCTGAGGGAATGGCGGAAGAACAACACACCACAGCACCCTCTCAACTCCTGTACGACGACGCCGACGAATACCGTCCGCAACCTCCAACGCCACCTGAAATTCCTGCCTGGAAAGACGGCAGCGTGCGGGTGGGAATCCATACATCTATCGCAGGCGATATTACTGGCGCGCTTGAGATTGCGCACGGACTCGGCGCGAATGCACTCCAGATTTTCTCTTGCAGCCCGCGCATGTGGCCGGGCGATCGGGACAGCTCTCGAATTGCGGAGGCGGACGCGACGCGATTCCGCGAGAGGCGGCGGGAGCTGGGGCTCGGGCCGCTGGTCATTCACGATAATTATCTGATCAACCTGGCATCGCCTGACCGTGTCTTGCGCGCACGTTCGGTGCAAGCGTTTCACGGTGAGATTGTTCGTGCGCTGGTTTTGGGAGCGGATTTTCTGGTGGCGCATCCGGGTTCTTGCTGTGGATCGCATCCGAGCGACGCTATTGCGGCCATCGCGGACGGATTGCGCCAGGCGGTGCGCGGGCTGAAGCTCGGGGACCTGCGGATTCTTCTCGAAAATACAGCCGGGCAGGGCACCTCCGTTGGCTCTCAGTTCAGCGAGCTAAAGGCGATTATCGATCTCTGCCGCGATTTGCCGATGGGGGTGTGCGTTGACACCGCTCACCTTTTTGCGGCCGGCCACGGTATTTCCAGCGAGGGTGAACTCGAGCAAACGCTTGAACGGATCGAAGCTGCGGTGGGGCTCGCGAATATCCATGTGATTCACGTCAATGATTCGAAAGGTGCATTTGGCTCGCGGCTTGACCGGCACGAGCACATAGGCAAGGGCAAGATTGGCCTGGAGTCGTTCGCGCGGATACTGAATCACAAGCATTTGATTGCGCGCGCTTTCATTCTCGAGACGCCGATAGACAAGCCAGGAGATGACCGGCGAAACGTGGCGGCGCTGTGGAAGTTGCTCGGGCAGCCTGTTCCGGCTGGTGGCGGGCGCAAGTCGTGGCATAAATTGCGCCATCTCCGCACCGCGAAGAAGAAAACGCGTAAGCTTTCTGCACGTATGAAAGCGAGTAAGGTGCGGCGGCTGAAACGTAAGTGATATCAATTGTAGCGGCGAGCTTCACGCCGGCACGAGTTTCCAGCGTTCGCAATTTTCGAAGTTGAAATTTCTTAGTTCGAGGACACAGACATTGGCCCAGTACGACGCACGCGCGATTGAAGCCAAATGGCAGAAAGTCTGGGACGAGCAGAACGCGTTCCTGGCCAATCCGGATTCTTCGCGCCCGAAATTCTACATGCTCGAGATGCTGCCGTATCCCTCGGGCACGATGCACATGGGCCACATGCGCAACTACACCATCGGAGACGCCGTCGCGCGATACCGCTGGATGCGCGGCTTCAATGTGTTCCACCCGATGGGGTGGGACGCGTTCGGATTGCCCGCGGAAAACGCGGCGATCGAACGCGGCATTCATCCCCGCGACTGGACCCGCCAGAACATCGCCGAATTCAAAAAGGTAATGCGCCGATTCGGCTTCAGCTACGACTGGAGCAAGGAAATCTCCACGTGCGAGCCGGAATACTACCGTTGGAATCAGTGGTTTTTCCTTCGAATGCTGGAGCGGGGAATTGCTTACAGAAAAAAGAGCCGCGTGAATTGGTGTCCGAAATGCCAGACGGTGCTGGCGAACGAGCAGGTGGTTAATGGTTGTTGCTGGCGCCATGAGGGCACGGTCGTCGAATCGCGCGAGCTCGCGCAATGGTTCTGGAAAATCACGGAGTATGCGGACCAGTTTCTCGACGACATGAAGGAAATCGAACGCGGCTGGCCTGAGCGCGTCCTAACGATGCAGCGCAATTGGATCGGCAAGTCGCAAGGAGCGCGAATTAAGTTTGACGTCCCGCAAGTGGAAGGCGGCGCGATTGACGTTTTCACGACGCGCATTGACACTATTTTTGGTGCAATCGCGCTCGTGCTTTCGCCGGATCATCCGCTTGTCGGCAAATTGCTGGCTGGAGTACCGGGCGCGACAGCCTTGGAGGCGCAGTGGAGCCGGCTGCGCGGCCGCGTCCTGAAAACCGAGGAGATTGCGACTGCCGAGAAAGAAGGTTTTTTTACGGGCCGCTTTGCGGTGAATCCATTCTCCGGTGAGCAGATTCCCATCTGGGTCGCCAATTTTGTTCTCGCGGAATATGGCACCGGCGCGGTGATGTGTGTCCCGGCCCATGATGAGCGCGACTTCGAGTTTGCGAAGAAATACCGGCTGGCGGTTCGTGTGGTGATTCAGCCGGCGACGGGCGATCCGAATCGAACGGAGCGTTTGCAAAGTCCCTATACGGAGCACGGGCGCCTGGTAGATTCAGGTGACTATTCGGGACTGACGAGCGAACAGGCGCTGCAGAAAATGACCGCGGATGCGGAGGCGCGAGGATTTGGCAAAGCGCAGACGACTTACCGGCTGAAGGATTGGGGGATATCGCGGCAACGTTACTGGGGCACGCCAATTCCAATTGTCTACTGCGGGAAGTGCGAGATGGTCCCCGTTCCAGACGATCAACTGCCGGTGCTGCTGCCAGAAAATGTGAAGTTGCTGGGAGAGGGGCAATCGCCGCTTGCGACATCGCCGGAATTTGTGAACACGACGTGCCCGAAGTGCGGCGGTCCGGCGCGCCGCGAAACAGACACGATGGACACGTTCGTGGATTCCTCGTGGTACTTCTATCGCTACACTGATCCGCACGAGGATAAGGCGCCGTTCGACAAAGAAATCGTGCGTTACTGGCTGCCGGTCGATCAGTACGTCGGCGGCATCACCCATGCAATTCTGCATTTGCTCTATTCACGTTTTTTCACGAAAGTGATGCGTGATATCGGTCTGGTAAATCACGACGAACCATTTACGCGGCTATTCACACAGGGCATGGTGCAGAAGGGTGGCGTGGCGATGTCGAAATCGCGCGGGAATGTTGTGGGCGCGATTGAAATGGCGGAGCAGTACGGCTGCGATACCGGGCGTCTGTACACACTGTTTGCAGCGCCGCCGGAGAAAGATCTCGAATGGAGCGAGCAGGCGATCGAAGGTTGCTCTCGATTCCTGAACCGCGTTTATCGCCTGATCGATGCAAATGCCGCACGGTTACGGGATGTCGCGCCGCTCGATTACGCGCACTTTGATTTTGGCAAAGCCACCGAAAAGGAAAAAGCGCTGCTGCGCAAGGCGCACCAGGTGCTAAAGCGCGTGACGAGCGATTTCGAAGTGCGCTGGCATTTTAACGCTTCTGTCGCACTGATCATGGAACTCGTGAACGAACTCCACGCTCACGAGCCATTAGACCGAGATGCAAATCCAGTAGTCGTGAAGCGCGTGATGGAGATCCTCGTGTTAATGCTCTCGCCGATTACTCCGCACCTCGCCGAGGAACTTTGGCAGATGCTCGGCCACGCAGATGGCATCCGGTTAGTGCGCTGGCCAGAATATCGCGAAGATCTTGCGCGCGAAGAGCAACATGAGATCATCATCCAGATTAACGGTAAGTTGCGCGGGAAGATTTTGGCGGATGACGGTCTAAGCGAAGATGAACTGAGAACACGCGCGTTTGCAGACGAGCGCGTCGCGCACATGATCAATGGCAAAACGATTGTGAAGACGATTGTGGTGCCAAAGAAGCTCGTGAATATCGTTCTGCGTTGAATCGCGCCGGAATCCGCGGTTGTGAAAGGGAAGCGTTGAGCGTCAAAAAAGGTATCGTCGTCCTCGATTTTGGCGGGCAGTACACGCAGCTTATCGCCCGGCGCGTTCGCGAGCAGGAAGTCTTCTCAGTTGTGCTTCCATGCAATGCCAAGCTGGACGAAATTCGGCGCTGGGAGCCGGTCGGAATTATTCTTTCGGGCGGGCCGAGTTCGGTTTACGACACGGACGCTCCGGCGTGCAATCCCGAAGTTTTGCGCCTCGGCGTGCCGGTGCTGGGAATTTGCTACGGCATGCAATGGATGGCGCATGTGCTTGGGGGCGACGTTCGTCCCGCCGACCATCGCGAATATGGTCCCCAACAGCTCGAAATCGAAGGCCATTCATCTTTGTTTGCCGGGGTGCCGCACACCATCAAGATATGGAACAGCCATGGGGACAGCGTCAAAGGCTTGCCGAAGGAATTTGCGGTAATCGGCCGCACAGCGAATGCGGTTGCGGCCATGGAAAATCCTGCCGCGAAATACTACGCCGTGCAATTCCATCCCGAAGTGCTCCACACCGAATTTGGGACGGAGATTCTCGGAAATTTCGTATTCGAGATCTGCAATGCAACCGAAAACTGGAGCCGCGCGGGCTTTATCGAAGAGAGTGTCGCGGCCATTCGTGCGCAAACTAACGGCGCGCGCGCTCTTTGCGCTTTGAGCGGCGGCGTTGATTCCGCTGTGGCAGCCGCGCTCGTGGATCGGGCCATCGGCGACCGGCTCACCAACGTATTCGTAGACACCGGACTCCTACGCCGCGACGAATTCCACGACACGCTCGATCTACTGCGCAATCGGCTCGGGCTGAACGTAATCGGCGTGGATGCGTCGGCGCGGTTCCTTTCGCGTCTTGCGGGTGTCGTGGACCCGGAGAAAAAGCGCAAAATTATCGGCGCGGAGTTCATTGGAGTCTTTGCAGAAGAAGCACGAAAGCTCGCCGCGGCGTCAACGAATGGCGAGAAGAACGTCCGTTACTTGGTACAGGGTACACTTTATCCGGATGTCATCGAGTCGGTGTCCGTAAAAGGGCCTTCGGCGACCATCAAGAGCCACCACAATGTCGGCGGCCTACCGGCGGATATGCCTTTCGAATTGATTGAGCCGCTACGCGATCTCTTCAAGGACGAAGTGCGGCGAATCGGCCGCGAACTTGGTTTACCCGAAGAAATTCTCGTGAAGCACCCGTTTCCCGGGCCGGGTCTCGCCGTGAGGCTGATCGGAGACGTAACCCCGAAGCGTCTTGAGACGTTGCGCGCGGCCGATGCTGTCGTGGTGGACGAAATTCGGCACGCTGGCCTATATGAGAAAGTCTGGCAAGCCTTTGCAGTTCTGCTGCCAGTACAGAGTGTCGGCGTGATGGGAGATGGGCGGACGTACGGAGACACCGTCGTCGTGCGCGTGGTGGAATCGCAAGACGCGATGACTGCCGATTGGACGAGACTTCCGCGCGAAGTGCTCGAGCGAATTTCGGTCCGCGTCGTGAACGAGGTCCCCGGCGTAAACCGGGTGGTCTACGACATCAGCTCGAAACCGCCAAGCACAATCGAGTGGGAATAAGCAGAAATTTGGGCTGGAATGCCTTGAAGCAGGCCTTAGCGGCTTGCCATCTTCTGGGCCATGTATAGCAGAAGACGCCGGTCTGGCTCCTCAATTTTCGACAAAAGCCGCCGAAAACGCCACAGAAGACGCGCTTCCTTACCCTTGCTGCCCCACGCGATATCGTCAGCCGTTTTCCTCTTCGGAAGATTCGGCAACTCTGGTGGTTCCTCACCATCATAGAAAAGCTGATAGAGTGGAATTTCCATGGCACGCGCCAGTTTCTCCAGCGTCTCGATCGCTGGAACGGTATGACCGTTCTCAACGCGCGAAATGTAACAACGCAGCAGACCGGTGCGTTTCTCGATATCACCCTGCGAAAGTTTTTTCGTTTCTCGAAGCAAGCGAAGCCGATCACCAATTATCATAGCGTCATTATTTATCACGGTCGTATGATGTGTGCAACATGAAATTGAGACTTCCAATCGCGCACCTGCATCCAATCCTGATGTAACCTAACTGAAATGGCGAACGTCCCAAAAGACGTGGCAACCTCAGTCCAGGCGATACCGGCGTTTGCTCTTCCGAAGGGCGGCGCGCAGGACGAGCGCGAGTTGGTGCGCATGGCCCAAAATGGAACAGTTGAGGCCTTCGAGGAGCTCGTTCGCCGCCACCAGCAGCGCGTATTTGCCGTAGTTACACGCATTTTGAGGCGCCGCGAGGACGTCGAGGACGTTTCGCAGCAAGTTTTCCTGAAGGCTTACGTCTCCATTCGTCGGTTTGACATGCGTTCTGCGTTTTCCACGTGGCTTTACAAGATTGCCGTGAACGAATGCTGGGATTCTCTGCGTAAGAAAAAAGTGCGGCCGCTGGTTTACGAATCGGACCTTTCGGAAGATCAAGTTCAGTTGCTGGATTCCTACATGCATGCGGATCGAGGCCCCTCGGGGCACGACCAGCAAGTGGAAGCCCGCGATCTCGCGGAGCGCCTGCTCTCGGCGCTGTCGGAGGAAGACCGGGAGATCTTGCTGCTGAAGGAAGTGGAAGGACTCTCGGTACAGGAAATCGCAGAAATTTTTGAATTAAATGTAAATACGGTGAAAGTTCGCATGTTCCGGGCTCGAGCAAACATGATGGAAGCTTACCGGCGCAAGTTGACCGGGGCCGTGCGACCACAGTCGAAAGATGGGAGGGGCTGAATCGCATGTCTCAACATAATTTCGGAAAAACCTGTTCGGAATTTGAAGCGTACCTGGAGGATTTCATTTCAGGCGAGTTGAGCCCGCCACAGCATGAACGAATTGAGGCGCATCTTGGAAAGTGCTCCGCGTGCTCCGAAGCGGTGGTACTGGCGAGGGCAAGCCGGCAGCTCTTGCAGCGTTCCAGCGAGCCGGTGGCCGATCCAGGACCCTTTTTCACGCGACGTGTGATGGCTTCGGTTCGTGCCGAAGAAGATCGCGCCGGTGCGGGAATTGGATTTTGGCAGCCCCTTGAATTATTGTCGCTCCGCGCTGCATGGACGGCCGCACTTGCGCTTGTGTTGCTGCTCAGCTACGGCGCGGTTTCCGGCATTCCTACGAGGCCGCCCGTCGCGGAAGTTCGTCCGGCGGATTCGGTGGGGCTGTTTCCTGATCCCGGGAATCAGAGTATTAACCCGGATGACGTCTTGACGTATGTCGGTGATGCGAATCATGGAAAATAAAAACATTCAACGCAAGGCGGGGCTCCTTGTGGTTGTGGTTTTCTTGCTTGGGACCGCATTAGGCGGCGTCGGGATGCATTACTGGGAGGCGCGCGCATACAGCAATCGCGTAGTCGTTCCGACCCACACGGAAATTATGCAGCAGATGACCGAACAACTTTCGCTGACGCCAGAGCAACAGACACAAATCAGCGCCATTTCTGACGATATTCGCAATCACATGAAAGCGCTTCAGGACCAAACCAAGCCTCAAGCGGATGCCATCCGAAACGACGGCCGCCAGAAAATTCGCGCACTACTCACCGCAGAACAGCAGCCAAAATTCGACGAATTCATCCACCATTTGGACGATCTACGAGCCAAGGCCGCGGCGCAGCGATAGTTTTTCCGGAATAGGCGCAGACCACTGGCCTCCGTACGCGCGGATCGACCTTCGCTCGAGGACTACCTAACTAGAACGGAATATCTTCGTCGGATATTTCTGGCCCGCTAGACATTGAATCGTCAGCCATAGGCCCCTCGATCTCTGATGAGCGCGAGCTTGGCGCGCTTGCCGCGATTCCAGCGCCGGCCGCCATGCTATCCGAACGGGAAGTTAGCATGCGCATTTCGCTGGCTATAATCTCGACTGCAGTTCGTTTCTGGCCGCTTGTCTTGTCTTCCCATTCGCGCGACTGAATTCGACCTTCGATGTAGACCTGCATGCCTTTCTTGAGATATTGCTGGCAGATCTCGGCCAACTTCCCCCAAACGACAATCCTGTGCCATTCCGTGCGCTTCTGGCGCTCGCCCGAGCGATCTTTATACGATGAATCAGTAGCCAGGCTGAAATTGCAGACGGCTTGACCCGAACCCGTGAACCGGGTCTCAGGATCCTTGCCGAGCCTGCCAACCAAAATTGCTTTATTGACCGACATGATTGCTTCCGCCTCTCGATGTCTCAGAGTTCGCTTTCGTCAGGCGAGTATAACCGAACTCAATGGGCGGCGGTGAGGATGGAATTAGTGGGCCGCGGGGCTCGGGGCGATCTGCCTCAAATGAGATTCCGCACGCTTGGATTCGTCGGTTCCCGGAAAGCGGCTTACCACTGAACGGAATTGGCGTATGGCGCTCGCTTTTTGTCCCAGTGCCAGCATCGCTTCGCCTTTTTTGAGCGATGCGGCGGCCAGCTTGTAGCTCTTCGGATAGTTCACGATGACCATATCATAGGCGGCCAGAGCGTCCTGATAGTTCGCCTGCGAGTAGTCAATTTCTCCAAGATAGAACTGCGAGTTGCCGGCGAGATCGGAATCGGGAAAGCTTTTCAGGAAATCGCTGAACTCCTGGCGGGAAAGATCGTACCGCCCGCTGTTGTAGTCGCGCAGTGCATTCTGATAGAGAGTGTCTGAAGAAATCGGCGGGTTTGAGGATGGGGGTGCCGAGGGCACCGAACCTTGCGGCGGCGGAGCGCTGCCGGTCGGAGTTGCCGTCGCAGTTCCGCCCGGAATTTTTGCGTCAATACTCTGCACCAAATTCTGAAGGTCAGAAACCTGTTGGGATACCTTCCCGACGCGTGCCTGCAAATCCTGCATGTTGTCCGAGAGTCCCTGCGATTGCGTAGCGAGCGTATCAACCTTGGCTCCGGAGTTGGCCTGCGCGTCCTGCACATTCTTCTGCAGAGTTCCCATTTCCGTACTCAGGCGGTTCTGCGAGTCGAGCGATTGGCCGACGAGCGTGTGCAGTTCCGTGAGCCTCTGTTCGAGCGAGCTTCGCATGTCCTGCTGGTTCTGCAGAAGTTGAGCTACCGATTGCTGAAGCTCTACGATTTCGCGGGACACGCCCGAGGCAGGCTGCGGCGCAAGAAGCTGCCCCATCATTGCGCCAACGAAAACAGCCGCGACCACGACAGCCATGGATCGTATTCGCATAAATAATCCTCCCTGGAAACGCCGAGGCGTCCCGCAGAATATTTTCGACGGGACGCCCGCGTATTCAACTAAATTTGATTCTACTGTACCCGGGCGATATGGGCCCGTCGATTTTGCTGCCAGCAGATCTCGTTGTGCTCGGTGCAGAACTGCCGTTCTTTTCCGTAGCTAACGGTGCTCATGCGATCCGATGGAATCCCAAGCGTAGCGAGAAACTCCTTCGCGGACTGCGCGCGGCGCTCGCCGAGACCAAGATTGTATTCCGTCGAGCCGCGCTCGTCGCAATAGCCTTCGATCCGAACCCGGATTTGCGGATAGGAGCGCAGGAATTCGGCGGTCTTCGTCAGCGCCTGTCGCCCGTCGGGACGAAGCTCGGAGCTATTGAAGTCGAAGAAGGCATCCTTCACGCTCGAGTTGAAAAGTTGGTCCAAACTGGCGTTAGGTGCGGGCGGCGGCGCTTCCTCCGGTGTATTCACGGTCACGCGCACGCTCGCGGTCGCGCTACCGCCGGGGCCACTCGCGGTGACTTGGTACGAAGTCGAGACACTGGGCGTGACAGGCGTCGAGCCTTCCGGCGCGACGCGGCCGACATCCGGCGCGATCGATAAATCGGTCGCGTTCGTGGAAGACCACGACAGTGTTACCGTATCACCCGGGTTCACGCTCGTCGGCGACGCGTTGATTGTTACAGTTGGTTGTGCCGGTGCCGGAGCTGGGGCAGAAGTCGGCGGAGTTGTCCCGACTTGCTTTTTGCATCCGCTGGCGAAGAACACGAGCGCAACGAAATAGCACAGTACTGAAACCCTGCGGACCAAATCACGCTGCATTGAATAGCCTCCTTCGGCGTCGTACTTTTCGGCAATGACTGGGCTAAGCTGACGTTCAGATTCGTTTTCGCTCACTCAGCCATCCTGAAATATCAAAACTAATCTTCCCGCTTCCACAATCTACTGGAGTTTTTCGGGCAAGTTTACTTATTTCGGCGACCAGTTTGGTGATTCGTTCTGTCCTGAATACGTGACTTCTTTCGGCTCGCTTCCATCGGCGAGCATCGTCCAAATCTGCCGCGTGCCGGTTCGAGTGCTTTCAAAAACCAGATGGCGGCCGTCGGGTGCCCAGCTAGGCCGTTCGTTGCGCCCGGTGTCGCGCGTCAATTCAACGAGTTGCCGGCTCACGATATCCATTATGTAGATGTCGAAATTTCCTGAAGGACGCCGCCAGGCAAACGCGAGAAGCTGGCCATTCGGTGACCAGGACGGATCCACGACATAGCCCATATCCGGCATCGCGATTTTTTCGACGTTCGAGCCATCGGAATTCATTTGATAGAGTACGGGCTCGCCGCCGCGATCGCTCAGGAAAATAATCTGCTGCCCGGTCTTTGGATTCCACACCGGCGAGGTACTCACGCCGCGCGACAACGAAACCCGGTGCAGGTGGCCGCCATCCGAGTCGCTCGTGTAGATTCCCGGATCGCTCTGACCCGCGCTGGCCATGAACGCGAGTTGCTTTCCGTCGGGAGACCACGCCGGGCAGCAGGTGGTTCCGCGATAACGCGGGAAGCTGATCAAACGGTTGGAGTCGGTGGAATACATGCAAATCTGCGCTGAAGAGTTGCCCTGGAACTGTGCGTAACAAGTGAACGCGATCCGCGTGGCGTCAGGCGACCACCGGGGCGTGAGAGCAATCGTCTTCAACTGCGTGATCTCGTGCTGATTCGATCCGTCGTAGTCCATCACCCAGATTTCTTTATTGCCGGAACGATTGCTGACGAAAGCGATCTGCGTACTCGCGATTCCGGGGACGCCTCCACTCAATCGCGCGATGATGTCGTCCGCAAATTGGTGTGCCAGGCGGCGCGCGTCGGCGTCCGTAGCATTGCCCCGATAATTCTTTTGCAGCGCAGCGGCAGGCGGCGCCGAACGCACGTCGAATAGATTACCGGTGACCGCGAGGCCGTTCTGCGCGTCAATATTTCCGAACGCAATCATATAAGCGTTCGCTGGAGCAGCGCTCCATGCCGTTGCATTCAGCTCGGTGGGCTGCGTCGGGAAAGTCGTCGGGTAAAAGCTGGGGCTGACCATTTCGACGATCCCGCTGTATTCGAGATCGTTCCACAAGACATCATGGAATGTTTTTTCGAGAGGCTGGGCAGCGGGCGCGCTCGCCCCAAAATCGGGAACAGCCAAACGCACTTTGGAAACGCCCAGGCCCGTACCCGTCTTGAACCAGTCTTGCGCCGCGGCCGTGCCGGCCGTCGCCAATAGCGCTGTGATCGCGATCGCCAGCGCGGCGCTGCGCCTCGCGATTCGCGTTCCGATATTCATCTTCATTCCTGAGACCTCATTACTGCCCCCTCATCATTGCCTATGATAGTCAAACCAAAAATCTACCGTGACGTAGCTTCCACTGTAGTCGCCAGGCAACGTCTGCAGCGGACTTGACGCGCGGATCGCTCGGATGGCTGACATATCCACCGATTGATTGCCGCTTGAGTGCGTCACCTGAATATTTGTCACCGTGCCATCGCGTAATACTTGAAAACTCACGTCAAGTCGCGGGGCGAATTGAATTCCGGGATCAATCGTGGACTGTAGCCAATTGGAAGAGATCCGACGGTTCACGGCCTCTACATACCACGAATAACGCGACCCAAAATTCCCGCCGCCAGAACCGTTGAACGCCATTCCGCCTTCGCTGGCAGCTCCCAATTTCATCGTGGGCGCCGGCGAAGAATAGGGAACTGCGGGTGAACCGCCGCCTCCGTAAGGAACTGCGTTCGGCGGTGGAGGCTTCGGATTCTCGAGAAGCCGCGACGGCTTGGATTCATATTTTGGCGGCTTGTTCTTCTCGAACTTCGGAATCGGCGTCGCCTTTTCTTCCACTTTTGGCGGGGGCACAGGCTCAGTTTTATATAGGCCCTTGCTTTCGTCCACCACGCGGCTTTCCGTCACAACATCCGGCTGCGGCAGTGGGATCGCCGGGACGCTACCAACGAGGCCGACCGTCATCGAGCCTCCCGCCATGCCCCAGCCCGAGTCCATATCACCGCTATGCGAGTAAATCGTGGAGACAGCGATACCGGCGAGCAACGCCGCATGAAACACGATCGCAAGCATGAACGGCCCGGTAAGGCTTTGGTCCAGCCGATTTTCAAAATATTCGTCCATATCACGGTGATTCAGGGCGCTCGCTCAACGGCTTCGTGACCACGCTGACATTTACAATGCCGGACTGCTGCAGCGTGTCGAGAACCGTCGCAACGCTTCCGAAAGGCACGGTTTCATCCGTGCGGAGATAAACGGGCTGGTGGGCTGGATCGGTTAGTTTGCCGCGGATCTGCGTGCCTAGATCGTGAATGTTGACGGGCGAATCACCGACATAAATTCGCTGGGACTTGTCTATCGTGACCACAACGCGCGCTTCGCTGATTTCCTTCACGGTTTTCGTTTTCGGCAGGTCCACTTCGATGCCGGATTGAAGTATCGGCGCGGTGATCATAAAGATGAGCAGCAGCACGAGAACAACGTCGACGAACGGAACAATATTGATCTCGGATAGTGTCGTGCCCGTGTCTCGTGAAATTTGTGGCATGGTGTCAGCTATAGAGTGTTTCGATTTTCGACACGAATTCCATGGTGAAATTGTCCATGCGCGTCGCCTGCGAGCGAATGCTTTGCAGATACTGGTTGTAAGCGATGACGGCTGGGATAGCCGCGAACAGCCCCGCGGCCGTAGTGATCAGCGCCTCCGCGATTCCGGGCGCCACGGCGCGCAAACTCGCCGCACCGGCGTCTCCAAGCCCTTCGAAGGCGTCCATCACGCCCAATACAGTTCCGAAGAGCCCGATGAAGGGTGACACTGATCCAATTGTCGCCAGCCACGACATCCACTTCTCCATCGCGCGAACTTCCTCGGCGGCGGCCAATCGCATTTCGACGCCGATCGCATTGATATTTTTTGGCCTGGTTCCCGGCGGGTTCGTTCCTGTCAACTGCCCCTGCAACTCGCGGAACCCCGCCTCGTATAAACCCGCAAGCGGCGAGGCGCCTGCAGCGGCTCGCAGCGTCCGCGGGTCGGCCAAACCGCGCCCGGCACGGAAGACCTGCAGAAACTTCCTCGTCTGCGGATCGATGCGGCTGAACAGCCGCGATTTTGAAAGGATGATTGCCCAGGAAAAAAGAGAAAGGAAAAGAAGGATGCCCAGGACGACCTTTGCAACCCAGCCCGTTTGCTCAATGAGCGCCTGGAGCCGGCCGACGATGACCAGCGAAGCTAAACTATGAATCGGACCCCCCAAGCAAATAATATCGTAATGCGACCTATTTCCCCACTTCACGGTAACACACGCTACACGCATGGTCAAACGAATCAGCACCATACGTCATCGAATTAGATGCAATTCGATGCGCCAAGGGTAGCGGTTTTTCGCATATCTCGCTGTGTTAGAATGTCGTTTGTTGCATGAGTGACACCATCCATGTTCGCCTCGACTCTCTCGCGGCATCGGGATCCTTCGTCACGGGTCCCGTCGGTTCCGCCCCGACTGCGCATTTAGTGCCCGCCAGTGGCCAAAATTTCTATATCGAGACGTTCGGCTGCCAGATGAATGTCCATGACACGGAAAAGGTGGCTGGCGTTCTCCTCGGGCGCGGATATCGCCAGGTAGAAGCTCTCGCTGACGCCGACGTCATCTTCTACAACACCTGCAGCATCCGCGAAAAAGCGGCGCAGAAGGTTTTTTCGCGTTTGGGCGAGTTTCGCGGTGAGGCGGGGCACAATAAGATCATCGGCGTGCTCGGGTGCCTCGCGCAGCAGGAAGGCGAAGAGATATTCGAGCGCGCGCCTTGGGTCAGTCTTGTGTGCGGTTCAGCCAGCTATCGCAAACTTCCCGAGATGCTCGACGAGATTGAGTCCGGCGGACGGCGCGTCATGGGGCTCGATCTCGATACCGAGGAAACTTTCGAAACCGAACTCACTCGACGCGACAATCCATTTCGCGCTTACCTCACCATTATCGAAGGCTGCGACTACGCCTGTGCGTATTGCGTCGTGCCTCACACGCGCGGGCCCGAGCGGAGCCGTCGCAGCGACGCCATCCTCGACGACATGAGGCGTCTCGCCGATCTGGGCTACTCCGAGATTCAGTTGCTCGGCCAGACTGTGAATTCCTACCGCGATCCTGGTCCCCGCCGCCTGAACTTCGTGGATTTGCTTCTCGAAGTCGCAGCGGTACCCGGAATCCGCCGCGTACGGTTCACCACTTCGCATCCCAACGACTTTACTCGCGAGATAGTTGAAGCGATTGACGCGACACGCGCGCTCTGTGACCACATTCATCTTCCGGTGCAATCCGGTTCGCCGCGCATCCTCAAGGCCATGCTGCGCACTTATACGCGTGAAGAGTATCTTGAAAAGATTTCCTGGATCCGCGCCGCCCGGCGCCCCATCGCCATCACCACGGATTTTATCGTCGGCTTCCCTGGTGAGACTGATCGAGACTTCGAAGACACGCTTTCACTTCTCGACGCGGTTCAATTTGATGGCTTATTCTCATTCAAGTACTCTCCCCGGCCCAATACCTCCGCGCAATCCATGCCCGACGCGATATCTGAAGAAGAGAAGGGCAGGCGGCTGGCCGTTCTGAACGATAAGCAGCGCGCCATTCAAATCGCCCGGAATGAATTTTTCGTCGGCGAAACATTCGAACTGCTCGTGGACTCCCATCACTCCGCACGAAATCAGTGGTCGGGCCGCACCAGCCACAATCGCATTGTAAATTTCACTTCGCCCGCCGAGAGTCTTCTGGGACAATACATTCGAGTCAAGGTCACGCGCTCTGGTCCGAACAGTCTCGTCGGCGAGCACTTGCTCTGAGTCTCCGGGAGGTCACATGGAACTCGAGGTCAAGATTCGCGGATTGATGATGGATCCGGTGACCAACATGCCGGTGGTAGTCCTCAAGGAAACACAGGGCACGGGCATCCTGCCGATCTGGGTCGGAATCTACGAAGCCAACGCCATCGCGCTCGAAATTGAAAAAGTGCAGACGCCGCGGCCCATGACGCACGACCTGCTGAAGAATGTCTTGACGGGCCTAAACGTCGCCGTTCACAAGGTCGTCGTTTCCGATCTCAAAGACGATACCTTTTACGCCCTCATCTGGATGGAGCGCGACGGCCAGATGATGTCCATGGACGCCCGCCCCAGCGATGCTCTCGCGCTTGCTCTCCGCTTGGATTGCCCGATATTTGTCGAAGAGGACGTCATCAAGAACTCCAAGTCGGCAAACGCCATGGCCGAACGCAGTTCCAACGAGGAACTTCGTAAATGGCTCGAAAATCTCAGCGACGAGGACCTTGGCCGCTACAAGATGTGACTCCGCCCGGCGGGTCATTCAATGTAGCTCACCTCTTCTGAGGTGAGGCTTTTCGGCCTTTCCCAGCACAGCGAAGACTCCGCGCAGTCGCAGGCCAGGCCGCTAGCCCACGGTCTTTGCCCCACGCCCATTTTCTTCTTGCAGTTAAATGGCTGCGTGGGTAGAGTTGGCCTACCGGTTGTGCGTACGCAGTGGGCTATGCCCACATATAGGCCTGCTGTTGCCGGGGGAAGGAGCGGGGTGAGCTTTTGACCTGCATTGTGGCCGTCACCAACCAGAAGGGCGGCGTCGGAAAAACCACGACGGCCATTAATCTTGCTGCCGCCATCGCTCTTCGCAAGAAGAAAACTCTTCTCATCGATCTCGACCCACAATCCAACGCAACAATCGCGTTCTTCGAAACAGCGGACATTCAGACTTCCATGTATGACGTGTTCAGCGACCACCCGGCTGAGATGGCGGCGGTCATTCGCCCAACGAAAGACCCGAATCTATTTGTTGCGCCGTCGCGTCTCGCGCTCGCAAAGCTCGAGCAGCAGCTCGCCGGGCAATTCGATGCGCCTTTTAAATTGAAAGACGCGATGACGCCGGTTCAGCACGAATACGATTACATCGTGATTGATACGCCGCCCGCGCTTGGCATTCTCACCGTGAATGCGCTCGTCGCGGCCACGCATCTTCTCGTGCCGATTCAAGCCGCGTACTTTGCCATCGAAGGCACTGACGATTTGCTCGAAACCTTTGGACGCATTCGCTCGCGGCCCAATCCGGCGCTGAAGATTCTCGGCGTCGTGATCACGCTCTTCGACAAGCGCACCAACATTTCGCGCGATACGCACGAGCAGATTCGTGCCGTCTTCGGCGAAGCGCTTTTCAAAACGCGCATCAGCAAGAACGTGCGTCTCGAAGAAAGCCCCGCCTACAAAGAAACCATTTTTGCGTATGCGCCGAAATCGACTGGCGCTGAGGAATACCGAAAGCTTGCTCAGGAGGTTTTGCAACGTGTCCAGGAAGATCGGGTTACCCGTCACACTCAAGATGCGGCATGACGCGCACTATGTAGAGACGCTAGCCAGTTACAGCGGCGCGTCAATCGGGCGAATGATTCCGCTCGACAAGGTTCGTCCGAATCCGGATCAGCCGCGCAAGAATATCGGAGATGTCCGCGAGCTCGCTGATTCCATCCGCGAAAAGGGCGTGCTTGAGCCGTTGCTCGTTCGCTACGTTCCGCGCGAAGACACCTATTACATTATCTCCGGAGAGCGCCGCTATCATGCGTCCCGCGCGGCGGGCCTTCGAGAAGTGCCCTGCATCGAGAAAATCGCTGACGATGCCGAAACGCTTGAACTTGCGCTGATTGAAAATCTCCAACGCAAAGATCTCACAGCCTTCGAAGAGGCCGATGGCCTGAATCGTCTCGCTGAGCATTTCGATTACACGCATGACGATATCGCGAAGAAAATTGGCAAGGCACGCTCGTCCGTCACCGAGACGCTTTCTCTCCGAGTCATTCCCGATGCGATTCGCGATATCTGCGTCGAGAAGGGAATCGTCACCAAGTCGCTTCTGCTTCAAGTCTCGCGCCAGCCGAACGAGAGGAAGATGCGCGAGATGGTCGAACGGATCGCCGCTGGCGGGCTTTCGCGCGATGAGGCGCGGCGCGAGCGTCAGCAGGAGAATGCGCCGCAGCCGCGGCCGAAGCCATTTCTCTTCGATTTCCAGCCGTCTGACGGAGCCTTCCGGCTTCGCGTGCAATTCCGCCGAAGCGAAGTAACTCGCGAGGAACTCGCCGCCGCGCTGCGCTCAATCCTGCGCGAGCTAGAATCGGGATCGCTCTCGTCATCCGCATCCGCCGCGTAATCAGCGGCCTGACCGCCGCCCAAATGCGAGCCTGCTAACCCTGTTTCATGCCCGATTTCTCGCCCGCTCAAATAATCATCCTCGAGGACCTGAATTCTCTCGGCTTCGTCCTGGTCGCGTTCCCAATGTACGCAAATTACGTAGGTGTTCGTCGCGGCGATTGCGCGGCTCTGTTGGCTCCCGAATCCACCGCGGGATTTCAGATCTTCGGTGAGCCATCCTGGCTGATCAACGGAAATCTCAGCGTGAAAATAACCGACGCGGGCAGTCAATTCTATGTGTGGAAGAAATCTAGAGTCGAAGCCACGCCCGATCGGCTCGCTCTCGTTGCCGAATTCGCTAGCGATCTCGCGTCGGCTATTCTCACCGTCCCGTAATTTTCCGTCGCGTCGATTGCGCGCAGTTGCAAACTCGCGCAAACATCCGCAAACTAGAACAATATGAGCGATCATTTCGACGTCGTCTGCATCGGCGCCGGCCCCACCGGCCTCGCCTGCGCAATTGAGGTGAAGCGAGCAGGGATGCGCCCACTCGTGATCGACAAAGGCTGCCTCTGTAACTCGCTCTTTCACTACCCGGCAAACATGCAGTTCTTTACGACTGGCGAGCGCCTGGAAATCGGCGATTTGCCGCTCACATCTGCGGGTACGAAGCCTACTCGTTCTGAAGGATTAAAATATTATCGTCGAGTTACCGAGCACTACGGCCTGGAGCTTCGCCTTTATGAAACGGTCGAGGGAGTAAGCGGGCATGATGGTGCGTTCATAGTCGCCACCCACGATCAGGAGGGCGCGCGCCACGCTTATCATTGCCGAAAGATAATCGTCGCAACTGGCTACTACGACCGCCCTAATCTTCTCAATGTTCCTGGTGAGGATTTGCCGAGCGTGTCGCACTACTTCAACGATCCACATCCTTATTGGCACGAGGATGTGGTTGTAATTGGCGCAAAGAATTCCGCGGCTGAGACGGCACTGGAATTATTTCGAGCTGGCGCGCACGTCACGCTGATCCACCGCGGCGCCCAGCTCGGCGCATCCCTCAAATATTGGGTGCGACCCGACATCGAGAACCGTATCAAAGCCGGCGAAATTCAGGCGCATTTCAACACGCACGTCGTGCGCATCGAGTCTGATCGAATCTGGGTTCGCAACGGTTCGAACGAGCGGACGATACCCGCCGCACAGGTCTTCGCGATGACGGGATATCATCCGGATTTTGAGTTCCTTGAGAAGCTAGGTATTCGTCTGGATCCGGAGACGCGCAGACCTGCATGCAACCCGGAGACCCTCGAAACTAACGTCGCGGGAATGTACGTCGCCGGCGTGATCGTCGGGGGTAGATTTACCGGCGAGATATTCATTGAGAACGGCCGCTTCCACGGCAAGCAAATCATAGCGGCGATCACCGGCAAGCACGAACCGCTTGGCCCGGCTCCCGTCTCTCCTCCAGGAGAATGAGTTCAGCGAAATCGCCTTATTCGGATGCTTTTCCGAACCTTTTAAGAACATTGTCTCGGACGCTTTTCAGAACAGCGACCCTCCCGCCTCAGAACACCAACACTCCCGCTTCATGTTGCAGCAACCTCTCAGCAACGTTGTCATTCCGACGAGGACCCGACCAGGGTCCGAGGAGGAATCTGCGGGTTCTTATAGTGGCGCCGACGAGGCTGCCCCTGCGACCTCGTCGAATCGCTGCGCGTCGGTCGCACGCAGTAAGCTCGCTATCACGCCGCCGTAACCCTCGCGGTGTTGCTGCGCCCTGCCGTCTCTGCTAAATTCAATCATATGGCATCTATCATCGGCGAAGTCGGCGCAACATTTTCGACCCTCGTAAAGGGCTTCAGCGTGACGCTGAAGACAATGTTTCGCAAACCCACGACTGAGATTTATCCGGACGGACCGGTTCAGTTTCAATCGCGTTATCGCGGCATTCACGTCTTGCATCGCGATGAGAACGGCCTCGAAAAGTGCGTAGGTTGTTTCCTATGTGCCGCTGCTTGCCCCGCGAATTGCATTTACATCGAAGCGGCCGAAAATACCGCCGCCAATCGCATATCTGCCGGCGAGCGCTACGCGCGCGTCTACAATATCGACTACTCGCGCTGCATCTTCTGCGGTTATTGTGTCGAATCCTGCCCGACCGACGCCATCACCCACGGCCACGCGTTTCAACTCGCGCCCTACAACATAAACGAATTGATCTACCGCAAAGAGCAGCTCCTGGAAAAGGGATCGCCAAAGAAACTTGAGGGCCAGCATTTTCCTTCGTCAGCACCGCCCGCATTTTAAACTCGTATTTGTTCGCGCGTTCCTTGATGATCCAGCATGTACTTAAGTATGTTCCGCAGAAGCACCGCCCAGAATTTCGAGTAATTTCCGCCGTGCCTCGTCATCGTCCCACGCGTCGGTTCTCCCGCAACATGCTCGATGAGTACCCAAACATGACGCTACTATTATCGTAAAGCCCCACCAGCGATGTTCGGCAGCAGCCTTTCTTCATCGGCTCCGATTATGTCCCGACGGTCTTGCGAGCACGTGATTTGCACGGCTCAGCAATTGCTAACCCAGATTTGAGAAATCCCGGCTGCGAATTCACTAAATCCTCGCTTAGCAAAACCGCTTCACCGCAACAAGTCCTAATCGCATCATGTGATTTCCCGTTGAAAGCTACGATTTAAACTCAATTCGGACACGATAACCATGCCACGTCAAAACCGATGATCAATGCGCATTGATAACCATTACAAACTAAAGCAGACTATTTTATGTTAATGCAGCTCATCCAACATTCCGCACTCCGCAAAGTGACGTCGCTCCTACAAGAATCCAAAATTAATCACGATCAGCGCTCACTACCATTCAATCCGCAACGCCGTTCCTGCGTTCGAAAAGCTCCACATTCTTCGATCTGAGACCCAGTTCCTTCCGCTCTGTCGCCTCCCAATCCTCGAAGTCCTCGAATCGGTAATTTATAGATTATGGTTGGCGTTGCGAGTGAGGGGGAGAAATGTGGTCGACGAATTAACGAGGTTGCTTGCGGTGAAATAAACGGGACGTGCTAGCGCCGCGAGAAGAAACGAGTGAGATTTTAGAAATAGTGGTCTGCGCTTACGAGATGTGCTTCGTGAAACGAAAGATGCTGTTGACCTCAATCATTCAGCCCTCCGGAGCGACCGCATATCGGCGGAGAAGAATGAGACCGGAACCGTGTGTGTAAGTGACGGACGAACATCCGCCCGCGCTTTCGCACGGCACTTGCGTTGCAATCGAGGCGCGGAGCGCGAGTTCGCACCACTCGCGCCACACGACAGAACTCCTTAAGCGACGAAACAGCATGACTATTGGCCATAACAGGAAACGCGAACTGTCAAGAGCTCGAACGACCTACACAGGGGGCTTTGAGCGAGCATGGGGGATGCGGCCGCGCAGCGCAAAGGCTGGCGTTTGATTGCGAGAGAAAGGTCGACAGCGAATTCAAAGGTAACCTTATCGCTATGAAGACACGTGGTCTTTTGTACCGCAATCGACGAACTTGGGGGCGGAAGTACGGATCTCGAAAACTACAAATCGTGTCTGCCACCAAGGCGAATTAATGCAGCCGCGAAGTTCGTCAGGATACCCGAACACTTTACATTGAACGGAAAGGAATCGACGGAATTGATCTTAAAACCGACGTGTGCGCCTACGGAGCAGTCGACGCACTCGAAACAAGCTCGATCGTTGTGCCAACGCCCCATTGTGCATTGCCTGCGGCTGCGTGGACGGAGGAAGGCCCACCAGCACGACTGGAGATAACAACTCAGTTGGTAGAGAAGGCGAAACATATGCGATTGAAGGCTCAGGATTTTGGAATGACGCCACCAGAGAAGGCTTTCGCCGGATGCGGCGATGCGGCGCAGGCAGAGATTTCACGCCGGCACCGAGACTTTCGATTGCTACGGATTCTTCGGCGTGAGTTTGCGGATTGTAACGCCGGCGCTCAAGCGCCCACCGAGCCAAGCGGGCTTCGATCTCCGCTTCTATCCATTCGTCGGTCACTTCTTGTAGCTTGCGGCGAAGACGTGCAGCAGCATCCAGGCGCGCGAGTTCATACGACTGGAGAGAAGTCTGGGAGCACGTACCGATGAAATGAAGCGGCACTTTCGCATCGCCCATTTGGAAGGCCTCCGATGGAGCAACGGCCGCGCGAAGCGTTCGCGGTGTGTAGCGCCGTAATATTAACCATATATGTATAAACCTCGATGGGACTGCCCGGGTAATATCGGGCGGCGTAAAGGCGAACGGGTGTGCCCGGACGCCGGAAATGGTGATCGCGATGACTGCCACGAGATTAAGTCGGGCTGTGCTCACAAATGCGGCGCGAGTGGCAGATGTAAACCTGGTCGAGCTCGCGCAGCATCGCAAACAAAACCGCGACTACATGAGGCGTTGGCGCAAAAGTGCGGCAAATCGGGCAAAAGAAAAGCGGCGGTCCGCCGGACTGAGTTGGCAACGGAAGTTAGAACGGGCCACCCAGGGACCGCGCGAGGGCGAAACACCCAAGTGCGCCTACTGCCATCACGAATCAATCATGAGGATTGATCGTCTGCGTCCGACAGACACCGGATTTAAGAAGGTCGAGCTGCCATATTGCGGGCTTTGTTGAGAATGCAGCGGCCGCGTAAGACGATTACGAAACATAGAATCTGAAGTCTTTGATGTGAGATTCGACGAGTCGACAGGGAAATGAGAGGAAAGGATTTCAACACCGGTCTGCGAGGAACGCTCTTCGAAGCAAAGCACTACGAGCGAATGAGCTCGGCGGTGTGGCTCTATGGATGGCTGGTTCTCCGCCAGACGCGACAGAACGGAACGACCGGCTGGGTGCTTGGGGGAAAGCCAATCAGCTATCACGAGATCGAGGAGGAGACGGGATTCCCGCTGAGAACACTCGAGCGCTGGATGCGCGTCCTGCGCGAAGCAGGCTACATCGAAACGCGGACGGCTCCGGGCGGCATGATCGTCCAAATCACCAGGGCAAAAAAGTTCTTCCGTGGGACGCAAGTACGCAATTTTGCGGACGGGCCCCGCGGAAATGCGGAGGCGAGTACGCAAACTTGCGGAGACGATCGTACGCAAGACGATGAAATCGTTCAACCTCCGCGACGGATAAGTAGTGGATACCTAATAAGGGAAGAAGATAGAGGCAAAGACTCCTGTTGAGGAAAAGCACGTACGGAAAGCGCACGGTATCTGGGCGAAGCAACTGCGAGAAATACGCAATGTCCGCAGGGACGAGAAGCGTCGCTCATATGGCGAAACCTCAAACAAGTATTCGTGAAACGAGAATTGAGAGTCGGTGAAGGGCCACAAGTGCGCCGGCGCGTCACGGAAGCAGAAGAAGACGAGCCCGCATGAAAAGCGCGCAGGATAAATCTTGCACATGAAACGACGCGACATCATCGGACGCGTGCTCACATTTGGCGCGCCGATCCCTCGAGGATGGCGCCTGGCATGGTACGAGCCGCAGCGGCGTGTGGGCGTCTACTTCCCGATGCCGTTGCATTGGCTGGCAGCAGCGGCGCGAGAAATCACTTGGCGCATCGGGATTGCTTGGAATGCGGCGCGTCGCGAGCGGCACGAGAGCCACGAAATGCAGCGCATATTTCGCGAGCGGCAGCGTCTCGCTGAAGAATACGCCGCAGGCTATCTCGCCGGCTGGCATGAGTGCCTTGACGCATGTTTAGCGGCGCTCGAATGCAATCCGCAATCCAATAATCGACGATCGAAGATGAAACGCGAGAGCTGAGTTCGCCGAAATCTGCCGTGAGGAGACAATATGTTTAAGCCGCAGGAAATTTTCGAAGTGTGTTACGGCAGATATTGCGGCTTGCGCAAATGGCTTGGGCGCAGAACCTCCGCAGTGGATCTCAAACGTCCGTCAAGCGGCTACGTCTGGCGGCCCGAACGCGCACGCGCGGCCGAATACATCGCTGATTTCGAAAATGCGGCCGAACGAGCGCTTCGCCGGCCAGAATGG